>JBBSFH010000020.1:0-54262 GCA_038238915.1 Sphingomonadales bacterium
CGAACAACTGAACGACTTCCGGTAGTTAACCCGCCGACACCGAGTCCGACTTGGGGTCGCAAGCTGTCGGCAGGGTCGCGCTTCGGCGAAAGGCAGCTATTCCGCACTCGTCACCCGAAGCAGCCAGTCCGTTACCGGCCCAGCTCTGACATTCCAGTGCTCTCTCCTGTGGCATGACTGGCCACAGGAGAGATCCGCTTGGGCGATCAATTGCCTCCTATGCCCTGGCTGCCGACCATAGGCTGGCCGATATTGCCGTCCTGAACGCTCAGTCCTTCCAAGGGTCGAACTCGTCCGAGCCGGCCATCGCCACCGCGAATGGGCGCAACCGGTGGATGACCTTCACGCTAGCTGCGTGATGCGCCAGCACGTCAGGTAAGCGGCGATACGCCATCGGGCTCTCGTCCAGGTCCGCACCCAGCAGAGCCACGCCGCGCTCGCGCAGCCAACCGTGCATCTGCTCGCGCGTGAAGCGCCGCTTCGCCTCCTTGCGCCCAAACAGTCTGCCAGCGCCGTGGACAGTCGAATAGAGCGAGGCCTTCGCTTCCGGGCCGTCGACGCCTTCGAGAATGACGGCGTCATCCCCCATCGACCCGCCAACGAAGCCGCGCTGGCCCGGGAAGGCCGGCGTTGCGCCCTTTCGCACCACCCATAGATCCCGCCCGCCGTGGTTCTCCCGCCAGGCGTAGTTGTGGTGGTTGTGCACGCTTTCGGTCACCGTCCCTCCAATGATTTTGCGGACGCGCTCGACTACCCACTCACGCCCAGCATAGGCGTAGCGGCCTGCAAGCTGCATCGCGGCAATGTAGCGGCGCCCGATTTCGCTATCTTCGTCGACGATGGCCGGCGCCACGAACATGCCGTCCTTGCCGCCTGCTGCTTTCAGGTAGCGTGTGGCGCTGGTGTGCCCGAAGCCTCGCGATCCGAAGTGGACGCCGATCCAGACGAAGCCCTCCTCGTCGCGCATAAGGTCGACGTAGTGGTTGCCCGAGCCAACGGTACCGAGCTGTGCGGCCGCCTTCTGCCGGTATTCGCCCATGTCGGACTCGGCCCACGCGTCGCCGTCGTCGAACAGACCGTGCTCGGCCCGCTCGGCGTTGCTCCGCCCACGCCGAACGAGATCACCCGGCCGACGTCCGCGAGGATGGCTTCGGTCCGATCGGCGATATCGACGTACCGCGTGTCGAGCCGCGCTGCCATGTTGCCACACGCAATGTCGAAGCCCACGCCCGAGATGCTGATCTGCCCTTCGTAGGCGATCACACCGCCGACCGGCTGGGCGTAACCCAAGTGGCCGTCGGCGCAGATCACGCCCGCGACGGTGTTGCCCACCCCCATGCACGCGCGCATCTGCTCGATCGTCTGCGCCTCATGCTCGCCGAAAATGGTAAGCGGCGCATTCTGGAACGCTGGCGCCTGCGGGCGCGCGTTGGCGAACTCGGCTTTCGCTAGCTGCTGCCGCTCGGCCGCACGCTCGGCGCGCGCCTGGTCGCGGAACGGCACCCAGGCGGGCATGCCGCGCTCGCTTCCAGGCTTGGGCAAACGGCTGTCAGGGTCGACTCCGGCCGCGACGCACAGCTTCCTCGCCAACGCCTCGAGCGGATCCTCGCGTCCAGTTGTCATCGTAACACCTTCCGATCGCTCCGCTTCGGTCCCGGTTCATGAACCGGCGGCGGAGGGCACCGGTCGGACTAAAAGATGGTCAGGTTCTCGCGGCGACATGCGGGCGAGGTGACAAGGCGAACGGCGTTGCATTGCACGCGCGCGCAATTGGCCGTGCTCGTTGGCACGGCTATTTTCGTGATGACCGGGGCGGCGGAGCGAACCATGATGTGGCCGGGTAACGGAGACGGTGCGAAAACACCAGCCCCTCGACCCATCTGCGCGTCACCGCGGTCGCGCGCACTCCTGCCTGGGCGGCTCCAGCGGGGATCATTCGCTAACTTACAGTGGCGACGCGACAGATGCCGGACGCCATCATCGGCCTCCCTTAGCGCTCGCCACGATAATCCGACAGGGCGCTTGCCGCTGAACATCCGCGTTCGAATAGCAGCTATCCCGGCTCGTTCTTCTGAAAGCTGTCAGTCAGGAAACGGCCCCAGAGCTCTCTATTTACGCCAGGTGCTGGCTGCCTATTCCGTGGTGGACGACAAAATGGCCGCTAGGATCGTAGCGCGCCTTGATCGCCTCAAGTCTCGCAGCGTTACCCCCCCAGCAAGCGTGGCGCCAATCGCTTAGGGCAAAGTCACATTCCGATAGATAGCTCCCGCCGTCGGGGGCGGCCCGGCGGAGCTCGGTCATAGCGCGGGCGATACGAACACGGTCGTCGCGCGCGTCGGCAAGACTGACTTCGGGAAAGCCGGGATAAGCCGGGTCGCCGTCCATGGCGATGATCGCCAGAGCAAAAGCGTCGAGCACCTGAGGATTCATTGCTGTGTTGCGCGATGCGGCGACCGCTTCGGGCGGCGCTCCGGCGAGGCCCTTGTTGAAGTGGAGGCTGGTCGTCCAGTGTCGGCTTGCGGCAAACCAAGCGTCCGCCAGACGCGCCCTGCTGCCTTCGGCAAGGAGAGCGGTCGGCAGCCAAAGCGACTCGTACCCATGCCAGAAGGCACCGACCTCAGAGGTGTTGCCGCTCCACCACCAGCTTCCGAGCTGAGCGCCTGGACGGGTATCGCGCGTGATTGCCCCGGGTATGTGTGCGTCGAGGAAGTCGCCGTCCCACAGCTTCGCCGCCGGCAGAGAGGCAACGAGCAGCGGCTCGTCGACGACATAGTCGGCGTGATGCGCCGAGACGAAGTTCGAAAGTTCGGCCCACGTGGCCCGTGCCGTCACTGCATCGAGCCCCTGGAACAGCATGCTGACTTCGAAGCGGTTGCGCGTCTTGACCGTCGCCGTCTCGCCCCAGTGTGGGTTGAACAGGTGCCCAGCATAAAGCGCCAAGAAACGATCGATGAGGGTGCGGAAGGCGGCATCGGACGTGGCATGCAGCCGCCAGCGGACAAGTCCGAATGTGTCCGGCAGATCATGTGTACGGAGCGTCAATCGAGTGACGACACCCCAGGTGCCTCCGCCGCCTCCCTTTAACGCCCACAAAAGGTCAGGGTCGCTTGCCGCGTTGACCGTACGAACCCGGCCGTCGGCGGTGACGAGCTCGGCCTCGATGAGATGCGCGGCGGCAAGGCCGTACAGCTTCGAGAAACTGCCGAAGCCGCCGCCCTGAATAAGGCCGGCAACCCCGACCGTTGTACAGCCGCCGCCCTGGACGTAGCGGCCCCGCTTTGTCGTGACAGCGTCGTATACGTCGTGCCAGATGCAGCCGGCGCCGACCGAAACCGCTTGTACAGGTACCATGCTCGTTCCGGCGGGCACGAACGCGTCGTGCAACTCGATCCGTTCAAGATCGCGCGTCCAGACAAGGAGCGAGTTAGCCGCATTCGAGCCGCCAAGATAACTATGGCCGCCGCCCTTGACGACGAGCCGCAGCCGATGGCGCGCGGCGAAGCGGACCGCGGCGGCAACATCAGCCGCATCTCGCGCCCGGACGGCATAGGCGCTCGGTGCAGAGCGCCACCCGTCCAAGTAGCCCGACGACTGGGTCAGCCCGACTTGATCGCGGATGTAATACGGGTTCTTGAGCAGCGTCGCTGCTTGCGCCGGCTCGAGCTCGGGGAGGGTTGCCGGGATCAGCCGCTCGCCAACATCATCGCGTAGCGCTGCCCAGTCTCGTGCCGTCGGCCAGAATGCATCACCCGGCTTGGCGTATCGCAGTGGAGCTCCGCGCGCTGGGACGGCGAGCCCAAGCGCCGCGCCAGCGGCCGCGAGGCCGACGATGACAAGACGGCGATCGATTTGTTCGCTTCCTGTCACCACAAGTCTGCTTTCAACGGCTGCCAACATCCTATCCATAGCATTCCGCATCGACTCCATGAAGCTATCGCAGATGTCCGCCCACCGCGTATTGAGTGGCAAAAGCTGCCCGTCCACCTTCGGCCCCAAAAAAATCACGCGATTGCCACCCGAGAGCTGCGCGCTGCTCTTTATCGTTGCGTTTCGTCGACAAGATGCCGTTATACGTCGATGGCGGTTGATCTCTCCGGCCAGCTTGAGCGCGCGATGCGGGAACCAGAGCTGGTGCAAGCCGCGACCGTGCTGCGCTCCAATCAGCTCGCGGTCGCCGAGCGGCTGCTCCGGAAGTATCTCCACGCGCGCCCGACCGACGTTCCTGCCATCCGCATGTTGGCCGAAGTCGCGGGTCGGCTCGGGCGTTACGCGGACGCGGAGGTGCTTTTGGCGCGCGCGCTCGAACTTGCGCCCGGTTTCGACGCAGCACGTGCCAATTACGTCACCGTTTTGCAGCGGCGGAGCAAGTTTGCCGCCGCGCGCGCCGAGGCCGATCGGCTGCTCGCGAAAGCCCCCGACGATCCGGGGTATCTCGCGCTGAAAGCCGGGGTGCTCGTGCGCACGGGCGATTATGAGGAGGCGATGCGCGCCTATGGCTCGATCCTGGCGCGCGATCCCGGACAGGCGCGGCTCTGGATCAGCTTTGGCCATGTACTAAAAACCGTGGGACGGCGCGAGGAGAGCGTTGCCGCCTATCGCCGCGCGATCGCGACCGAGCCGACGCTGGGCGACGCGTGGTGGAGCCTCGCCAATCTAAAAACCGCACCGTTCGACGCGGGGGACGTGTCTGCGATGGAGGCGGCGCTGGCGCAGGCGACCGATGTGGGGGATCGTTATCATCTGCATTTCGCGCTCGGCAAGGCGCTCGAGGATGCGCGCGATTACCCGGCTTCGTTCGCGCATTACGACGCGGGCAACCGACTGCGCCGCGCCGAACTTCCGTACGACGCCGCGCAGACGAGCGCGCACGCGCAGCGCACAGCGGCGCTGATGACGACGGACGCGTTCGTGGCGCGGCCGGGGGGCGAGCCGTCGCCCGATCCCATCTTCGTGGTGGGGCTGCCGCGCGCGGGATCGACGCTGATCGAGCAGATCCTCGCCAGCCACAGCGCGGTCGAGGGCACTATGGAGCTGCCCGACATCGCCGCGATCGCGACCGAACTGGCGGGCCGGGAGGCACCGCGCCGGGAGGACGAGCACGGTCCCCCGGGCTATCTGCCGCGCCTGCTCGCGCAAACTGCGGGCGAGCGTGCCGCGCTGGGACGCCGGTACATTGAGCGCACGCGCATCCAGCGCAAAACGGCGCGGCCCTATTTCGTCGACAAGATGCCCAACAACTTTGCGCACATCGGGCTGATCCACCAGATCCTGCCGAACGCGAAGATCATCGATGCGCGCCGCCACCCGATGGCGAACGGCTTTTCCGCCTGGAAGCAGCATTTCGCGCGGGGGCAGGGTTTCAGCTATGATCTGGGCGAAGTGGGCCGCTACTACGCCGACTATGTGGCGGTAATGGATCACTACGACCGCGTCCTGCCCGGACGCGTCCACCGCGTGCATTACGAGGCGATGGTGGCGAACCCGGAGCGCGAGGTGCGCGCGATGCTGGTCTATTGCGGGCTGGCGTTCGAACCCGAATGCATGGCCTTTCACGAGAACAGGCGCGCGGTCAGGACTGCGAGTTCGGAGCAGGTACGCCGCCCGATCAGCGCCGAAGCTGTCGATCACTGGCGCAATTACGAACCTTGGCTCGGCCCGCTGCGCGACGCGCTCGGTGACCTGCCAGAGCGCTACCCCTACCCCTAGAATTTCTGCCCGAAGCGGATGCCGATTGTGCGCGGCTGGATGTAGACCCGGTAGATCTCGCCCACCGGATCATAAGACGAAGGACCGCAATAGTTGATGTTGCATTCGGCCGCGCGCGATTGCTGGCCGCGCGCGTCGGTGAGGTTGCGCACATAGAATTCGGCGCTAAAATTGCCCTTCTGGGCGCCGAATGTCCCATCGAGCGTGAAATAATCGGGAAGAGAACCGAGTTTGGCCGCGTCCTTGACTACAATCGCCGAGGACCGTCGCCCCAGATACGCGCCCGCAAACTGGACATGCGCCTTCACATCGTCGCGCAACTGGAACTCGTAGCGGCCGATCAGATTGCCCTTGAACTGCGGCGTGAGCGGCAGCCGCGTGCCCGTCGGAGAGGACGGGACAGGGTTGCCGTTGGAGTCCTTGTTCCCCGTGTACAGCGGCGAGGTGAGGACCGCATCGACATAGGCAGCCGATCCCGAAAGCGTGAGCCCGTTCGCCGCGTGGAAGCTGAAATCACCCTCCACACCGCGCGAGCGCGCGCCGCCCGCGTTGGCGATCTGCGCAACGCCGCTGCCGCCCGGCACCTGGAAGGTCACCTGCACCCCGTCCCACTCTTCCCAGAAGCCGGTGAGGTTGAGTGTGAGGCGGCGGTCCATGAAGCTGTTCTTCGTGCCGATCTCATAGTTGGTCAGATGATCCGCGTCGAACGCGGTCGCCGAGCCCGCGCGGTTGATGCCGCCCGGCCGAAAGCCGGTGGACGCGGTGAAATAGGCGAGGTGATCGCGATCGAACTTGTAGGTCGCGTTCGCCCGCCACGTCGCACCGTCGCCCTTCGAACGCTTGGGGCTGATCGTGCCATCGGCGTTCAGCACGCCAAGATCGGTGCAAGGCGTGTTGGCGACGACCGCGAGGCCTACGCCATATGGCCCCAATCCGCTCTTGTCCGCCTTGTAGCCGATGCATTTTTTTACGCCGGTGCTGGTGGTGCCCAGCACATCGCTGACTCCGAAGAAGCCGACCAACGTGTTATCGAACTTGTAGCCGCGCCCGCCGCCGGTGAAGGTGAGCTTGGAGGTCACGTCCCAGTCCACCTGGCCGAAGATAGCGTAATCGCGGTCGATCCGGTCTTCCTTGGTCAGCCACGCCCAGTTCGGCCTGCCCGGGATCGAGAGCGCGGGATCGAGGCCGGGGACGATGTAATCGCTCTCCTCCGCCTGCGCCTGGCGCTGGTAGAACAGGCCAACAATGCCACGGATCGGCTTGTCCACGGGCGTGCTGATCCTCAGCTCCTGGCTGAGCTTGGTAGTGTTGGCGTGATCGTGGTTCAGCTGCGAGGGATCGATGTATTTGCCCGACGAATCCTTGAAATAGGCTCCCGAACCATAGATCGCATCGTAATAGAAACCATAGTCCGAATAATCATGCTGCGCTTCGGTGGTGCGATCGAGGAAATAGCCCGCATAAACGATATCGAAGTCCGAAACCTTGCCGTTGATCGTCAGGCCCGCCTGGTAGAAGCCATCATGGCCCAACTCGGGGAAGAAATGCCCCACCTTGAGCTGGCCGATCTTGTCATCGTCCGAACGGAAACTGCCGCCCCACGAGGTGCGCTGCGCGATCACCGAAGGCGTAACGGTCCAATGCTCGCCAAGATCGATGCCGAGCGCGACTCGGCCACCAACGGTATCCACATCGTTCTGATCCTTGCCCAGCAGCGCGCTATTGTCCTGCGTGATGCCCGAGGTCTTGAACGTCCGCCGGTGGAGCGCGTTGTCGATGTAGCCGCCTGTGTGCGTGTACCAGCCGACTGCGCGGATCGCCGCGACGCCGGGGATGATCGGCACGTTCACATAGGCTTCGGCCTGACCACCCGTTCCGTGGCTCAGGATCTGGTTGACCTCGAGATCATAGCTGCCGCTGAACTTGTTCGGGTTGGGCTTGTTCGAAATGATGCGGATCGTCCCCGCCTCGCTCGATGCGCCGTACAGCGTGCCCTGCGGACCGGCGAGCGCCTCCACGCGCGCGATATCGTAGATGTGGATGTCGAGCGTGCCCGAGATCGACGTGACCGGCTGCTCGTCCAGATAAGTGCCGACCGTTGGCAGCGTGGCGGACGCGATTAGGCCGCCATCGGTGGCGATGCCACGAAAGATGGTGGACGTGGATCCGGGCAGGCCGTTCGAACCCGTGGTGTAGCCGACGCTGGGAAGGAACGCGACGTAATCGGCGAAACTGCGCACTTCGAGCTGATCGAGCTTGGTCGCGGTTAGCGCCTGGATGCTGATCGGCACGCTCTGCAGGTTCTGCTCGCGCTTCTGCGCGGTGACGATGATTTCAGGCGGTGCCTCGGGCGCGCCGCCGCCGCCGGGCCCGGGAACCGGCGCGTTCTGGGCAAGCGCGGCCGATGCAAGCGCGGTGGTAAGCAGCAGCCCAACGCCGCCGATCGTACGAAATCCGGTCACTGTTCGTCCCTCCCGAATGCGATCATGTCCTGTCCCTAATATCTAAAGCCCAGCCGCACGCCAAAGGTGCGCGGATCAGCGTAGCTACCGCTGACCGCGAGGCTCGCGGTGGTGGCGCGATCGATGGTAGCAACGTTCTCCAGATTTTCGACAAAGAGCTGGCCGGTGAAATGCTGGTTCGCCGATGTCCAGTTCAGGCGCAGATCGGTCTTGAAATAACCCTTCTGCCGGAAATTGGGCAAAGAGGCGCTTAGCAGATAGCTGCTGCTGAACAGCGTATTGAAATCGGGCGTGAGCTTTCCATAGTGGCCAAGATCGAACACGTACGCCGCGCCATAGTGGAGCTGCCAATCGGGCGTGTTTTGCACTTCGGTTTTCCGGTTGAAGATGAGCGACTGGTATGAAGTGACGATCACTGTCCCGTCGGCCAGCGTCTTGAAGGTAAACGGCTTGAACAGCTCGGGGTTGGTCTGTGGATTGGGGAAGAAGCCCGAGCCGAGCCCGCCCTGCGAGTTAAAATACGCCTGCTGCTGCGCAGGTGTGAGCGCGGTCGATCCGAAGCCCTGGCAGGGACTGCCGGGTGCTTGGCTGATCGTGCACAGGCCGCTGTAGTAGATCGGCTGACCATAAATATCATATCGCGCGTGAACATAATTGAGCGCGAAGTTAAGCATGAGGCGCTGTACCGGATGCGCTACGATTTCGAGATCGAGTCCGGGCGCGTGTTCTGTTGGTCCATTAAAGATCGTGGTGATCGATCCGTTGATCGCGGGGATATACTGTAAACCCTGAACCTGCACGTTATTGTATTTATTGTAGTAAGCAGCGAGATTCACCTGCAGACGATGGCCGAAGAACTCGTTCTTCGATCCGATCTCGTACGCGTCCACACCCTCGCTGTCGTAGGTGCCGAACACGCCCTGGGGTGCGGTGGAAGGCGCGTAGCTCGCCCCGAAGCCGCCCGAATGGCGACCGGTCGAGAAGCTGGCGTAGAGCAGGTTCCTGGGCGTTAGCTTGTAATCGACCGCCGCGCGATAGGTAACGAAGCTGAACGTGCGGTCGCCGCAGCGCGTCTGGTAGTAGTTGGGCACCGCGCCCACGATCACGTTGCTGCCCTGCGCGGCGAACGTGCCCGGCGTAAAGCCGCCGCACATGAAGTTGGCGCGCGTGCCGGCGCTGCCGTCCAGCGGGAACTCGGCGTGATAGTTGCCGATCAACCCCTGCGCCTTTGCGTAAGTGCCCACGTAGGTTGTGTTGGCATCCTGCACGACGTTCGCGAACGTCTTGTGGTCGCTCGTGTAGCGGACACCGCCGGTGAACGTCAGCTTGCGCGCGAAGGTATAGGAGGCCTGCGCGTAGCCCGCGTAGGAGCGCGTGCGGGCGCGCTCGGGGTTAAGCGAGTCGGCGAAGTTGGTGCTGTCGATCAGGCACGATGTCGTGTTGGGCTGAAAGGTAAACCCGCATGCGCTGCCGCCCGCGTACAGAACAGGCAGGCCTTGCGCGGCGGCGGTCAGCGTCGTGTAATTGTGAAAGCCGATCGTCGCGCTCCCGTCGTAGTCGAGATCGTTAAGGTAGAAGCCGCCGATCGTATACTGGAACGGGCTCGAATGGTCGTTCGATTGCAGCTGGAGTTCTTGGCTGAACGTGTAGGCCTTAGTCCCGTAATAGCCTTCGGAGATCGGCGCCGGACCGCCATCGCCATCGTTCGCGCTCAGCGTCTTGAAGGCGGTGTAGCCGGTGATTGAGCGCAGCCGCACGAAACGGTTGAGGTCGAGCGTGATCCGCGCGTCGTAGTTCTGCTGTTCGGTGCGCTGGAACGAGGGGAAATCGTAGATGCTCTGGTAGGGTCCGGGGATGGGGATCCCGATGCTTGCCCCGTTGACCTGTGCGCCGAGCGTGCGGAACGCGGTGGAATAGGGGAAGAGGAAGCCCGTATAGTTGCCGCCGTTGTAGCCCTGAGGCACCGGATAGCCGACACCGTTGTAGGTGACTGTGCCGCCGGGCGGCGTGATCAGCGAGGGATCGACGAGCGCGCCGATCAGCTTTGCGTTGAACGTGTTGAAGCCGTGATCGGCCTCCCGGTAATAGCTCGCGTGCGCCAGCACTTCGAGGCGGCCATCAAAAGTCGGCGGCGTCCAGCGCACCGCGCCGCGCACGAAGTAATCGCCCTTGTCATCGAGGTCGGCGCGCTTGTTGACCGTGCTCTGCAGATAGCCATCGTGCAGCTCGCCCGAGGCGGAGATGCGGAATGCCAGGCCCTCGGCAACCGGAACGTTGATCCAGCCTTCGCCCTTGAAGCGGTTGTAATTGCCGTAGAGCAGGTCTACCCCACCTTCCCAGTGGTCCTTGGGCAGCGCCGAGATGAGCGCAATGTTGCCGCCCAGGCTGTTGCGGCCGAACAGCGTGCCCTGCGGCCCCTTTTGGACCTCGACGCGCTCCAGATCGACGAACGCGGCGCTGCCCTGCTGCGTGCGGGACTGGTAGATGTCGTCGATGTAGAAGCCGATGCGCGGATCGGCGTTGATGCCGATCGCCTCGGTATAGACGCCGCGGATCGCGGGGCGGGTCGCCGGGCCGGAGCGGCCGATTCTGAGGCCGGGTACCACCTGTTCGAGGCGCGTGGCGTCGGTCAGGTCCCGGTTGCGGATCTCGGCGCCGGAGATGGCCGTGATCGACAGCGGCACGTCCTGCAGCCGCTCGGCGCGGCGCTGGGCTGTAACAACGATCTCGCCGCTTTGGGCCGCCGGTGCAGGTGCAGCGGCGGGCGCGGCCGGTGGCGGCGGGGCACCGCTGTCGGCCTGGGCAGCCACAGGCAGCGCGATGGCGGTCATCGCGGACGCGAGTATCAATTGTCGAACGACTGACCGAAACCGCATTCTCCGCCTCCCACCGTCTCGACCCTCGAGCAGCCCGGACCGATATGCTACTCAATTTGGCAGCGCTTGCAATCGGGGCGATGCACGCATGACATTGAATTCGGGGGTGTGGTCGCGTTTGTCCCGACTGTTTCCCACCCATCTGTGATATTTTAGTCGCTAATTGACGTTCGTACGGGTGTGCCATTATCGCAAACCCGACATTGGCGGAGTGGCCGGCTTGCAACCTCTTTCACCTGCTGATGCGGTCGCACCATGGGATGCCAACCCGGGTGTCCGATCGCCGTGGGGCCGCACTGCTGCGGACCTGCTCGCCGAGCGCCCGCGCATCCAACCGCTCAAAGGGTTCAAGCCCGTATATGCGGACATCGTCGATTACATCGTTCGCTGCACCCACCGCATCTGGGAGCAGAAAGACATCGGCCTGTGCCGCACGCATTATGGCGCGGACGTGCCGATGCACACGCTCGCCGGGCCTTCGAGAGGCGTGGAGGCCGTGGTGCAGGGAACGGTCGGCGCGCTGTCCGCCTATCCTGACCGCGTGGTGGTGAGCGAGGACGTGATCTGGAGCGAGGACGCGCCCGGCACCTTCCATTCGTCGCACCGCATCACCAGCCATTCGACTCAACTCGGCGACGACGGCGCGTTCGGCGCGACGCTCGCGCCCGTCACCGCGACCACGATCGCGGACTGCCTCGTGCGCGAGAATCGCATCGTCGAGGAATGGCTGGTGCGCGACAACGCGAGCGTGCTTGCTGCGATGGGCGGCGACCCGTGGGAGGTCGCGCGCGCGCAGGCCGCGCAGGACGGCGAGGGCGATCCCGCGCGCCACGCCTGGCGGGCGGCCGCGATCGCCGAAGTGCGCTCCGGACCGGGCGTAATGCCGGACGATGCGCATCCGGCCGCACGTCCCGCCGCTATGCTGCGCGCGGCATTCGGCGACGATCGCTATGGCGAGGCTGCCTGTGCGCTCTCGCCCGCCGCTGAGATCCGCTGGCCCTCGGGCCGCCACGGCCTTGGGCGCGGCTACTGGATCGGCTGCCTGCTCCAGCTGCGCGCGGCGCTGCACGATGTCGCGTGGCGGCTCGATCATCATGCCGCGCGGCCGTTGCCGGGCGGAGACGTTGCGGTGGCGCTGCGCTGGCAGCTCGCGGGACGGCACGGCGGTGCGGGCGTCTGGGGGCCGCCCAGCGGTCGCGATATCCTGATCATGGCGGTCTCGCACTATCGGTTGCGCGGCGGCGCGATCATCGAGGACACGACGGTGTTCGACGAGGTCGCGGTGCTGCGGCAGGTCGCGGGGGGCCTCGGCGCATGAGCGTGCTGCGCGACCTCGCGGCGGGGCGGCGCCCGCACGCCATTGCCCCGCATTGCCGTCTTGAGGGTTTCGGAACCGAGGCGTTTGCGATTGAGCCAATTATGTCCCTGCTGCGGTCCACGCCGCGCGAGCTGACCGGCGGCACGCTGGTAGAGAGCGCGGGGGCGGCGGTGCTTCTTGCGACACAGGGGCGACCGTGCGCGCTGTTCGCCGATCTGAACGATGGCGTGCTGGTCCGGCTCTGGCGGCTCGGTCCGCCGCTAGCCGAACCGCTGCCCGTGCGTCCGCGCGTCGATGTGGCGGTGGATCACGATCTGTCGCAACTGCGGCCCGCGCGACCATTCTTCGATCCCGCCGCGCACCCTGAGCTGCACGGCGACCTCGGCGGGGCGATCGAGGCCGCGCTGGCGTTCGATCTCGCGACCGGCGAGCCTGAACTGCGCCGACATCTCTTCGTTCGGCGCGCCTTCACCAGCGGCGATACCGATGTCGCGCTGTTCGGCGTGTCGATCCTGACGGACGCCCCGCGCCGCCGGCCGCTCGACTGCAACCTTCTCGTGGTTGCCGGGCCCGGGGCGGCGCCGCGCATGATCCTTGACCATGCGGGCCTCGCCGCCGCACAGCAACGCGCGTGGGTTCCCCGCCTTTGAAGGAGCGCGCGGCGCAGGTGCGCAAGCGTCGGCCGACCGCGCACGATGTCGCGCTTGCCGCGGGCGTATCGCCCTCGGCGGTGTCGCGCTGCTTCACGCCGGGCGCGAGCGCGTCGCCGGGCGTGCGCAAGAAGGTGGTCGCGGCAGCGACTCGGCTCGGCTACCGGCCGAACGCGATGGCGCGCACGATTACGACGCGCCGTTCGGGACTGGTCGCGATCGTCGTCTCGGTCGATACCAATCTCCAATATCCGGAAGCACTGACCGAGCTTTCGCGCGCGCTGTCGCGTTCGGGGCGGCGGATCATGCTGTTCGCGATCGACGCGATGGCGGAGCTTGATGCGGTCGTCGATCAGATCTGGTCTTACCAGGTGGATGGTGTCGTCGCGCTCGTTTCGCTGAC
This sequence comes from Sphingomonadales bacterium, assembly GCA_038238915.1. GTDB lineage: Bacteria > Pseudomonadota > Alphaproteobacteria > Sphingomonadales > Sphingomonadaceae > JAVVHE01. Next base: position 13,416 of record JBBSFH010000020.1, read on the forward strand.
CGACGCGCAGGTCGATCTGCTTGAGGATCACGACGTGCCCGTGGTGCTGTTCAACCGCCTGCCGGGCAGGCGGCTGGTGAGTTCGGTCACGTGCGATCACCTCGACTGCGGGCGGCGGCTGGCGCGCCACCTTGTCGGCATCGGCTGCCGCCGCTTCGGGCTGATTGACGGGCCCGAGGCGTCCTCGGTCTCGCGCGAGCGAATGGCTGGTGTCACCGCCGAACTCGCCGAGCGCGGGATCGCGGCGCCAGTGCTGGCGCACGGCGATTATAGTTACGAGAGCGGGGTAGAGGCGGCGCGGCAGGTCGCGGCGGAGGTGGACGTTACGGGCATGGCGATCATCGCGGCGAACGACATGATGGCATTGGGCGCGATGGACTATTTCCGCACGGATATGGGCTTGCAGATCCCCGCGCAGGTTGCGGTGGCGGGGTTTGACGGCAGCGGGGCGGCGCGCTGGCGCAGTTACGATCTGACAACCGTGCGCCAGCCGCTGCAGCGCATGGCGGAGGCCGCAGTGGCGATGATCGCGGACCGGGTCGATGCGGAGCCTGCGGGCGAGCGGCGGCTGTTCCCGGGCGAACTGATCCTCGGCCGGAGCGCGCGGTGAGCGCGGCCACCGCGCGCGGTGACGACGCGCGCGGGGTGCAGCGGGCGGACTCGATCCCAATCGGGCGGCGGCTGATCGCCTATGCGGTCGTGCTGATCGGCTATCTGTTTTATTGCTATAATTTCAACGTCCTCGATTACGCGCGCCCATATCTGATCCACGACTTGCGCTTTTCGGTGCGGGACACCGCACTGATCTCGAGTGCGGGCAACATCGGCATCACGGTCGGCGCGCTGCTGTGGGCGGGGTTCGTCGCGCGAGCGGGGCGGCGGCGCGCGGCGGTCGCGATCGCAGCCGCGATCGGCATCACCGCGGCGATCCAGGCGGGATCGGGCGTGCTCGCGGCGTGGATCGGCGGGCGCGCGCTGCTCGCCGCCGCGCTTGGCGGATATTATGTGGTCGCGACCAGCCTCGTGGTCGCGCTGTTCCCGCCCGCCGCGCGCGGCAAGATGATCGCGCTCAATTCGGCGATGTATCCGTTGTCCAACATCCTCATCGGCGTGGTCGGCGGCGCGCTCGGCGATGCGCATTGGCACTGGCTGCTGTGGATCGGCGCGCTGCCGCTGCCGCTGTCGCTGATCCTGTTCGCAGCTGTCCCCGACGATCGGCGCTACCGCGCGTTCGACGACGGGGACGAGGCCGCCGGGCCGCCGGGCGACTGGCGCGAGATGCTGTCGGCGCGCTGGCGCTGGCTGACGCTTGGCTGCGTGCTGCTCTCGGGGATCGACTTCAACGCTTACCAGCTCTTCTTCAGCTTCGCGACGCTGTACCTGCGCGAGGCGCGCGGCGCATCGGCGGGCCAGATGGGCGAAATCGTGGCGATCATCTCGACGGGATCGCTGGTCGGGAGCTTCGCGTGGGCGATCGTCGCCGACCGCTTCGGGCGGCGCATTCCCGCGATCGGCTATGTGATCAGCGCGGCCGCGATCCTGGTGTTCCTCCACGGCGGGTTGCCGCTCGGCGCGCTGCCGGTGCCGGGGTTCGTGTTCGGCTTTGGCCTGTCGTGCACCACAGCGTGGGGCGCGTGGTTCGCCGAGATGTTCCCGCCGCGCCTGCGCCCGCACGGCGCGGCGCTGTTCCACGCGGGCCATGTGCTGGCGCTCGGGTCACCGCTGTTCGCGGCCTGGGCGAGCACGCGGCTGGGGCTGGTGAGCGCGATGAGCATTGCGCCTGCGGTGTACGTCGCGGGCGCGCTGCTGTGGTTCCGCTTGCCCGAGACGCTGCGCAGGGTGACTGCCGCCTAGGCGGGTGTGGCCGCGAGGGCAGCGCGCGTGGCGTCGTGGCTTGCGCGCGAGATGCGCAGATGGCCGTAGAAGATCGCGGTCAGCAGGCCCGGCAGCGTGGTCAGCACGAAGGCGCCGGCGAGGCCGTGCAGGACGGACGCATCGACATGGCCGGGCGTCGCGCCGCTCGGGAAATGGATCGCGGTCAGCGCATAGCCCGCGAGCGCGGTGCCGAGCGCCTGATCGATGCGGCTGAAGAAGGTTTGCGTCGAATAGAGGATGCCCTGCTGGCGCGCGCCGAAGCGCACCTCGTTCTCGTCACCGATGTCGGCGAGCGCGGAGAAGACCGTGGTCGTCATAACGCAGAACGGCAGGTGCTGGAGCAGCGAAAAGGCGATCAGGATCGGCAGGATGAACTGCGTGGCGGACGAGAGCACGCCCGTGTAGCCAAGGGCGAGCGGCAGCGCGGGGCCGATGCAGTAAAGCGCGACCGCGCCGGTGCCCGTCCAGCGCTTGTCGAAGCGGCGGTGCAGCCCGGCGACGATCGCCGAGCCGAACGCGTAGCTGGCGAAGCTGCCGAGCGCGAACCAGGTGATCTGCGCGTTGGTCAGCCGCCAGAAGAAGGTGGCGGTGTAGATCCATAACCCCCCGCGCACCCCCTGCATCAGCGACAGGCAGAAGGCCCCCATCAGCAGCAGACGGTAATTGCGATTGCGGAGCGCCTGGCCGACATCGGTCAGGAAGGCGGCTAGCGAGAAGCCTGCGGTGCCGAGCGCGGCCTGCGGCAGCCAGCGCACGCGGCTGCGCGTGCCGAGGCTTGAGGTGGCGAGGATCAGCATCACGACCAGTGCGATAGTGAGCGCGAATGGCGGGTAGCGTGATGGATCGAGCGCGCCATTGGGATAGGCCGCCGTCGCGCCGAAAAACAGGCCGAAGCTCGCGACCCAGCACAGCGTGTCGCCCGCCCACAGGAAGAAGGTGTTGAAGCTCATCACGCGCGTGCGTTCGAGATAATCGGTGGTGAGTTCGCCACCCAGTGCGAGGTGCGGCGTGTGGAACGCGGTGAGCGCCTGCTGGAGCAGGATGTTGAATCCGGCGAGCCAGGCGAGCGAGGCCATCTCGCCGATCCCGCGCGGCGGGTTGAAAAGCGCGAAAAAGGCGAGCGCCACCGGCAGAATAGCCGCGTACATGAACGGGTGGCGGCGGCCGATCCGCGTGCGCGTGCGATCGGACCAGCTGCCCACGATCGGATCGGCGAGCGCGTTGACCGCGAGGCCCGATGCGATGGCGAGCCCCACCTTGTCGGCGGGGAGCCCGCGCACCTGATTGTAAAACAACAGGGCGAACTGGGTGAAGGACGAGATGACGACCGCTTCGGCCATGCTGCCCACCCCATAGGCGAGCTTGTAGCGCGTGGTGAGCGGCGGGGCTTGCTCCGTTGTGTCCCCTGTCACTGCGCGCTTCCCCCTTTGTAATTTGTCGCGCGCGAGGCTAGGCGGCGGCGCAAGCGGTTGCAATCGATGCACGGGAGCGGGCGCGGCTGCAAGGTCGCATGTCTCTTCCGTTCGCTAGCGCTTGGAGATGATTGCGCTTGCAATCGGAACCGGCCAATAAGCGCATCGACCGCATTGGACGGGATGGAGCGGGCGATGGCGCACACGCAAATTGAGGGGCTGCCGTTCGACCTGCCCGCGCGCGCGGGCGTGCGCCGGATCCGCGCGGGCGCGACCGTGCCGTTGCCGGGTGCCCCGCGCACGCAGCTGATGGAGGGCTTCGAGGACCGGTTCACCGACATCGTCGATTATATCGTGCGCATCACCGACGAGATCTGGCAGGACCGTGCGGTCGGCTATATCCGCGACACCTACGATCCGGCGTGCGTGATCCATTCGGGTTATGGCACCGTGCGCGGTGCCGAGCCGGTGGTGCGATCGACGCTGGCGTCGGTCAACGCCGCGCCCGACGGCGACACCAATCATCTGAACATCGCGTGGAGCGGCGACGAGCAGGCGGGTTTCTACACCGCGCATCTGGGCTATGGCGGAGCGACCAACGTCGCTCCGACGCTGTACGGACCCGCGACGGGCAAGCGGTACACAATGCGCTTCGCCGCCGACTGCGTCAGCCATACGAACATGATCCACACCGAATGGCTGGTGCGCGACGCGGGGGCCATGGTCCGCCAACTGGGCTTCGATCTGGACGAGGCGGCGCGCGCAACGGCCGCGGTGACAGCCGCCGAACCCTGGGTGCCGCTGCCAAGCGCGTTGCGCGCGGCACCTCCGCGATCGGTCGAGGCGTGGGCGCAGGCGCTGTTCGACGGCGTGTGGAACGCGCGCCGCTTCGACCGGCTGGCGCAATTCTATGCGCCCGACGTAATCGTACATTCGGGCGGCGGGCGCGTGGTTCAGGGGCTGCAGCTGTTGTCCGATCTGGTGATCGGCCTATTGGCGGCGGTCCCGGACGGGGCGATGTCGATCGAGCATATCTGCTGGTCCGAGGAAACGGACGGCGTGATCGTCGCGGTGCGCTGGTTGCTCACGGGATCGAGCGCGCGCGGCGGCGTCCTCGGTAACGCGTTGCCCGAGGGGCGCGCGGTCACGATGATGGGCATTTCGCACCTGCGGCTGACGGGTCCGCTGGTGGTCGAGGAATGGACCGTGTTCGACGAGGTGGCGGTGATGGCGGCGGCGTACCGGGACTGATCGCCCGGCGGGCTCAACCGCCGCCGTTCTGCACGTCCTCCATGCGCTGGAGCACGTCGAGGCCCTGCATGTTGAGGAAATGCAGGATATCGATGAAGATCCAGTTCTCGGCGAGCTTGCCGTCCGCTACGCGGTACATATCCACAACGCGCATGTCGGCGGGGCCGGGGCCGGCGTTCATGCCGAGATAGCCGCCCGCGTTCTGGAGCGTGAGGTTGGCCCAGCCGAAGAAGCCGCCGAAATCGCCTTCGGCAACACGGGCCAGATGGCCGTTGAAGCGGTAGCCGTGGCGCAGCGCCTTATCGAACGGCGTGCTGTGCTGATCGAGGTAGCGTGGGATCGTGTAGGTCGCACCGATGCCCGCCGGACCCCACCAGATCATATCCTCGTGCCAGACGCGCGCGAGGCGCTCGGCTTCGGGGATGCCGAGCTTGCTCGCGGCTGGGTTGTTCAGGAGCGCGTTGATCGCTGCGAGCGAGGCTTCCCCCCGCGCGGGATCCTGCGGGCCCCAGCACAGGCCCTCGTGCGTCATCGGCCCGGGCTGGACGAGGTGCATGCCCGTCTGTGGGGGAAGCGCGTTCTGGCCGGCCTGGGTCATCAGGTGCGGGATGTCGAAGAACATCGCGGTCTCGGCGATACGATCGCCCTCCACGCGGTTGAACTCGACGAAGCGCAGCATGACGATGCGGCGTGTGGGGCGAATGCCGAGCCATGGCTGATCGAACAGCGCCATCAGATGGCCCATCTGGACGACCCAGGTCGATTTGAAGCCGTCCACGTCGTTCAGGCCCGCGATGAAGATGTCGGGGCGGCGCTGGATGCGCGTCATTGCGCGCATGAGCGGTGCCCAGAAGACGCGTGCGACAGCCTCTGCGCCATGCTGTTCGTGGAAGGGGTGCATGCCGCGCCAGTGCCAATCGGGCGTCGTGAAGCGCGCGAGCGTGGCTGCGACGCTGTCCGCGTTCGCAGCCGCGAGTGCGGCGTGATAGCGGCGGACGAGGTCTTTGGCGGGCTGGAAGTCCATGGCGATCCCCGGGGCGACGAGTGATGAAAGCGGTTGCAACGCGCGCGCGATTGCGCGACGGATTTGCGCGTAGCGGACGCGGGCACGCGCATCAAACGCTAAAGGAGCGCCACGACATGACGACCGCGCTGCTGATCCCGGGCAACATGTGCGATGGCGTGCTGTGGCGGGCGGAGCCGTCGATTGCCGCGATGCTCGGCGGGCGCGGGTATTCGGTCAGCGACGCGGACACACGCAGCGATGCCTCGATCGCGGCGATGGCGGCGCGCGCGCTGCGCAATGCGGCCGGACCGCTGCTGATCGTCGGCTTTTCGATGGGCGCGATCGTCGGGCTGGAGATCGCCCGGCAGGCGGCGGAGCGCGTGGCCGGACTGGTGCTGCTCGATCTGAATGCGTCCGCCGATCTACCCGAGCGCGCGGCTGCGCGGCCTTTACAACAGGCGGCGGTCCGTCGCGGCGAGCTCGAGCGGCTGGTGGTGGATGAACTCAAACCCCGCTATTTCGGCCGGGCGGGGGCGCGTGACGTGGGCGTGCGCGAGACCGTGCTGACGATGGCGCGCGCGCTCGGGCCGGACGTATTCATCGCGCAGAGCGAGGCGCTGCGCACGCGCGCGGACCTGCGGCCGGTGCTGGCGACGCTCGCCTGCCCGGTGTTCCTCGGGGTCGGCGCGGAGGACGCACTGTGCCCGCCCGAATGGCATCTGACGTGGCAGCGCGCGTGCCCGGCCGCGCGGCTGGTGGTCTGCGAAGGCGCGGGGCATATGCTGCCGCTGGAAGCCCCGCGAGCGCTCGGTGCGACGCTCGCGGCGTGGCTGGACGAGGTTGGACTATGAATTTGAAAACGCGGCTGAAAGCGGGGGATGCGCTCATCGGCACGTTCCAAAAGACGCCCTCGCCGATCGTGACCGAGGTGTTGGCGCTCGGCGGGCTGGACCTTGTGTGCCTCGATGCCGAGCACGCGCCGTTCGATCGTGGCGCGATCGATGGCTGCTGCTTGGCGGCTCGCGCGGCGGGCCTGCCGCTGCTGGTGCGGCCGCCGACTGGCGCGCCCGAACACATCCTCAACGCGCTCGATTGCGGCGCGGACGGCGTGTTGCTGCCGCATATCCGATCCGGAGCGGAGGCTGCGGCGGCGGTGCGCGCGGCGCATTACGGGCCGGGCGGCGGCGGGCGCGGCTATGCCGGATCGTCGCGCGCGGCGGGCTATGTGGGTCGGGCGATGGCCGAACACCGCGCGGGCGAGGCGGCGCGCACGGTCGTGATTGCGCAGATCGAGGATGTGGACGCGTTGGATGGGCTGGACACGATCGTGGCCACGCCGGGGCTCGACGCTGTGTTCGTGGGACGGATCGACCTGACCGTCTCGATGGACGCGGCGTTGCCGAACGATGTGTGCGTCGTGGCCGCGGTCGAGCGGGTGTGCGCGGCAGGGCGCGCGGCGGGGATGCCGGTCGGCATGTTCGTTGCCGACCTTGGCGAAGTGCCACGCTGGCGCGCGGCGGGAGCAACGCTGTTCCTGCTTGGATCGGATCATGCGTTCATGGTGAGCGGCGCGCGCGAGCTGCGGCGCGCGGCGGGATTCTAGGCGGCGCAAACCACGAAGGCGCGCGCGGCGGTTTCGGCGGTCCAGCGATGCGTTACGCCGTGGGGCAGCGTGATCGTGTCGCCCGGACTGAGCACGTGGGTGCCGCCCGCCCAGTCAAGCCTGAGCGTACCCAAATCGAGGAACAGAACGGTAGGGCGGTCCGCGGCGCCGTCGCCGGTGTCGCCGGGCGCGAGATCGAGGCGATAGAGTGTAAAGCCGTGCGGCCAGGCGATGGGTGCGCGCGGGCCGATAATCGCGGTTTCGCGCGCGCCCGTGCCGGCGCCCGCACGCACGACGAAGGTTTCGGCCTCGTGCGCGTCCGGCACATGCAGTGCGGCCGCCTGTTCGGGCGTGGTGGGCGGCATCGCGGCCGCGCCTTCGGGGATCGCCTCGCCTGCTGCAGTGTCGATCAGACTGCCGTTCTCCAGCAGCACGAGGCCGTAATCGCGCGCCATGTCGAACACCCGGGGGGCCCAGGTGACGCGGCCGGGATCGTCACCACCCAGCACCGCCCACAGGAAGCCCGGCTCGCCATCGTGCGCGGGCGCAGTGGCGGTGAAGCCGCGGAACATGCGTGTGGGGAGCGAGATCACGTCGCCGGGCGTGAGGTGGACCTGGGCGGCGTCGCCATGTTCGCCCAAATCGAAGCGCCATTCGCCCTTGTGGACGACGAAGACTTCGGCGGTTTCGTGGCTGTGCGGCGAGTTCATGCAGCCCGGCGGCTGGCGCGCGCTACCGATGTTGAAGCCGTGGGCTTCCGCGATGTGGACGTGCTGCGCGGGATTTTCGCTGACGCCCGGCCCGATGATGGTGAAATTCTCCTTCGCCTCGCTGCCCGGCGTTCGCGTATCGATGAAGGCGTTCAGGCACGGGATCAGATCTGCGAACCGCACGATGCGCGCCGCCATATGTTGAGGGGTAAAGGGCAGATCGGTCATCGCGGCGGTTGACACCGCGTTGCAAGCGCCGTCAACCGTAACGCAGCGGAGGATGGTTTTGCGATGGCAATGTGGCTGAAGCGAGGGGCGGATGCAGGGCTGCGCGCGGGACAGGATGCCGCCGTCCGCGAGACGGTCGAGCGCACGCTCGCCGACATCGAAGCGCGCGGCGACGCGGCGGTGCGCGAGCTGTCCGTGAAGTTCGATCGCTGGGACCGCGCGAGCTACCGGCTGACGGCGGACGAGATCGACGGGTGCCTCGCGCAACTGACGAAACAGGACATCCACGACATCGAGTTCGCGCAGGCGCAGGTGCGGAATTTCGCGCAGATCCAGCGCGACTCGATCCGCGATGTCGAGGTGGAGACGCTGCCGGGCGTCGTGCTTGGGCACAAGAACGTGCCGATCCAGAACGCGGGCTGCTATGTGCCGGGCGGAAAATACCCATTGTTGGCGTCGGCGCACATGAGCGTGATCACCGCCAAGGTCGCGGGCGTGCCGCGTGTCATCACCTGCGCGCCGCCGTTCGAGGGCAGACTCGCGCCCGCGATCGTCGCTGCGCAGCACATGGCGGGCGCGGATGAGATCTACGCGCTCGGCGGAATCCAGGCGGTGGGCGCGATGGCGCTCGGTACGGCGAGCATCGCGCCGGTGGACATATTGGTGGGGCCGGGAAACGCGTTCGTGGCGGAGGCGAAGCGACAGCTGTTCGGCCGCGTTGGCATCGACCTGTTTGCTGGGCCGACCGAAACGCTGCTGATTGCGGACGAGAGTGTCGACGGCGAGATGTGCGCGACCGATCTGCTCGGCCAGGCCGAACATGGCCCCGATTCGCCCGCCGTGCTGCTGACCAACTCCGAGAAGCTCGCGCGCGACACGATGCGCGAGGTCGAGCGGCTGCTGACGATCCTGCCCACGGCTGCGATCGCGCGCCGGGCTTGGGAAAGCTGGGGCGAGGTGATCGTGGCCGAGAACGAGGCCGAGATGGTGCGCGTGGCGGACACGATCGCCAGCGAGCATGTGCAGGTGATGACGCGCGATCCCGAATATTTTCTTGAGCGCATGGTCAATTACGGTGCGCTGTTCCTGGGGCCGCGCACCAATGTGGCCTATGGGGACAAGGTGATCGGCACCAACCACACGCTGCCGACGCGCAAGGCGGCGCGCTATACGGGCGGGCTGTGGGTGGGCAAGTTCCTGAAGACGTGCACGTATCAGCGCGTCACCACCGACGCCGCCTCCGCAATGATTGGCGAATATTGCAGTCGGCTTTGCGCGCTCGAAGGGTTTGCGGGTCACGGCGAGCAGGCCAATCTGCGCGTGCGCCGCTACGGCGGGCGGAACATCCCCTACGCCGGTCGAGCGGAGCCGCTGGACGCGTTGTCGGCGTGATTGCGGGGGTTTCACGTCGCGATGCGCTGGCACTCGCCGGTAGTGCGGCGATCGCCGGGACGGGTTCTCGCGCGGTCGCGCAGTCGGCTCGCGACTCGCGGTTCCTGTGGGGCGTGGCGACGGCGGCGCACCAGATCGAGGGGAACAACGTCAACAGCGACTATTGGGTGCTCGAACATCTGCCGGATACCTATTTCACGCAGCCCTCCGGCGATGCGTGCGACAGCTTCAACCGCTGGCGCGAGGATGTGGCGCTGGTCAACGCGGCGGGGCTGAACGCCTATCGCTTTTCGATCGAGTGGGCGCGGATCGAGCCCGAGCGCGGCGAATATTCGGTAGCCATGATCGAATATTACCGCAGGTTGGCGCTCGCCTGTCTGGCGGACGGGATCACGCCGGTGATCACCTTCCATCATTTTACCAGCCCGCGCTGGATCGCGGGGCTGGGCGGCTGGGAGAACCCCGAGACCGCCGACCATTATGCGCGCTATTGCGAGCGCGCCGCACGCGGGCTCGGCGAAGCGCTGCGCTGGGCGTGCACGATCAACGAGTCAAACGCGCAGGTTACCTCCAAGGTGATGGCGCTGGGCAAGCCGTGGGCGATCGAGCCTGGATTGCGCGCCGAGGCGGCGCGGCGGATTGGGGCGACGCGCTTTCATGCCTTTTTCCTTGGCGATTCGTTCAAGGTGCGCGACGTGTGCCTCGCCGCGCACGCCAAGGGGCGCGACGCGATCAAGTCAGTCGCGCCGGCGGCCAAGGTTGGCATGACGCTCGCGCTGCAGGAGCTTTCGGCGGGGCCGGGGGGCGAGGCGCTGTACCGGCGAGTGTTCGACGAGGCGCGCGCGCCTTTCTATGCGGTGGCCGCGCACGACGACTTCATCGGCGTGCAGACCTACAACCGCTTCGAGACCGGCGCGAACGGGTATCTGAAGGCACCCGCGAGCGGCGAACATGACATGTTTGGCCAGCCCACGCCGCCCACCGCGCTCGCCGCCGTGGTGCGCGAGGCGCACGAGCATGCGGGGGTGCCGGTGCTGGTCACCGAGAACGGGATCAACACCGCAGACGACGCCGTGCGCGTGCGCCATCTGCGCGCGTCAGTGGCCGGGCTCGAGGCCGCGCGTGCGGGGGGCGTGCCCGTGCTCGGATATATCCACTGGAGCCTGCTCGACAATTTTGAGTGGAGTTCGGGCTATGTGCCGCGCTTCGGGCTGGTTGCGGTCGATCGCTACACATTCCGTCGTACTCCCAAGCCGAGCTTGTACGCCTACCGCGATCTCGTCGCGAGCCGCCGCGCATGATGCTGCCGCGCACGCCTTCGATGCGTCTTGACGGCCGCCGCGCGCTGGTGACGGGCGCGGGGCGGGGGATCGGGTTGGCGGCGGCGGCAGCGCTGGCGGACGCGGGGGCGCACGTGACGCTCGCGGCGCGATCGACGGACGAGATCGGGGCGGCGGTGAGCGCGATCCGGGAGGCGGGTGGCGCGGCGGATCCGCTGCCCTTGGACGTGACCGATCTGGACGCGGTGGGATCGCTGGCCGGGGCGGCGCCGTTCGACATTCTGATCAACAACGCGGGCACCAACCGGCCCAAGCCGATCGGTGAGGTAACACCCGAAGATTATGATGTTGTGCTGGGGTTGAACGTCCGCTCCGCGCTGTTCGTAGCGCAGGCGGTCGCGCGCGGGCTGGTCGCGGCGGGGCGGCGGGGAAGTCTGATCCACATCGGCAGCCAGATGGGTCACGTCGGCGGGCCGGGACGCACGCTGTATTGCGCGAGCAAATGGGCGATCGAGGGCTTCTCGAAGGCGCTGGCGCTCGATCTGGCGCCGCACGGCATACGCTCGAACACGGTCGCGCCGACCTTCATCGAAACGCCAATGACCGCGCCGTTCCTCGCCGATCCCGCGTTCCGCGCTTCGGTGTTGGGCAAGATCAAGCTCGGGCGGCTCGGCCGCGTCGAGGACCTGATGGGGGCGATCGTCTATCTCGCGTCCGACGCGAGCGCGCTGGTGACGGGCACGAGCCTGATCGTCGATGGCGGCTGGACCGCCGAATGAGGGAGAGACGCGTTTGACCGAACCGATCCTGACCACGCACGTGGGCAGCCTGCCGCGATCGAAGGCGGTGACCGATCTCGTCTTCGCGCGCGAGCGCGGCGAAGTGGTGGCGGACACGCTGTTCGATGCCGTGATCGCCGACGCGGTCGACGAGGCGGTGCGACGGCAGGTGGACGTCGGCATCGCGCTGGTCAGCGACGGCGAGATGTCCAAGATCAGCTACGCGACCTACATCAAGGATCGCATCAGCGGCTTCGACGGCGACGCGCCCCGCTCGCCCCCCGCCGATCTCGCCGACTTCCCGACCTATATGGCGCGGCTCGCAACCGCAGGCGGCACGCCGGCCTACCGGCGGCCCAAGTGCGTGAGCGAGGTCAAGCCGGTGACGCTCGCGCCGCTCCACGCCGATATCGCGCATCTGGCCGCTGCCACCGCGCGCCACCGGCCGATGGGTGCGTTCATGAACGCCGCGTCGCCGGGCGTGATCGCGCTGTTCCAGCCGAACGAATATTATCCGACGCAGGATGCATATCTGGAGGCGCTCGCCGAGGCGATGCGGCCCGAATATGAAGCGATCGTCGCGGCGGGGTTGATCCTGCAACTCGACAGTCCCGATCTGGGGCTCGGCCGCCACATGATGTACCGCGATCGCAGCGAGGCCGAATATCTGCACGCGGCGGGCGGGCATGTCGAAGCGCTGAACCATGCGCTACGCAATGTGCCCGCCGACCGCGTGCGAATGCACGTGTGCTGGGGCAATTACGAAGGGCCGCACACGCACGATATCGAGATGCGCGCGATCCTGCCGATGCTGTTGCGCGCGAAGCCGCAGGGACTGCTCTTCGAGACCGCGAACCCGCGCCACGCGCATGATTTCAGCGCGTTTGCAGCCACGCATCTGCCCGACGACAAGCTGCTTATCCCGGGCGTGATCGATTCGACGACCAATTTTGTAGAGCATCCCGAGGTGGTGGCGATGCGGCTGCGGCCGTTCGTCGATCTGGTCGGGCGCGAGCGCGTGATCGCTGGGACGGACTGCGGCTTTTCCACCTTCGCGGGGTTCGGCGCGGTCGATCCCGAGATCGTCTGGGCCAAGCTGGGCGCGCTCGTAAAAGGGGCAGCGCGCGTCTGATCCGCCGATTGCCACACGCCCGCCTTTGCTGTGAAATCGGTCGGCACAGCCGCTCGTTGTGCAATCACTCGGCCGTGCGGCAGGCTTCGCTTGCCGCTGCACTGCGCCCTGCCGAGCCCGATCAGCCGATCGCATCAATTGACCGATCGTACCTGCCTTGCTGTCTTGGACGCGGAGCGCCGGGCAGTGATCGCCACTTCAGCATGCGGGCACGGCAGACCAGGTGTTCCCCCCGCGGGCCGGTCCTGCGTGACAGCCTGCGCTACGAAGACGGCCGACTTGAGATGACACCCGTTACGGTATCGCAATCTCCCTGGTCACTACACTAATCGGTTTGGGTGTGTTTGTTCCCGCATCATCAACGGGGATGTCGAATGTAGGCGCGTTTGCGGGTAGCCCGAACGCATGCAGATCGGTGGCATCGAGGGGCAGCTCACACGCCGGGCCGCCGCCCGCGCGGACCGCCTCCTCCCCAAGCGCGAGCTGGCGGACGAGCGTTAACATGGGCACCCGCAGCGGCCAGTTCAGCGCGGCGTGGAGCGCGATTAGACCACCACGTCCAAGGTTGTAGAGGCCCGTCATGCCAAGGCGGGAATATTCAGCGAGCGAGGCCTTGCAGGTCGGGTCGAGTTCGTTGGCGAATGGAGCCTGTTCGCGTGCCCCTCCATCCCGCGCCGACGTTCGTGGCGGCAAGCCGCAACACGAGCACATTGCCGCCTTCGAGGATCAAATCTCGCTGTTCCACGGCCGCCTGTTATGGTCCTGAAATGCACCTGTTATGTGGGCATAACAGGGCCTGTTATGCGCCTGTTTTCACCTGTTATCGCCAATAACAGGAAAGTGGCATTTTATCGACGGAAAACGGCACATTCTCGACACTCTGGCGAGCCGAGATTGGTGTAATTCGCGCCAAAGTGCCTGTTTATACCCCCGAATGCAGAGATTTCCCTGTTATCAGGCAAACTGCTCGAACCAGCGCACCAGAGGCAATCCGCGAACCGGTCGGCAATGTGCCGTGCACGAGGACCTACCTCGTACCGGATTTGCCTGATCGCCCGCACGGCATCCCTGCACGGCGCGGAAAAATTCCCTGCTTCACAATCTCAATTCCCTGCTTGGTTGCGCAGGGGTTCCGCCAGGAAAGCATGGGAATCTGCGCCTCACAGACACTGTCTGACGGGTAGAGGCGCTCAGATTTACGAATCTTCCCTGTAAATTCCCGTCTAGCAGGGAAAATCGGCCTGAGACCCGTTCGCCAGCGACTGCGTCGCGCACCACCCAGTCTTTGGGTCGCCGACGAATTGGCGCCGAGTGGCACGATGGCGCCAAACTGGCAGCCCTCCGCGCCGTTTCCGGCTACGGTTGTTGGTCGTGGGGTGGTGCGTGTCTCCCTCAATGGCAGATGTGAGGGCATTTCCGGCCGGCGTCTCTGCGACCGAAAAACTGGCCCCACTCGCATTTGTTAGCTATGGAGGAGCGAGGTCATCGTGCTCCTGCCGTAGAAACGAGCGGTCGATTGTTCGACCGCGGCTCGTGCAACGGTACTGTCAAGTCAACCCTGTCACCCACGTTTTTGTCCCTCCGTCCGCGTGGCTTAGAAAATGTAAGCGACGCGAATCCGTCGTTTGCGGCTCGATAACAGAGCCGCTTTGCCGGCGTTGCGCGCCGTTTGCCGCTTCACTTGACATTGCCGTTGCGACCACGCGTTGAACCTACCGGGCATGGTAGCGGAGCGGTCAGGCATCAGTCGCCCGAATGTCGGTCGTTCAACGCGGCTCCGACGATATCTGACTGTTGCCGATTGATGAGACTTGGACCAATATTCGCTTATGATCGGCGCGCTGGCAAGCAACCGCATGGAAACGCGCGTCACGGTCATCAGCGATACGCACTGCAGGCATGACGAGATCCAACTGCCCGCTGGCGATTTGCTGATCCATTGCGGCGACATGTTCAATCTCTCTGACAGGGCGCCGCAGCAAATCCTGGCAATGGATGAGTGGTTTGGGCAGCAAAAGTTTGAGCGAATCCTGTGCACGGGTGGCAATCACGATCGCCAGCTCGAATCCGATCTGAAGCGAAGATCGCAGCCTTTTCGAAATGCCCATTTTCTAAAGGACGAAGCCGTCGAGTTTCGAGGACTACAAATCTTCGGTGCTCCGTGGGTGCCGTATTTGAGCACCCAAGCATTCTTCCAGGATCGATCAGGGCTCGCGGCGGCTTGGGCACAGGTTCCAACCGGTATCGATATCCTGATCACGCATACGCCGCCGAAGGGCATTCTCGACACATCCAGGACGGGCATGTCGCTAGGATGCCCATCTCTCGCAGACGAACTGAGGCGCATATCACCGCGAGTTCACTGCTTCGGGCATGTGCATGCGGGTGCAGGCCGACGACAGATCGGTAAGACGCTGTTCATCAACGCGGCATCCTTCGCTGGCAGGATCGGCGTGATGAGGGCGCCGATGACGTTCACTCTGGAGTCTGGCGACGAGCCTCCAACGTCACCGTCGTGGCGAATGCAGATTCTGCAACGCTGGCTGGGTGGTACCAAGCGGTAGCACCGGGTGCTGTCAGGCAATTGCTAACGGTCTCCGTCTCGGATGCCGGCTGGTCGAAACCCACTTGCGTTCCGAGGTCGCCTGCCCAAGCAAAATACTGCCACCGTAAAATCGCATCGGCGCAAACATGCGTTCCAGTGACGGTCACCGACGCGTTGGACGCGCGGAATATCATTTCTTTTGCTTGGGATCGGCTGGTGCCGCGTCGATCTCGCGCGTGGTCTCGGCCGCCTCTACAGCGGCGCAGTTGACATTCTTGGCCCCGCCTAAATCGACGAATGCCAGGATTGCGCCAATGCCGCCGGTGGCGACACCGAGTCCGACGCCGACGCCCGCGCGTACAAGCAACTGCCCCGAGATCGGACGAATACTGGGGGCTGCGAAATAGCCTTTGATCCCGACGGGAGACTGGCCCGAGAAAAGGCTGAATTCTTTCGAATAGCCGCGCACCGATAGGTCAAGCGACTCGTCCTTGAAACTAAATTGTCCTCGGCCGCGGAAATTGGCGCGACTGGTATCGAAAACTACCGGGTCGGCAGCGCTGATACCGTCTTTGACGGTGAACGCGATCACTCCACAGCGAATCTCCTGCGGCTTCTTCAGTTTCTTGAGAATGCCCGCAGTAATATAGTTTTGCAGATCAAGCTTGCCGAGCTGGATGTTGCGTACCCAGAGCGTCCCCGCCGGAAAGACGAGCGCGATGCGGCCATTGGCGGTCGCCAGCGACTTGCGCATCGTGTCGCCTTTGCCCGTGAGATGGATTCGTCCGAAGACGCTCGCGGTGGTGCCGCTCTTGGCGACGTCGAACGAGGTCAGCAACTGACCGAGTGGTACCCGGCTCATGCTGATGTCATACGTCGTCACCACGGGTCGAACGCGGGCGTCGAGGTCGATCGTCGAGGTCAGGCGGCCGCCGAAGATGTTGAACGCGACGGGCTTGAGAAGCAGCCGACTGTTCTTGAGATCAACGTCGAGTACGAGTCCAGACAGCTTGGCGGCACCGGTACGAATGTTCCCGGCGGAATATCTGATCTGCGCATCGAAGGCTTTGAGTTGATCGATTGCCAGTGGCGCATCGGGGATAACTCTTGGCGTACCGGAGGCGGTGCGGGTGACCACGCTGCCGCCCGGCGTATCGAGCCTGGCCGGTGAGTAGCCGATCAGGGGGCCGACATCGACAATGTCGAGGACGCGCGTGCTGAGGTCGCCGGTAAGCAGGGGTCTGGCCCCGGCGAGATTGGCCGTAATGGCCCCGCTGATATCAGAATCGCCGATCCGCCCATTCAGACCACGAAACCGATACACACCGCCGTTCTTCGTCAGCCGAGTTGCCACATCGTAGGGTCGGGTCGCGGGCGACACCAGCCCGAGCAGCATGAACGCGCTTTGCAGATTGCGTCCACGGACCGTCAAGCGAAGATCGGAACCATCGATACTGTCGGTCTGGTGCAGCCTGCCCGCGACGGAGACTTGCGTTTCGACGGCGTTGGCATTGACGTTCAACAGCGCCTCCCCGTTTGCCTCCGGCACGACCGACCCGGCAATCTTGAATGCCGTCGGAGGTAAGACCTTGCCGAACAAGCCCGCGATGGTGGCGAGATTGTCGCCATCGGCCTTGAACCGGACGTCGGCGCCAGTGATGCTGTCGAACTGCCGGACGACTGCGACTGCAGATGCGCGCACCGCGACCGCATCGGCGTTGACTTCAAAGCGAGTTCGCCCGTCGGCGACGGGCTTGACCGTTCCCCGCAGCGTGAACGGTGTTGCCGGGGCGGTCCGTCCGAATAGCGCTGCAACTTCGCGCAGGCTGCGTCCCTGGCCGCTGAACTTGAGATCGGATCCCTCGAAGCGTGTCAGAGCGGGCAGCGTGCCGCTCACATCGATCGCAGTCTGCGCCGCCTCGGCATGCAGGACGACGCCGACCCGCCCGCCGCTAGCCGCCTCGTTCGGTGTCGTGAGCCGACCGCGAAGGTTGAACGGGTTACCCCGTGCCGTGCCGTCACCAGTGAAGGTCAGCGGGCCCGCGACCTGAACCACACCCTTGTCGCGAGCATTGGCTGCCGCGACGTCGCCGAAGCGGACACGGACATCGGAGCGCTGGCGGGCGTCGATAAAGCGTAGCGTCGATCCGGTGATCGCGGCGCGGTCGATCGCTGGCATGTCGAAGCGCTTGTTATTGGCGAAGGTCCAGGTGTTGCGCCCGGCCTGGTCGATCTCCGCGTCAATCCGGGCACGATCGAGCTGGAGATAGCGAAGCCGATGTTCGCCGCCGATCAATTTCCAGATCGAGACTTCGGTGTCGATACGCCGTGCGGTGAACAATCGGCTCTCGACCGCCCATTTTGGATTGGCGACCTGCAAATCCTCGGCGACAAATCTGATGTCGGGGTTGAGATAGAGCTGGAAGTCTCCGCCAACGCGAACGTCACGTCCGGCAGAAATGCTGGCATAACGCTCGAACATGCCTTTCAGAAATCGCCCTTTGGTCAGGTTGAGCACGACGTAGGCGAGGACGAAAAACCCTAATATCGTCGCAAGCACCGCCACCAGCCTCGATACCGCGGTATAAAGACGGGGGCGCGACCCGGCGCGCACGATGATCTGCGGGTTCATGACGGGCGTGTGCGCATACCCGCTTCAATCCGTTTCGTTGCAACGATGTTCCCTTGGGTGCTGTCAGGTTAACTCCGCTGAGAGCGCTGTCGGTCTAACGCCATCGACCCCACAGACCCCGACGGCACCCAGTCTTTCATGCAGCGGCGGTCGCCCCCACGCACGTTTGATGCGTCGTCGCCCGGAAGTGGCGCGGTGTTGTCAGGCTAATCGAAAACCCTCGTTTTGGTACCTGTCGAGGCCCGTCGTTCAAGCTGCGCCATCAATTTCAAGAGATATTCTCCAGGTCGGTAGCCACCGCTTCCGGATCCAATGGTTCAATCGGACTGAACCTGACAACGCCGCTATCCCTGCCGATGCCCCTCTTCCGACCGCACCGCTC
Organism: Sphingomonadales bacterium; assembly: GCA_038238915.1. GTDB lineage: Bacteria > Pseudomonadota > Alphaproteobacteria > Sphingomonadales > Sphingomonadaceae > JAVVHE01. The sequence goes on from JBBSFH010000020.1 coordinate 31,643, forward strand.
GCAGTCTATCTGTTGGCCCGCATAGCGGGGATTGTGTCGTGATGATCAAACGATTGGCCTGGCACCGAGTGCACTGGACCACGCGGTGAGCGCTGCGACGGTCTCCCCGGCAGTCCGGAACGCCGACGAGCGAGCGCTCACGGCCGACGTCGCCGCCCGGCGGCGGGCAACGCTTGTCGTCAACGCCCAGTCACGCCAGGGCCAGCGACACTTCGACCGCGCGTGCGAGCTGCTGTCCAACGCGGGCTTCATCCTCGACGCCGCGCATGCGGTGAAGGATCCGGGGCAACTCGATACGATTATCTGCGAGGCCATCGCGGGCGGGGCACGACTCGTCGCAGTCGGCGGCGGCGACGGGACGCTGAGTTCAATATCGCGCCACTTCATCGGCAAGCCCGCAGTGCTCGGCCTCCTGCCGCTCGGCACAGCCAACTGCTTCGCGCGCTCACTCGGGATTCCGATGGATCTGGCGGGGGCGGTCGATGTCCTCGCGACCGGACACGTCGCCAACATCGATCTCGGGCGGATCGGCGATCGCTATTTCACCAATGCCGCAGCGATCGGCTTGCCCGCGTTGATCGGCGAGACCGCACCACATGCGTTGAAGGCGGTGCTCGGCCGCATTGGCTATTTCGCATGGGCGATGTGGTGCCTCGCGCGTTTCCGGCCGTTCGATTGCACGCTGATCGACGGCGACGTACCGCGCAGGTTCCACGCGCTCGAGGTCCGGATCAGCAACGGGCCTTATCTCGGCGGACTCGAAGTCGCTCCCGAGGCGAGCGTCGAGAGCGAGCGCCTGGTCATCCAGATCGTTACCGGGAGGCACATCTTCGCGCTCCTCAGGAGTTGGACGCTGAGCGCCCTCGGCCGCCCGGGTGGCGATGCCATCGTCTCGGTCCGCATCGCGCGCGCGCGGATCGAGACCGACCCGCCGATGAGCGTGTCGATCGACGGCGAGGTTCTGACCAAGACGCCGATCGAGATCTCGGTCGCGCGCCACGTTCTGAAGCTGATCGTCCCTGCGGAGCGCACCGATCTGCAATGACACGGGCTTGCGACGTCCGCGCCCCCGCCAGCAAGCTAGACCGTCCACCGCCCCTCGATCAGTCGATGACATTCGACCGTGGCGCTGGCGAATGCGCCCAGCGTGCGCGCGCGCACCTCGATTTCGACGTCGGCGGGGCCGATGCGGATGAGATTGTAGCTGTTCACTTCGCCGCGCACGCGCGTCGAAGTCGCCGTTCCCGCCTGGATCACCAGCAAAGCCCGGTGCTCGGTGCGGAAAGCCGCTGCCGATCCGGCGAAGCTGCGATGATGATGGCCCGCGAGCACAAGGTGCACACCTGCGTCGCGCGCGGCATCGAGCGCACGATCGGCGCGACCGGCCACCTGAAGCGCCTTGCCGTCCTGCCCCCACGGCAGCGGGACGAGCGGGTGGTGGCAGACAAGAACGCGGGTCGCATCGGGGAGCGAATCCGCGAACGCCACGCGCAGCGCGGCGATCTGCCGGGTCGATACCCGCCCGCCGCTTACCGTCAGGGACCGGGCGGTGTTGATCCCGACCACCGCGAGTTCGGGCGTTTCAAAGCGCGGCGTCAGACAGCCGGTAATGAACTCGCGATATCCCCTTAGGGGAGCCAGGAAGCGCCCCGCCATGTCATCGAGCGGAATATCGTGATTGCCGGGCACCGCCAGCCACGGCAGCGCGAGCGCTTCGAGGCGGCGCAGGAAACCGGCCGCGAGGGCGAACTGCGAGCGCCGCGCGCGCTGAGTGAAGTCTCCGCTGATCACGACGAGCAGCGGCCGATGATCAGCAAGGTCGACGAGCACGGCTTCGACTGCTGCGGGATCGTGGCGACCGAAATGCAGGTCCGACAGGTGCGCGATCAGCGGCAAAGGCAAATCCTCATCCCCGCGACGGAGGTTCGCCCAAGCGACGCGGTTCCCGCCCGAACGTCGCGCCCCAGCACAAGGTTACCAACGAGCCGCCGACCAGCCAGCCCCCCAGCACGTCGGAGGGATAGTGCACACCAAGGTAGACGCGCGATATGCCGATGCACGCGATCAGCGCGATCGCCAGCCCGAGCAGATACGCCCGCACGCCCTGCCGGGCTGCGGCATGGCCGAGGACGAGCGCGACGGTCAGATAGACGACCGCCGAGTTCATGGCATGGCCGCTCGGAAAGCTTTGCGTGGATACCTCGATCAGATGCGGCACGATCGTCGGCCGCTCGCGTCCTAGCCAGCCCTTCAGCAGCCGGTCGAAGACCGATCCGGACACCGCAACCGCGATCAGAAACGGCGCCAGGCGAGATGCACGCTTTGCGATCAGATAGCCAGCAGCCGCAATTGTGACCAGCGTCAGGACTGTCGTGCCGCCGAGGGCGGTCAGATCGACGATCGAAGATCGCAACCAGTCGGGCCCGATCGGCGTGCCGGGACTGCCGGGGCGTCGCAGCGCCAGCAGCATCCAGCGGTCGATGGCGAAGACTACGCCCTTGCGCGCTTCGAAGGCGAGCGCGGCGAACATCAGCAATGCAAGCGCCGCGAGGACATGCATGATCCATGTCGGTCGGCGATGCGCGTCGCCAGGGTTCGCCTGCAGGGAGTTCGGGGCGGACACGGATTGCTCGATAAGCGTGACAGCCGACGGCATCAACTTTGTCCGCAGGATCGTTCCTCGACGATGTCCGGCGCATCGAAACTCAGACGCAGATACTTCCCGAACCGTGTGCGGCAGATCACGATAAACCCCACTTGCGCGCGCTCGTGAGAAGGGCATCAACAACGCCCTGACGGGGTAATCCTGAACGATCTCGGTCGCCATCGGCTCGTCCGTGCGCTACTGCATCACGATGGCGCGACATGAACTCCACGTCGCCGCGCATTGCGAGCGCCGCCCCGAAACGCGCGGCTGGTGCGGGTTGCGGTGAACGTTCTCACGCTAAACAACGGCTCGTCCTCGCTCAAGTTCGGGCTGTATCGGGCGAGCGGCGGCGAGCCGAAGGCGCTGATGAGCGGCGAGGCGGAAGCGGGCAAGCTGCGCGCGACTGGCGAGGCGGGCGCGGCGTTGCCCCAAATCACGCTGGAGGGCGAGGGCGCCGATAGCGTGGTCGGGGCGATTGCGAAACTGATCGCCGATGCACGCTTGCCCGCTCCGCAAGCGATCGGCCACCGCATCGTCCACGGCGGCCCGAACCTCCTGCAGCACTGCCGGATCGACGACCACGTGATGCGCGAACTCGAAGCCGCACGCGCCTTCTCGCCGCTTCACGCGCCCGCCGCGCTCGCGCTCATTGGCATGGCGCAAGCCGCGTTCCCGGGCCTGCCGCAGGTCGCGTGCCTCGACACCGTCTTCCATGCCGGACTGCCCGACGTCGCGCGCACGCTGCCGATCGCGCGCGAATTCGCCGCCGACGGCGTTCACCGCTACGGCTTCCACGGCCTGTCGTGCGAATCGATCGTGCGCCAGCTCGGCGACGCTCTCCCCGCACGGCTCGTCATCGCGCACCTGGGCAGCGGTGCCAGCGTCACTGCGGTGCGTGACGGACGCTCAACCGACACCAGCATGGGCCTTACGCCCTCGGGAGGGGTGATCATGGGAACGCGCAGCGGCGATCTCGATCCGGGCGTGCTGATCTATCTCCTGCGCGAGCGCGGGTATGACGCCGCGCGTCTTGAAGCGCTGATCGACCACCGTTCGGGCCTTCTCGGTATTTCCGGCCTGAGCGCTGACATGCGCGCGCTCAACGCAGCCGCGCCCACCAACGCGCACGCGCGGCTTGCCACCCGGATGTTCTGCCTCTCGGTCGCCAAGGCGATCGCGGGGATGATTGTCGCGCTGGACGGTGTCGACACGCTCGTCTTTACAGGCGGGATCGGGGAACATGACGCGGCGGTGCGGGCGGCGATCGGGGCGCATCTGCGCTGGTTGGGTATTATCCTCGATGAGCGCCATAACCGATCGGCGCAGACCAGCATCGAAGGTGCAGTATCGCGTTGCCGGGTGCTAGTCCTGCCCTCGCAGGAGGACGAGCAGATCGCGCGTCACACCGCGAACCTGATCGACCTTGAGCCGCGCACCGCGGACGCGCGTTCCGCAAGCAGGTAGGTCCAGACTGTCGCGCGGCTTGCCGAAATGACCGATTTTACCCTGCAGATGGCCGAAGACGTCGTTTGACGCTCACGATCCTGGTGTTCAGTGGCTATTCGCTCACCGCGGTGACGATCGTCATGCTCGCGTTATTGAACGACGGCGCAATCCGGTCCTCGATCGCATGAAAATCAGCGAGGCGACCGGAGCGGCGGCACCGCGGAAGCAAATGTCCGCCGATCCCGCTTTCCAAGCCAAGCCAACCGAGGCAGTTTCGCCCAGTCGATAACAGCCGAATGATCGGTCGACAGGAGACGCCATGAAAATCCATCTCAAGCACTTCCGGGTTCCCGAAGGGGAAAAGGTGGGCCTCAAGGAGCGATCGACCATCGTCGATCCGTTCTACAAGTCGAAGGAGGATTACGAGAAGCAGCTCGCGGAGCACGTGGAACAACTGAGCGCGCTGCAACGGCTCCATTATGCCGCAAGCAAGCACGCCGTGCTGATTATCTTCCAGGCCATGGACGCGGCGGGCAAGGACGGCGCGATCCGGCACGTGATGTCGGGCGTGAACCCGCAGGGGGTTCAAGTCTTCAGCTTCAAGCACCCGAGCGCCACCGAACTGATGCACGACTTCCTTTGGCGCACGACACGCGACCTGCCCGAACGCGGCCGGATCGGTATCTTCAACCGCTCCTATTACGAGGAGGTGCTGGTCGTCCGCGTACATCCCAGCATCCTGCACAGCGAGTCTATCGCCGACGCGCCGCACCGCGACAGCAAGATCTGGGACGAGCGGTATCGTTCCATTGTCGATCTCGAGCGGCACCTGCACGCCAACGGCACCCGGATCGTCAAGATCTTCCTCCATCTGTCCAAGGAAGAGCAGCGGCAGCGCTTCCTCGCACGGATCGACGATCCCGACAAGAACTGGAAGTTCAGCCCGGCCGATATAGAGGAGCGCAAGTATTGGAAGGATTACCGCAAGGCTTATGAGGAATGCATCGCCGCCACTAGCACCAAGGATTGTCCATGGTACGTCGTTCCCGCCGACAACAAGGACAATGCTCGCCTGATCGTATCCGAGATCGTCGTCGACGCGCTTGAGCGACTGAAGGCGCACTATCCCGAGGCGAGCGCCGAACGGGTGGCGCAACTCCAGTCGATCCGGGCGGAACTGACGGATGACGCCTGACATCGCAAAGCGCCTTGCGCGACAGCTTTGGTCGCGCAAGCAATCAGTAGTTTCCGACTCTCTCCATGCCGGTGGGGGAGGCGTACACCGTGGAACATGTGCTCGCCGAACGATCGCAGCGAGTGCACGAGCCAATGTCCGCCATCCGGGCGCTAGTGGAGTACAGACCCGATGGACGCATGCTTCAAGCCGCAAGACTCATCAGTCCTCGATGATGTCGCCCAAACCAGGGAGATACCAGGCGCGTTTGACTCTGATGAACTCCAGAAGATCGACGCCTACTGGCGCGCCGCCAACTATCTGTCGGTCGGGCAAATCTACCTGTACGACAACCCGTTGCTGCACGAGCCCCTCACGCTCGCGCATGTAAAGCCGCTGGTGGTCGGGCATTGGGGAACGACGCCGGGGCAGAACTTCATCTACGTCCATCTCAACCGGGTCATCAGGAAGCACGATCTGAACATGTTCTACATCGCCGGGCCCGGCCATGGCGGGCCCGCGCTGGTGGCGAACACGTATCTCGAGGGCAGCTACAGCGAAATCTACCCGAACATCAGCCAGGACGAGGCCGGGATGAAACGGCTGTTCACCCAGTTCTCCTTCCCCGGCGGCATTTCCAGCCATGTCGCGCCGACAACGCCCGGATCGATTCATGAGGGCGGCGAGCTCGGCTATTCATTGAGCCACGCTTTTGGCGCGGCGTTCGACAATCCGGGGCTGATCGTCGCCTGCATCATCGGCGACGGCGAGGCCGAGACGGGGCCGCTGGCGACCGCGTGGCAATCCAACAAACTGCTCGATCCGAGAACCGACGGCGCGGTGCTGCCTATCCTGCATTTAAACGGTTTCAAGATCAGCAGTCCAACGCTGCTGGCCCGGATCGAGCCCGAGGAACTCGAACAGTTCCTGCGCGGGTGCGGCTGGACCCCCTATTTCGTCGAGGGGGACGATCCCGCGACCATGCATGCCCTTATGGCCGAAACGGTCGAACGCGCGATCAGCGACATTCAGCGGATGCAACGCGAGGCACGATCAGCCTCCGACGCTGCCCGACCACGCTGGCCGATGATCGTGCTGCGCTCGCCCAAGGGCTGGACCGGCCCCAAGGTGATCGACGGCCTGAAGATCGAGGGCACGTTCCGCGCGCATCAGGTGCCGATCCTGGTCGATGCCAAACACCCGGACCATGTCGCGGACCTGGAGAGCTGGATGCGCAGCTACCGGCCCGAGGAATTGTTCGATGCCAAAGGACGCCTGGTCGCGGAATTGGCGGCACTCGCGCCCGAGGGGGATCGGCGCATGGGCGCCAATCCGCACACCAACGGCGGCAAGCTGCTGCACGATTTGAAGATGCCGGACTTCCGGCACTATGCGATCGATGTGTCGGCACCCGGTGCGATCGCGGCGCAGGACACGATGGTGCTTGGCAAGTTCCTGCGCGATGTTGCGCTGGCCAACCATGATCAGCACAACTTCCGCATCTTTGGACCCGATGAGACGCTGTCCAACCTGCTCGGCGCGGTGTTCGAGGTGACGAACCGCCAGTGGGACGCGCGCGAGACCGAGGACGACGAGTTCCTCGCGCCTGAAGGCCAGGTGCTCGATTCGATGCTGAGCGAGCATCAATGCCAGGGTTGGCTGGAGGGCTATTTGCTGACCGGGCGCCACGGCCTGTTCAACAGCTACGAGGCGTTCATCCGCATCGTCGATTCAATGTTCAGCCAACATGCCAAGTGGCTCAAGGTCACGTCCGAACTGCCTTGGCGTCGCCCGATCTCGTCCTTGAACTACCTGCTCACCAGCCACGTCTGGCAACAGGACCACAATGGCTTCACCCACCAGGATCCGGGCTTCCTGGATCACGTCATCAACAAGAAGGCCGACGTGGTCCGCTGCTACCTGCCGCCCGATGCCAACTGCCTGCTATCTGTGTTCGATCATTGCCTGCGCAGCCGGCATTATGTGAACGTCGTCGTCGCGGGCAAGCATGCGCTGCCGCAATGGCTGTCGATGGAAGCGGCGGTGATCCATTGCACCGAGGGGCTCGGCATCTGGCAATGGGCGAGCAACGATCAGGACGCCGAACCCGATGTCGTGATGGCGTGCTGCGGCGACACGCCGACGCTCGAAATCCTCGCCGCGGTCTCGATCCTGCGCGAGCATCTGCCCGATCTCAGGATGCGCGTCATAAACATCGTCGATCTGATGCGGCTGCAACCCAAGGACGAACATCCACACGGGCTGAGCGGGCGGGACTATGACGGGCTCTTCACCACCGACAAGCCGATCGTCTTTGGCTTTCACGGATATCCGGGGCTGGTCCATCGGCTGACCTATCGGCGAACCAACCGCGATGTTCACGTCCACGGCTACAAGGAAGAGGGCACGATCACGACCGCGTTCGACATGCGCGTCCAGAATGGACTCGATCGCTTCCATCTCGTGATGGACGTGGTTGATCACGTGCCCAATCTTGGCACCAAGGGCACGTATCTCCAGCAGCACATGCGCGACAAGCTGATCGAGCATAAGCATTATATCGACAAGCACGGTGAAGACCTGCCCGAGATCGTGAACTGGGTCTGGGGAAAATCTGCGTGAACACGCAGGCGCTCGTGGGTGCGCCAGTGCGCTGGTCGCGAGCGGCAAGGGCGTGCTGGCGTTTGACGCGGCGCAGCCCGAAGCCGGAGTTATCGCACACTCCAACAGCACGACCGCGACGACCGCGCATCAGCCTCAGTTTTCCTAGGAGGACGATCCGTGCATGAAGACGACAAGAGAATAGCTGCCCGCGCCGCCGCCGATGAAATCCGATCGGGAATGGTCGTTGGACTGGGCACGGGATCGACTGTTGCCGAGCTGATCGCGATCCTCGCGGGCAGGGTGCGCGACGGGCTCGGCATTGTCACGGTCGCAACCTCCGAAGCCACCGCAACCGCCGCGCGCGCGGCCGGGATCCAGATCGTCGCGTTCGAGGATCGGTCGATGATCGACCTGACCATCGACGGGGTGGATGAAATCGACGGATCGCTGCGCGCGATCAAGGGTGCGGGCGGCGCGTTGCTCCGCGAGAAGATCGTCGCGACCGCCTCGCGCCGGATGGTCGCCATCGCCGACGCTTCCAAGCGCAGCCCGGCGATCGGCCGCCGCCCCGTTCCTGTCGAGATCCTGCCCTTTGCGGGGGCGTTCGTGATCGCATCGATCGAGACGCTCGGTGCCGTGGCAACGCTGCGAACGATCGAAGGCAATCCCGTCCATTCGGATCAGGGCAATCTTCTCGCCGACTGTGCGTTCCCCGCGCTGGCCGATCCGGAGGCGACCGCCGCAGCCCTGTCCGCGATCCCGGGCTTGCTCGGCCACGGCCTGTTTCTCACCGAGATCGACGCGCTCTACATCGCCGACGGCGGGTCAGTGACGTGCCACGAGCGGGGCGCTATCCCCGCGTAGCTCCGGTGACCAGGAAGCACGACCGCCGTCAGCGCGGCGTGTTGCGCGTGCGCGCGCGACCTCGGGCAGCTCACGACGACCGCTCAGGGTTTGAGGCAAGCGGTAATCGCGCGCACCGCCGTCATTGTATCCTCGACAGCGCGGACCGCGACGGTGTCGATCCCCGCAGCGCGCACCGGATCGTCGTTTCCGCCGGGGTAGATCGCGTCGCCAAGGAACAGCATGTCGGCCGTCGGCACGCCCGAGTTTTCGGCGAGCTTGCGCATCCCATAAGCCTTGTCGATGCCCTTTCTCGTGATGTCGATCGAAGTCGAACCACCGACGTTGATCGACAGATCGGGAAGCGCGGCCTGGACGGTTTTCTGCAACGCGCGGCGCTTGGCAAAATCGGGATCCCACGCCTTTTTCGCGTCGAGGGGGGCCTGCTGGCCCAGCCCCGAGAAGGTGATCTGCGATCCTCGATCCTCGATCTGCTCGCCCCAGATGCGCTCCCCCCTCAGGCCCGCGTCCGCGATCGCCTTGTCGAGCGCGGCGTGAATCGCACCCTTTTCCGCGTCCGAGAACAGCTCGGCATACACCGCGCGCCATTCGCCATCGTAGCGATAGAGCTTGGTGCCCGTGGTCGGCATGATCCACAGCCGCGTGAGATCGGCGGCTGCGGGCAGGCGCGCGACGACCTGCGTTTCGAACTGCGGCCAGTCCCCGCCCGAAATCACCGCGACCTCGGCGACATGGGTAAGCGCGGCCAGCAGGTCCGCCATCGGCGGCTGAATCGGCTGCTTGCTCTGGGCAAGCGTACCGTCGAGATCGAAGGCGATCAGGCGTTTCATGGCGCTGGCTCCGCTGCGGTACGAATGGCGCGGATGGCGGCCGCGTAATCGGCTTGGCCGAACACCGCCGCGCCCGCGACGATCACGTCCGCCCCCGCCTCGACCGCGCGGCCCACTGTGGTGGGATCGAGACCGCCATCGACCTCGATGTGGGGAGACAGGCCGCGCGCGTCACACAGCGCGCGCAACGCGGCGATCTTGGGCAGCATTTCGGGCAGGAATTTCTGACCGCCGTAGCCGGGGTTGACCGTCATCACGAGCACGATGTCCACCATGTGCAGCACCTCGGCGATCCACACGAGCGGGGTGGCGGGATCGATCACCACGCCGGCCTTCCTGCCGAGTTCGCGGATAGCGCCAAGCGTCCGGTGGAGGTGGATCGTGGAGGCGGGCTCGGCCTGGACGAGGATATGGTCCGCCCCGGCGTCGGCATAGCGGGCGAGGCTGCGTTCGGGCTCGATCACCATCAGGTGGACGTTGACGGGCTTGGCAGTCGCCTTGCGGACCGCGCGCACGACCGAGGGGCCGAAGGAGATTTCCGGGACGAAGCGGCCATCCATGATGTCGATATGCAGCCAGTCCGCGCCCGCTGCGTCCACCGCGCGCACCTCGTCCGCGAGGCGGCCGATGTCGGCAGCGAGCACCGAGGGTGCGATGAGGACAGGGCGGGTCATGGCTGCAGGCGCGGCAAAATGATGGTGTCGATCGCGTGCGCCACGCCGTCCACGTCGTTGCCGGTCGTGACGAACTGCGCGGCGGCGCGTACGTCCTCGGGTCCGTTGGCCATGGCGATCGACAGACCCGCGCGGGCAAACATGGCGAGATCGTTGCGCTGGTCCCCTATCACCGCGACCTCGCTCAGCGGGACGCCGCACGCCTGCGCGATCGCGGTGACGCCGTCGCCCTTGTTGCCGGTCAGCGGCGTGACATCGAGATAGTAGAGCTGGGAGCGCGCCACAGTGGCCTTGCCCGCCATCGCCGCCGTCATATCGGGTTCGAGCGCGGCGAGCATCGCGTGATCGTCACTGACGCCGACGATCTTGTCGACACGGGCGGTCAGTCCGCGCAGGTCGGCTTGCACGGTGGGTTCGATCCCCGCGCTGCCACGCTCGCGCTCGGCATGCTCGCCTTCACCCGTGGTCGCGTACCAGTGCCCGTCCGCGAACACCCATGTCTCGACCCCGCGCTCCATCAGCAAGGCGAGCGCCCGGCTGGCCTCGGCCTCGCCCAGATGATCGACCCTTGTCGCCCGACCATCCGTGCCGAAGATGGTCGCGCCGTTGAACGCGCCCATCGATTTGGTCAGTCCCAGCCGCTGGGCGATCCACAACATTCCACTCATGGGGCGTGCACTGATGATGCTGACCGGCACGCCCGCAGCCTGAAGCCGCGCGATGGCGTCCACCACGGGGAGGGCGAGCGATTTGTCGGAGCGAACCAGCGTGCCGTCCACGTCGCACAGCAACAGGCGGATCGCCGCGCTCACCCCAGTTCGTGCCACGCCCGGCCATCTCGCGCGAGCAGATCGTCCGCACCTTTGGGCCCCGCGCTTCCGGCGGGATAGTCCTCGGGCTCGCCGGTGCGCCACGCGTCGATCAATGGCTGGACCGCTCGCCAGTCCGCCTCGATCTGGTCCGCGCGAGCGAACAGCGTGCGGTCGCCGATCAGCACATCGTAGAGCAGGATTTCATAGCCGGTCTGGTGGCCGATCTTGAACGCATCCTCGTAGCGGAAATCGAGCGCGATCGGAGTAGTTTCGAGCACCAGTCCTGGCGTCTTGGCGACAATATCGAGCCGTAGCCCCTCGTGCGGCTGGATTTGCAGCACGAACCGGTTGGGGGGCAGCTTCGTCGGATCCGCCCCCCCGAACGTCCCGTGCGCGGGCTTGAACACCACGACGATCTCGGTGTCGCGCGCGCCGAGCGCCTTGCCGGTGCGCAGGTAGAACGGCACGCCCTTCCAACGTGGCGTGTCCACCTCCACCATGGCCGCCACATAGGTCTCGGTCCGGCTGTGCGGATCGACATCGGGCGAGGCGGTATAGGCGACCACCGGCTTGCCCGCGACCGTACCCGCCAAATAGCGCCCACGCACTGCGTTCTGCGGCGTGATCGGCCGTATCGCCTGCGCAAGCCGCGCTTTGCAGTCGTGGATTGCCTCGGATTCGAGGCTATCGGGCGGCTCCATCGCAATCAGCGCGAGCATCTGCATCAGGTGGTTTGCCACCATGTCGCGCAGGGCGCCCGTCGCGTCGTAGAACTTTCCGCGGCTGCCGACGTCCACCGTCTCGGCTGCGGTGATCTGGATGTGATCGACGAACTCCGCACACCATATCGCCTCGAACATGCGATTGCCGAAGCGTGCGACGATCAGGTTCTGCACCGTCTCCTTGCCGAGGAAATGGTCGATCCGGTAGATCTGATCTTCCTGCGCGCGTTCCAGCAGCTTGGCGTTCAACGCTTGGGCGGACGCGAGATCGGTGCCGAATGGTTTCTCAACTACAATGCGCCGGAAGCCGCGGCCCTCGTCCATCAGGCCAGCATCGGCGAGCTTGTCGGCGAACGGCTTGAAGTAGCTCGCGGGGGTGGCGAGGTAAAATATCGCGTTATCCATGCAGCGCCCGGCGATTTGCTTGAACAGCGCAGGATCGTCGAAATCACCGCGAAGGTAGGTAATGCGATCACGCACCTTTGAATAGTCAGCACCCTCGGGCACATACTCCTTCAATTCCTCGCGCAGCCCCTCGTCGTCGACATCGTTGTGCGCAACGCCCAGGATGTGCGTATCGGGCGAGAGCAGACCGGCGTCCGACAGGTTGACGATCGCCGGGATCAGCAATCGGCGCGTCAAGTCGCCATATGCGCCGAAGATCACCAGCGTCGCGTCGGGCGCGCATTGCGCCTTCTTCTCCACCACCGCCTGTGACGCGCTTGGCGCATCCGTCATTGCGGCATCTCGACATGCCCACCGAAGCCGAAGCGCATCGCAGACAGGAGTTTATCGCCGAACGTGCCGTCCACCCGGCTGCGGTAGCGCGCGAACAGCGCGGCGGAGAGGACGTAGACCGGGACAGCCTCCTCCATCGCGGCCTCGACCGTCCAGTGTCCTTCGCCTGAGTCGGCGACCTTGCCACTGAAGTGCGCAAGTGCCTGATCCTCGGCGAGGGCTTCGGCCGAGAGATCGAGCAACCACGAGGAGATAACGCTGCCGCGCCGCCAGACTTCGGCGACATCGGTCAGGTTGATGTCGAAGCGCTCGTCCTCGGGAAGCTTGTCCGAGACCTTGCTCTTGAGGATATCGAACCCCTCGGCATAGGCCTGCATCAGTCCATATTCGATGCCATTATGCACCATCTTGACGAAATGACCCGATCCCGCCGGGCCGACATGGATATATCCGCATTCGGCGCGATTGTCCTCGGCGTTGCGGCCCTTCGTGCGCGGGATGGTGCCCAGTCCAGGAGCCAGTGCTGCGAAGATCGGATCGAGCAGGTCGACCGTCTCCTTGTCGCCGCCGATCATCATGCAGAAGCCGCGCTCCAAACCCCACACGCCGCCCGAGGTGCCGACATCGACATAGTTCAGCCCCTGCATGTGGCAGGACTTCGCGCGTCGGATATCGTCCTTGTAGAAGCTGTTGCCGCCGTCGACGATGATATCGCCGGGCTGCCCGAGCTTGATCAGCGCGTCGATCGTCTGTTCGGTGGGGTCTCCTGCCGGCAGCATCACCCAGAAGACGCGTGGGGCCTGCAATGCTTTCGCCGCCTCCTCGAGACTGTGCGCGGCGGTCGCGCCGTCGGCCACAAGCGCGTCCACCACCTTCGCATCGCGGTCGAACCCCACAATCTCGTGACCGCCACGCATAAGGCGGCGCGAGATGCCCGACCCCATCCGGCCGAGGCCGATCATCGCCAAACGCATATCGAACTCCCTATTTCACGGCGGCGATGACGGCCTCGACGAGCGCGTCCACGCCCCCACCGCCAGCCTTCAGATGCACGCGCAACGCGCGCTGCCCGCGCGCGGCCAGCACGTCGGCATCGCCGCGCGCCTGCGCGATCTGCACCGTGCCGAAGCTCGCGCGCTTGCCCGGGATCGCCAGATCGGGATGCGGCTCGCGCGTGATCGTCAGGAATGCACCCGTCTTGGGACCGCCCTTGTAGGCTTGCCCCGTCGAGTGGAGGAAGCGCGGGCCGAAGCCCGCCACGGTCGCGCAACGCGTCGCATCGCGCACCGCTAGGCGCATCCCGGCGATCGCGGCTTCGTTCGCAGCGTCGCGCTCGATGTAAGCCAGGAAGCCGACATAATGCGGCGGTGCCAGATCGGCGAAATGCGCGCGGAGCAGAGCGGCTGCGTCACCCTTTGCCGTTGCGCCCCTGGCGGCGAACAGCGCGAAATCGGCGGTTTCGGCTGCAGGCGTTTCGGAATCGGGCGCGCCCGATTGCTCATACGCATCAACCAGCTTGCGCGTGGCGATCTTGGCGTCCTCCACATCGGGCTGATCGAACGGATCGATGCCGATAACCGCACCCGCGGTGGCGGTCGCCACTTCCCAGCGGAAGAACTCCTGGCCGAGCTGCTCGCGCCGCGCGACGTGGATATGCACCATGGGTTGCCCCGCATCCGCCAGCGCCTTCAACTGCGCTTCGAGCGCAGCGTCGTTATCGCCCGCCAGATGCAGGTGAACGAACAGCCGGTCGTCGCCATAGACACCCGTCGCTCCGGCAGGCTCTAGATCGACAGGCACGATGCCCTTGCCGAGCTTTCCTGTCGATTCGGCGACCAATTGTTCGAGCCATGCGCCAAACGGTTCGAGGCCCCTGGATGGCAGGATGGTCAGCTTGTTTCGCCCCGCCAGCGCGGCTTCGCCCAGGATTGCACCGAGGTGGACGCCGGGGTTGGCGGCGGGCGGCGCATCGGGCCCGCAGGCGAACACCATCGGGGCGGTCGCGGCGTAGAAGGCGGCGGTGTCGAGACCCATCACTGCGGCGGGAACCATGCCGAACGCGGACAGGACCGAGTAGCGGCCGCCGATCGCCGGATCGCCCGCGACGATTGCGGCGAATCCGTCTGCTTTCGCGGCCTTCTCGAGGTTCGAACCCGGATCGGTGACCGCGACGAAGCGCGAGCCGTCCTTGCCACTCAGCTCCCAGAAATAGGCGCGCAGCAGTTCGGGCTCCATCGTCGATCCCGATTTGGACGAGACGATGAAGATCGTGTTCTTCTGATCGATCGCGGCGGCGACGGCCGCGACCTGACCCGGATCGGTCGAATCGAGCACGTGCAGCTTCGGCCCGTCCGCGCCGTCACCCAGGATCGCGGCGAGTACCTCGGGGCCAAGGCTTGATCCACCCATGCCGAGCAGCACCGCGTTCGGATACGGCTTCGCCTTCGCGCGGAGGTCCGCCAGCGCGCGCGCATCGACTTGCTCGCCCTTCGCAGCCCGAATCCAGCCGAGCCACTTGCCCTCGTCGCCGCCGGTCCACAGCGACGCATCGCCCGCGTACAGCCTCCGCGACCATCCGCCCGCGCGTGCCATCTCCAGCCGCTTGTCAACGGCCTCCTTCAGCGCGGGTGGCAGCACCGCATCCATGCCGTTCAGCTTGTCGCCCAGAAACGCCGCGCGCTTGCCCGCCACCGCACCCAGCAGCGTGTCCGCCGCGTCGGCGAACTGCCGGACGCCCGCCGTGACCAGCCCGGTTGTCACATCGCCCAGCTTGAGCCCCAGCCGCTCGGCCTCGGCCAGCACATGGCGCGCCTCATCAATCCCCGTGCCCAGCGTCATCGCCACCGTGCCATGATCGCGGAACGCATTCATCGTCTTGGGCGGCATCGTGTTCACCGTCTCGGGCCCGATCAGCCCGTCGCAGTAGAGCGTATCCGGATAGGCGGCGTCTTTCACCCCGGTGGATGCCCACAGCAGCCGCTGCGGCATCGCGCCCTTGGCGGCGAGCGCCTGCCAGCGTGGGCTGGCGATCATGTCCTGGTACCACGCATAGGCCATCTTGGCGTTGGCGATGGCGACCTTGCCGCGCAGCGCCTTCAGCGCGCTGCCCTGCGAATCGCCCGCCTCGGCGCGGGAGTCGATCGCCTTGTCGATTTCGGTATCGATGCGACTGACGAAGAAGCTCGCCACGCTGGCGATACGGTCCACCGGCTGGCCCTTCGCGATGCGCGCCTCCAGCCCGCTCAGCCACGCTTCCGCCACGGCTTTATACGCATCCACCGCGAACAGCAGCGTGACGTTGATGTTGATGCCGTCCTCGATCAGCGCCCCGATCGCGGGTGTGCCCGCATGTGTGCCGGGCACCTTGACCATCAGATTTGGCTCGCCGACCGCCTTCCACAGCCGCCGCGCCTCGGCGATCGTCGGATCGGTCTGCATCGCCAGATAGGGCGAAACCTCCAGGCTCACATAGCCGTCCGCGCCGTTCAGCTTGTCATAGACCGGGCGCAGATCGGCGGCCGCAGCCTTGATGTCAGCGATCGCGCCGCTTTCGTAGGTATCGACCACACTCGCGTCCGCGCGTCCCAAAAACTCGGCAAAGCCTGTATCGTAAGCCTCGCCATGCCCCATCGCCTTTTCGAAGATCGAAGGGTTGGAAGTGACGCCGCGGACCCCGTCCTCGGCGATCAGCTTTTTCAGCCCGCCTGCGTGCAGAAAGCCGCGTTCGACGAAATCGAGCCAAGGGGCCTGTCCGGCGGCGGCAAGGTCCTGGAGTTTGTTGGTCATGCGTTTTTCTCGATCAGTTTGCGTGCCACATCGCAGATGTTTGCGACCGTGAACCCGTATTTTTCCTGCAACTTCGCCAGCGGTGCCGAAGCGCCGAAGGTGGACATGGTGATTGTGCCGCCATCGTGGCCCACATACCTGTCCCAGCCGAACGCGCCCGCCTGCTCGACTGCGAGCCGCGCGCGCACCGCGTTGGGCAACACGCTCTCGCGGTAGGCCACGTCCTGCTTTTCGAAGAGGTAGAAGCTCGGCAGCGAAACCACGCGCGATCGAACGCCTTCGGCCGTCAGCGTCTCGTGCGCGGCGACCACCATCGGCAGTTCGCTGCCTGTACCGATCAGGACGATTTGCGGCGTGCCTTGGCAATCGGCGAGCACATAGCCGCCTCTGGCCACGCCATCGGCGGACGCGTATTTCGCTCGATCCAGCGTCTGGATCGCCTGGCGCGAGAAGATGAGCGCGGTCGGCTCGTGCGTATGTGCGAGCGCGACGCGCCATGCCACCGCGACCTCGTTGGCGTCGCCTGGGCGGATCGTATCGAGACCCGGGATCGCGCGCAGTGTGGCTAGATGCTCGATCGGCTGGTGGGTCGGCCCGTCCTCTCCCACGCCGATGCTGTCGTGCGTGAAGACGAAGATGGTTGGCACCTCCATGATCGCGGCGAGGCGGATGGGCGCGCGCATGTAATCGGCGAATACGAGGAAGGTGCCGGTGTAGCCACGCAGGTAGGTGAGCGTCATGCCGTTGGCGATCGCGCCCATCGCATGTTCACGCACGCCGAAGTGGAAGTTGCGGCCGGTGTAGTTTCCCGGCTCGAACGAGCCCGCGCCCTCGAACTTGAGGTCGGTCTTGGTCGAAGGCGACAGGTCGGCAGCACCCCCCATCAGGATCGGCACATGCGGCGCGATGGCGTTCAGCACCTTGCCACCCGCGTCGCGGCTGGCAATGCCTTTGGCGTCGGCCGGGAAGCTCGGGATCTCGTCGTCCCAGCCATCGGGCAACTTGCCTTCGCGCGCCAGATCGAGTTCGGCTGCCTCGCTCGGGAACAGCGCGCGGTAGCGCGCGAACATCGCGTCCCACGCCTCGCGCGCAGGCTTGCCCCGCGCCGAGATCGCGCCGCCAAACGCCGCCGCCACGCCATCGGGCACGAGAAACTGCGCATCCTCGGGCCAGCCATAGGCCTTCTTGGTCGCGCGGATATTCTCCTCGCCCAGCGGTTCGCCGTGTGCTTTCTCGCTTCCCGCACGTGGGCTGCCATAGCCGATGACCGAATGGACGACGATGAAGGTTGGCTTGTCACCGCACGCCTTGAACGCGTCGAGCGCGCGCCCGACCGCTGCCGTATCGTTCGCGTCGTGCACATGGATCACGTTCCAGCCGTAGGCCTGAAAGCGGAGGCCGACGTCTTCGGTGAAGGCAAGCTGGGTCGATCCCTCGATCGAAATGTGGTTGCTGTCGTACACCCAGCACAGGTTCGCCAGTGCCAGATGCCCCGCGAGCGAGGCCGCCTCGCCCGAGATACCCTCCATCATGTCGCCGTCGCCGCAGAACACATAGGTATCGAAGTCGAACAGCTCGAACCCCGGCCGGTTGAAGCGCGCCGCCAACGCCTTCGCCGCGATCGCCATGCCCACCGAATTGCCGCAGCCCTGGCCGAGCGGGCCGGTGGTAGTCTCCACGCCCGTCGTCATCCGGTATTCGGGATGGCCAGGCGTCTTCGATCCAAGTTGCCGGAACGCCCTGATATCGTCGAGGCTCACCGCGGGCTTGCCCGTCGGCGTGCCGTCCGCGCTAACCTCGATCACGCCTGCCAGATGCAACACGCCATAGAGCAGCATCGACGCATGGCCGACCGATAGCACGAACCGATCCCGGTTCGGCCAATCGGGCTTTGCCGGATCGTAGCGCAAGTGATTTGCCCACAACTCCCAGGCGACCGGCGCGAGGCCCATCGGTGTGCCGGGATGGCCCGAGTTCGCTTTCTGCACTGCGTCCATCGCAAGGCAGCGGATCGTGTCGATCGCCAGTCGCGCGGGCGAGCCGTCCTCGTGGACGGAGGTGGCGGGCTGATCGATCATCGGCGCCTTTCGCGAAAGTTGTTTGATAACGATCGCGCAAAGCGAACGGGTACGGTCGCCTCAGCGCATCGCGGCGAGCAGCGCATCGATTTCGACAATGCCGAACGCGGTGTAGCTGTCCGCCACGCCATAAGGCAGTAGCAGCGTCCGGTTACGCAGCAGTGCGCCGCAGCTGTAAACCACGTTGGGCACATAGCCGTCGCGCTCCATGTCGCTCGGTTCGAGGAGCGGCTCGCTCAGCCGTGCGAGCACTTTGGCGGGATCATCCTTGTCGAGCAGACACGCCCCCAGACTGTAATTACGCACGGTGCCGACGCCGTGCGTCAACACCAGCCATCCTTCGTCCAGCTCGATCGGCGAGCCGCAATTGCCGATCTGGATACACTCCCACGGATAGCGCGGGGTAAGGATCTTTCGCGCGTCTTCCCAGTCATGGAAGTCCGTCGAGGACAGCAGCCACAGGTTCTCGTTATCCTGGCGCCCCAAGGTCCAATATCTGCCGCCTATTCTTCGTGGGAACAACGCTGCACCCTTGGCATGCGCTAGCGGCCCTTCGACCGCGCGCATGTCGAATGTCTTGAAATCGGCCGTCCAGAGCATTGCCTGGCGAGCCTCCGATCCGTCGAACGCGGTGAACGTGCCGCGCCAATCAACCTTGCCGTCTTCTTCGGTGAACTCGACCAGACGCGCGTCCTCGATCCCCTTGCCTTGGCTGGGAAGGAACGGAAAGATCACCGTCTCCGAGATTTCGCGACTTCCTCCGCAGTTGAGGTGCACGACGCGGTGTCCGGCCTCATCCGTCGCCTCGTCGATCAACGGCGCGACCGCGAACTCGCTCGGCGGATCGATGATGAGCGCACCGTCCGCTTCCCATATGCCCGTTCGGAAGATGAGCGAGGACACATGCCCCTCGCCGATGCCGCGCAACGTGAATAACAGCTTGGTCGCGCCCGGCGTCACCTCGCTCTGATCGGGGTGGCGCACCACGCTTGGGTTGAACAGAGCGGCGGATTCGAACGAGAACTCCTGCGTGAAATACGCACCGATCAGCAACGCCTGCTCGCGCCCCACGCGGGCGCGGTCGATCGTCAAGCCCTCCAGCTCGTTGAAACGGCGCTGGAAGGACGGTTCGACATCGCGGTGACGGGCTGCCAGCCGCGCGGTCGCCGCGCGCAGTTCGGCTCGCATCGCCTGGTCGCCCAGACCAAGCACCCGCTCGACGATCCGCTCGGCGCGGGAATGATCCTTCACCGCGAACGCGGTCGGATCCTCCGCGAAGAACGGACGCACAACCGTCCGCTTCGAATCGGGTTTGAGCGTGATCGGCAGATGCGTGACGAGGTCGGCCATGCGCGCCTATTCGAACAACGCCCGCGCGAAGGCAATCGCCTCTCCCCACCCATGCATCGAGGACCGGGCTCGCGCGTTCCTCGCCGAACAGAACGCTGCTGCACACTGTTAGGGCCGACGCATGACCGCGATGAAACTCACCACCAAGCGTGTCCCGTTCGCGCGCGGCTCGATGTGGTTGGGCTGCACGCCGTTGTGGCGGCCTGCAGACGGACAGTGGGCCTCATACAGTTGAGGTTCGTCAGTGATCGGCCTCGGCACCGCGGAACCTCGCCATGACGCGCTACGATCGTCGCGTACAGGCGCTCGCGGTCTGCCTGTCCGGGCTGGCGGGCTATGTCGACGCGATCGGCTTTCTCGAGCTGCGCGGCTTCTTCGTGTCGTTCATGAGCGGCAACTCCACCCGGCTGGGCGTCGGCCTCGCGCGGTGGTCGCCCCAGGCGCTGGTTGCTGCGGGGCTGGTGGGGAGCTTCGTCGTCGGCGTAGTCGTGGGATCGCTGATCGGCCATGCCGCGAAGCATCGCCGTCGGCCCGCGGTGCTGGCGCTGGTCGCGGTGCTGCTCGCCATCGCGGCCGGGCTCGGTATCGTCGGCGTCAGAACCGGAGCGATCGTCGCCACGGGGCTGGCGATGGGCGCGGAGAACGCAGTCTTCGAGCGCGACGGCGAAATCCATATCGGGCTGACGTACATGACCGGAACGCTGGTCAAGTTCGGGCAGCGGATCGCCTATGCGCTGCTTGGCGGTGATCGGCTGGCATGGCTGCCTTATTTCTCGATGTGGCTCGGGCTGGTCGTGGGCGCGACGACGGGAGCGCTGGTTTACCCCCGCCTCGGCCTGACCTCGCTCGGGCTGGCGGCGGGCGGCGCGATGGTGCTCGCGGTCGCGGCAAGGTTTATCGACCCCGGTCAGTCCAGGCGTCAGGCCAGCACCGACGCGACCGGCCGCCGCGCCGAATAGGGCATCGCCGGGCCGCGGCCGAAGCGGATCACGAGATCGGGCCTGCGCCCGGGCACGCCCACCAGCGCGGCAAGTTCGGGGCGAACGCTCGGTACTTCGATGGGTTGGTTGATGTACGCGAGCTTCAGCCCGAGTGAGGTCGCCGCGAGCGCGAAGCGTTGGGCCGCGCGGCCGACGCGGACCCAATGATCGGGGTCGGCGCGCTCGCCGACGAACACCGCAACGCCCGATGAGGATCTCAGCTGGCGCGCATAGGCATCGTTCTCGGCCTTGGCGTGAACGGTCAGATCGAACAGCGCCGATCCGGCCCACGCGGGCGCGATGGGGCTGCCGCTCGCGGCGCTGAACAGGCCGTCGCCAGTGTGCGCGGCCTGGCGCGGGCTGAAGCGCAGCCAGTGCTTGAGTTCGCGCACGAACGCCGGATCGGCCATCTGCGCGCTGTTGCCGGTGGTGACGAGATCGCTCACCCGCTGGATCGCCGCGCGATCGGTGACCAGGACGAGATCAACGCCCGGCGTCGCCGCCGCCGCCACGAGGGCGCGCATATCGGTCGTCGCCACGGACCGCCCGTCATAATCGGCGCGGGTCGATTGCCGCCGGGAGATCGCGTCGAACAGCGCAGGCTCGGGCACGCGACCGCCGCCGAAGGTTACAGCCATCGCGCCGCTGTTCCCGGGGCTGAAACTTAACTCCGCTGGACGGCCACGCGCGGCTGCGGCGATGGCCAGCGTTTCGGCCGCGCCGCCCAGGCCAACGAACAGGTGATGATCGTCGGGATCGACCACGGGCGTGCGTCGCGCGAAATCGGGCAGGATGGTGATGCCGTCGCCCCGAGCCCGGAAGCGCCATGGCTGCGTGTTGTGGCCGTTGGGGGCAAGCGTTGCGTAGCGTATAAGGCCGCGAAGTTCGGGATCGGCCGCGAGCACCGCGCGCGAGGGCGCGATCGCGGTGGCGTAGTCCGCCATCGATCCCATGTGGCGCATCGTGGCGTAAGCCGCGCCCGCCGCCGCGCCGGTCAGCGCCAGCGCTCCGCCGCCCATCAGCGCTTGACGCCGGTTCATCGGCGCAACCCTCACCCCGTGTTCGCCGGGGAACGGATCGTCATTCCCATCAGACCGCCTCCAGCTCGGGTTCGACCGGTTGCTCGGCGGGCTTCGGGGCGGTTCGGCTGATCGAAACTCTGGTCCCGGGGGCGGTGTCCAGAACCAGAACCGATCCATGGAGTTGCTTGGCCAGCGCCTGGACGATCGTCGTTCCAAGACCTGGTGTCGCGGCACCGTGTGCTGTGGGCATCCCCACTCCATCGTCGCTTACCGAAAGCGTCCATCCGTCTGCCGCGGTGTGGTAATCGACCGTGATCTTGCCACGCCGATGCGGCGGGAAGGCGTGCTTGAGCGCGTTGATTACCAGCTCGGTCACGATCAGCCCAAGGCTGATCGACGTGTCCGAACTGACGCTGCTGCCGTCGGCAATCACTTCGAGCTGAAGCTGCGCGTGATCGTGGATCATCGACGCGGCGATGCTGGCGCAAAGCTTGGTCAGGTAAGGCCGTAGCGCCACCTCGCCGAGCGTTGAGGCCGCGAGCTGACTCTGGACCGCCGCGACCGACATCACGCGGTGATGCGCATCGTGCAGATGGCCGCGCGTCTCGTCGGACGGCGTGGTGCGCGCGCTCTGCATGAGGACACTGGCGATAATCTGCAGGCTGTTGGCGACACGATGCTGTAGTTCTTGGAACAGCACCGCCTTTTCGCGCACGAGATCGTCCATCTGCTTTTCGTGCGCGCGCGCCTCGGTCATGTCCGCAACCGCAAGCAGCAGCCGCTCGTCTTCGCGGTCGTCATACGCGAGCTTGTGCGCGTTCAGCACGAGGCGGCGCGGGACTTCCGCCACGCGCACCAGATCCATCTCATACGCGTCGATCTCGGCACCGCCC
>JBBSFH010000021.1:0-50065 GCA_038238915.1 Sphingomonadales bacterium
GCGTGGAGGATGCCGCCACGCGAGTGGTCGATGGCCAAGGCCCAGTTCGCCGTCATCTTCGGCGAGCGCTTCACCAAGGCCATGGTCGGCTGATGTTCAACCGCCCAGCCATACACGGAATTCCTGACAGTCCCCCAGCTGCTGGCGCATCACCCGCCGCACCGTCAGCAACGGCTCGACGATCGCCGCCAATCTCGGAAAGCCCTCGACCAGATGCCGGATCCTGGTCTCGTATCCGATTGTGCTGACGACGCCGACCTTGAGGCCGAAGTTGCGCAACGTGCCGCGCATGTCGCACTCGATGTCGAGCAGCTTGCGCTGGAGGAGCTTGCGGCTCGTCAGCAGCATCCGCTGCTCCTGAGCCGCCAACGTCTTCACATGGACAGGCTTGAACAGGCCGACGCGCATCATCTGGGCGATACCGCGGGCATCGTTGCGATCGGACTTGTTGATCTGCTGCGCCTGCAACAGCGCCTTCATGTGGCGGGTCTCTACGCATATGACCGGAAGCCCCGCCGCCGTCAGACCGTTTACCAGCCACTGAGACAACGGCCCGGCTTCGATCCCAACCCGCGAATAATCGCCACCAATCGACGTCAGCAGCACGGCAATGTCGTCCGGTTCGGTCGGCACCTTGCGCTCGCACAACACGATGCCCGCATCGTCCACCACGCACACCGACGTCTCCTTCACCGAGACGTCCAGACCCACGAAATGCGTCATCGCTCTCACTCCTTCCCTCGATGCTCGAGGTCAGGCTCGACCCCGATCAGCCATCGTATGCGAAGGGGCTACAATCTCATCCAGCGTCGAAATGCAGCCGCCGCGATACACCATCTATCTGGTACTCGACCCCCAAAAGCGGTCGGACCGCTCACCACCCAATTTTCGCCGTTCAGATCATCGCCGCTGCGTCGGTTCGTCTGAAAGCCGACTGGCAGGTATCGGGCTAGAAAGCGGCCTGACGGCAAGCGCCCAATACCTGCCGTTGGGCCGCGACGCTGGCAGCGCCAAAGACTGCCGTTCGTGCGCGTCAAGGATCAATAGTAGAGTAGTTCGCAGTTACCGGTAAGAACCATGATATAAAGCGGTCGGCCTAGGAGAGGCAGTGATTGGCTTCTTTGATCAGCGATTTTTCCATGAAAACAAGATACGGCATCAAACGCTCTGGGTATTCATGGTAGGGTAGGATGTTCTCGAACCCCATCGACTTATACATAGAGATCGCCTCCGTTAGTCGATCACCAGTATCTAACTGCATGGTCGTGTAACCATCGGAAATCGCCTTGCTCATCAACATGTCCGAAAGCTTTCGGCCGAGACCAAGGCCTCTTGCTTTGTCGGTGACATAGAGGCGCTTGAGTTCGCAAACGGTGTTGGACAAACGCCGGTAGGCTCCGCCCGCGACCACGCCGCCCGTGCTTAATGCCAAGATAGTTCGCCCCGCTGGTTGTCCATATTTTTGGGCCAGTCCGTTCAGCTCGTCTTCTAGCGCCTGATAGCCGAAGACCTCTTCGACAAACCAGGGCATGTCGCGGTAGCGCTCACGGCACCATTCTACGTAAGCGCGGCATACCCGTCCAAAGGCTTCGAAATCCTCTGGTGTCTCCGCCGACGATAACGTCGGTTCATTTCCAAGCGCGTGCATGTTGCCTCCCCCCAACCAAAAAGCCTGCTACGCGTTTGCCGACCCAAGCGACACTCGCCAGAGAACGCTCTCATTGATGTGGGGCAGCAATCCGTCTTAGCGGTTGCAAGGGTCCCACATCGGCAATTGTCTGTTTCGGGCTGAGAAAGAAGGTGCCTGCAATGGTTCTGATCGCCTATTTCTTGAGCGGCACAGCTTCGGGGCTGGTCCAGGTCCAGGCCTGAATCTTCCAATCGGTGTTGCCCCTTACCAGCGCGAAGGTCATTGTGCCGGTCTCGCGCATGGCGCGTCCCTTTTGCTGAAACGTGTAAGTCGACGGGACGATGACATAAGCGTGGTTGCCCATCACCGACTCGCGCACAGCGGGGCCGAGCGCGACCTTGCCGCCGGTCTTTCCTGCGGCGGCCTCTGACTTGCCGAGTGCTGCGATCCAGTCGTCGAACGCGGTCTTGCCGGACCAGGCGAAGGGCGCGGTCGGCTCGTCGAGGATCATCGGGGCAGCGACATGCGTCGACTTGGCCAAGGGGACATCCCCCTTGTTAAAGGCCGTGATCATTGTCCGGATCGGCGCCTCGACCGCACGGTCTGCGGCGTGTACAGCGGACGTTGCGGCGAGCGACGCGGTAGCGACCAAGGTGAAAACGATTTTCATATCACGTGCCCCAAATCGAGAAGCATTGGTGATATCTCAGAAACGATGCGGGTGAAAGGGGCATGAAAGCGCCGCTGGCGGACGGCGGCGCTTCGGCCCCACCGTCATAATCCAGCACCGTCGCAACCCGATGCACAGCACTGACGTGATCATCGAAGCGCACCGCAAAGCGTCCCGACGGCTAACCACCCACGTTCAGACATTCGCGACCCATCTTTCGCCGATATGAATGAACGGCCGGTTTCGGGATCGCCGTCGAGGAAGCTGAATAGCTGAGATTGGGCGCTGAGCAGTCGCACGATCGCCAAAACCGCAAGGCGCAATCGACCACATCAGAAACCGGAATCGGCGTAGTGCCATGGCGTGCCATCTCGCACTTTATCGCGCTGGATGCGGTTCTGACGACTAACCCCGTCTTAAAACCCGTCTTAATCGCATTCTCGGCCCAGCTTCAGTTTGGCTAAGCTCGCACAAACGGCTCAAAACCTTGGGAAATTTGGTGCGCCCGGAGCGATTCGAACGCCCGGCCCTCAGATTCGTAGTCTGATGCTCTATCCAGCTGAGCTACGGGCGCGTGGCAGTCCGCATACCGCTGTCATTGGACGGATACAACCCCGGCTTGCTCACCCCGCGTGCGCACTCTACCGCCAGCGGGTGAAGCGCGCGTTGCCAATACTATTCGTCGTTGCCGCGTGCACGCATGATTCGGGAGGGTGGCCGAGCCTCGCGCCCCGTCCGGCCGAGCAGCGGCGGCTCGATGCGGGCGCAGGCGGCGTGGAACCCCAGCCCATCGCTGCACCCGAACCGCCGATGCCGCCCGATCGCGCGGCCGATGCCGGCGCATCGGGCGAGTGGGGGAAACTTCGCGCACGTGTCGCCACGCAGGCCGTTGCGCTGACGCGCGCAGCCTCGCGCGCCGCACGCAGCGGGGCGGGGTCCGAACCATGGGCGCGCGCGCAGGTTGAGCTCAGTCGCGCCGAACAACTGCTCGGCGACATCGACGATCTCGCGCCGCGCTTCGGCCAGACGCAGGGCAAACCCCGCGCACCCGCCGATCTCGCCGCAGCCCGCGCCGAATTGGCACGCCAGATCGGCGATACGAAGCGTGCGCTGGCGCGTTAGCGGATCATCGGCCATGATCGCGGTTTGCCGCGTATAAGGATTCGCATGGCGACCGCTCACATCAATCAGATCGCCACCTCTACGCCGCCGCACGATGTGCACGACGCGTATATTGCGATGACCGACCAGACGCTGATCGAACGCCGGGATCGGCTGATCTTCAAGCGCATGGCCGCGCGATCGGGGATCGAGCATCGCTACAGCTATTTCAATCCGATCGTCTCGGACACCGTCACGACCGATACCGAAGGCTTCTATGTGCGGGGGCAGTATCCGACCACGGCCAAGCGCATGGACTTCTACGAGCACAATGCGCCGCGCCTCGCGCTCGAGGCGATCGCCAAGCTCTCCTTTGATCCTGAGGCGATCACGCACATCGTTGTCGCTTCGTGCACCGGATTCGTCGCACCGGGCCTCGATCAGATTATCGTGCGCGAGGCTGGCCTGCCGACCACCGTGGAACGCACGGTGGTCGGCTTCATGGGCTGTTACGCGGCGGTCAACGCGCTTCGGCTGGCACACCATTTCGTGCGGTCCGAACCTGCGGCGCGCGTGCTGGTGATCAATCTCGAACTCTGCACGCTCCATCTCCAGGAGACGCAGGACATGGAGAAGCTGCTTGCCATGATGCTTTTTGGCGATGGCTGCGCGGCGACGCTCGTCACCGCCGAGCAAACCGGGCTGGCGCTCGAGGATTTCCGTGCGGTCACGCTGCCGCGTTCGGACGAGCTCATCACGTGGCTCGTCGGCGATCAGGGCTTCGACATGCGCCTTTCGGGTGAAGTGCCGCAGCGTATTCTCGCCGCGCTCAACGCCGAGGTGGGACGGAACGATGCCGACGGCATGCTGCGCGGCCGACGTCCCGACGAATATGACGGCTGGGCGGTCCACGCGGGGGGGCGCTCGATCCTCGATGCGGTGGAAACCGGCTTCGGGCTTGGCGAACATGCGCTCGCGCGCAGCCGCGCGGTGCTGCGCGATTTCGGCAACATGTCGTCGGCCACACTCATGTTCGTGCTCCAGCGGATGCTGGGCGGGGCCGAGAAGGTGGCGAATGGACTGGCGATGGCGTTCGGCCCGGGCCTCGCTGCCGAGACGTTCCGCTTCCGGCACGCCTGACATCCATGCGCTCGCTCGCCGCGCGTTCGCGCGAGGAAGAATGGATGGATGGGCCCGACGTGACGCCCGCGCAAATGCAGGCATGCCTGCACGATCTTGCGCAGGTAAACACGGTGACCCTCGGCCGCAGACCGACTCTGAACTGGCTCGCACGCGCGACAAGGGGGTGGCGTGGCGGGCGCGGGTTCACGCTGATCGATGTTGGCGCGGGCGAAGGTGATATGCTGCGCGCGATCGCACGCTGGGCCGATTTCAGCAGCTACTGGCCGCAACTGACCGGCTATGATCTGAATGCGCGCTGCACCCAAGCCGCGCGCTCAGCGACCGATCCAACACTGTGCATCGACTATGTTGTGGGCGACGCGATGGCAACCTCGGTGCCGGTCGATTTCATCATATGCGCGCTTGTCACCCATCATATGGACGATGATGCGATCGTGCCCTTCCTTGTCTGGATGGAGCGCACGGCCAAGCGCGGCTGGTTCATCAACGATCTTCACCGCAACTGGTTCGCCTATCATGGTTTCGCGCTGCTTTCGGCGGTTGCGCGCTGGCATCCGTTCGTTCGCCACGATGGCCCGCTTTCGGTGGCACGCGCCTTTCGCAAACGCGACTGGGAAGAATTGCTCGCGCGCGCGGGGATCACTCACGCGAAGGTGGTGTGGCGCTTCCCGTTCCGCCTGTGCGTTGAGCGGCTGAAATGAGCGCGCCCATTATCGTCGGCGGCGGCATCGCGGGTGCCGCCGCCGCCTGCCACCTTGCGCGCGCGGGCCACCCGGCGCTCGTGATCGAGCGCGAGGACGGGGCGCACCACAAGATTTGCGGCGAGTTTCTAAGCGTCGAGACCGTCGCTGAACTTCGCGCGCTCGGGATCGAGCCCTTGGCGCTCGGCGCCAGACGAATCGGCGAGGTGCGGCTGGCGCACGGCCTGAAAATCACCGCCTCGCCGCTGCCGTTCGAGGCACTCTCGCTTTCGCGCCACCGGCTCGACGAAGCGCTGCTCGCGCGCGCGCAGACGCTGGGCGCACGGGTGGAGCGCGGCCGCGGCGTCGCGCATATCGACGAGGTGACCCACCCGCACGGTGTTTTCGTGGCGACGGGCAAGCATGCGCTGCGGGGGGTCGAGCGCCGCGCGGGGGGCGGACTGACGGGGTTGAAGATGTATTATCGCCTTGCCCCCGATCAGAGCGCGGCGCTGGGCGATGCGGTGGAGCTGGTGATGTTTCCCGGAGGCTATGCGGGACTGCAGCGGGTGGAAGGCGATCTCGCCAATCTTTGCCTGCTCACCCGCTACCCCGCCGAGCGGCTGGCGGGTGCGATTGCGCGCGCACCGCACCTCGCGGTGCGGCTCGCGGGTGCGGAGCCGCTGCTGCCCAAACCGCTCGCGATCGCCAACCTCCCCTATGGCATGGTCGCTCGGGTCGAGCCCGAGCATCCCGGCCGCTTCCGCGTGGGCGATCAGTTTGCGATGATCCCGAGCTTCACCGGCGATGGCATGGGCATCGCGCTGGTGACCGCGCGGTGGGCGGCGCAGGCGTGGGTGGAACGCGGCGCGGCGGGCGCACAAGCGTATGCGGCGCGCGCACGACGAACGGTACGCGGACAGATGGGGCTTGCGGCGAGCCTCGCGACGATCGGATTGTGGCCGGGTGCCGGGCGGATCGTGGCGGAGCTGCTGCGCGCGGCACCGGGTCTGATGGCCCTGGGTGCCCGCGCGACGCGCGTGCGACTGGATCGGACCGACGTGGGCGCAATGTTCGCCCATTGAAGCAGTCTGCGCCGGGCCAATCGGGCGCCCAAATCCGCCTATAGCCCCCTGCCCTTCCGCCGGATAAAGCCCGCGCATGCTTCACCCCCAGATCGCACTCGATTTCGCCAGCCTCGGCCTGCACCGCGAACTGTTCGTCATCGGACCGTTTGCGCTGCGCTGGTATAGCCTCGCCTACATTGCGGGCATCTTGCTCGCCTGGGCCTATGTCGCGCGCATGCTGCGCGCGAATGCCGCGCCGATGACCGCAGCGGACGCCGATTCGCTCGTCACCTGGGCCACCGTCGGCATCATCCTGGGCGGCCGCCTCGCCTATGTCCTCTTCTACGATTTCCCCCGCTTCGCCGCCCATCCGATTGACGCGCTGAAGATCTGGGAGGGCGGGATGAGTTTCCACGGCGGTGCCTTCGGTGTCGGCCTCGCCATCGTCCTCTACGCGCGCGCGCGGCATCTGAGCTGGCTGCGCATCTGCGATTATATCGCCTGTTCAGCGCCGATCGGGCTGTTCCTCGGCCGACTCGCGAATTTCGTGAATGGCGAACTCTGGGGCCGACCAACCGGAGCGGCGTGGGGGATGATCTTTCCGGGCGCGGGCGATCTGCCGCGCTATCCGAGCCAGTTGTTCGAAGCGGGACTGGAAGGAATCGCACTGTTCGCCATTCTCGCCTATGCGTTCTGGCGAACGAGTGCGCGCCTCAATCCGGGGCAACTTACCGGCGTTTTCCTGTTGTTTTACGGGGTTTTCCGCTTCGTTATTGAGTTCTTTCGTGAGCCCGATGCGCAGCTCGGCATCCTCAGCTGGGGCCTGTCGATGGGCCAGACGCTGTGCCTGCCGATGATCGTCGGCGGCGCCTATCTGATCTTCACGGCGCCCGGGCGCCGCGTCGCCGTTTTCCCCACCGCAGGCCTCGAACCCCAGCAGTGACCATGCTTGCCGATCGGCTCGCCGCAGAGATCGCGGCGAACGGCCCGATGCGCCTCGATCGATGGATGGCTGCGTCTGCCGCCGAATTTTACGCGCGCGCCGATACGCTCGGCCATGATTTCACGACCGCACCCGAAGTTGGTCAGGCGTTCGGCGAATTGATCGGGCTATGGGCGGCAGACCTGTGGCAACGCGCCGGATCGCCCGATCCGGTGCTTCTCGTCGAACTCGGTCCGGGGCGCGGTACGTTGATCGCGGATGCGTGGCGGGCAACCGCGCGCGTTAGCGGCTTCCACGCGGCCGCTCGCGTGCATCTGGTGGAAACCAGTCCGCGGCTGCGCGCCGAGCAGGCCGAACGCGCGCTGCCCGCATCGTGGCACGAGACGCTTGACGAGCTTCCAGACGGTGCGCCGATGATCATCATTGCCAACGAGTTCGTCGATGCGCTTCCGATCCGCCAGTTCGTCCGTACCGGAAGCGGTTGGCATGATCGCGCGGTAACGCATGGCGCGGGCGGATTCGCACCCGCGCCGGGCGATCCAGTCCCCGAAGGCGCAATCCCCGATGCGTTCGCACAAGCTCCTGAAGGTGCGATCGTCGAAGACCGTCCGGCAGCGCGCACGCTCGCGGCTACGTTTGGCCGACGGCTTGGACGCTCGGGGGGAGCGGCGCTCATCATCGATTACGGATACCTGGCCCCCGCGCTCGGCGATACGCTGCAGGCGGTCCGGGGCGGCGAGCGTGTCGATCCCTTCGCCACGCCCGGCGAGGCCGATTTAACCGCGCACGTCGATTTCGCGGCGCTCGCCGAAGCCGCGTCCCCGGCGCGCGTCCACGGCCCCGTCGCTCAGGGCCTGTTCCTGCCCCGCCTTGGCCTCGCAGAGCGCACGGACGCGCTCGCTCGTGCAAACCCGGTGCATGCCGCCGCCTTGCACGCCGCCGCCGCGCGGCTTAGCGCCCCCGCACAGATGGGGGCGATCTTCCAGGTTCTCGCGCTCACCGCCCCCGGCTGGCCCATTCCCGAAGGTTTTCAGGCATGACGATCACCTACCGCGATGCCACCCCCGCCGACGCCGTCACCCTCGCCTCGATCGGCGCGGAAACCTTCAACGCCACCTTCGGCCACCTTTACCGCGCGCAAGACCTTCGCGCCTTCCTTGACGAGAACCACAGCGAGGCCGCCGCCGCCGCCTTTCTCGCCAAACCGGGCTACGCCACCCGCTTCGCCGAAGCGGCGGCCGAGCTCGTTGGCTACGCGGTCGTCTGCCCCTGCGATCTGCCTTACACCGATGCCGCTCGCCCCACGCTCGAGCTCAAGCGTCTCTACCTGCTTCCGGGCCAGTTCGGCCGGGGTGTGGCGGACGCATTGATGACGTGGGTAGACGATCAGGCGCGCGCGCGCGGTGCCGCCGACATCGCACTCAGCGTCTTCTCCGAAAACCACCGCGCGATGCGTTTCTACCAGCGCCATGGCTTCTCCGAGGTGGGGCGCTATCATTTTCGCGTGGGTGAGCAGCTCGACGAGGAATTCGTCTACATCAAACGCCTCGCGTGAGTGCGCCAACGATCGTGCGCGCGGCGGCGCTGGCGAATGTGTCCCACGCGTTTCTCGGCCGCCCCGGCGGCGTCTCGACGGGCATTTATGCCAGCCTGAACGTCGGTATCGGCTCGGAGGACGATCCCACGGCAGTGCGCGAAAACCGCCGGCGGGGGCTTGCTACATTGCCGGGTGCAGATGCGCTCCTCACCGTGCGCCAGGTCCACGGCGCACGGGCAGTCGCGGTCGGTGCGCCGATCGCTGACAAGGACCGCGTGGAAGCGGATGCGATGGTCACGCGCACGCCGGGCCTCGCGCTCGGCATCCTCACCGCTGATTGCGCGCCGGTTCTGCTCGCCGATGCGCGCGCGGGCGTGATCGGCGCGGCGCACGCGGGATGGAAGGGTGCGCTGGGTGGCGTGCTCGAAGCCGTGGTCGCCTGCATGGAGGAATTCGGCGCGGATCGGTCCTGCATCGCCGCCGCGATCGGTCCCTGCATCGCGCAGGCGAGCTACGAGGTGACCGACGCTTTCCTCCAGACTTTCGCCACCACCCACCTTGGCCCCGTTGCGCCATGGTTCGCGCCCGGCACGCGGCCTGGCCATCACCAATTCGCGCTCGAAGCCTTTGTCGCCGATCGGCTGCGCGCGGCCGGGATCGCCGTCGTCGAACCGCTCGGCCTCGATACATATCCCGATCCCGCGCGCTGGTTTAGTTACCGCCGCGCGACCCACGCCCGCGAGCGCGATTACGGTCGGCAGCTCTCACTGATCGCGTTGCGGTAATGTGACAGCCCGGCTAGGACGGCGGCGAAACGCCCGGGGCTGGTAAGCAACAATGAAAATTCTGGCCGGCAACAGCAATATGGCGCTCGCGGCCGACATCGGAGCGTATCTGGGTCTGTCGCTGACCAAGGCGAGTGTTCGCCGCTTTGCGGACGAGGAAATCTTCGTCGAAATCCACGAGAATGTCCGCGGCGAAGACGTGTTCGTTCTCCAGTCCACGAGCGCACCAGCGAACGACAATCTGATGGAACTGCTGATCTGCATCGATGCGCTGCGCCGATCTTCGGCCAAGCGTATCACTGCGGTCATCCCCTATTTCGGCTACGCCCGGCAGGACCGCAAACCGGGTCCCCGCACGCCAATCTCGGCAAAACTGGTGGCGAACATCATCACCGAGGCGGGAGCCGACCGCGTGCTGGCGCTTGATCTGCACGCGGGACAAATCCAGGGCTTCTTCGATATCCCGACAGACAATCTCTACGCCGCCCCGGTCATGGCAGCCGATATCGAAGCACGGTTCCCGCGCAACGATCTGATCGTCGTCTCGCCCGATGTCGGCGGCGTGGTCCGCGCCCGCTCGCTCGCCCGGCGACTCGGCAACGTGCCACTCGCCATCGTGGACAAGCGCCGCGAGAAGCCCGGCGAGAGCGAAGTGATGAACATCATCGGCGAGGTCGCGGGCCGTTTCTGCGTGTTCGTGGACGATATCGTCGATAGCGCGGGGACGCTGTGCAACGCGGCGCAGGCGTTGATGGAGGCGGGCGCGTCCGGAGCGGTCGCGTATGTCACGCACGGCGTGCTCTCGGGCGGCGCTGTCGCCCGTGTCGAGCGCTCGGCCCTGACCGAGCTTGTGGTCACCGACTCGATTGGCCTGCCCGAAGCTGTGCGCGATGCAGCGAAAATCCGTGTGCTGACGATCGCGCCGCTGCTCGCGGAGGCGATCCGACGTATTGCCGAGGAAAGCTCGGTCAGCAGCCTGTTCGATTAGCCGCGCCTTCAACACTTGTTGACGCCGATTAGAACCGTGTGATCCAGCTGATCTCGCCCTCAATACGCGTGGGGCTGCGTCCCGGAGTGCTGACGTCATTGTCCATCAGGCGGCCTTCGAGGCGGATATCGCCGAAGCGGGTAGGCCATTGCGTGCCCAACGTCCCGATGTCGATCGTCTCGGGAGTGCGCGAGACAGCCGCCGAGGCAAGGCCGGTCTTGTTGAAATGCCCGCGCCGGACCGACCCGTAGAAACGCCGGTTCGCCGGATCGCTGACCGACAGACTGAACGTCAACAGATCGCTGTCGCCACCGATGCTGTCGCCCAGCGGATCACCTTTGTACGTTTTGCCGGTGTAAAAGAAATTGTTCCCGTAGAAAGAACCCGGCGCGCGTTTCTGCAGTAGCACGAACAGAGCGAGCGTGTCCGTGTATTCGGTGTAGAAACGCGCGCTCGTCCCACCCGATCCGATCGGGAAGGCGGCCGAGCCACCCCATTTCCGCCCGACCTGATCCACAACGATGCCAGCATTGTCTTCGCCTTCGGCCTCGAAATATAGCTTGGCCGACACCGCTCCAACCCTGCGCGTATATGATACGTCGATCCCCGCAAGCCCGTCACCAGGAACGGTGTTGCTGATGAACGGAAACAGCGCCTTTACAACCGCCTGGGTGTTGCACTGCCTGCCACCGTTCGGATCGCCCGGAATGATCTTCGTCGTCGGCACTGCGGCACCGCAGATCAACAGCGATCGGTTGAGCCCGATCTCGAGCCCCCGCACCGGCTCGAAACCAAAGCGCATTCCGAACTGGATCGGGTTTTTCACATCGAGCCGCGTCTCATTCAGCACGCCACCATAAAAGTCGAACCGCCACGGCCCCACCCAACGCAGGAATTTCGGGCGCGGCTTGTAAGGATAAAGCCGCTGGATCCCCAACTTGGGAAACGGGCGCGCGCTGTTCGAAATCAGCAGTGCTCCATCGTTGCCCGGCCCATAATATTTGGGCGTGAACCCTCCATAGACCGCCCAGTTGCCCGCACGATAAACGAAGTTCGATGGTTCGAAATGATAGTCCGGACCGGTCTGGTGATAGCGATAGCCCACGCCGTAGTTGATCGTCAGATTGCCCAGATTGTTGGTCACTTTGACGGCGACGTCGGCCTTTTCGCGCGCGGTATAGCCAAAATCGCGGATCAGCGCGGGCCGGTTGGTCCCGCCTGCGGTCACTTCATAGGCGGTGTCCTGCTCGGCAACGCCCGAGTGAGCCCGCAGCCGCGCCGCCGCCGACGCCACGAACGGCGGCACATGGCTGCTTTCCGCCGCCTCGACGCCCTCGATGATCTGCGACCACGGCAGCGGCCAGCTTTCAGCCGGACCTTTGATCAGGCCCTGCGCTTTCAGCAGCTCCACATCTTCGCGCAGCTGCACATCGCCCTGCTCCGCCCACGGCGTCTCGGCGCGCGCCACCGGGCTGATCGCGCTGATCGCGCTGAGCGCGAGCAGTGCCGCAAGGGTCGATCGCGTCCAACGCGGCATTTGTCTCGCTCCCGGCGACGAATAGCGCGCGGGTAGCGGCTCACCCGATGCGGGTCCAGCCGTCAGGCAAGGGGGCGGCGGGGCGATGATACGCAACCCCGCCGCCAAGCGTCCGGTGGTGCCGCTGCCGCGACGATCGACCGGTGTGCCGTACACGCCGCTGCAGTCTGCGGTGTGGACCGCACCAGGTTCGCCGCCATGGGAGCGAAATGCGAACCCGGTGCACGGGGGTTCAGCCCCGCAAGATCAGGAAACGGCACGAGCGCAGCGTTGTTTACGACCCCGCCAAATGCACCGGCATCACCCACCCGCCCACGAAGCCGTCAGCGAGCGCGGCTGCGGCGGCATCCGCATCCGCGCGCGATTGGAACAACGCAAAACAGGTCGCCCCGGAACCCGACATCCGCACCAGCCCCGCCCCTGGGGCTGCCGCGAGCGCGGCGAGCGCGGTACCGATCGCAGGCGCAATCACGCGCGCGGGGGCTTCGAGATCGTTGCGACCGGCATTTGCGACCGCGAGCGCCTCGCCTTCGGGCAGTATTCCGCGATCGATACAATCCCAGGCGTTGAACACCGCCGCCGTCGAGACCGCGACTCCCGGGTTTAGCAACACTGCTGCCGAGCCACCGAAATCGATCGGAACCAGCCTTTCGCCACGCCCGGTCCCGCGCATCGGCGTGCCGTGAACGCACGCGGGCACGTCCGCGCCCAGCCCCGCGCCCAGTTCGGCCAGTCGATCCAGCGACCAGTGCAACCCCCAGACGCGCGCGAGCAGCCGCAACGTGGCAGCGGCATCCGCGGATCCGCCGCCGATGCCCGATGCCACCGGCAGGCGCTTGGTGAGCCGCAACCGCGCGCCGCGCGCGATGCCCGCTGCAGCCGCGAGCGCGCGGGCTGCACGAAGCACCAGATTATCCGCCTCGGGCTCCAGCGCCGAACCGAACGGTCCGTCGAGCGCGAGCAAGAACCCATCGTCCTCGCCCTCCCAGGCTACGGTGTCACCCACGTCCGCGAAGACGAACAGCGTCTCGATCGCGTGATAGCCATCCGCGCCGCGTGCGCGGACGTGCAGCGCCAGATTGATCTTGGCCGGGGCGAACTCGCTGGCTTCGATCACGCGGCGGGCTTGGTCCCGGCGAGCGCGGCACGATCGAAGCCATAATCGATCTTGGCGAGCAGCCTCGCCTTTTCCGCAGCATCGGGATCGAGCGTCACCGCTGCGTTCCAGCGGAAACGCGCCTCCAGCCGCCGCCCGATCGCCCAATAGCCGTCGCCCAGATGTTCAGCGATCGCCGCATCCCCCGGTTCGCCAGCGGCGGCGCGTTCGAGCAGGCTGATCGCTTCGGGATAGCGTTCGGTGCGGAAATAGGCCCAGCCGAGCGAATCGAGGATCGCGGGATTGTTGGGCGCGAGCGCCAGCGCCTTTTGCAAAAGCCGCGTCCCTTCCTCCACCTTCAGGTTTCGATCGACCAGCGAATACCCCAGATAGTTGAGCACCAGCGCTTGCCTGGGGCTGAGCGCCAGCGCTCGGCGCAGATCGGCCTCTGCGCGCGGCCAGTCCTTTGCCTGCTCATACGCCGATCCGCGCTGGAAATATTGCACCCAGCCAACCGGACCCTGCACCTGCGCGATGGCGATCGCGTGATCGAAAGCGTCTGCAGCCTGCGAATAGGTCTTGGCCTCAATCGCGAGTTCTCCCAGCAGGGACCAATCGCTGACACTCGCCGCCGGACCGTGCGCGGCGCGCGCGACCAGTGCCAGCGCCTCGTCGCGGCGATCGCTGTCGATCAGCAGGCGTGCGCGCAGTCCGCGTGCATCCCCCGCCCACAGCGGATCGCTCTCGATCGGCGCGATCACCGCCTCGGCGGCGCGAGTCTGCGCGGCACTGCGCAGAAGTTCGGCAAGCAGCAGTCGCACCTCGGCATCGTCGGGCGCGGCGAAGCTGGCGATGCGCGCAAAGCTGGTCGCAGCGGGGATAGCGCGGTTGCGCGCGAACTCGCCCGCAACCGCGCCGATCGTCGCCGCGAGGCCCTCGCGCGGCCCATCGACCCGCGCCAGCACCGGGTGGCCCTCGCGCAACCGCACGCGTGCCGCCCAGAGTGCACCGACCATCTCGCGGCTGCCCAGCAGATCCATCGCGGCAGCACGGTCTCCCGCGTGATCCGCCGCGTTCGCCGCCGCGATCAGCGTGCCCGGGCTGTCGCTGCCGCTTCCCACCAGACCCGCATATGCAGTGCGCGCTTCCGCCCAGCGGCCCATCGCCGCGAGCATCCGCGCGCGCTGCTCGCCCACCAGCGCCGACGCTCCCGCAGGCGCGGTCGTGGGATTGAGCGAGGCGAGCGCGCCCTCGCGGTCGCCGCGTGCATAACGGACCCACGCACGCGCGATCGTCGTGAGCGCGTCGCCGAGCTTGAGTGCGGCGACGCCGTCGATCGCACGGTCCGCCGCGCGCCAGTCCCGCGAATTGAACGCACGCGCGAGTTGCAACAGCGCGGCGATCCCG
The DNA here is from genome assembly GCA_038238915.1 of Sphingomonadales bacterium. GTDB lineage: Bacteria > Pseudomonadota > Alphaproteobacteria > Sphingomonadales > Sphingomonadaceae > JAVVHE01. Next base: position 14,585 of record JBBSFH010000021.1, read on the forward strand.
TCCTGTCCCTGGCCGGTGGGCAATGTCCGCGCGATCGCGCTGGCGCGCACCGCATCGCCCGCCACGAGCGCGGCATCGAACGCGCGCCGCGTGACCGTTGGGTTGGCGGGATCGGCAACATGCGCTGCATCGAAGCGGCGCACCGCCTCGGGCAGATCATTATCGAGATACGCAAGGCTGCCGAGCGCGAAATCGGCATAGGAGGTTGCGCCCGCAGGCACGGCAATGGCGGCGAGCAGCAGTGTCACCGCAACGCGGGCGCGGCTACATATTGGCATAGTTGGGGCCTCCGCCGCCTTCGGGAACCACCCAGTTGATGTTCTGCGTGGGATCCTTGATGTCGCACGTTTTGCAGTGGACGCAATTCTGCGCGTTGATCTGCAGGCGCGGATCGGGGTCACTCACCACCTCATAAACGCCCGCCGGACAGTAACGACTTTCAGGGCTGGCGAATTCTTCGAAGTTGACTGGCAGCCAGCGCGCGGGATCCTTGAGCTGGAGATGGACCGGCTGATCTTCCTCGTGGTTGGTGTTCGACAGGAAGACCGATGAGAGCCGATCGAAGCTGATCACGCCATCGGGCTTGGGATATTCGATCCGCCGCACCTGATTGTCAGGGCGCAACGCCGCGTAATCGGCATGGTGTTTCATCGTCCAGGGCATTCCGATCCCCAGATGGTGCGCCCACATATCCACGCCTGAATAGATCGTGCCGAACGTCCCACCGAACTTCGCGACCGCAGGTTCGATGTTGCGAACGTGTTTAAGCTCTGCTTTGACCCAGCTGACATCATACGCCGACTGATAGCTTGTGAGCTCGTCGCCTTCGCGCCCCTCGCCCATCGCGGCGAAAGCGGCTTCGGCCGCCATCATGCCGGTTTTCATCGCGGTATGCGTGCCCTTGATGCGCGGCACGTTCACGAAGCCCGCCGAACAGCCGATCAGCGCGCCGCCCGGGAACGCCAGACGCGGCACCGCCTGATAACCACCCTCGTTGATCGCGCGCGCGCCGTAGCCCACGCGTCTGCCGCCCTCCAGGATCGAACGGATATGCGGATGCTGCTTCCAGCGCTGCATCTCCTCGAACGGCGAGACGTAAGGATTGCGGTAGTTGAGCGCGGTGACAAACCCCAGCGCGACCTGATTGTCCGCCTGATGATACAGGAAGCCGCCACCCCACGCTTCGGTGAGCGGCCAGCCCTGCGTGTGGATCACCCGACCTGGAACATGCTTCGCCGGATCAATGTCCCACAGTTCCTTGATGCCCAGCCCATAGACCTGAGGACCGCTCTCGCGCCGCAGATCGAAGCGTTCGACGAGCGTCTTGGTGAGGCTGCCGCGCGCGCCCTCGGCGAAGAACGTATATTTCGCGTGGAGTTCGATACCGGGTGTGAAGCCCGATTTGTGATGGCCGTCGCGCGCGATGCCCATATCGCCAGTCGCAACACCTTTGACCGCGCCGTCCTCATGATAAAGCACCTCTGCCGCAGCGAAGCCGGGGAAGATTTCCACGCCGAGCGCTTCGGCCTGCTGCGCGAGCCAGCGCGCGAGGTTGGCGAGGCTGACCGTGTAGCAGCCTTTGTTGCTCATGAAGGGCGGCATCAGCGCATGCGGGATTTCGTATTTGCCCGTTCGCGTGAGCACCCAATGGTGATTCTCGCTCACCTCGATCGTCATCGGCGAGCCTTGGGTGCGCCAATCGGGGAGCAGTTCATCGAGCGCGCGCGGATCGACCACCGCGCCCGACAGGATATGCGCGCCGATTTCGGCTCCCTTTTCCAGCACACACACGCTGGTTTCGACGCCCTGCGCGTTGGCGAGCTGCTTCAGGCGGATCGCGGCGGATAGGCCGGCGGGTCCACCGCCGACGATCACGACATCATAGGGCATCGCTTCACGCGTCGTCATCGGTGGCGATCTTTCCCTCGCGCGCGCATGGATAGGCGCTGCATCAGACATAGGCCGCGCGCGGCGCGAAAACCAGCGGATCGACGGTCGCACGGCTTCACCACCATTGGGCGGTGGTGGCCGGGAATCTGGTGCCCCCGAGAGGAGTCGAACCTCCGGCCTGCGGTTTAGGAAACCGTCGCTCTATCCTGCTGAGCTACGGGGGCAACGCCCGTGGCGTTAGGCAGCAGTGCCCCGCACGTCAATCTTGCGGTGGTCGCAGCGCGCGGCGGCGCGCCCAATCGGTCATGCTGAGCAGGATGCGCACGATCTTGGCCGAGACGTTGGCGGGCGCATAATCGGCGGGCGCGCGCATCGCCGCGCTGCCGGGGGCGGCAAACACCGCAAGACCGTTCAGCACGCGGCCCACCGAAAGGCCGGTCTGGATCAGCGTGCCCTCCTCGAAGCCTTCGGGCCGCTCGTTCGCGTCGCGCAGCGCGATCGCGGGGAAGCCGAGCAGCGCCGCCTCCTCGGTCAGCGTGCCCGAATCCGAAAGCACCGCGCGCGCATCGCATTGCAGCCGTACCCAATCCGCGAACCCGAACGGCGCGCACAACCGCACCAGCGGATGCGGCGTTGCGCCCATCGCCGCGAGCCGAGCAGCGGTGCGCGGGTGGGTGGAGAGGATCATCGGCAGACCGTGCGCGGTGCCAAGCGCGTCGAGCAGCCCAAGCAATCGTGCGAGCGCGGCGGGATCGTCCACCGTCTCCTCGCGGTGCGCGCTTAGCGCGTAGTAGCCGCGCGGCTCCAGCCCAAGATCGCCCAGCACGCGAGAGGCGGCGATCTGCGGCGCGTAATGATCCAGCACTTCGCGCAGCGGCGAGCCGGTGACGACGATGCTATCGGGCGCGATCCCCTCGCGCAGCAGGTTGGCGCGCGCGAGCTGCGTGTAGGGGAGGTTCACATCCGCCAGATGATCGACGAGGCGGCGGTTCACTTCCTCGGGCACGCGCGGATCGAACGCGCGGTTGCCCGCCTCCATGTGGAAGATCGGGATGTGGCGGCGCTTGGCCGCATAGGCGGCGAGCGCGCTGTTGGTATCGCCTAGGATCAGCACCGCATCGGGCGCGTGCTCGGCAAGCGCGGCATCGGTGCCCGCAATCACCTTGGCCACGGCCCCGGCCGGACTATCGGCGGCAACATCGAGCCGGACATCGGGCGCACGCAGTCCGAGTTCATCGAAAAAGATGCCGTTGAGGCGTGGATTGTGGTTCTGGCCGGTGTGGACGAGCGTATGGCGAAACGCCGCATCGAGCGCGGGGATGATGCGCGAAAGGCGGATGATTTCGGGGCGGGTGCCGAGGATGGTCATGACGTGAAGCATGAGGTGCTCCTAGCGCTCCGCCGCGACGGCTTCCAACACGCTCAGCATTTCCGCCGCAAGTCGGCGACGATCATACGCCCGCGCGAGCGCAGCGCCCCCTTCCCCCAGTCGTACGCCCAGCGCAGGATCGTCGATCAGCCGACGGACCGCCGCTCGAAACGCCGCGCCATCTTCGGGCGCAAAAAACAGCCCCGCGCGGTACGTCTCCATAATCGCGCGCGCTTGCCCGTCGACGCCGAGCAGGATGGGCTTCTGCATCGCAGCCGCCTCGAACATCTTCGACGGGATGACGGTGCGAAACGTCGGTGCGTCGCGCAGCGAGACGAGCATTGCATCGGCGCTCGCGATCAGGCCGGGCACCTCGGCTCGCGGGATTTGCGCAGTGAAGTGCACGTTGGTCAACCGGAGCCGAGCCGCGAGCACCACCAGACCGGCCTTGGCTGCTCCGTGGCCGACGATGTGCAGATCGGCCTCTGGCAGATCGCCCATCGCGCGCAAGATCGCGGCGAGACCGTGCGCGAGGCCGGGCGTGCCAACATAGGCGATCTGGAACCGCGTGGAGGGCGCGGGCGCGGGCGCGGGGCGAAAGACTTCGAGATTGGCCCCATTGGGAACCACCGCGATCTTGTCGGCCGCGATTCCACGCTCGATCAGCCGCAGGCGGAATGCCGGGGTCAGCGCAACGACACGCGCGGCGTGGCGATAGAGCGCGAGTTCGATCCGGCTCATCATGCGCATCGCCACGCCCGGACGCGCAACGCCGAGCGCGATCGCGCTTTCGGGCCACAGATCGCGCAGCTCGAACACCCAAGGCCGGCGGCGGACGATGCCCAGCCCCGCGCCTGCCCAGGTGGTGAAAAACTGCGGGCTGGTGGCGACGATCACATCGGCATGCTCGAACAAACCAGCGATGAACGCCGCAAGCGCGAAACTGGCATAATCGAGCAGCCGCCTCGCGAAGCCCGCGTTGCGCGCCATGTACGTGCCCACACGGATCACGCGGATGCCATCGACGGTCTCGATCTGGCGCAACCGGTTGCGATAGCCGGGATAGGCGCGGCCATGCGGGAAATTGGGAACGCCTGTGATCACCGTTACGCGCGCGCCCGCATGCACCCACTCGCGCGCATGTTCGTGCGTGCGCGTCGCGGGGGCGTTGACTTCGGGGGGGAAGTTGTCGGTGAGGAAAAGGATGTTCACGGGATGATCACGGTGCGCAGCCGGTCGGAAAAGCGCGCCGCGAGGCAGACGCCGGGCAGGCGGCGGTTGAAGCCGTCCGCGATCTCGCAGGGTTCGAGCTTGACCTCGCTCGCGCCGACGAAGCGGATCGTCGAGCCGCCCGCGCGCGCGAAGCCGCGATCAAGCGTGACCGCCACGCCGGGCGCGAAATGCAACCGCGCGACCGCATCGGCGGAGGCGCGCCTGCGGATCACGCGATCATCGATCGTCAGGCGATCGGGCGCGAAAGCGAAGGCGCGTGCGTGGGTGGTGCGGCGATGGCGATAGCCATCGTGCTGCGCGGCAACACTTTCGGGGGCGATCTCGATATCGTACACCCGTGGGCGACGGCCGACGCGGAACGCGCCCCAGAGTTCGGCCTGCGACGTGTCCCCGATCTCGACCGTATTGTGCGCGGCGGTCCCCCGCTCATACGCGCGGACGCCGCCCTGGGCGTAAGTGGAAACGCCGGTATCGACGATCAGCGGGCAGCCGCGAACGAAAAGCTCGAAGTTGAACACGTCCGCATGGCCATGGCCGGGGTTCCATTCGGGACCGAGCGGGGCGGCGTCGATCCACAATGTCCAGTCGGGGGTCGTGTAGCGATGGTAGCCAGTCGCGGACAGGCTGGAGAGGCCGGGCACGGGCTCGTCGGGCAAGGGAACGCCGAGCGCGTCGGCGTAATCGATCAGCGTTGCGGTATCGGGCGCAGCCGCCTGCGCGGCATCGTTAAAGAGCGGCCAGCAGCCATCCGAACGGGTCATCGTCGCCAGCCACGCAAGCGCGCGCGCGGCGGGTGCCACCAGATGCTCGACTGGCTGGAAGCGCGCGCGGCGGCCGAGATTGATGAGATCGAGCAGATCCTCGGTCAGCAGCGCGTGATAGGAGGGACTGCGCTCGACGTGGCCGCCGTCAGGCAGCCATTGGGCGGCGGTTTCGGCCTCGAACAATCGCCAGCCGTGCAGCAGCCAGCGATCCGCCCCCGCGCCGGAGAAGAACAGACCGCCGCTCACAAGCGCTTTCGCGTTGGCAAGTAGATGATTGCCGCCGAGATGCCACTCGATCTGGCGTTCGATGCTGCGCAGTTGCAGCGCGAGACTATCTTCGCTGCCCGCCGGCAGCGCGCCACCCATGGCGGCGTGCAGCATCCAGTTCACGCTGCGCAGCGACATGGGATAGGGCTCCCAACCATCGCCGCGCGCGGGCGGATTTTCTTCGATCCAGCGTTCGATATGCCGTGACTTCAGCGCCGATAGTGTCTCAGGCGCGCGCAGACCTGCCATATAGTGGAGCGCGTAGCGCCACAATTTGGGAAGCACGGGATCGGTCCACACCGCGCGATCCGCGATCGATTGCGGCATATTCAGCAGCAGCACATCGTCGTCGGTGACCAGACTTTGGTCGCGCGGCAGGAACGCGGGGCCATCGCCGAGCACGGCACGCGACGGCGCGGGGCCGGGACGCGGGCGTGCCGAGCGCAGCCTCCGCAGCAGACGATCGGCCAGCTGCGCGCGGCGTTGCGGCGCGAGCGTTCGGAACAGGCGAAGGGGGTGCGGCACGGGTTGACGCGGCTTTGGCACGCCCGCGCACGCGCGTGTAGGGGCACGGCCGGGTCAGCGCGCGAGATCGGCGGCGAGCACCGTCGCGCGCGCGACTTCGAACAGTTCATCCACAGGAATCGGGGGTGGCCCCTGTCCCGCCACCGCAGCGAGGAACGCACCAGCGAGGCGTGCCTGCCCTTTGTCCGCGCGCCCAGTGGTAATCGTGCGGAACGCCGGATCACCCAACGCACGCGTCCGGCGGAAATTATCGAGCATGTAGACGCGACCGCCCGCAAACAGTTCGAGCCGTTCCTTGGGCAGGCGGGGATGTCCATTGGCGAAATAGTGCACCGTGCCGATCGCGCCGTTGGCGAAGCTCAGGCTGATTGTCACCACGTCGCCCGGATCGGCCACGAGCGCTGCGCGCAATCGATCGACCGAAACACTTGCGATCGGCGCGCCCGCGAGATGGCGCAGCAGATCGATGAAATGGCACGCCTCGCCCGCGACACGCCCCCCCTGCCCTTCGCCTGCAGCCCAATGCGTAGCGGACAAGGTGCCCGCGTTGACGTGCATCACCATCGCGGGGGGTGCCGAGGCTCGCACCAGTGCAGCCTTGAGCGCGACGACATGCGGCGAGAAGCGCCGGTTGAAGCCCACACACAACAATTGTCCCGAGGCGGCGCGCGCGGCCTCGACCCGATCGATCTCCGCGATCGTGAGCGCGAGCGGCTTCTCGACGAACACCGCGTGGCCTGCTTCAAGTGTGGCGACCACCAGATCGGCGTGACTATCGTGCCGCGTGGCGATCACGATCGCGCTCGTGCCGGGGTCGGCGAACGCCGCCTCGGGATCGCTCGCATGGACCGCAAAGTCGTGGCGACGCGCCAGTGCGGGGCCGCGAGCGCCGCCGCGATCGACGATCACGCGGAAGCGCGCTCCTGCGGCGGCGAACGCGGGCAGAAGCGTGCGCGCCGCATACTCGCCCGCGCCGATTACGCTGATGCCGCCCGCTTGGGCGTCGGCTGCGGGCATGCGGTGCAGCACGCGGACGGGCGTGGCATCCTGCGGCGCGGGATAATCGAGCAGGATGCCGAGCGACGGCTCCGGCCCCGTCAACAGATCATAGGCCCGCGGCGCATCGGCGAAGGCAAAGCGGTGGCTGATCAGCGGCGCGACTTCGATCCGCCGTTCGGCGATCTGATCGAGCACCGCCTCCATATTGCGCAGCATGGTCCAGCGCACATGCGCCAGCGGATAATCCTGACCCCGCGCCTCGTAGGCGGGATCGTAGCGACCCGGCCCGTAGGCGGCGGACACCTGAAAGCTCAACTCTTTCGCGTAGAAATCCTCGCGCGCCAGCGTCAGCGGCGCGACCCCGGTCAGCACGATCCGCCCGCGCGCGCGGCACATGTGCGCGGCATCGCGGATCAGTGTGCGCGATGTCGTGGCGGCTGTGATCAATACCGCATCCACGCCGGGCGCGCGCGAAAATGCGCGGGCGGCGGCGACGGGATCGGCATTATCGATCGTGGCGATGCCGAGCGCCTCGCCAAGCGCACGCCGCGCGGGATCGGGATCGATGCCGAGCACGCGCGCACCCCCCGCGCGCAGCAACTGCGCCGCGATTAGCCCGATCAGGCCAAGGCCCATCACCACCACGCTCTCGCCGAGCGTCGGCGCGATCAGGCGGATGCCGTTGAGGCCGATCGCGCCCACAACGGCGAACGCTGCGTGATCGTCCGACACCGTATCGGGGATGCGCGCCGCAGTGGTGGGCATCGCTGTCGCATAGTCTGCGTGCGGCTGGTTGGTGACGACGCGTGCGCCAGGCGCGAGATCGGCGGTATCGCTCTCGACCACGCGGCCGACCGCGCTGTAACCGAGCGGAACCGGCTGATCGAGCTTGGCACGGACCGCACCGAGCGTGGCGGCGAAGCCATCGGTGCGCACCTTGGCGAGCGTCTGGGCAACGCGATCGGGCTGCGCGCGCGCCTTGGCCAGCAGCGAGGCGCGGCCGAAATCGACCATCATCCGCTCGGTCCCCGCCGAGACGAGGCTGCGCGTCACCGCGATCAGGACGCCGCCGGGCGGGCACGGCGGCGCAGGCCCGTGGGCCAGCGAAAGCGCGCCGGTGCGCAGCGAGGCAAGCAGGCGCTTCATCCGCCCACCGTCTGGGCCACGCCGGTCTCGAACGCGCGCGCGGCGGCGAGGATCAGTTCGCCGCGCGCGCGCACCTCTGCGAGCGGCAGGCCGTCCCCGGCCATGCTCGCCGCAATCGCCGCGCGGTGGCCGTGATCGCGCCAGCGGGTGGCGTAGCGCCGGGTATGCGCGCCACGTGTGACGGTCACCCGCTGAAAATCCACTAGATCGATCAGCGTGTCGCCGCGATGCGCGCTCAGCCGCTCGCGCACGCCGTCGAACGGTTCGGCCTTCGCGGAAAAGGCGATCAACGCCTGGCTACCGTCAGCAAAGCAGAGCGCCAGCCCCACATTGCCGCTGTCCGAGGACCGAGGCAGCGGAGTCACGATGACAGGATCGCGTGCGGCGGGATCGATCAAGGCGCGGCTCGCATCAATCCAGTGGCTGAGGTTGCCGAGCACGCGGCCCCCCTCGCCCGGCGCATGATACCAGTGATCGGGCGCGAGAGCATGGCCCGCGACGAACCAGCTCAACATCATGGGGCCTCGCTCGGCCGCAAGCGCGCGCGAGGCGCGGCGGAACAGCGGCGCGTGCGGCCGATTGAAACCGAGTGTTACCGGTACGTCCGGCCGCGCCGCCATTGCGTCGCAAAGCACTGCGAGCTGCGCTACCGAAACGACATGCGGTTTTTCGATATGCACTGCCTTGCCCGCGAGGATCGCTTCCGCCGCGTAATCGGCATGGCTGGAGTGGTTCGACGCGATGAAGACGAGATCGATCGCGGGATCGGCGAGCACGCGCGCCGCATCATCGGTCGAATACGCGGCGCCATAGGCGCGCGCGAGTGCGGCGGCATTGCCGGCGATACTGTCCATCGCCGCGCGCAACACATTGCCGTGATCGGTGCGCAGATAATGCGCGATCGTTGCGAACGCGAAATTTCCGCAGCCGATGATGCCAACATGCTGGCGCGGCGCAGGGGCGCGTTCCACGGGCACCCAATCGCGCGCCAAGGCCCGGCGCGCACGGATTTTGGCCAAAGTCCGCACGGGGCCATAGAGGCGGAGATAGCGAAGGGCTTTGGCGGCGGTATGGCCATCGGATACGGACATTGGCGCGTTGCCCGTAGCGCATCGCGCGCGGCGCGGCGAGGCGTGGGCGCAGCCGGGCGGCACCGATGCGGCTGCTGAAAATCGGTGCGTTGAACGCGGTTTCGGTCGGTGTCCGCGTGCTGACCTCGCTGGCGATCAACAAGCTGCTGGCACTTCTGGTCGGTCCGGCGGGCTATGCGGTGGTGGGGCAGTTTCAAAATGTGGTGACGCTTGCGTCCACCGCTGCGTCCGGGCTGACCGGTCAGGGGGTGACGCGCTTCACCGCACATTATGCGCACGATCCGGCCCGCCGTCGCGCGCTCTGGGGAACTGCGGGCACGCTGACCCTGATCGGCTGCGCCGTGATCGCGGTGCCCATGATCGCGGCGAGCGGGGTGCTCGCGGGGTGGCTGCTCCATGATCGGCGGCTCGCCCTCGTCTTCGTCCTGCTCGCGCTCGGACTGGGAGCGCTCGGCATCAATGGCCTGCTGCTCTCGATCCTGAGCGGTGCGAAGGAGCTGCGCGCGTTCGTGATTGCCAACATCGCAGGATCGCTGCTCGGGCTGGCACTGACTGCGGCGTTGGCGTTGTCGCGCGGACTGGAGGGCGCGCTGATCGCGCTTGCGCTCAACCAGAGCCTTGCGCTCGGCGCAACCGCGCTGGCGATGCGCGGGCGGGACTGGTTCCGCTGGCGCGATCTGATCGGGCCGATCGATCCCGTGATGGCGCGCGCGCTTGGCCGCCATGCGTTGATGGGGGCGGTGGCGCTGCTCGCCACGCCGATCGCGCAGACGCTGATCCGCCAGGCGCTGGGCGCGCGGCTGGGGTGGAGCGCGGCGGGCGTGTGGGACGGCATGAACCGCGTCAGTGCGATGGCGACGATGATCTTCGCGTCGAGCTTTTCCTTGTGGTGGCTGCCGCGCATCGCCGAACTCCGCGCCGAGGCCCCGCTGCGCGCCGAGGTGGGACGAGTGCTCGCGCTGGTGGTGCCCGTGGCGGCAGCGACGGGCGGCGCGCTGTGGCTGGCGCGCGCGCTTGTAGTCCGGCTGATATTCGATCCCCGCTTCCTCACGATGACGCCGATGTTCGGCTGGCAGATGGCGGGCGATGTGCTGCGCGTGAGCGGCTGGGTGTTCGGCTATGTGATGGTGGGACGCGGGCTGACGCGCGTGTATGTGGCGAGCGAGATCGGGGTGGCCGCGCTGCTCGTGCTGCTCACTGAGGCGTTCGGCCGCGTGTACGGGCTGGAGGGGGCGGCGATGGGATATGCGCTCACTTACGCGCTCGATCTGGTGCTGGTGCGCGCGATCTACGCGCGCGCGGTGCGGCAGCCGGTGCTAGCTGCATGAGGCTGGTGTACGAACAACCGGGCAGCGGCGGGCCGCCGCCGCTGCTGACGATCGTTTTGTGTGCATACCAGCATGAAGCGTTCATCGAGCAGGCGCTCGCCAGTATCGACGACGCTGCCGGATCGGGACCGATCGAGCTGCTGGTGATCGACGACGGATCGGCGGATGCGACATTAGCGATCGCCTGCGCGCACCGCTTCGACCCGAGGCTGGCGGTGCGCGTGTTCACCAAACCGAACGGGGGCCACGTGAGCAGCCTCAAAGCGGGGCTACAGCGTGCGTCCGCTCCTTACCTCCTCCCGGCTTCGGCGGACGACTATCACGCGCCTGGTGGGCTTCCAGCGGCTATTAAAGCGTATCGCAGCAGAGGGGTCGAGAGCACCGTCACCGTGTTCGGCGGAATCTACACCCCCGGCGACGAGCGCGATCCCAACCCGAGGGGGCGCCAGCGCGTCTATCTGGCCGAGCAACAACGCCTGTTCGCGCGTTCGCCAGGTGCACGTTACCGCTGGCTGTGTCGGCAGTTTCCGGGCCCACTATTGATCGGCTCCACCATCTTTCCGGTAGCGCTGCTGCGCGAGATCGGCGCTTGGGACGGCACCGTCGAGCTTGACGACTGGCCAACCTTCATCGCGGTCGCGCGCGCCGAAGCGTCAAGTGCCGCGCGGATTGAGTACCGGCCCGAGACGATCCTCTTCGAATATCGCCTGCACGGCGGCGGGATGCATACCGATCTCGCGCGGTCGCGCCGCATGCTGCTCGAGGTGGCGGGCACGGTGCCAAAGCGCCACCGACGTGCGTGCACCGCCTTCGTCCACCGCCAAATGGCGCTCAATCACCTGCACCGCGGCGAGTGGCGCGCGGCGTGGAGCGAGTATGCGGCCAACATCGCCGCCGATCCGGGGCCCGTGGCGCTGCTTACGCTGCCGGTGCGCGTTGCTCTCACGCCGCTTCGTCGGGCCGTGCGCGCGCTCAGCGGGCGAGCAGCGCGCGGACCTCGGGAAGACTGAGCAGCAGTGCTTCGAGCGCGGCGGTCGCAAGCTGCTCGGTCCCATGCGACGTATACTCCGCCGCCGCAGTGATCGCGGGCTCGCCTTGCGTGACATACTGATCGTAATCGAGCCCACGCGCGTCGGCGGGGATGCGCAAATAGGCGCCGTGATCGGTCGCGCGCGCCATTTCCTCGCGCGAAACCAAGGTCTCGTGCAGCTTCTCGCCGTGGCGCGGGCCAATGCTGACGATCGGATGATCGCCGAACAGTTTCGCGATCGCCTGCGCGAGCGCCCCGATGCTGGCGGCGGGCGCGCGCTGGACGAAAATATCCCCGCCCTGCGCGTGCGTGAACGCATGGCCCACCAGATCGACCGACTGATCGAGCGTCATGATGAAGCGCGTCATCGCCGGATCGGTGACGGTGATCGGACGACCCGCCGCAATCTGTGACAGGAACAGCGGCACCACCGATCCCCGCGAGGCGAGCACATTGCCGTAGCGCGTTGCGGTCAGCACACAGCCGCCGGGCGCCGCCAGTCGCGCCTTGGCGATCATCGCCTTCTCGGCGAGCGCCTTCGTCATCCCCATCGCGTTCACGGGGGCGACCGCCTTGTCGGTGGAGAGCAGGATCGCGTGCTCGGCCCCCTGATCGAGCGCGGCCTGGAGGACGTTGGCGGTGCCGTGGACGTTGGTGGCGACGGCTTCCAGCGGATGGAACTCGCAGCTCGGCACCTGCTTCAATGCGGCGGCGTGGAAGACGAGCCGCACGCCCTGCATCGCCTCGCGCACCGCCGCAGGATCGCGCACATCGCCGATACGGAAGCTGAGGCGCGAATGTCGGTGCGCATGCCGCAGCGCCTCCTGCTTGGCTTCGTCGCGCGAAAGGATGCGCACTTCGTCCAGCCCGCTATCGAGGAAGCGGTCCAGCACAGCACGGCCAAACGAGCCTGTTCCCCCCGTAATCAGCAGCACGCCGCCGTCGAAACGCGGTACGCTCATGACGCGCTGCGCAGTTCGTCGATCATCTGGGGCCAGGAGGGCGGCACCCACCCCGTCTGCGCGCGAAGCCGCGACGAGTCGAGCGAGCGATCGATCGCTGGCGTGTCGATGGGCCGGATTTCGATGGGGTGCGGCCAGCGCGCGGCGATCAAACGAAGAAGATCGTGCTTGGCGATCGGCGCGGCCGAAAGGTGATACAGACCCTTCAGATCGGGACGCGGCAGAACATGCCCGCACACGAAGCGTGCGAACTCCTGCGTGGTCAGGCCCGAGAAGATCGCGCAGGCATAGCCTGGCACCGGGCCGCGCGCGCCGATGAACCACTCGAACAACCCGCGCGCGCCGCCGAGTTCCGGGCCGATCAGCGCAGTGCGCAGCGTCAGTGCAGGCGCACGGGGTTCGCCGATCCGTTTGCTGCGCCCATAAAGGTCGCGCGCGTCGGGAGCATCGGCTTCGCGGTAGCCGCCCCGCGTGCCCGCGAAGACGCAATCGGTGCTGATATGGATGAGCCGGATGTCCCGCGTTGCTGCAGCACGCGCCAGCCGGTGGGGGAACCGTGCGTTGAGCCGGATTGCGCCGCAGGGATCGGCGACAGTCGGCTGTTTGACGAGGCCGGCCGCGTTCAGGATCACATCGGGCCGCTCCGCATCGAGGAGCGCGCCGATCGCGGCGGGATGGACCAGATCGCCGCCAATCCGGGCGTGACAGGCAAGACGAGCAGGCAGGTGCGCCAGAGCTGCCGCGTCACGCACTGCGCCGATCGCCTCGACCCCCGGCGTATGCGCGAGCCGATCGAGCGCGGCGTGCCCGATCATGCCCGTAGCCCCCAGCACCAACACTTTCACGCGAGGATCGCAGTAACAAAGGCCTCAGGCGTAAGCGGTGTCACGGGCGGACGGGGACAGCCGAGGAACCGCCGCACCGCGTCCGCGATCGAGCGCGGATCGGCGGGATCGAACGTCTGCGCGGGTGTGCACACGTCGCGCACATACGCGCGTTCGGGCGCGAGCGCGGGCTTTCCCAGCGCCGCCGCCTCGATCAGTGGAATGCCGAACGATTCGGCGAGCGAGGGGAAGATCAGCGCATCCGCGGCGCGCAGCCGGTCCAGCGTTTGCGCATGGGGAAGCTCGCCTAGGTTGATGATATTCGCATCGCCCGCCTTTGCTTGCCGCAAGCGCTCGGCGTGTACAGAAGCACCCAGCGTCACCTCCAGCGCGGGCGTCAGACCATCGAGGCGCAGCAAATCCCACGCGCGGTAGAGGGTCACGTGATTTTTGAACGCGAGGCCCTGCGCGGGATAGAAGAAGCGCGCATTAGCCTGGGTGGCGGGTGGCGCAGCCGATGGAGCAGGCGGCGCGAACGGGTGCAGCGGCATCACGCGGACCGGTCTGCCCATCGCCACCCGTGACAGGCTGTCCGCCATCCCGCGCGTCTGTACCCAGAACTCGTCCGCATTCGATCGGCCAAGCATAAACAGCCCGCGCTCGGCGGCAAGGCGGGCACGGTCCCGCAGGCTCCAGTGCGCGGGTGCAGCGCGCGAGCCGAAATGGAAGGGAGTATGGACATAGACGATCGTGCGCGCCGCCGAGCGAATCAGAGGTGGAACATTGTTGAAACAGAAAAGCCGGTCTTCGCACGTCGCATGACGGGCGGCCGCCCGAAGTGCCGCAATGCGTGCGGCCAGTCCCGCCCCCACCAGCGTGATGCGCGGCGGCGACACGAGCGCGGCGATATTGGGGGCGAGCCGGGCATCGAGCCACGCATGGCCGATCTGCGGCGCCGCAGCACCGAGCAGTTCGCGCAGCAAAACCCCGCCACCACCATTATGCACGGCAAAGGCACTCAATATGATCCGGCTCATCCCGCGAGCGCGGACCAGCGCATGCGCAAACTGCGAAGCGCGGCACCCGGCGCGAGGCGCGGACGCCCGAGACCACGCGTCCCGATCGTGCGCCGCACATAATGCGCGGCGCGCACCACGCGGCCCGCGCGTAGCAGCAGGCGCGCGATAATCAGGTTGGCGCGCGCGTAGGCCTCCTCGCGGCGCGCGCGGATTGGTGCGGGCACGTCATCGCGCGCGAAATAGAGATCGAGAACGCGCAGATATTCGCACGCGCGCGCCTCGCTGACCGGCGCATGGCTGAGCGCGCGGCGGTGGTGCCGGTATTGCGCGAGCTGCTCGGGCACGAAGACGATGCGCCCGTGCGCCGCCAGCCGCATCCAGAACTCGCGGTCGGGCGCGAGCACCAGATCGCTGCGCCAGCCGCCCGCCGCGCGCCACGCGTCCGCGCGGAACACCGCGCCCGGGCCAATGAAGCAGCGGCTGTTGATCACACTGTCGGCCAAATCGAACGGTCGCCCAAGTCCCTGCGCGAACACTGCGCCGCGCGCATCGATCAGATCGAAATCCGGGAATGCGCAGACCGCATCCGGGTCTGCGTCGAGTACGCTGACCATGCGGGCGATTGCATTGGGAGCAAGCAGATCGTCTGCGCTCAAGTATGACAGGTAGCGACCGTTGCCCTCGCGCCATCCCCGATCGAGCGTCGCCGCCTGACCGCAGTTGGCCTGCCGGGTAACCGCGACCTGCCCGGCATATTCGGCGAGAATGGCAGGTGTCGCATCGGTCGATCCGTCGTCGATCACGCGGTAGTCGATCGCGGAACAGGTTTGCGCGCGCACGCTCTCGATCGTCGCGCGGACGTATGCGGCCTGATTGTAGACCGGGGTTATGAGCGTGACGGTCGAGGCAGTCATTGCAGAGGCGGCAGACCCGGAAAAGATGGCAGACACGCTCGCCCCCCACGCCATTGTTCCAGTGCGCCGCTAAGCGCTGCTACGCTTGCGTGCGCCGCGCCACAAGATGCGCCAGGCGCTCGCGCGCGGGCAGCAGCCGCCGCGAGCGTGCATCGAGCAGGTCCGCCGCGATGAAATGCCCTGTGAGCAGGAGAGCCTGTTCGATCTGCAGCCAATCTGGCGACACATTCGCGATCAGAAACGCCGGCAGCGGCAGCAGGCGCGGCGCATAGGCAAGCCCGGCGGTCCGGCTGACCGCAGTGCGCGACTTCGGGCTGACGAAGGCCAGATCATGCGCCTGCCCGGTGGCCGCGCAGCGGGTCAGATCGAGTCCGAAGCCAAGATCGGCGAGCAGCGCCAGCTCGAACCGCGCCAGATCGGCCGCCCACGCCTGCGCATCAGCGGTGTCCATCGCGTCCAGCAGCGCATCGAGATGGGCGTGGACGCGCGGGTATGGTTGCGCCTCGGGCAGCGTGCCCGCCACGAGCGCTCCCAGCCATTCGAGCGCGGCGGCGGCGAGCGGATCGAACGCAAGGCCCGCGCGCGAGCGGACGAGTTCGATGGTGAGTGCGGGAAGCTGAGTATCGACCCGTGCACGAAACTCTCCCGCCACGATATTGCCGATCTGCAGCATGGGCCGCAGCCGCCGCGAACGCCCGCCGCGCACATAGCCCGCCAGAAGGCCGTGATCGGGGGTGAGCGCGCGCACCACCGCCCCCGCCTCGCCGTGTGGGAGAACAGCGCAGACAATGGCGGGCGTGGAAAGCTGCACCGGCCGCTACAGCCAACCCGCAGCGCGATACCAGTCGGCGGTTTCGGCAAGCCCGCGCGCAGCGGGGATTTGGGCGTGCCACAGCCCGGTCGCGCGCAGCGGTGCGGCATCAGCGGTCCAATCGGGATGCGCGAAATAGCGCGCACGATCGTGGCTGAGCCGTGGCGCACGGCCGGTTGCACGCGCGGCCAGCGTATCGAGCGCGGCACCGATCGGCAGCAGCGCACGCGGCAACTGGACGATGCGCACCGCGCGGCCGAGCGCGGCGGCGATCGCGCGCGCGAAGCTTGCCTGGGTAAAGCCAACGGGCGTGCCATCCTCGATCTCGAAGATGCCGGGCGCGGTTCCGCTCGCGAGCGCCAGCAGCGCGCGGGCGAGATCGTCGACGTAGATGATCGAAAACCGCCCGCTTCCCACCGCGGGCACAAGACCGCGCGCTGCGAGACGGAAGAGCGCCAGCGTTTCGCGGTCGCCCGGGCCGTAGACGGCGGGCGGCCGGACGATCGCGGTTGAAAGCGGGGCGGCAAGGACGGCGTCGTCGGCAGCTGCTTTGGACGCGCCATAATCGGAGAGGCCGGGCTCGCGCGCGGCAAGGCTCGAGACCTGAACGAAACGCGGCACTCCCTCAGCAACCGCCGCGGCAAGCACCGCTTCGGTCCCCGCCCGATTGGCAGCGAAGAAGGCCGCGCGCGTGGGCGCGTTGATCGCGCCCGCGACATGGATCACCGCGTCCGCAGCTTCGCACAGCCGGGCGAGCGCGGCGGGGCGGTCGAGCGCGCCCTCGATCCACTCGATGCCATCGCGCGGCCGTTGCGAGCGGCGAACGAGCGCGCGCACTGTGTGCCCAGCGGAGAGCGCGGCATCGAGCAGGTGGCCGCCGACGAAGCCAGTCGTACCGGTAAGAGCGAGGATCACAGCACTCGGCCAGCGGGCAGGTTAAAGATCGGGCGGGCTAGGCCGCCACATCCAGCGGCTGGATCATGCCCGCCAGATACATCGAGCGCGCCTTCACCCGGCTGAGCTTGCCCGAACTGGTACGCGGCAGCGTGCGCGGCGCGACGAGTTCCACCAGGCAGTTCATTCCCGTCAGCGCGCGCACCTTGGCGCGGATCGATTCGCGCAACATCGTGCGCTCGGACGGATCGCTGATGCGGCATTGGACAAGCACTGCCGCCACCTCGTGCCCACCCGCCTGCGTGATCGAAAACGCTGCAATGTCACCCGATTTAAAGCCCGCGAGTTGCTCGATCGCCCATTCGATATCTTGTGGCCAGTAATTACGGCCATTGATGATGATCATGTCCTTGGCGCGGCCGACGATATACACGTAGCCTTGCTTCAGATACCCCATATCGCCAGTATCCAACCAGCCATCGCGCAGTGCGGCATGGCTCGCTTCTTCGTCACGAAAGTATCCGGCCATCACGCTGGGGCCACGGAAGAAAATCCGGCCGATGCCACGCTCCGGGAGAACATGTCCGTCCTCGCAGCGGATCTGGACTTCATGGCCCAGCACCGGCTGCCCGCAATTCACGAACTTGCGGAATCGCGGCCGGTGATCGGCGGCGTGATCGTCGAGATCGCCCGCCAGCAGGCGCTCGTCCACCTCGTCGATCACGATCCCCTCGCCCGGAGGCATGAGGCTGACTGCGAGCGTGGCTTCGGCCAGTCCGTAACTGGGCAGGAAGACGTGCGGATCGAAGCCCGACGGCGCGAAGCTTTCGGTGAACGCCGCCATCACCTCGGGCCGGATCATGTCCGCGCCGTTGCCCGCGATCCGCCAGCGCGCGAGATCGAAGCGGGTGCTGTGCGTCCCCTGCCCCACCCGTCGCGCGCAGATATCGTAGCCGAAAGTTGGCGAATAGCTGACACTGTGGCCGGTATTACGACTGATCAGCGTGAGCCAGGACAATGGCCGCCGCGTGAAATCCTCGGTAGCGATGAAATCGGTGCTGATCTGGTTCGCAAGCGGCGACAGGAAACAGCCGACCAATCCCATATCATGGTACATCGGCAGCCAGGAGACGACACGGTCGTCCCACTGGATTTCCATGCCGAGCGAATGACAGCGAAGATTCGCCAACAACGCGCGGTGCGTAACCATCACGCCGTGTGGGAAGCGCGTCGAGCCACTGCTATACTGCAGGTACGCGACATCGTCCGGGTGTGGCCGATGCGGTTCGATGGGCGCGGCGTGCGTCTCACGGAAACTTTCCCAGTCACGCGCAGCGAGGCCAACCGGCGCGGCCTCCACGACGAAGCTCATCAGATCGAGTGGCGCGAGCACGATTGCGGGATCGCTGCTGCCGATCTGGTTGGCGATCTGCGCCACATAGCCCTCGCGCCCACCAAAGCTGGTGGGTAACGGCAGGGGCACCGGCCACGCGCCGCAAAGCACCGCGCCCAGGAACAGGCTGGCGAATGCGGGCGATGTGTCCGCGATCAACGCAACACGGTCGCCAGGCATCACACCAGCGGCGCGCAGCCGCGCGGCGTCCGCGAGCGCGCAGGTCTGCAGCTCGGCATATGTCACCGCGTGCGCAAGATCGGCGCGCGCGTCGTAGAAATTGAATCCCCGCACGCCTTTCGCCGCATAGTCGAGGGCCTCGCCCAGATCGGCGAAGTCGGCAAAGCGGCGGGGTAAGGTACAGAGCGTGGGAGTGGAGCCCGGGGCAGGCCCGTGCGGGCCGCTCCCGTTCATGGCAGTGTGCAACGTCAGGCTCTCCATCGTCGTGGTCGGGCGCGTCTCGTAAGGGTTGTTCTACGCCGACGAAGCGCCTTCACTGGCGCAAATCGCGGCGGAAGGGAAGCGCGCAGCAAACCGGTGGCGCAACAGCGTGACGCTGTGGCACTGTTGCATTCGTGAAGGAGCGCAGGCCCCGCCCACCGCTCGACGCTGCCGCGCTTGGCGAAGCCGCGCTTTCCTATGCGGCACGCTATGCGACGACGCGTGCGGCGCTGGCGCGCTACCTGCGCGCAAAACTGCGCCAGCGCGGGTGGGCAGGCGACGATCCGCCCCCGGTGGACGCGCTGGTCGACAAGGCGGTGGCAATGGGCGCGGTCGATGACCGCGCGTTTGCCGAAGCGAAAACCGGCGGGCTCGCGCGGCGCGGCTATGGGCCCGGCCGGGTAAAGGCGGCGCTGGCGGCCAAGGGAGTGGAGCGCGATCTTTCGACCGAGATGGCGAACGGGGTGGATGCGCGCGCCGCCGCGGAGGCCTATGCGCGGCGGCGGCGGCTCGGCCGTTTCGGCGCGGGGGGCGGTGGTCCCGATCAGGCACGACGCGAGATGGGGGCGATGCTGCGCGCGGGGCATGGCTTTGCGGTTGCCAAAGCCGTGCTGGGCGATATTTCGGACCACGCAACAGAAGAGGCGGAGGGATTGGATGAGTGACTGGCAGTTGGCGCAGATCAACGTCGGCCACATGTTCGGACAGTCGGGCGATGCCGTCGTACAGGGCTTCTACGATGAGCTGGACCGCATAAACGCGCTCGCCGATGCCGCGCCGGGGTTCGTCTGGCGCCTGCAGGGCGAGGGCGACAGCGCGACCGATCTCAGGCCGACCCCCGATCCGCTGTTCCTGATCAACATGAGCACTTGGGAGAGTGCCGAGGCGCTGTTCGATTACGTCTACCGATCCGGCCACGTCGCCGTGATGGCGCACCGCCGCAAATGGTTCGAGAAGTTCGATGGCGCGTTCACCGCGCTCTGGTGGGTGCCCGCAGGGCACCGGCCCTCGATCGACGAGGGCCTCGCGCGCCTGTGGATGCTCGATCGCTACGGGCCGAGCGCTCAGGCGTTCACATTCAAGGCGCGTTTCCCCGCGCCGCACGAAGCCGCACCTCCGGTGGACATGAAGCCGGATCCTTGGTGCACTGGCTGGGTGTGACGCGGAACGCGAGGGAACCACGCGCGGCGGGCAGGACACCTCCGAGGTCGCTGCGCCGTTGCGCCGCTCCTATCGGGGTCTGAGCGCCTCTACGCCGGGCAATAGCTTGCCTTCCATCCACTCGAGGAACGCGCCGCCTGCCGTGCTCACATAGGTGAACGCCGGGATCACCCCCGCCATCGCCAGCGCCGCTACAGTATCGCCGCCCCCCGCGACCGAAACCAGCCCTCCCGCCTGCGTCAGCGCGGCGGCGGTCCGCGCGAGCGACAATGTCCCAGCCTCGAACGGCGGCGTCTCGAACGCGCCGAGCGGACCGTTCCATACCAAAGTCGCGCAGGTTTTAAGCGCATCCGCCAGCGCTTCGACCGCTGCGGGCCCAAGATCGAGGATCATCTCGTCCGCCGCCACCTCATGCACGTTGGCGATGCGCGATGCCGCGTGCGCCCGGAACTCCCTGGCGACCACGACATCGTAGGGCAGGTGTACCGTGCACCCTGCCCTCTCGGCCGCCGCCAGCACGGCCAGCGCCTTGTCCGCCAGATCGTGCTCGCACAGGCTTTTGCCCACGTTCACGCCCCGCGCGGATAGGAAGGTGTTCGCCATCCCCCCGCCGATCATCAGGTGATCGACCCTGGTCACCAGATGCTCGAGCAGTGCGAGCTTGGTTGATACCTTCGCCCCGCCCACAACGGCGGCAACCGGATGGGTCGGCGCACCGAGCGCCCGTTCGAGCGCCTTCAGTTCCGCCTCCATCGCGCGCCCGGCGAACGCGGGCAGCAGGCGCGCCAGCCCTTGCGTGCTCGCGTGCGCGCGGTGCGCGGCGGAGAAGGCATCGTTGACGTAGAAGTCGCCCATCCGGCCCATTGCCAGCGCGAATGCGGGATCGTTCGCCTCCTCGCCCTTATGGAAGCGCGTGTTTTCGCACACCACGATGCTGCCGGGTTCGAGCGCGGCAATCTCCGCCTCCGCGTCCGCGCCCGCACAGTCCTTGACGAAAGTGACTGGTCGGCGGAGTTCGCCCGAAAGCGCCTTGGCCACGCGGTGCAGGCTGTTTTCCTCGTCCGGTCCGTTCTTGGGTCGTCCGAAATGACTGAGCACGATCACCTTCGCGCCCTTGTCGGCGAGTTCGATCAATGTGGGAATCAACGCGCGCAACCGCGTCGCATCGCTCACATGCCCGTCCGCGACGGGTACGTTCAGGTCGCCGCGCACGAGTACGCGTCGCCCGTGAATATCGCCGATCGTATCGAGTGTGCTGAAGTTCATGACTGTTCCCCGGGCGATGCACAGCCCCGCGCCTGCTGTGTTCCAGAGCCAGCACGGCGTCCAGACCCCTAAACGGGGGACGTGATAGCATAGTTTTTCCCGGTGCGCCGGGGGCCGAGCGCTTAAATCAGGCGGCCCATCGCCACTGCGGTATCGACCATACGGTTCGAGAAGCCCCACTCATTATCGTACCAGCTCACCACACGCGCGAGCTTGCCGCCGCCGATCACCGCCGTCTCCAGACTGTCCACCGTAGAACTGGCGGGATCATGGTTGAAATCATGGCTGACCAGCGGCTCGTCGGTATAGGCAAGGATGCCGTGGAGCGGCCCGCTCGCGGACGCGGCCTTCAACGCGGCGTTGATCTCGTCGCGCGTGACGGCCCGGCCGGGAACGAACGTCAGATCGATCAGGCTGACATTGGGCGTCGGCACGCGGATCGCGCTGCCATCGAGCCTGCCCTTGAGTTCGGGGATCACTTCGCCGAGCGCGCGCGCCGCGCCGGTGCTGGTGGGGATCATGTTCATCGCGGCCGAGCGCGCGCGGCGCATGTCCTTGTGCACCTGATCGAGGATTTTCTGATCATTGGTGTAGCTGTGGATGGTGGTCATCAGGCCGCTCTCGATCCCGAAGCTGTCGAGCAGCACTTTCGCGACCGGGGCGAGACAGTTGGTCGTGCAGCTTGCGTTGCTTACGATCGTGTGCGCGGCGGTGAGCAGGTGATGATTGACGCCGTAGACCACCGTCATCGCGTGCGTATCGGTTTCTTTCATCGTGATCGGTGCGGAAATCAGCACACGCTTCGCGCCCGCTTGCAGGTGCGCTGCAGACTTGCTGGCATCCGCAAAGATGCCCGTGCATTCGAGCGCGACGTCCACGCCCATCTCGGCATGCGGCAACTTCGCGGGATCGCGTTCGGCGGTGACGCGCACGCGGTGACCATCGACCACGAGGAAGTCGCCATCGGCTGATACGTGCCCCGGAAACGGACCATGCACACTATCGCGCGCGAACAGCATCGCGTTGGTCCTGGCGTCCGCAAGATCGTTGATCGCCACGACTTCGATATCACCGCGCTTCGCCTCGGCGATTGCGCGCATCACAAGGCGGCCGATGCGGCCGAAGCCGTTGATTGCGACTTTGATGGTCATGTTAGATCTCCCGTGGGGCGGGGGCGATCAGGCCAGCCGCGCTCTGATGGTATTGGCCACCTTTGCGGCGGTGAAGCCGAACTGGTCAAGCAACACATCGCCGGGCGCGCTCGCCCCGAAGCGGTCAAGCCCGATGCGCAGGCCGTTCACCATCGTGTGCCGCTCCCAGCCGAAGGTCGATCCCGCCTCGATGCTGACGCGCAGGATTTGCGACGGGTCGGCATCGGGGAGGACGTGGCGGTGATACTCCGGCGGCTGTTCGGCGAAACGCTCCCAGCAGGGCATCGAAACGACGTCGCAGCCGATTCCGTCGGCTTCGAGCAGATCGGCGGCGGCGAGCGCCAAGTGCACCTCCGATCCGGTCGCGATCAGGATCGCGCGGCGCGGCGCGGCGGCACGGCGCAGGTGGTACGCTCCCTTCGCGGTGGCGTTCCCATCATGCGCGGCCAGCCGCACCTGCGGCAGCTCCTGCCGCGTGAGGATGATCGCCGACGGGCGATGCGTGTCCGCGATCGCCAGCGCCCACGCCTCGGCGGTCTCAACCGCGTCGGCGGGGCGATACACCGCCATGTTCGGGATGCAGCGCAGCGACGCGAGGTGCTCGACCGGCTGATGCGTCGGCCCATCCTCGCCGAGCGCGATGCTGTCGTGCGTGAGCACATACACCACGCGGCACTGCTGCAGCGCGGACAGGCGCAGCGCGGGGCGCAGATAATCGGCAAACACGAGGAAGGTGCCGCCATAGGGCAGCATCTGCCCGTGCAGCGCGATGCCGTTCATCGCCGCCGCCATGCCGAACTCGCGGATGCCGTAGTGCATGTAGCGGCCAGCGCGGTTCGCGGGCGTGAAGCTCTCCATCCCCTTGACGCGCGTGTTGACCGATCCGGTCAGATCGGCCGAGCCGCCGAACATTCCGTCCGCCTCGGGGATCGCCACCGCCAGCGCCAGTTCGCTCGCCTTGCGCGTGGCGACCTTGAGCGGATTGGCGATCAGCGCGGCGATGTGCCGATCAAGCGCTGCATATACGGCAGCGGGAGGCTCGTTCGCGGCGCGATGCTCGAACGCCGCGCGCTGCGCCGGGTCGGCAGCCGCGAGCCGCGCCTCCCACGCCGCGCGCGCGTCCGCTCCGCGCGCGCCAGCCGCAGCCCAGGCGGCGCGGATATCGTCGGGGATGGTAAACGGCGCGGCGGTCCAGCCGAGCGCCGCCTTCGCCCCGGCCACTTCGGCCGCGCCCAGCGGCGAGCCGTGCGTGGCGGCGGTGCCCGCCTTTGTCGGCGCGCTGAAGCCGATCACGGTACGGCACGCGATCAGGCTCGGGCGCGGGTCCGCGCGCGCGGCCTCGATCGCGGCGGCGACCAGCTCGGGATCGTGGCCGTCGACGGCGGCGACGTGCCAGCCATAGGCCTCGAAGCGCGCGAGCTGATCGGTCGAGGTCGAGAGATCGGTCGAGCCGTCGATCGAGATGCGGTTATCGTCCCAGAGCACGATCAGGCGGCCGAGCTGCTGATGCCCCGCGAGATCGCACGCCTCGTGGCTCACCCCCTCCTGCAGGCAGCCGTCGCCCGCGATCACCCAGGTGTGGTGATCGACGAGATCGTCGCCGAAGACCGCGTTCAGATGACGCTCGGCAATCGCCATGCCCACCGCCATCGCCAGCCCCTGGCCGAGCGGGCCGGTGGTGCATTCGACGCCTGCGAGCTCGAAATTCTCGGGGTGGCCCGCGCACGGCGACCCAAGCTGGCGAAAGTTGCGGATATCCTCGATCGTCGGCCGTTCGTAACCGGTGAGGTGGAGCAGCGCGTAGAGCAGCATCGAGCCGTGACCCGCCGACAGCACGAACCGGTCTCGGTCCTGCCATCTGGGGTGTTTGGGATCGTGCTTCAGGAACCGCGTCCAGAGCACGGTCGCGGCGTCCGCCATGCCCATCGGCATTCCCGGATGGCCCGAGCGCGCGGCCTCCACCGCATCCATGGCAAGCGCGCGGATTGCGTTCGCCGTCTGGGGGTTAGTTTCAGTACTCAAGCGCTATCGTCCCCGGCGGCATCCTCCGCGCCAGATGACTTGCAGCCACGCCCGCGTCAACGCGCGCGCCGCCGCCTGCAGATGCTGCTATTCGGCCGCGATCACGTGCGGCGCGGGATCGTTCGCGGCAGTCACGCTCACATATTTGCGACCGAGACGGCCAGCGTGGAACCGGACATGACCATGCACCAGCGCAAACAGCGTATGATCCTTGCCCAGCCCGACACCCGCGCCCGGATACACGCGCGTGCCGCGCTGGCGGATAATGATGTTGCCCGCCAGCACCGCTTCGCCACCGTACTTCTTTACGCCAAGACGACGGCCTTCGCTATCGCGGCCGTTGCGCGACGAACCGCCGGCCTTTTTATGCGCCATGTTGCGCCTCCGCGTTCTGATCCGATCCGCCAAGCGAGACGATCTTCAGCACCGTCAATTCGCTGCGATGGCCGTTCTTGCGCCGGTAATTGTGGCGGCGCTTCTTCTTGAAGATGATGATCTTGTCGCCGCGGATGTGTCCGACAACCTCGGCTGCAACCACGCCGGTCCCAAGATCGCCACCCTCGCCCACCAGCAGCGTATCCAGATCGATGCGCGCGCCGACATCGGCATGCAGGCGATCGACGACGAGTTCGGCGTCGGCAGCGACGCGATATTGTTTCCCGCCGGAGCGGACGATGGCAAACATGGTGCTTGGTCCTGAAACGCGGAGCGCGCGGGCCGTTGCCGACCCACGCGGGTTAAGTACGATCGATGCGGGTGTGCGGGAGGAAAGTCAAGTCCGGCAGCGCGCGAACACGGCCCTTAATGCCGATGCTCGCGCCGCAACGTATACCGTCCGCCGGCAAACGGCTCGAAGATCTGCGCGGCGGCGGGGTGCTTGACCGGCTCGCCATTTTCGTCGTGCACCAGATTCTGCTGGCTGACATACGCGATGTAGGCCGAATCCTCGTTTTCAGCGAGCAGATGGTAGAAAGGCTGGTCCTTCGCCGGCCGGATCGGCTCGGGGATGGCTTCCCACCATTCGTCCGAATTATTGAACTCGGCATCGACATCGTAAATCACGCCGCGAAACGGGAAAAGCCGATGACGCACCAGCTCGCCGATCCCGAACGCCGCTCGGCGCGGCGCACCTGACGGGGCATCGTCGGCGGGCTCGATCCCGATTGGCAAGCGGTTGGGCGCAGACGCCCCAAACTTCGATATCATGCGCTTCAATCCACGGATCCAATGCTTCACTGCATCCAAGATAGGGGGGTGCACGGCATCGGGAAAGGCCGGACTTGGCAAACCGCGCCACGGCGGATTATACGCTCATGCCTTGCGGAGAGGTGGCAGAGTGGTCGAATGCGGCGGTCTCGAAAACCGTTAAACGGGTAACCGTTTCGAGGGTTCGAATCCCTCCTTCTCCGCCACGGACCCCCCGAACAGGTCTCAGCAACTTGGCGTCGACTGTGTCAGGCGCGGTTTGCGCGGGTCTTCGGGCGGTCAAACCTTTTTGACATCGTGCTTCATGGCCAGCCCGGGCGGGGGTTTGGCGCCGGGTTCGGGCCATGTCTCCGGCAGTATGCTGGTTGGTACGGTTTGCCTCATAACAGGGAAATCTCTGTGTTTGGGGGGTCAAAACAGAGGTTTTCGGGCGAATCGCCTCGATCACAGCAGAGCAGAATGGCGGAAGTCCGCCGGTTTCTGCGCGCGAAATGCCACTTTCCTGTTGTTAGCGATAACAGGTGGATTCAGACGCATAACAGTTCCTGTTATGCTGCAGAACAGACCGCGTTTTCCTGCATAACAGATGGCTTCAAAACGGTAGCAGGCGAGCGCAGAGCGCGGGAATTTAGCTCCGGAAGGCGGCGATCTGCTCGCTCCACAGCAGCGGCGGTGGCGCGTCGAGGATGGTGCCGACGGTCAGCCCGCGCGGCTGCCGGCCCTCGAGGATCGCGGCCTGCAGTTCGGGCGCGAGGAAGGCGAGGCGCAGGATTCGACGTGCGTAGGGGGTCGCTGGCGCTGCCTCGATGCAGGGCAGATTGCTGGCTTGATGGAGCATGGCGTGGGCCGATCGCAGCGCCTTGATCAGTGCTGGATCGCGCTGGACGCCGGGGCTCGCATCCGGTTCGCTACCCACGATCGAAACGCGACCGCCACGCATCGCCAGGCGCAGCGGTACGCTCAGACGCATCCGTGACGGATCGGCTTCATCGATCGCGGCACATTCGTCGGCGGCAAGCCGCGCGCGGATCGGCGCGAGCAGCGGGGCGGCAAGCAGGATGTCGAGCCGCCTGGCGTAGACCTCGACCCGGAGAACACGCGCGAGCGGATCGGCGCTCGAGGCGGGCAACAGCCGTCCCACGATCTGGGCCAGCCTTGCTTCGATGATCGTAGCGGGTACGCGGCGGACCCCGTCGTCGCCCGGATCGCGCCGTTGGCCCTGCTGCAGCGGCGCCGAGACATAGTAACGGTAGACCTGACCGCGCGCGCCGTGCGCGAAGGTCGGGCACATCGGCTCGCCATCGGCGTCGAAGATGCGCCCACGCAGCGGCGCAGTCGCGACGCGCTCGGCGTGCCCATCGCGGCGTCGTGCGCCTGCATCGAGCGTCGCCTGCACGGCATCGAAAACGTCCTGCTCGATGATCGCAGCATGAGCGCCGGGATGGACCGCGCCCTTATGGACGATGACGCCGGTGTAGAGCCGGTTGCGCAGCAGGTGGAACAGCGCACCACGGCTGAACGGCTCACCACCGATCTCGCGGCCCTTGGCCGTAGTCCTCGCCTTCGAGCGAATATCGCGCTCGGCGAGCCAGTGCTGGAGCGCATGCACCGAGCCAAGCTCGATGTATGTGGCGAACATCAACCGGACGATCGCCGCTTCGGCTTCGTTGACGACGAGTGCGCGCGTGGTGCTGTCGGTCGGCAGATCATAGCCGAGCGGTGGCACGCCGCCCATCCACATGCCCTTGGCCTTCGACGCGGCGATCTTGTCGCGGATGCGCTCGCCGGTGACCTCGCGCTCGAACTGCGCGAAGCTGAGCAGCACGTTCAGCGTCAGCCGTCCCATGCTCGTCGTGGTATTAAACGCCTGCGTGACGCTGACGAAGCTCACCGACTTGGCGTCGAACAGCTCGACCATGCGCGCAAAGTCGGTCAGCGAGCGCGTCAGCCGGTCGATCTTGTAGACGACGACAACATCGACCTTGCCCGCCGCAATGTCGGCCAGCAACGTCTTCAGCGCGGGGCGTTCGATCGATCCGCCCGAATAGCCGCCGTCGTCATACGCGGTGGCGAGCGCGCGCCACCCCTCCCCTGCCTGGCTTTTCACATAGGCCTCGCACGCCTCGCGCTGCGCGTGCAGGCTGTTGAACGCCTGATCGAGGCCTTCCTCCGAGCTCTTGCGCGTATAGAGAGCACATCTGAATCTGGGCGTACTCATGCTGCAGCCTTTCTCAGGCCAAAGAAGCGCGGACCGTTCCAGCGCACGCCTGCGATCGCGGTCGCGGCTGCCGACAGGCTCGCATAGACCGCGCAGTTCCAGCGGAAGCCACCGTCGACAACCTCGACCTCGACGACGCCGCCCTGCCAGTCACGGCGGATGCGGGTACCGATGCCGAGATCGAGCCCCTCGGGCGCGGCGCGGGCTGTGCGCTCGATCTGGCGGCGGGTCTTCGCGTCGAGCCCGCCGAGCGCGTCCGCCTGCATGCGCCACGCGAGCATCAGCCGCAGCAGCTCGACCGAGCGCAGCGCGGGTGGCGAGCCGTAGCGAAGCGCCCAGGCCTGGCGCAAGCCGTGCAGATCGAGGTGCGCCAGTGCGCGTACCTCGGCTTCGATTGCGGCCCGGCTCACTGGGCGGTTTCGCTGCTGGCGTCCACAGGGGCGGCGACTCCGGCACGGTAAGTGCGCACGCCGTCGACCTTGTGTGACGTGATCGTCAGGCCGCGCGTCTTCACGAGCGCGCCCGCCATCGCGCCGCGCACCGAATGCGCCTGCCAGCCGGTCGCCGCCATCATCTCGGCGATGGTGGCCCCGGTCGCACAGGTGAGAAGCGCCGCCAGCTGGTCGAGCTTGTTGGGTGCCCTGGGTGCAGGCTGTTCGCCGGCAGGCGGGGTCGTGACGCCCATGTGCTCGGTCGTGTGACCCTGGGTCCCCGTGCTCGTTGAAGTGGGCTGCGCCTGCTTTGGCCTCGTGGATTTGGACGCCGACGTGCTCGGCTTTGCGGCGATCGTCGATACAGTGTTGGGGATTGTCATGTCCGGGCTCCGTCGGTTGTGGAGCGGCAGACGTTGCCGCCCCTACCGGGCAGAGCCCGCAAGCCGGGCGCGCTCCCACCAACGCTCTGTCCGCCCCCCAAGTCCAGTGCGTTGAGAATCGCCAATGCTTGAGGAACATCATGGTGTCCGCTTCGCTGGGCCTGCTCGACGACGCTCGCTCGTCAGCCAGCAAGGATCCGCGCACATGTCGACGCCCACGTCGCTCAAGCAAGTGTATATCGATGAGATGAAGGACCTCTGGTCGGCGAACGATCAGATGCAGAAGTTGTTGAGGAAGATATTGCCCGAGGCCAGCGACGCGAAACTTGGCACCATGCTGAGCCGATCGTGCAACGGCATCGAACGACATATCAGCGTGCTCAAGGCGCTGATCGCAGCGCATGGCGAGCAGGTCTCGAAGGATCATTGCAAGGGCATGGAAGGCATCGTCGCCGAGGCGACCAGGCACATCGGGCATCGGCCGCATAAGGGTCCGCTGCTCGATCTGGTCATCATCGCGCAGTATCAGCGCATGACGCCTTACCCGGCCCCCGCCGTACGAGAGTCCACCGCTCAGGCACCCGCCTTGGCGATCAGCGCGCGGATCTGCGCAGGATCGGTGAGACCGACAGCCCGTCCGACCTCGATCGCGCCCTTGTTGACAATGATCGTGCTCTGATGGTCGGCTTTAAGCATCGTCAAGGCGTTCTTGTGCGTGTCGAAATCGACGACGAGCACGGTATAGTCCTTGAACGCCGGCTCCTTCATCAGACCCTCGATGATCGGTGTCTCCTTGGCGCAGACCGGGCACCAGTCGGCCTTGACGAAGAACACGATCGGCTTGCCCGCCGCAGCGGCGGCCTGATACGCCGGCATCGAGATGGGAATGATCTCGCCGGCGATGGCGGGCGCGACGGATGACACGAGACCAATGGCGGCAAAGGCGAGCAGGCTTCGGCGGACGAAAGTAGGCATGTTGTTTCTCCTCGGTGGGCGGCCGGATCGGGCTGCTCAAGAGTAAGATGCTCAGGATCGCGAATTCGGTTCGCATCTCTCAAAATTTTGTCGTGACGTCGGTCAGCCATGACGGCGACAACTCGACCAGAGCGGACTCGAGCCGATGGTCAAGGCCGCTCATCGTCAGCGATCCAACGAGGATGAACGCGACGCTCGCCAGCGGCTTGAGGACACGCGCAATACCGGATAGGCGCGCCTTGCGGAACCCGATCGCCGCACGGGTGCCATAGGCAAGCGCGAGCATCGGCAGTCCCGCGCCGATGCTGAACATGAGCATCGTCACCGCCGCCCGCACCTGGGTGTCCGCCTGCATGGCGAAGCCGATCGCGGCCCCAAGCGTCGGTCCGGCACACGGGCTCCAGACTAGTCCGGTGAGCGCCCCCGCAGCGAACTGCATCGCCAGACCGCCAGCCTCGGTTCGAGTTGCGGCTGCGCTCGCCCATCCGCTCACGGGCGCGACGATCGCCGTCAGTCGCGCCTGCAGGCCGGGCAGCAGTAGCGTCGCGCCCACCAAGATCAGCAGCAGCCCGCTGCCCCGCCGTATGAGGTCGGCGTCCATTCCGATGCCCCGCCCGACGCTCGCGACAAGAAAGCCGAACGCGGCGGACGTGAGCACGAGGCCGGCGACCATAACAGCCGGTACCCAACGCGACCGCGTCGCTGCGCCGCCGAGGACGATCGGCAACAGCGGCAGCACGCACGGCGACAATGCGGTGAGTAACCCCGCCAGCAGACTGAACAGGTAGTTGTGCACGATGAATACCCCTCATGGGGGAGAGGGGCAGAAGGCATGGTTCGGTTCGCGGAACGCATCGCGATTTTATTTTATCGTCTATGCGAACCGTTTCGGCCTCCGATCGCCTCTAACCAATCGACGACCATGTCCCGGAGACGAGCAATGATTTATGCGAAGAACCTACCGACTTGGGAGCGGGTCGTCCGCATTGTGGGAGCCTGCCTGATGGCGCTGTGCGCCTACCACTTCCGCGCCTCGCCGCTCGGCATCGTGTTCGGCGTCTTGGCGGTCGTCACCGCGCTCACGTCGGTGTTCGGCTTCTGCCCGATGTGCGCGCTCGCCGGACGGCGTCTCGACGCCCGTAACGGCAGATGAGCAGTCCAGCATCACCAGGAGCCGATCTCCTCGACAAGGCGCGCGCCGGTGATGCGCGGGCGCTCGAGCGCCTGCTGGTGGTCTGCCGTCCCGACCTGCAGCGATACGCCCGCCGTCATTGCCAGTCGCAGGACATTGAGGACGCCGTTCAGGATTCCCTGTGGATACTCTACCGGAAACTCGACGGGCTCCACAGCGTGGCGGCCTTCAGTGGATGGCTGTTCCAGGTCGTCCGGCGGGCGTGCCTCGGCTACGTCCGCCGCCGTGCCGCCGCGCACCTGCCGCTCGAGGCGATATCGGAAGCAGCGCAGACCGATTGGAGCGCGAGCGACGCCGAACTGCGGTCGATCCTGTCGAGCATCATTGCCGGTCTGCCGCCGACCTACCGCGATGTGCTTCTCCTGCGTGACGTGCAGGGGCTGTCGTCGGATGAGCTAGCGGCCACGCTCGACATCTCACCGGAAGCCGCGAAGAGTCGCCTTCATCGCGCACGGTACATGGTCCGCGAGGCGCTGAGCGACATGACACCCGATCGAGTCCGCGGTGAGGCGGCTTAATGGCGATGGTCTACGGCAACCGGTCCCTTAGAATGCATCTCCTCCGTGGAACCATCGGCGTCGCCGCGCTGGTCCTCGCGCTGCGCGGGTACCAAAGCGTCGGATGGCCTGCCCTAGGATTACTCGGCATCACGATCTGGATGTTCAAGGGCTGTCCGATGTGCTGGACAATTGGGCTGTTTGAGACGCTGGCAAGCAAAATCCACGCGAGGTCGGATCGAGAAACGGGCAGCCGCCGGGTCTAAGACCTGCCCATGCGAGCTGAAGCGCAGCTGCCGCTCCGCCGCTTCGCAGTTATGGCTATATCGAGCCTTTTCCTTTGCGAGCGAAGCCTTCCGTATCGTTCTGCTTATTCCGAGCGAACATGCTTGACTCCGTACTCGGCTACGGACGCTATAGACGCGGATCATCAACGTCGGAGAATTTATATGGTCCGCTTTATCATCTCAGTCGCCGCGGTGCTCGTCGCCGCCGCCCCTGCCGCCGCGACGCGCCCTTCGGACGCGATTGCGGCGGTCGCTGCGGCCTGGGCGCAGCACGACGCTTCCGCAGTTGCTCGTCAATTCGTTCCCGACGCCGAATTTGTTGCGGTCGACGGCAGTGTCTTCGACGGCGCGACGCAAATTGGACAGGTCTTCACTGCACTATTCGCCGACCAATACGCCGGAACAACATTGACGCTGAATATTGTGCGGTTGCGGGTCGTGTCCCATTGCGTGGTGTAGCTGACCAGCGCGGCCGTCTTGATCTCCGGCCGGGCCGGGCTGTCAGGCTGCCATGGGCAGGCTGACGATAGATGTATCGCATAGGCCGGAGACCGATTCCAAGCTGAGATAGCGCGATCGCTGGACCGCCCATTCATCGTTCTGCTCGAGCAGGATCGCGCCCACGAGGCGGACGATGGCGGCTTCGTTGGGGAAGATGCCGACCACGTCGGTGCGCCGCTTGATCTCGCCATTGAGGCGTTCGAGCGGGTTGGTGCTGTGCAGCTTGGCGCGGTGGGCCGGGGGGAAGGTCATGTAGGAGAGGACATCGCTCTCGGCCTCGTCGAGCAGCCCGGCGAGCTTGGGCAGCCTGGGTCGCAACTGGTCGGCCACCTTGCGCCACTGCGCCTTTGCGGCCTCAGCGTCGTCCTGAGCGAAGGCAGCGCTCATGAACGCGGAGACGACACGGCGGCCGCTCTTGCCGGCGTGCGCCATGACGTTGCGCATGAAATGGACTCGGCAGCGCTGCCAGCAGGCGTGCATCACCTTCGAGACCGCCGCCTTGATGCCCTCGTGCGCGTCCGAGATCACCAGCTTGACCCCGCGCAGACCGCGCCGTGCGAGGTCGCGCAGGAAGGCGGTCCAGAAGGTCTCGGCCTCAGAGGCACCTACAGCCATGCCCAGCACCTCGCGCCTACCATCCGCGTTGGCACCGACCGCGACGATGACCGCCACCGAGACGATACGACCATTCTGGCGGACTTTGATGTAGGTGGCATCGATCCAGAGATAGGGCCAGTCGCCCTCGATCGGCCGGTCAAGGAAGGCCTTCACCCGCACGTCCCACGCTGTGATCGCTTTGCGATCACGGACGCTGACCGCGCTACGCGCGCCTCGCACAAACGCGAGACCTGGCTCTTGGAGACGCCGCTCATCCCCATTGCCTGCACCAAATCGTCCACCGAGCGCGTCGAAATGCCTTGGATATAGGCCTCCTGGATTACCGCGGTGAGCGCCTTCTCGGCCATCCGGCGCGGCTCGAGGAAGCCGGGAAAGTAGCTACCCTTCCTTAGCTTCGGGATGCGAAGCTCGACCGTCCCAGCGCGCGTCTCCCAGTCGCGGTCACGGTAACCGTTGCGCTGAACGAGCCGCTCGGCGCTCTTCTCGCCGTGCGCAGCCCCGGTCACACCGCCCACCTCCAGCTCCATCAGCCGCTGGGCACCGTATCCGATCATCTCGCGCAGGAAATCGGCGTCCGGGCTCTTCTCCATCAGCGCGCGCAGGTTCATCATGTCAGGGGTCATCTTCGATCCTCGGTTCAGGGTTGCGTCTGCAAACCCGACCCTACCGAAGATCGTCGATGGCCACCTTGCCGCCAGCTACACCACCACCCGGGACACGACCCGGTTGCGGGTGATCGCGCCGCACGTAGCCTATGTCCGTGGCGACTTTTCGGTCACCAAAGCGGCTCCGCTCGACTGCGGCCATTTCATCGCGCTGCTGCGGGAACAGGCCAAAGTGTGGCGGGTGGTAACCTATCACGAGACCGGGGCGACCTGCCCAGCAGTGCACTGACCGTGCAGGAAGCGGCCCGCGGTATGACTATCGGCGCACTTGCGAGGGCAGCAGGAGTCGGTGTTGAGACTATTCGCTTTTACGAGCGCCTCGGATTGGTCCGCCGGCCGCCACCGGGCTACGGTTACCGTCGTTATCCTAACACCGAGCTTGTCCGCTTGCGTTACATCCGTGCGGCAAAAGACCTGCATCTCAGCCTCAAAGAAATTTTCGCGCTTGAGCCGCACCTGGGTGCGGGGTCGGGCTTTTGCGCCGCGCTCCGCGATGTCGTCCGAGCCAAGGCTGAGCTGCCCCCTTCTGAGTGGTCCATCGACTATGACAGTCTGGATCGAGGAAGGGACGACACATGCCTGCGAAGAAGCACAAGCCCGAGGAGATTATTGGCAAGCTGCGTGAGGTTGAGATCGTGCTTGGCCAGGGCGGCACGACCGCGGAGGCGTGCCGGCGGATCGCGGTCAGCGAGCAGACCTACTATCGCTGGCGCAAGGAGTATGGCGGTCTGAAGACGGATCAGGCGCGCCGGCTGAAGGATTTGGAGAAGGAGAATTTGCGGTTGCGTCGGGCGATCTCGGATCTGACGCTCGACAAGCTCATTTTGCAGGAGGCTGCCCGGGGAAACTTCTAGGCCCCGCACGGCGTCGGCGGTGCATCGATCAAGTGAAGGGAGTGCTGGATATATCCGAGCGGCGCGTGTGCCGCGTGCTCGGCCAGCACCGGTCGACGCAGCGTAAAACGCCATGCGGGGCAGATGACGAGAAGGTGCTCACCGACGACATCATCGCCTTGGCCAAGCAGTACGGGCGTTACGGCTATCGCCGGGTAACCGCGCTGCTGCATGCGGCGGGGCTGGTCGGTGAACCATAAGCGCGTGGAGCGGATCTGGCGGCGCGAGGGGCTAAAGGTGCCGCAAAAGCAACCGAAGCGCGGTCGGCTTTGGCTGAACGATGGCTCGTGCCTCCGGCTGCGACCGGAATATCCGGGGCACGTCTGGGCGTACGACTTTGTCGAGGCGCGGACGCACGACGGTCGCAAGTTCCGCATCCTGACGATCATCGATGAAGCAAGCCGGGAATGCCTCGCGCTCATTGTTGCGCGCCAGCTCCGCCACGAAGACGTGCTGGCGGCCTTGGCCGACCTGTTCATCGAGCGGGGGCCACCAGCGCATATCAGGTCGGATAACGGCAGCGAGTTCATCGCCACCGAGGTCCAGAAATGGCTGGGCAAGATCGGCGTGAAGACGCTGTACATCACGCCCGGCTCGCCGTGGGAGAACGGTTACAAAGAAAGCTTCAACGGCTCGCTGCGCGACGAGCTGCTCAACGGCGAGATCTTCTATAGCCTCGCTGAGGCCAAGGTGCTGATCGAAGCCTGGCGGCGCCACTACAACACTGTCCGGCCGCACAGCAGCCTCGGCTACCGACCGCCGGCTCCGGAAGCGGCGACACCGCCATTGCCGGCCTCCTGTTCCGCTTCGCTCCACCTACCACCAGCAATAGCGGCGGAGCCAACGATGCACTAACAATCAAGCCGGACCACCCGGTGGGGGCTGCTCAGAGCGTGATCTGATCACGCGCCGAGGTCCTGAGTTCCGGAGATAGTTGGCGCATTCAGTTGGTGGGAAGCGCTAGAGCGGGGAAACGTCATCAACGTCCGCACCTCGCAGCTCGTTCTGGCGGCCCGCGCTGTCCCGGCCGGACCGGCGGTGCCTCGTGCCTGTCATGGCGTCCTGTGAATAGGAGGGCGCGACGGAAGCGAAAGGTGCGGTTCGCTATGAACGAC
>JBBSFH010000022.1:0-42993 GCA_038238915.1 Sphingomonadales bacterium
ACGCGGAGCACGATCTTGCACGTCCGGCACCGTGCCCGCACCCGGACGTTTGCCTCGCGCATCGCGCCGACGCTCGTAAGCCAAGTCGGAGTGATACGCGCGACGCGGTTGCTGCCCATGTTAGAACATAGAGCGAACGCACGCGCGCCTGTCTATGAGTGCCGTGCTCGCGGCTGGGGATAGGCGAAGCAAGCCGATAAATACGGCCCGGATCGGCAAGCCCGCTAAGGTTAAATGCGACGAACCGAAAGCTCGGATCGTGCGCCGCCGTCCGCTCGCTACCGCTCGCTGTCAATCCACAAATTGGGGACCAAGTTGGGGACGGTCAATTATGCTACATCAAAATATCTAGCAAAGTCAGGGAGTTACGGGAGATAATTGGTGCCCGGGAAAGGACTCGAACCTTCACGACCTTGCGGTCACTGGCACCTGAAGCCAGCGCGTCTACCAATTCCACCACCCGGGCGAAGGGGTGCGAAGAGCGCGGCGGGTAGGCGAAGCCGCAGCGGCTGTCAATTCATCGGCGACCCCGCTATCTCTCCCGCAGCGCAGCAATCGCAGGTTCGCATATGCAGGGTTTGATCACCGTCGTCGGCGGTTCGGGGTTCGTTGGTCGTTATGTCGTGCAGCAGCTCGCTGCGTCCGGCGCGCGGGTGCGGATCGCGGTGCGCAGGCCCAATGCGGCGATGTTCCTGAAACCGCTTGGCCAGCCGGGTCAAATCCAGCTCATGGCGGCCGACATCCAGGATGAGCGCCAGTGTGCCGCCGCGATGAACGGCGCGGACGGCGCGATCAATCTCGTCGGCATCCTCGCCGAGGGCGGCGGGCGCAGCTTCAAGGGCATTCAGGCCGAGGGCGCGGGCACGGTCGCGCGCACGGCGGCGGGGGCGGGCGTGCGTACGCTCGTCCATGTATCTGCGATTGGCGCGGATGCCGCCAGCCCGTCGGCGTATGGCCGCAGCAAGGCCGAGGGCGAGGCGGCGGTGCACGCCGCGTTTCCGGCCGCAACGATCCTGCGTCCCAGCTTGATTTTCGGCGCGGAGGATGGCTTCACCAACCGCTTCGCAGGGCTCGCGCGCATGGCTCCGGTGATGCCGGTGGTGTGCGGGGATACCCGTTTCCAGCCCGTCCATGTCGTCGATGTCGCGCGGGCGGTGGTGATGAGCCTCGCTGAGCCGCAGCGCTTTGGCGCACAGATATTCGAGCTTGGCGGGCCGACGATCTACACGCTTCGCCAGTTGATCGCGTGGATCATGGCGACGATCCGCGCCGAAAAGCCTCTGATCGAAGTCCCCGCGCCGATTGCGCGGCTGTTGGGGCGTGCGGGGGACATTCTGCCCGGGCTGCCGATGACCACCGATCAATACCGCATGCTCGGGCGCGACAATATCGTGGGCGCGGGCGTGCCCGGGCTCGAGGCGTTTGGCATCCGACCCGCACCGATCGAGTCGATCGCTCCCGCGTGGCTCGAGCGCTACCGGCGCTTTGGCCGGTTCAACGACGAGGCCAAAGCCCCGGCGGCGCACTGAGCGTGTCGGTCCGGCGCGGCATAGGCTATCTGTTCGGCGGCAACGTCGGCACCTTCGTGCTCCAGTTTGCGGGATCGCTGGCGATCGCGCGGCTGCTCAATCCGTCCGAGCTCGGCGTCTACGCGGCGGCGATGGCGCTGGTGTGGATCATCAACGGCGTGCTCAACGTGGGCATCCAGGCCTATGTGGTGCGCGAGCGCGATATGCCGCCCGACAAGCTCGGTACCGTGTTCCTGATGACGCTGTGTCAATCCGTGCTGATCTCGGCTGGACTTCTGCTAGGCGCGCCGCTCGTTGGCATGTTCGCGCACGATCCGCGCGTCACCGCCTCGCTGCGCATCCTCGCGTGGTTTGGCGCGCTGATGCCAATTTTGGCGACGCTGACAGGCGTGATGCAGCGCGAGATGAAGTTCGATCGTGTCGTGCTGTGCACGCTTGCCAATGTCGCCTCTGCGGCGGTGTTCACGATCACGCTGGCGGCGAACGGCTTCAGCTGGCGATCGATGCCGCTCGGTGCGGGGGCTGGCGTCACGATCGCGGTGGCAATCGCGATCGTGATGCAGCGCGCCGATCTGCGCGTGGCGCGGCTGGGCTTCAGTCACGCGCGCGCGATCCTGTCGTTTGGGGTGGGGATCCTCCCCGCAAGCCTGATCCAGAGCATCACGAACCGAGCGCCCGATGTGCTGCTCACGCGCGCGCTCGGCGCGGGCGCGACGGGCATCTACAACCGTGGCGCGAACCTGATCGATACGCTCAACAACACGGTCATGCTGAGCGTGCAGCGCGTGATGTCGAGCCAGATGGCGCGCGACCGCGAGACGCCAGCGGGGATTGGGCCGATCTATGCGCGCATGAATCGGGCGGTGACCGGTGTGTTCTGGCCCGCGTTCGCACTGCTGGCGGTGCTGGCAGGCCCGATGATCGCGTTCCTGTTCGGCCCGAAGTGGCTCGGGGCCGCGCCAATACTGGCGATCATCGCGGTGTCGGCGGCGATCAATTTGATGGTGGCGTGCCGGTCCGGCGTGCTGGTGACGATGGGGCGAGAGCGGCAATTGCCCCGGCTTGAACTCGCGCGCGGCCTCGTCGGCGTCGCGGCGTTCACGATCGCAGCCTATACAGGTGGTTTGCTGTGGGCAGCGGCGACGCGCGTGCTTGATGCGGTGGTCGCGGTCGCGCTTTATTCGCCGGGTATTCACGATGCGACACGGCTCACCTGGGCGGAGATGGCGCGCGGCTTCGTGCGCAGCGCGTTGATCGCGGCGATTACCGCGGTGCCGGCGGCGGTGCTCATGACAATGCACGGCTGGCCAGGGCAGTTACCGACGATCGAACTGCTCGGCCTGCTCGCGGTGAGTGGCTTTGTATGGCTTGCAGCGGTGTTCGCGCTGAGGCACGATCTCGCGCCCGAGATCACGCGCGCGGTGGGTTATGCGCGTGGCCTCCTCCCCCGCCTCGCCTAAAGGAACCGCCGTTGGATCATGGATCGCTGCTGACTGCCATAATCCTGGGCATCGTCGAAGGGGTGACCGAGTTCCTGCCCGTCTCGTCCACGGGCCACCTCATCCTGGCGACCGCGCTGCTCGGCTACGATGCGGACAAGTGGAAGTTGTTCAACATCGTCATCCAGCTGGGCGCGATCCTCGCGATCGTGGTGCTCTACTGGCGGACGTTCTGGGGTGTGCTGCAGGGATTGCTCGCGGGTCAGCGCCAATCCTGGCATTTCCTTCGCAACGTGGTGCTCGCTTTCCTCCCCGCTGCGGTGATCGGGCTGGCACTGCTCAAGCAGATCGAGGCGTTGCTCAAGCGTCCTGACGTGGTGGCGGTCGCGCTTATCGTTGGAGGCTTCGCGATCCTCGCGGTCGAGCGGCTTGTTCGGCGATCGACGATCAGCGGCGTCGCCGCGATCCCGCCTCGCACCGCGATCGGCATCGGTTTCGTCCAGTGTTTGGCGATGGTGCCCGGCGTCAGTCGCTCGGGCGCGACGATCCTTGGCGCGTTGTCGCTCGGCGTCGAGCGCAAGACCGCAGCCGAGTTCAGCTTTTTCCTCGCGGTCCCCACAATGCTTGGCGCGACGGTGCTTTCTCTATGGAAGGCGCGCCACCAACTGGGTGGCGGACAAGTCGATCTGATCGCGGTCGGCTTCGTGGTTGCGTTCGTGGTCGCGCTGATCGTAGTGCGCGCGTTCGTGGCGTTCATCTCGCGCCACGGCTTCGGCCCGTTCGCCTGGTACCGGATTGCGGCGGGGACGGCGGCGCTTTTCTGGCTCTACGCGCGTTAGCCCTTCCACCGCCATGCCAAGCCTGACTTCGCTTTCGCCGATCGGCCTGTTCCTCGCCGCCGATCCGGTCGTCAAGGCGATCATGCTCGCGCTGCTCGCGGCGAGTGTGTGGTCGTGGGCGATCATCTTCGATCGCGCAACACGTCTCGGGCGATTGCGGCGCGAGGCGGAGCGCTTCGAAGCGCATTTCTGGGCGGCGCAGAGCCTTGAGCCGCTTGCCGAGAAGGCCGCCAAGGCCACGCATCCGCTCGCACGCGTGTTCACCGCCGGGATGACCGAATGGCGAAAGTCCGCGCGCCCCGGATCGGATGCGAATGCGGTGCGCGCGCGGCTTGCCACGCTGATGAACAGCGCGATCGAGCGCGAGGTGGATGAGCTTAGCGATCGGCTCAACATTCTCGCCACGGTGGGGTCGGTTGCGCCGTTCGTCGGGCTGTTCGGCACGGTGTGGGGGATCATGCGCGCGTTCACCGCGATCGGTGCCACACAGAACACCTCGCTCGCGGTGGTCGCGCCGGGAATTGCCGAGGCGCTGTTCGCCACCGCGATCGGCCTGTTCGCCGCGATTCCGGCGGTGATCGGCTATAACC
The DNA here is from genome assembly GCA_038238915.1 of Sphingomonadales bacterium. GTDB lineage: Bacteria > Pseudomonadota > Alphaproteobacteria > Sphingomonadales > Sphingomonadaceae > JAVVHE01. The sequence continues at coordinate 4,398 of JBBSFH010000022.1, forward strand.
GGCTGCTGCACGGCATCGCGCGCTTCGAGGCGCGGTTGCGCGCGTTCGCGGACGAATATCACGCGCTGCTCTCGCGCCAGCTGGATGGGGTCTAGGCGTGGCGATGGGCCTCGCTCCTGCCGGTCGCCGTCGACGCGCGTTGCCGATGGCGGAGATCAACGTCACGCCGATGGTCGATGTGATGCTAGTGCTGCTGATCATTTTCATGGTCACGGCACCGCTGCTCGTTGCCGGCGTGCCGGTCGATCTGCCCGCCGCGCGCGCGGCGGCGTTGCAGCAGAAGCCCGACAAGCCGATCGCGGTTTCGCTCGATTCAACGGGGGGCGTGTTCATCGGCGACGAAGCAGTGGGCGGGGACGCGCTCGCCGATCGGCTTGGGGCGCTGCACGCGACCAACCCCGATACGCGCGTGCTGGTCCGTGCCGATCGCAGCCTCTCCTATGGCCGCGTGCTCGAGGTGATGGGCGAAATCGCCGCGTCGGGCTTCACCAAGGTGGCGCTGGTGAGCCAGCCTCCCAAACGCAAATGAGCGAGCGCCGGGCGCTGGCGGGCGCGGGCGCGGCGCACCTTGCCCTGCTCGCCGCGCTCAGCCTCGGGTGGGCAGCGATGACCAAGCCGCAGCCAGCGCCCGACGCGGTGGCAGTGGACCTTCTAGACATCGCGGACACGCCCAAGGCCAGCGCGGAAGCGCGTGAGGCGACCGCGCCGCCGCCCGCGCCGGCCCAGCCCGCGCCGCGCGTACAGCCTGAACCAGTGCCCCCCGAACCCGCACCGGAGCCCGCACCCAAGTCGGAGCCAGTCCGCGCCGCCCCCAAGGCCATCGAAGCGCCTGACCCCGCACCAGAGGCGGTCACCGAAGCCCCGGCACCGCCACCAAAGCCCAAGCTTCGCGCCAAACCCGCCAAACCCGCGCCCGATCCCGATCAACTCGCGCGCAGCCTCGATGCGGCACTCGCTCCCGCACCCAAGGCGAGGCCGCAACCGCGCGCCAACCCGGCGCAGCTTGCCAGCCTGCTCGACAAGGCGCTCGGCCAAGACCTCGCCCGCCCCCACGCCAAGCCCGGCCCGGTGCAGACGGCGCAGCCCGCCAACGCGCCACTCAGCGCGCAGGCAATGGCGACCCTGCAGCAATCGATCGCCGGACAGATCGCGCGCTGCTGGAGCATCCTGCCCGGCCAGCAGGCGATGACGGTCGATCTGAACGTCCACCTCGCGCGCGACGGCTCGGTGGTGGGCACGGTCCAGACGGTCGGCGTCACCGGCGGGGCTAATGCGGCGGCCGAGCGTTCGTTCGCCGATTCCGCCCGGCGCGCGGTGCTGCAATGCGCGCCGCTTCATCTTCCAGCGCAAAACTACATGCTATGGCGCGAACTCGCCCCGCTGCACCTCGATGCCAAGGATGTGAACTGATGCATGTGCGCACCGCCGCGCTCCTCGCGCTGATCGTCGCCACCCCCGCCGCTGCCCAGTTGCGCGTGGACGTGACCCAGGGGGTGAGCGCGCCGATGCCCGTAGCCGTGCCGGGCTTCGCCACGCCCGCTTCCGCGCCAACGGCGGCGGGCACGACCGAGGCGCTCGGAACGCAGGTGGCGGGCGTGATCGCCAACGATCTGAAATCGAGCGGGCTATTTCGGCCCGTCGGCCCCACCGACGCAGTGCCCTTTCCCGCCGTCACCGCACCCGCTTACGATACCTGGCGGACCGCGTCCGCGCAGGCGCTGATCACCGGCGCGGTCGAGGCGAATGCGGACGGCAGCATCACGATCGCGTGCTACCTCTACGATCCGTTCGCGCAGTCCCAGCTCGCCTCGGAGGGGTTCCGCGTTGCGCCCGCGGCTTGGCGGCGCGCCGCGCATAAATGCGCGGACAAGGTCTATGCGCGCCTGACCGGCGAAAGCGGCTATTTCGATAGCCAGATCACCTACATCGCCGAAACCGGCCCCAAGACGCAGCGCATCAAGCGCCTCGCGGTCATGGATCAGGACGGGGCGAACCACCGCTTCCTCACCAACGGCCAGAACCTCGTGCTCACCCCGCGCTTCGCGCCGAGCCAGTTGCGCATCGCCTACATGAGCTTTGCGAACAACCGGCCGAGCCTGTGGTTCTATGATGCCAGTACCGGCCGCCATTCGCTGGTGGGCAGCTTCCAGGGCACGTCGCTCTCCCCACGCTTTTCGCCCGACGGACGCTACCTGCTGATGAGCATCATCAAGGCGGGTAACGCCAACCTCTACCGGCTCGATATCGCCTCGAAGGCGCTTGACCGGCTGACCGACGGGCCGAGCATCGATACTTCACCGAGCTATTCGCCCGACGGCGGCAAGATCGTCTTCGAAAGCGATCGTGGCGGCACGCAGCAGCTGTACGTCATGAACGCGGACGGATCGGGGCAACATCGCATCACTTTTGGCCAGGGACGCTACGCCACTCCCGCGTGGAGTCCGCGCGGCGATCTGATCGCGTTCACGCGCATCGGCGGCGGCAAGCTGCGCGTGGGCACGATGCGCATCGATGGCGGCGGCGAGAAGTTGCTCACCGACAGCTTCGCCGACGAGCAGCCGAGCTGGTCCCCCAACGGCCGCGTGCTCGTATTCTTCCGCACCCCGCCCGGCGGCAGCCCGCCCGAACTGATGAGCGCGGACCTGACCGGCCTCAATCTGCGCGAGCTACGCACCCCGCTTGGAGCGAGCGATCCGAGCTGGGGGCCGCTGCGACCCTGAACCCACCGCAACCCAATTGTAATGCGGCCGTTGTAGGCTGACGTTTCCCGAGGAGACATCCGATGCGCGCTACCAGAGTCCTTGCCATCGCCGCCGTCGCGCTCGCCGCTGCGTGCGCCAAGAAGCCCAAACCCGCCGATCTGCCACCACCTCCTCCCGCACCACAGGCGCAACCCGCGCAGCCTTCGACGCCGCCACCTCCGCCGATCAACGATAGCGTCACCTCGACCAACGTTCCGGGCAGCGCAGCGGATTTCAAGGCGAACACGCGCGAGGACCGTGTGCGCTTCGCGTATGATAGCTACGAACTCGATGGCACCGCGCGCGCGATCCTCGATTCGCAGGCCGCATGGCTCGCCAAATACCCGTCGACGCACATTACGATTGAAGGCCATGCGGACGAGCGCGGCACGCGTGAATATAATCTGGCGCTGGGCGAACGGCGCGCCGATGCGGTCAAGTCCTACGTCGCGGGCAAGGGCTTCGCGGCGAGCAATATCGCGACGATCAGCTACGGCAAGGAGCGCCCCGAGGCCGAAGGATCGGACGAGGCCGCCTACGCGCGCAATCGCCGCGCTGTCACCGATATCGGCGGCAGCGCGGGCTGACCGTGCGCCTGCACGTGCGTGCCCTCAGGCGCGCACGTGCAGCACGCAGATTAGTGTGAACAGGCGGCGCGCAGTGTTGAAATCGACCTCGACCCGGCCCGACAGCCGCTCCTGCAACGCTTCGGCTGCATCGTTGTGGATGCCGCGCCGGGCCATATCGATCGTTTCTATCTGCCCGGCGGACGCGGTGCGGATTGCGCTGTAATAGCTTTCGCAGATCGCGAAATATTCCCGCACCGTGCGGCGGAACGGCGCAAGTGGCAGCACCACCGTCCCCAGCACCACACCCTTTTCGGCGGCGAGATCGATCGACAGGCGGCCCTCCTCCAGCCGCATCAGGATGTGCCAGGGGCCGCCGTGGCCATAATCCTCGACAGGCGCGAAATGGTTGGCCTCGAGCAGATCGAAGATCGCGACGCGACGTTCCTGCTCCACATCCGCGCTGCGCCACACGATCGAATGCTGATCCAGCTCGACCGAAACGATGCGCGCATCCGCAGGCACGGGCGGCGCGGCGGGGGCGGCGACAGCGTTCATGCCACTACCGTCCATTGCGCGCGCGGCAGCCCGATCGACCACAGCACACTGGTCAAATCGCCGTGGCGGATCGTGCCATCGGCCGCAGCCGCAAGCGCGGGTTTGGGGTGGTGAGCAAGCCCAAGCCCCGCAGCTTCAACCATGGCGATATCGTTCGCGCCATCCCCGATCGCGATCGCGCGCGACGGGCCGCCGCGCGATCCCGCCTCGGCGACGAGCGCGGCGCGTTTGGCGGCGGCGTCAACGATCGGCAGCGCGACGGTGCCGGTGAGCAGCCCATTCTCGTCGATGTCCAGACGGTTGGCGACAACGCGATCGAACCCCAGCATCTCACCCACCGGATCGGCGAACGCAGTGAAACCGCCGGAGACGAGCATCGTGCGGACGCCATGCGCTGCCAGCGTGGCGATCAGCGTGCGCGCGCCCGCATTGGGCCGCACGCGTGTTGCGAGGCAGTCGGCGATTGTTGCCTCCGCGAGGCCCTTCAGCAACGCTACCCGTTCCAGCAGCGCGGCGGCGAAATCGAGTTCGCCCTTCATTGCGCGCTCGGTAATCGCGGTGACCTGCGGCTTGAACCCGGCATAATCCGCAAGCTCGTCGAGGCATTCGCACGCGATCATCGTCGAATCCATATCCGCCACGAAGAGCCGGAACGGCGCGTCGGTTCCTTCGTGGACGATCACGTCGGCGATCCGCTCGAAGCGCGACAGCGCTGCGCTTGCTTGCCCGGCATCGATATCGCCGACGCGCAGTCGCGCGGCGAAGCCCTCGTCGAGCCAGCCGCCCTCAACCCGCGCCCCCGCCGCCGTCAGCGCGGCACGCGCTGAGGCGAGCGCGGTTGACGCGAGGCCGCCAGGATGCGCGAGCGTTGCGCGGATCATGACAGGTTCACAGGATAAGCCACCGCTGATCGTTATCGCGGGCGCGACCGCGAGCGGCAAGTCAGGGCTTGCGCTGGAAGTCGCAGCGCGGCTCGGCGGTGTGATCGTCAATGCGGACGCGAGCCAGTTGTACGCCGATCTGCGCGTGCTGACCGCGCGGCCATCGGCGGCGGAGGAAGCGACGGTTCCGCACCGGCTGTACGGCGTGCGCGACGGGGCCGATCCCTGTTCGGCCGCCGAATGGGCAGCGATGGCGAAGGCCGAAATCGCCGCTGTGCACGCAGCGCGGCGTGTGCCGGTGCTGGTGGGGGGAACGGGCCTGTACCTGCGCACACTGCTCGGCGGAATCGCGCCGGTTTCCCCAATCGATCCACAGGTGCGGGCGACCGTGCGCGCGCTCTCGCCCGAAGCGGCGCACGCCGCGCTTGCGCAGCAGGATCCTGCGGCGGCGGCAAGGCTGGATCGGGCAGACCGGCAACGCACCATGCGCGCGCTCGAAGTGGTCCGCTCGACGGGGCGGACGCTGGCGCAGTGGCACGCGGTGCGCGCTGGCGGGATCGCCCACACGGTGGAATTGCGCGCGGTGGTGGTCGAGATCGATCCGGCAACGCTGGCGCAGCGCATCGAGGCGCGTCTGCACGCGATGATCGGCGAGGGCGCGCTGGGCGAGGTGGCGGCGCTGATGGCGCGCGCGCTCGATCCGGAGTTGCCGATCATGAAAGCGGTGGGGGTGAAGACATTCGCAGCGCATCTGTCTGGCGAGATAGCGCTCGACGAGGCGGTCGCGCGCGTTGCGGCACAGACGCGCCAATACGCCAAGCGACAGCGGACGTGGTTTCGCAACCAGACGCCCGGATGGGAGAGGGTCTGGAACGGCGAATGGCCCGGGATCCTCGCGGACCCCGGGTCATCCCACGGACCACCCCATGATCCGGCCGGGCGGCTCTCCAAACGCCCGGCCGAAACTGCCTAGTAGTTGTACGCGCGCTCGCCATGTTCGGTGATATCCAAGCCTTCGCGCTCGGCTTCGACGTTGGGGCGCAGACCCATCACCTTGTCGATGACGAAGAACAGCACCAGCGAACCGAGGCCGGACCATACGAGCGTCAGCAGCACCGCCTTCGCCTGGATCAGCAGCTGCGTCGCGGCACCCGGATAGGTGAAGCTGATCGTGCCGGGCTTCGCCATATAGTCCGCGATGCCCTGGCCCCCCAAAGCCGGATCGACGAGGATGCCGGTTGCCAGCGCGCCAACGATGCCGCCGATGCAGTGGACGCCGAAGACATCGAGGCTGTCATCGTACTTCAGCCTGTTCTTCACGTAGCTGGTGAAGAGATAGCAGATCGGCGAGACGAGCAGGCCGAGCACGATCGATCCCATCGGTCCCGCGTAACCGCTCGCCGGAGTGACCGCTACCAGACCTGCCACCGCGCCCGAGGCTGCACCGAGCAGCGAGGGCTTGCCGCGCAGAATCTGCTCGACGAGCGTCCAGCTGACCGCCGCCGCTGCAGTGGCGACGAAGGTGTTGAGGAAGGCGACGGCAGTGACGCCATTGGCTTCGAGGTTGGAGCCCGCGTTGAAGCCGAACCAGCCGACCCACAGCAGCGACGCGCCGATCATCGTCATCGTGAGACTGTGCGGAGGCATCTGCTCACGGCCGTAGCCGACCCGCTTGCCCAGATACAAAGCGCCCACCAGCCCGGCGATGCCCGCGTTGATGTGCACCACCGTGCCGCCCGCGAAATCGAGCGCGCCCATCTGGAAGAGATAGCCTGCCTTGGCGTTGACAGCGTCCAATGCAGACTGACCCTGCTTGGCGGCCGCGATGAACGCGTCCGGGCCGTCCCAGTACCAGACCATGTGCGCGATCGGAAAATAGACTATCGTGACCCATGCAACCATGAACACCATGAGCGCCGAGAACTTCACGCGCTCGGCCAAAGCTCCCACGATCAGCGCGGGCGTGATGCACGCGAACGTCATCTGGAAGGCGACGTAGACATATTCGGGGATAACCACGCCCGCCGAGAAGGTGGCGACCGTGGTGTCCGAGGTGACGGTGCGCAGCAGCGATTTGGCAAAGGTGCCGAAGAACGGGCTGGTCGCGCCCGCGCCGCCGTTGAACGCCTCGCTATAGCCGTAGGTGCACCAGAGCAGCGCCACGATCGAGACGATCATGAACACCTGGGTCAGCACCGAGAGCATGTTCTTGGTGCGCACGAGCCCACCGTAGAACAGCGCGAGGCCGGGCACGCTCATCATCAGCACGAGCGCGGTCGAGATCAGCATCCACGCGGTATCGCCCTTGTTGGGAACCGGCGCGGGCGGTGCTGCGGGTGCTGCGGCAGCGACCGCCTGCGCCCATGATGGTTCGGATAGCAACATCCCGGCCGCGATCGCACCCGCCGCTGCCAGACCCATTTTCGTCCACGATATCTTCACGCCTGGAAGCCCCTCACCCGGATTGATCCCATCGGGAGAGTAGCAAGGTCCGTGCCATCCCGCCGTTTACCGGAACGGCGCGCTTGCGTGAGCCTGCCCGGTGGCTGGCACGCGCAACGATGCTGCACGTGCACAATCGATGGGCAGGGCAGGGAGCGGTCGCAGCACGCGGAGAGCCGTCAATCTAGTCCCCGGCGGACGCCAGCAGCGCACGCGCCGCGCCTTCGTCGGCTTCCTCCACCATCAATCGCGCGCGAGCGAGGCCGAGCGCGCCGCCATACGTGCTCGATACGCCCGCGTCGAACAGTTCGACCACGATTCCGGCGGCTTCGAGCGCACCGCGCGCGACTTCGGCCTCCATCGGGCTGGTGAACTCGGCGATCTCGATCAGCATGGCCTGGACCTTCATTGGCGACTCGTCACCGTCTATAACGCAGCCGGTTGATCATGGGCATCAGCGGCGCAAGCAGATCGCGTGCTGCAGCGCGGAGTTCGCCCCGCAGCCCGATTCGCAGCGCCGCTCGTTCGATCCGCACATCGAACGCCGGATAGACCTCGACCGGCGGATGCACGAGCGGGAACACCATCTCGCGCGGCACCGCACGGCGCATGAAGCCCGGCATCGCGCCCCGGCTGTTGGTCGCGTCCGCCGCGAAGCCGATGTTGGTCACCATGTTGGTGGCGGGGACGATGCTGATAAGTCCGGCGCGCCACAGCGAGAACTGGAGCTGATTGTCCCAGCAATCATACCGCCCACGCGCGGTCCGCCCGAGCACGCGCGTCCAGTAGCGCACGGCGATGCGGCGGCCGTGAAGCACGCGCGCGATCAGCCCTTCGCGTCGTGCATGTGGCCATCCCGCCATCGCGGGATCGTGCGCCGCCCAGACGCGCGCCCACGTTCCCCAGCCCCACATGTGGAAATAGTTCGAAAAGGCATAGCTCGCGCGCGGCACGGGATCGGGGGGCAGTAGCGTCAGCCCGCTGACGATGCCGATGCAGGGATCGTTCGCATAACGATGGAGCAGCACCTCGACGAAGGGGAAGAAGGACGGGTGCGGCAGCATATCGTCTTCGAGGATGATGCCGTGGGGTTCGTGCGCGAAGAACCAGCCGATCCCCGCCTCGACGGCACGTTTGCAGCCGAGGTTGGCGGGCTGAAACAGTGTGTGCACCTCGCACGGCCAGTCGATCGCGGTGGCTGCGGCGCGCGCGGCCGCGCACAGCGCGGCATCGTCCGGTCGATCCGCACGCAGACCGTCGGCGGCGATGTAGAGCCGGGGCGGACGCGCGGCCCGGATCGTTTCGAACACGCGCGCGGTGAGGTGGGGGCGGTTGAAGATCAGGAAGAGAAGGGGGCCGGTCATGCGCGGTGGAAGGTGTCACCCACCGGCAATAGTCCAGTCCTCGCAGCGCAGGCCGGCCACGAGCGCGAACTCGCCGAGGTTGCCGGTGATGACGATCAGCCCCCGGCTGCGTGCATGTCCGGCGATCAAGAGATCGTAACTGCCGATGGTGCGCCCCGTGCAAGCAAGTTCCCACCGGATTTCCGCCGAGTGGGAGGCGGCGTCCGCATCGAATACTAGAACCGCGATCCGGGCAGCGAAAGCCTCCACTTCGCGCCGACCCGCGTCGGCGCGACCCGATTTCTCGGCCCCGAACAGCAGTTCGCTCAGCACGATGGTCGAAATCGCGAGCGCCTGCGGGGCGGCGTTGAACCGCTCGCGCAATCCGGCGGGTCGATCGCGCAGCAGCCGGATGCACAGATTGGTATCGAGCAGGTAGCGCAGCATCAGCGCCAGTCGCGCTCCTGCGGCGGCTCCTGCGACCGTTCGCCCAGATCGAAGCCGGGGGCGGCGAAGAAATCATCCCATGAAGCGCCTGCGGGGGCGATGATGCGCCGATCGCCATCGCGGATCACGGTCACGTCGCGAATCTGCTCGGGGAAGGCAACTTCCTTGGGCAGGCGCACCGCCTGGCTGCGGTTGGACTGGAAAAGGCGGGTGCCAACCATTCCGATCTTTACGCCGGGCCTGCGGGATATGTCAACGGGATATCCCGCCTAAGCCGCCGTCCCCCCCACCGTCAGCCCCTCGATCAGCATCGTCGGCTGGCCCACGCCCGCAGGCACGCCCTGGCCGCCTTTGCCGCAGACGCCGATGCCTTCATCGAGCGCCAGATCGTTGCCGATCGCGCGCACGCGGGTCAGCACGTCCGGCCCGTTGCCGATCAGCGTCGCGCCCTTGATCGGGGCGGCGAGCCGACCGTTCTCGATCATGTACGCCTCGGTGCAGCTGAAGACGAACTTGCCCGAGGTTATGTCGACCTGCCCGCCGCCGAAGGACTTGGCATACACACCGTGCTTCACCACGCGCAAGATTTCGGCAGGGTCTTCCTTGCCGCCCAATGCGAACGTGTTCGTCATGCGCGGCATCGGCGCGTGGGCGAAGCTTTCGCGGCGGCCGTTGCCGGTGGGGGCCATGCCCATCAGGCGGGCGTTCATGCGGTCCTGCATGTAGCCCACCAGGATGCCGTCCTCGATCAGCACGGTGCGTTCGGTCGGCGTGCCCTCGTCGTCGATCGTCAGCGAGCCGCGACGGTTCTCGATCGAGCCATCGTCCACCACGGTCACACCAGGTGCCGCCACCCGCTCGCCGAGGCGGCCGGCGAAGGCGGACGTGCCCTTGCGGTTGAAATCGCCCTCCAGCCCGTGGCCGATCGCTTCGTGCAGCAGGATGCCGGGCCAGCCGGGGCCGAGCACCACGGTCATCTCGCCTGCCGGGGCGGGGATCGATTCGAGGTTGGTGAGTGCTTGCTCGAGCGCACCGTCGATTGCGCGGTTCCACGTCGCGGGATCGAACAGATCGTCATAGAGATAGCGGCCGCCCAGCCCGAACACGCCGGTCTCGCGGCGCTCGCCGTTCTTGGCGACGATGGTGACGTTCAGCCGCACCAAGGGCCGCGCATCGCGCGCGACGAAGCCGCCCGCGCGCACGATCTCGATGTTGGACCACGAGCCGGTCAGGCTGGCGGTGACCTGCGCGACGCGCGGATCGCGCGCGCGCGCCGCCGCATCGATCTCGGCGAGCAGCGCCACCTTGCGCGCGAAGGGAATCGCGGAGAGCGGATCGGCATCGGTATACAGCTTCTGGTTGGTGCGCAGCGGCGCAGCCGCCATCTCGCCGCCTTGGCCGGTGCGGACCAGCTTCACCGTCTCGGCGGCTCGCCGGATCGCGGGCTCGCTGATCTCGTTCGCGTGCGCGAAGCCGGTCGTTTCGCCCGAGACGCCGCGCAGGCCGAAGCCCTGCGTGGTATCAAAACTCGCGTTCTTCAGTCGCCCATCGTCGAAGGCAAAGCTCTCCGAGACGCTGTGCTGGAGATAGAGTTCGCCGTCATCGCAGCCATGCAGCGCCTCGGATACGAGCGACTGGGTGCGGGCGGGATCGAGGCCGGTCTCGGCGTAGAAAAGGTCCATGCGCCTGATATAGGGCTAATGCGCTTGCGATGCGACTGCGGCGGGACGATCCGGCCGCGTATCCGCCGGACCACCGTCGAGGATGAAGCGACGGTCGCAGTAGCCGCAGTCCGCAAAGCCACGCGCATCGATCGCCAGCCACACGCGCGGATGGCCAAGCGCGCCGCCGATGCCCTCGCAGCTGACGTTGGCGCGCGGCGTGTAGAAGATTTCGGGGGGCGGGATCGTCTCCATGGGTTGCGCGAGTAGGGCGCGCTGCGGGCTGGCGCAACGGGGTAAGGGGCGGCTAATCCGGCGGTCCGCTTGCAAAGGCCCACCCATGCCCAAAATCATCCCTGCCGATCTCCCCGTGCGCACTGGATCGGGCTATCCGATGCCTTTCAGCTTGGCATGCCAACACCGCGAGAAACGCGCGCTGGGCGATGCGGCGGAGCTGACGCAATTCGGCGTCAACCTGACCCGCCTGCCGCCGGGCGAATGGTCCGCCCAGCGGCACTGGCACAGCACGGAGGACGAGCTCGTCTATGTGCTCGAAGGCGAACTGGTGCTGATCACCGATGCCGGAGAGGAGCGGCTTGGGCCGGGCGACTGCGCGGCGTTCAAGGCGGGGGTGGAGGACGGCCATCACCTGATCAACCGGGGCGATGCGGACGCGGTGTATCTGGAGATCGGCGGGCGCGTGGAGGCCGATGTCTGCACCTATCCCGATGTGGATCTGCACCTGACCGCCGATGGCTTCGCGCGCAAGAATGGTACGCGCCACGATCGATCCTTGCGTGGCGCCGGGGGGGCTGGCACGCGTGCACCCATGCGCATCCTGATCCTCCCCGTCGCCCTGCTGATCGCAACCAACGTGCACGCCGCGCCCACGCCCGCCGACGTCCGCATCGCCGAGCACATGCGGGACCGCGCGCTCGCCGGATCGGGCGCGTTCCAGATCGTGGAGAGCCTGACGACCGAGGTGGGCCAGCGCCTCGCCGGATCGCCCGCCGAGGCGCGCGCGCGCAATTGGGCGGTGGCGAAGATGAAGGCGCTCGGCTTCCAGAATGTCCATGTCGAGCCGTTCACCATCCAGGGCTGGGTCCGCGGCGCGGAGACCGCCGAGATCACGTCTCCCGTTCCCCAGAAACTGGCGATCACCGCGCTCGGCAACAGCGGCGCGACGCCGCCGGGCGGAATCGATGGCGAAATCGCAGGCTTCACCTCGATGGACGCATTCCGCGAAGCCACGCCCGCACAGGTCCGCGGCAAGATCGTCTTTATCACGCACCGCATGGCCGCGACGCAGGACGGATCGAGCTACGGCGCGTTCAACGCGGTCCGAACGCGCGCGCCCGCGCTCGCATCGAAACTCGGCGCTGCGGCGATCGTGATCCGCAGTCTGGCGACCGACAATCGGCGGTTGCCGCATACCGGCGTGACGATCTGGAAGTCGGGCGGACCGCGACCGCCGGGTGGCCGCGCGCAGGACGGGGTGGACGCCGCGCCGATCCCGGCGGCGGCGATGTCGGTCCCCGACAGCGAGCTGATCGAGCGGCTGCTGGCGATGGGCAAGCCGGTGCGGCTGCATCTGCTGCTCACCCCGCGCTTCACCGGCGCGAGCCCGAGCGGCAATGTGGTGGGTGAGATCGTCGGGTCCGAACGCCCCGATGAAATCGTGCTGATCGGCGGGCATCTGGATAGTTGGGACCTGGGCCAAGGCGCGATCGACGATGGCACGGGCATCGCGGTCAGCTTCGCCGCCGCCAAACTGGTCGCGGATCAGGGGCGGCCCCGCCGCACGGTGCGGCTCGTCGCGTGGGGGTCGGAGGAAACCGGGCTCGATGGCGGCACCGCCTATGCGAAGGCGCACGGGGGGGACAAGCATATCCTCGCGGCCGAGGACGATTCGGGCGGTGCGCGCGCGTGGAAACTGGACACGCGCGTCGCGGACGCCGCGCTGCCTGCCGTTACCGCGATGGCGCGCGTGGTGCTGCCGCTCGGCATCCCGTTCGGGGGCAACGATGGCGGCTACGAGAGCGATCTAGGTCCGTTGGCGGCGTTCGGCGTGCCCGTGCTCGATTTCGCACAGGACGCCAGCGGCTATTTCGCGCTGCATCACACGGCGGACGATACGCTGGACAAGGTCGACGCGAAGGCGCTCGATCAGACCACGGCGGCCTATGCGGCGATGGTCTGGATGGCGGCGAACGGCACCGATATTTTCGGCCCGGCCAAGCCCGAAAGCGCTCGATAGGCGGCCGCGAAGTGGACCGGCGCTCGTCCGCACTGCCCCCGCCATCGGCCCGGTGCAGCCTCTATCTGATTTCGCCGCCCAGCATTGAGGACGGCTTCGATCGGGTGCTGGGCCACGCGCTCGACGCTGGCGGGGTTGGCGCCTTCCAGTTGCGGCTCAAGGATGCTGACGACGCCGAGGTACTTCGCCAGGCGGCGCGGTTGATATCGGTGTGCGCAGCGAGCGGCGTGAGCTTCCTGCTGAACGATCGCGCCGATCTGGCGGCGCGGGCGGGTGCCGATGGCGTGCATCTGGGGCAAGACGATGGCTCCATCGCCGAGGCGCGCGCGCTGCTGGGGCGCGACGCGGAGATAGGGATTACGTGCCACGCGAGTCGCCACCTTGCGATGGAAGCGGGCGAAGCGGGGGCGGATTATGTCGCGTTCGGCAGCTTCTACCCAAGTGGCACCAAGACGAGCGCACATCGGCCCGAGCCCGAGATCCTCGAATGGTGGTCGAAGTTGTTCGTGCTGCCATGCGTGGCGATCGGCGGCATCACGCCCGGCAATGCCGCGCCGCTAGTGGGGGCTGGGGCGGACTTCCTCGCGGTGAGCGGCGCGGTGTGGGGGCATCCGGACGGGGCTGGCGCGGGTGTACGGGCGTTTGCACTTGCGCTTGGCAGTACCTTCGTCGCGGGTTAAGCGAAGCGCTAATTCGGTTCAGCGAGCACCTCACCCATGAAGATCAGCGGCGTCGAAATCCGCCCCGGCAATATCATCGAATATGAAGGCGGCATCTGGCGCGCGGTCAAGACGCAGCATACCCAGCCCGGCAAGGGCGGTGCCTATATGCAAGTCGAAATGAAGAACCTGATCGATGGGCGCAAAAACAACGTGCGGTTCAGGTCCGCCGAATCGGTCGAAAAGATCCGCCTCGACACCAAGGAGTTCCAGTTCCTCTTCGCAGAGGGGGACATGCTGACCTTCATGGACAAGGACACCTACGATCAGGTGCAATTGCCGCGCGACCTGCTCGGCGAGGCGGCGGCGTTCCTGCAGGACGGCATGGATGTCTCGATGGAACTGTACGAGGAGCGCCCGATCAGCGTGCAGCTCCCCGATCAGATCGAGGCGACAGTTGTGGAGGCCGACGCGGTGGTGAAGGGACAGACGGCATCGTCCTCTTACAAGCCCGCGATCCTGGACAATGGTGTGCGCGTGATGGTGCCGCCGTTCATTGGATCGGGCACACGGATCGTGGTGGACGTCTACGCGCAGGAATATGTCCGCCGCGCGGACCAATAATCCCCCGCCGCGTAGTCGCACATCGCGCGTTCCAACTGGCGACGTGCCGCGCCTTCACCCGCGCTGGCCGCAACCGCTCATGCCTCTTCGGCGATCACCTCGAAGCCGGTCAGATCGGCCCAGCCAAAGGTCGTGGCGATCGCAACGTCGGCGGCATCCCGGCCATAGCATTGGAGCACGCGCCCGACGCGCGGGCGATTGTGGCGCGCATCGCAGGTGCGCCATGCGCCTTCAAGGAACACTTCCAACCACGCGCTGAAGTCCATTGCGAAGTCTGGCGCAAATACCTGGATGTCACCCAGGTATCCGGTGCAGTAACGCGCCGGGATGTTCATACAGCGACACAGCGCAACCGCCAGATGCGCGTAATCGCGGCACACACCGCGACCATCCAGATGTCCGGACGCAGCAGTGCGTTCATTGTAAGCGTGTTCGTAGCCGAATTCGATACGCTGGTGTGCGTAATCGAGGATCGCCGCGACGCGCTGGCCACCCTCAGGCGTAGTGCCGAACAAGTCCCACGCCACCTGCGTGAGCTGGCTCGTCTCGACATAGCGCGAACCCAGCAGGAAAACGAGCGCGTCATCGGGCAGATCCTGTACCGCGTGTTGGCGGAGACCCCGGATATCGGGATCGGCTGTATCGCTCACCGCCGTCAGGAAATCCGCGCGGATCGTGATAGGGCCGGGCGGCGCGAGCAGGCGAGAGCAGCTATTGCCGAACGAATCGCGGTATTCGTGGATCGCGACGTCGCGGTCGGTTGTCATGACCTCGGGCGTCTTCAGCGACGCGCGCAGCTCGGGGCGCACGTTCAGCATGAGGACCATGGGCGTCGGCCCAGCGCAGTTGTAGCTGATCTTGTAGCCGGAACGCACAATCATGTCGGGGCCCTTCGGTTCACGCGGTGCCACCCGGCGCTACGGCCCCAAGCCCTTATTGTTCCGCTTGTGGCAATGCGAAGCGTAAGCGCGTGAATGGGCGGACGCAAATCGGTGCGACAGCCGTTCCGTGTTACCTGGCCCGCTTCAACCGGAAGGCAGAGATGGACAATAGCGCATGTTGGCTGCGGGCGGATGAACCGGCACCGATCGAAATCAACAACCCCGATGCGCCAAGCCCGTTCGTGGTGATCGTCGATCATGCGGGGCGCCGCGTGCCGAGCGTTCTGGGCGACCTCGGGATCGCGCCGGGCGAGATCGATCGTCACATCGGCTGGGATATCGGCGCCGGCAAACTCGGGATCGAGCTTGGGAGCAGGCTGGACGCAACGGTGGTGCGGCAGACCTATTCGCGCCTCGTGATCGACTGCAACCGCGATCCCGGGCGCGCAGACGCGGTGCCCGAGGTGTCCGACGGCACCGTGATCCCGGCCAACCGCGCGTTGAGCGCCACCGCGCGCGCGCTGCGGACCCGGCATGTGCACGCGCCCTACCACGAAGGCATCGCCGCGCTGCTCGATACCCGGCGCTCGCGCCAGACGGTGCTGGTGCTGCTGCATAGTTTCACGCCGGTGATGAACGGTGTCGCGCGCCCATGGCATTTCGGCGTGCTGCACGATGGCGGCGCGCTCGCACTGGCGATGCTGGAGCGGCTTCGCACGGAGGCACCGCCTCCGGTCGGCGACAACGAACCCTATGCGATGGACGATGTCGATTACACCGCGTTCCGCCACGGGCGCGATCGGGGACTGCCGTTCGTGGAGATCGAGGTCCGGCAGGATCTGCTGCTGGAGCCGGAAGGGCGGAGCGACGTAGCAGCGCTGTTGGCGCGGCTATTGCCCGAAGCCTTGGCGATCGCGGCCTATTGAGATTGCGACTGCGACTGCGATTGCGACTGCACCTGCACGCTGACGGTCATTCGCTCCTCGCCCCCCCCGGTCCGCGCTCCGCGCACGGGTGCGGCGTCCTGATAGTCCAGCCCCACCGCCACGCGCACATAAGCGTCGGTCGGGCACTGGCGGTTGGCGGGATCGAACCCGATCCAGCCATAATCCTCGACATGCGCCTCCGCCCATGCGTGCGCGGCGTGGGTGCGCGCCTGTTCCGGGCGCATCAGATGCCCCGAGATGTAGCGCGCCGGAAAACCCATCTCCCGCGCGGCACTGATGAAGACGTGTGCATGGTCCTGGCAAACCCCGCGACCCAGCGCGAGCGCCTCGGCGGCGGTGATACCCACGCCCGTCGCCTCGGTATCGAACGCCACCGCGTCCGCCACCGCGTCGAGCAGTGCGTGCAGGCGCGAGAGGTTGCTGGCCCCGCCGTCCGGCTCGACCGAACGCGCAAGATCGATCACGCGGGCGTCGGGTGCGGTCAGACGGGTACTGCGGAGATAGGCCTCCAGTGGCAGCCGCTCGATCGCACCGCGCACGATTCCTGCACGGTCCTCGCTCGCAACATCGCCGCGCACACTTACGGTCAGCCGGTCGGTCGGCCGCTCGATCTGCAGCGAATGGACGATGTTGCCGAATGCATCCTCGCTCCAGCGCAGGCGCACATCCGCATCCGCATCGACCCGCCAGCGGATCACCTGCTGGCCATCGAACGGCCGCGGCGTGACGCGCAGCAGTTGCAGGATCGCACGCGCTGGTTCGGCGTAGGTGTAGGTGGTCGAGTAGGCGATGCCGATGCGCATCGGGACTAGCGCAGATACTGGTCGGCAATCGCCATGCCCAGGCGATTGTTGGAGAATAGGAAGCGCTGGATGAATTCGTGCAGGCCGGACTGGAAGATGTCGGTCATGTTCGCGTCTTCCAGGAGCCTTAGTGCTGCCGCCGCGAGCCGCTGGCTTTCGCCCTGCCGCCCATACTCCTCCGCGAGCGCGTCCAGATGCTCGACGATCATCCCCTGGCACGAGGCGAGACTGCGCGGCATCTGGCGGTTGAGGATCATCAGGTCCGCGACCAGCCACGGCTTCACCGTTTCACGGTACAGCCAGCGATAGGCGGTCACCGCGGACACCTCGCGCAGCAGCGTCGTCCAGTGAAAGAAATCGAGCCCGCCGCCGACCTGTTCGCCGGGCGGCAATAGCAGGTGATACTTCACATCGAGCAGTCGCGCGGTGTTGTCCGCGCGCTCGAGTTCGGCCCCCAGCCGCAAGAAGTGGTAGCCGTCGTTGCGCAGCAGCGTCCGGTGCACCGCTCCGTCGAATGCGAGGCTGACCGTCTTCACCCAATCGAGGAAGCTGGTGAACCGTTCGCGATCGCGCGGTTTGCCCCGCCTCGCGAGGCTGTTCCACGCCTCGTTGATCGCTTCCCAGAGTTCAGCCGTGATCATCGTGCGCACCGCGCGCGCATTCATGCGCGCGGCGTTGAGGCAGGACACGATCGAAGCGGGGTTCGTGGTATCAAACGCCATGTAATCGCGGACCGACATTTCGTCCGCCTGCGGATAACGCGCGTGAAACGCGACCTCGACGCCCGCCGATGCAAGCGCGCTTTCCCATTCATTGCCCGTCTCTCCACCGGGCGCTGGTAGAACGGACAGGCGGATGCCCGCATCGAGAATGCGCGCCACATAATCCGCGCGCTCGATGAAGCGGCCCATCCAGAACAGGCTATCAGCGTTGCGCGACAGCATCAGGCCGCGCCCCCTCCGTCGGCTTCGCCGCCACCTTCCCCGTAAACGGGAGAGGACAGGAACGCGCTTATCCTCCCACGTTTACGGGGGAGGTGCCCAAAGGGCGGAGGGGGCGCGGCGCGGCTAGTCATCGAGCACCCACGTATCCTTGGTGCCCCCGCCCTGGCTGCTGTTCACCACGAGCGATCCCTCCTTCAGCGCGACGCGCGTGAGGCCACCCGGCGTGATCCGCACCTTCCCGTCCGCGCCGGTCAGCACATAGGGCCGCAGATCGACATGGCGCGCGGCGAGCCCCGCATCGGTCATCGTGGGGCAGGTGGAGAGCGCAAGCGTCGGCTGCGCGATGAAGCCTTCGGGCCGCGCCAGCACGCGGGCGCGATACGCCTCGATTTCGGCTTTGGTCGCCGCAGGGCCAACGAGCATGCCGTACCCGCCCGAGCCATCGACCTCCTTGACCACCAGTTCGGCCAGATGCTCCCCCACATACGCCAAGTGATCGGGTTCGCGGCAGCGCCAGGTCCGGACGTTCTTTAGGATCGGCTCCTCGCCGGTGAAAAAGCGGATGATCTCGGGCATGTAACTGTAGATCGCCTTGTCGTCCGCCACCCCGGTGCCAACCGCGTTGACGATCGTGACCGTCCCCGCGTCGGCGGCGGTCATCAGGCCGGGCACGCCGATCATCGAATCGGGGCGGAACGCGAGCGGGTCGAGAAAATCATCGTCGATCCGCCGGTAGATCACGTCCACCTTCTGCGGTCCCTGCGTGGTGCGCATGAACACTTGCGCTTCGCGCACGAGCAGATCGCCGCCCTCGACCAGTTCGACCCCCATTTTGTCCGCGAGGAAGCTGTGTTCGTAATAGGCCGAGTTCAAAGGCCCCGGCGTCAGCAGCACGATGTGCGG
Source organism: Sphingomonadales bacterium (assembly GCA_038238915.1). Taxonomy (GTDB): domain Bacteria; phylum Pseudomonadota; class Alphaproteobacteria; order Sphingomonadales; family Sphingomonadaceae; genus JAVVHE01. Next base: position 23,055 of record JBBSFH010000022.1, read on the forward strand.
ATCGCCATTGCTGCCCACTGGCGCGACCGAACGCAGCGTAGCGAGCAGATGATCGGTGTAGATTTCGACGGGCGCGACGCGATGCTCGACGAACAGATCGGGGAACAGCCGCAGCATCATCTCGCGGTTCTGGAGCATATAGGACACGCCCGAAGGTGTCCGGCAATTATCCTCCAGAACGTAGAAGTCCTCCTCACCCACGCGAACAAGATCGATCCCCGCGATATGCACCCAGATGTCGTGCGGCGGCCGCTTGCCCACACGCGACAGACAATAGCCCGGATTGCGCAGCACGAGATCTGAAGGAACGACGCCCGCCTTCAGGCACTCGCCAGGACCGTAGACGTCTTTCAGAAACGCGTTCAGCGCGGTGACCCGCTGGACCAGTCCGCGTTCCACCCGGTCCCACTCGGTGCGCGCGATGATGCGCGGCACCAGATCGAACGGGATCAACCGCTCGCTCGCCTCCTCCTCGGAATAGACCGCGAACGTGATGCCGAGGCGGCGAAAGAGCAGTTCGGCCTGCGCGCGGCGCGCATCGATCACGTCCTTGTCGATCTCGCCCAGCCAGCGTGCGAGACGGGTATAGGCGGCGCGGACGTCGCCTCCGCTCCCGGAAAACCCGAACATCTCGTCGAACGCGGTGTGTTGCATTGCGGGGATGGTGGCGCATCCACGGGGCATTGCAAGCGTGGCTGCGGACTTTTTGCGCGCCGGTGATCGGCTGGTCGCGATTTCCGCTGGCTCCGACGCGGCGATGGGGTAAGCATCCGTTGTGCGGTGCCGCATCGGTGGCGCCATTCTCGCGAGGCACGGAGGCCAAGCGTTGTCGATCACCGCCGCCCTCTATCACCTCACGCGCTACAGCTATGATCGCCCGGTCGAACTCGGACCGCAGCTGATCCGGCTGCGCCCCGCCCCGCACGCGCGCACGCGCATCCCCAGCTACGTGCTCAAGATCAGCCCGCCCGGCCACTTCATCAACTGGCAGCAGGATCCGTTCGGCAACTGGCTCGCGCGCATCGTCTTCCCCGAAAAAGTCCGCGAGTTCGTCGTCGAGGTGAACCTCACCGCCGAGATGGCGGTCATCAACCCGTTCGATTTCTTCGTCGAACCCTATGCGCAGGCGATGCCGTTCGCCTATGCGGACGATCTCCGCGCCGAACTCGCGCCGTATCTGGCGGTCGAGGAGGATGGGCCCGAGTTGAGCGCGTTCGTCGCCTCGCTGCCCGCCTCGGCGCCCAGCGCGATCGACTTCATCGTCGCTCTGAACGCGCGCGTCCGCGCCGAGGTCGCCTATTCGATCCGAATGGAAGTCGGCGTCCAGACGCCCGCGCAAACCCTGAACATGAAAATCGGCTCATGCCGCGACAGCGCGTGGCTGCTTGTGCAGGCGCTGCGCAAACTGGGGTTGGCCGCGCGCTTCGTCTCGGGTTACCTGATTCAGCTTATCCCCGATATCGTCGCGGTAGAAGGCCCGGCGGGCACCTCCACCGATTTCTGCGATCTCCACGCCTGGGCGGAGGTGTACCTGCCGGGCGCGGGCTGGATCGGGCTGGACGCGACATCGGGCCTGCTCGCGGGCGAGGGCCACATCCCTCTCGCCGCCACCCCGCACTACCGCTCGGCGGCCGCGATCAGCGGCATGGCGAGCTTTGCCGAAGTGGATTTCGGCTTCGAGATGTCGGTCACGCGGCTGATCGAACCCGTGCGCATTTCGAAGCCGTTCGAGGTTGACCGCTGGGACGCGCTGCTGGCGCTCGGCGAGGCGGTGGACCGCGATCTCGAAGCGGGCGACGTGCGCCTGACAATGGGCGGCGAACCCACCTTCGTCTCGGTGGACGATTTCGAGGCGGCCGAGTGGAACACGGACGCGGTGGGGCCGACCAAGCGGGGCCTCGCCGACGCGTTGCTGCACCGCCTCAAGGCGCGCTTCGGGCCGGGCGGACTGCTCCACTACGGCCAGGGCAAATGGTATCCGGGCGAGGCGCTGCCGCGCTGGGCGTTCGGGCTGTACTGGCGCAAGGACGGCGAGCCGGTCTGGGCCGATCCGGCGCTGATCGCAGGCGAAAGCGTGGCCGAGAGTGCGCCCGACGCAGCCGGGTTCGCGCGCGCGGTGGCGGCTGCGCTCGGGCTGGACGCGGCCGACGTGATCGAGGCGCGCGAAGACCCGTTGAACACCATAGACGGCGAGGGCAAGCGCCCCGTCGATTTCGACGATCCTGCGCTCGCCATCGGCGATGCCGCCGCCCGCGCCGCCGCGCTCGCGGCGTTCGACGCGAAGGCGGCCGGGGTGCGCGCGCACGTGCTGCCGGTGCGGCGCGCGGACGAAGGGGGCTGGCTGAGCGAGCGCTGGAAGCTGCGGCGCGCGCGCATGTTCCTCGTGCCGGGCGATTCGCCTGCGGGCTTCCGGCTGCCGCTCGATAGTCTGCCCAAGCTGGACGAGGACGATTATCCGTTCCTCAAGCCGCGCGATCCGTCCGAACCAGTGACCCCGCTGCCGCCCCACGCGACGCTGCACCGGGCGCCCGCGACGAAGCCCAAACCGGGCCACGTCCGCACCGCAATGACCTTCGAGGTCCGCGCGCAAATCCTCCACGTCTTCATGCCTCCCACCGGCCCGGTCGAGGACTACCTAGACCTGATCGCCCACGTTGAGGCCGTCGCCGCCGCACGCGCGCAGCCGGTGCGCATCGAGGGCTACACCCCGCCCGACGATCCGCGCGTCGGCGTGCTGAAGGTCACCCCCGATCCCGGTGTGATCGAGGTCAACGTCCATCCTGCGCGGAGCTGGAGCGAGACGGTCGCGATCACGCAGGGCGTGTACGAGGACGCGCGCCACACTCGGCTGGGCGCGGACAAGTTCATGATCGATGGGCGGCACACGGGGACGGGCGGCGGCAATCACGTGGTGGTCGGTGGCGCGACGCCCGCCGTTTCGCCATTCCTGCGCCGCCCCGATCTGCTCGCGAGCCTGATCCGCTACTGGCAGCGCCACCCCTCGCTCAGCTACCTCTTCTCGGGGCTTTTCGTTGGCCCCACCAGCCAGGCGCCCCGGGTGGACGAAGCCCGCCACGACTCGCTCTACGAACTCGAAATCGCACTCGCCGCCGTACCATTGCCGGGCGAAGGCGATCCGCCCCCGCCGTGGCTCGTCGATCGCCTCTTCCGCAACCTGCTCGCAGATACCGGAGGCAACACCCACCGCACCGAAATCTGCATCGACAAGCTCTTCTCGCCCGACGGCCCCGCCGGACGCCTCGGCCTCGTCGAGTTCCGCGGCTTCGAGATGCCACCCGACGCGCGCATGAGCCTAGCGCAGCAACTGCTGATCCGCGCGCTCCTCGCGTGGTTCTGGCGTGAACCGCAGACCGGCCCGCTCGTCCGCTGGGGCACGCAGCTCCACGATCGCTTCATGCTCCCCCACTTCGTCTGGGCGGATTTCGAGGGCGTGCTCGCCGATCTCGGCCAGGCGGGCTACGCCTTCGATCCCGTCTGGTTCGAAGCGCAGCGCCAGTTCCGCTTCCCCGCCTACGGCCGTGTCGAACACCAGGGCGTCGGCCTCGAACTGCGCCACGCGCTCGAACCCTGGCATGTGATGGCCGAGCAGGGCGGTGCGGGCGGCACGGTGCGGTTCGTCGATGCCTCGGTCGAACGCATCCAGTTGCTCGCCACCGGCTTCGTGCCTGAACGCCACGTCATCGCGGTGAACGGCCGCGCCGCCCCCATGACGCCGACCGGCACAAACGGCGAGGCGATCGCGGGGGTGCGGTTCAAGGCGTGGCAGCCGCACAGCGGCCTGCATCCCACGATCGAACCGCACGCGCCGCTGACGATCGACATCCTCGATCGCTGGAACGGCCGTTCGCTCGGCGGATTCGTCCACCACGTCGCACACCCCGGCGGTCGCAGCTACGAGACCTTTCCCGTCAATGCCTACGAAGCCGAAGCCCGCCGCCGCGCGCGCTTTCAGGAGCATGGCCATACGCCGGGCGAAGCAATCCCGATGCCCGCCCCCGAGCGCAGCGCCGAATTTCCCCTCACCCTAGACCTGCGAACTGCAATTGCTCACTGAGGCCGCCGCGCGCCTGCAAGGCTGGCTCGACGGCTATCGCCCGATCGCGGGCGTGCCCGACGAGCTGATCCCGCCCGGCGGTCGCCCGGCAGAGGCGTGGATACGGCTGCTCGGCACACTTGCCGAATTTCCTGCGCACGAGTTCGAAGACCGCTTCGCGCTCGCCACGCGCCACATCCGCGACGCGGGGGTAAGCCACCGCATCTACGGCGAGGATAACGAGCGACTGTGGCCGCTCTCCCCGCTGCCGCTCATCCTCGGCCAGGCCGAATGGGCGGGCATCGCCGAGGGTATCGCCCAGCGCGCGACGCTGATGGAAGCCGTGCTGACCGATCTGTACGGGCCCGCCAGCCTCGTCAGCGAAGGCCATCTCCCCGCCGCCGCCGTCACCGGCAGCCAGGATTTCATCCGCGCGATGCGCGGCGTGGCGGTCCCCGGTGGTCGTCCGCTCCATCTGTACGCCGCCGATCTCGGCCGTGGTCCGGATGGGCGCTGGTGGGTGCTCGACGATCGCACGCAGGCGCCTTCGGGCATGGGGTACGCGCTCGAAACGCGCCTCGTTCTCTCCCGCGCCTTCCCGCAGCTCTACAACGCGATGAACGTCGAGCGGCTGGCCCCCTTTTTCGCCACGTTCCGCGCCAGCCTCGCCGCCGCCGCGCCGCGCAGCGATCCCCGCATCTGTCTGCTCACCCCCGGACCTTACAGCCAGACTTATTTCGAACAGTCCCACCTCGCGCGGTATCTCGGCTTCCTGCTGGTGGAGGGGGACGATCTGGTCGTGCGTGACGGCCAGGTGTTCGTGCGCACGATCACCGGCCTGAAACGCGCCGACGTTCTGTGGCGACGCGTCGATGCCGATTTCATCGATCCACTCGAATTGAACGGTTCGTCTCGCCTGGGGGTGCCCGGTCTGATGGAGGCGGTCCGCAGCGGCGGCGTGGTGGTTTCCAACATGCCGGGCGCGGGTCTCGTCGAATCGCGCGCGCTGCTGGCCTTCCTGCCCGCGCTCGCCAAACGGCTGCTCGGCGAGCCGCTGAAACTGCCCAACGTCGCCACCTGGTGGTGCGGGCAGGAACGCGCGATGGACGAGGTGAGCGCGCGAATCGATCGCCTCGCGATCGGCCGCGCTTTCTTCGGCCACGGTAACGCCGCGCTCGCGGGCGGCCCGCGCCTGCTCGCCGATCTCGCGCCCGAAGACCGTGCGTTGCTGAAGCAGGATATGCGCGCGCGCCCGATCGATTACGTGGGCCAGGAGGTGGTGCGCCTTTCTACCACCCCCGCATGGCGCGATGGCACGCTGATCGCCGCGCCTTTCACCTTGCGCGTCTATGCGGTCGCCACGCCGGAGGGCTGGCGCGTGATGCCTGGCGGCTTCTGCCGGATTTCGGACCAGCCCGATGCGCGCGCGATCTCGATGCGCGATGCCCAGGTCGCCGATGTCTGGGTGCTTTCCGACACTCCCGTCGAGCGCGTCAGCCTGATGCCGCGGTCCGACGACGTGCGCGTGCGCCGCCTGACGGGCACGCTTCCCGCGCGCGCGGCGGACAATCTCTTCTGGCTCGCGCGCTATCTCGAACGCGCCGAGGCGACGCTGCGTCTGGTGCGCGCGCTCTTCACCCGGCTCGTCGAGGCGCATGCCGAGCGGCACGAGACGCTGGACCGCGTGCGCGATCTGCTGATCGAGAGCGGTGCGGTCGACGAAGAGTTCAAGGGCAGCGTGCCAACGGCAGGACTGCTGGCGCTGTGCGATCCCGAGCAGCACGGCTCTGCCGTCCGCCTGATCGGATCGGCACGGCGAATCGCGGCGACGCTGCGCGAACGCCTGTCCGAAGATTTCTGGACGCTGCTGAATGGCCTCGATACACGCCTGACCGGGTGCGCGGCGGATAACGCGACCGCCGCGCTCGATCACGCGCAGGACGCGCTCGATGCGCTCGCCACACTCGCGGGCCTCGCGCACGAAAACATGAACCGCGCGTCGGGCTGGCATTTCTTCGATCTCGGCCGCCGGATCGAGCGCGGGATCAACACCTGCCGCTTTGCGAACGCGCTCGCTACCGATGCCGCAACGCCGTCCGATCTCGATCTGCTGCTCGATCTTGTCGACAGCCAGATCACCTACCGCGCGCGCTATCTCGATGGCATGGCGCTCGCCCCGGTGCGCGACATGGCGCTGCTCGATCCGCATAACCCGCGCGCGCTCGCCTTCCAGATCGCGGCGGCGCGGACGCATCTGGAGGCGCTTCCCCATCTGCGCGAGGACGGGATGCCCGAGCGGCCGCTGCTTCTGCTGCGCGCGCTCGGAGGCGAGGTCGAAAGCATCGAGGCCGCAACGCTCGACATCGGCCGTGTCGCAACGTTCGAGGACACGCTGCTTATGCTCGGCACCGCAGTTGCGGACCGCTATTTCCTGCAGGGATCGAACGCAGTGCGCGTGCGCAAGCTCGGCGGCCTCGCATGATCTACGAAGTCCGGCATCTCACCACCTACACCTACACCAAGCCCGTCCCCTTCGCGCGCTGCGCGCTGCGCGTGGCGCTGGCGGCGGACAAGGATCAGTCCGTCCTCGAAGAAACGATCGAGATCGCCCCCACGCCCAGCCGCCTGATGCATCATACCGGCTGCTTTGGCGAACAGGTCGAGACCGCGCTCATCGAGACGCCCCACCACGAGATGCGCGTGCTGGCGACCGCACGGGTGGACGTGCACCGCGCCGCGCCACCGCAGCCGCTCGCAGGGGAGCGTTGGGAAACTGTCCGTAACGAGGTCTTCGCTTCTCAGGCGTTAGCCGTCGGCGCGCCCGCGCACATGCTTTACCCGACCGCGATGACGCCCATCCACGCCGCGATCACCGCCTACGCGGCGCAGAGCTTTACCCCCGAGCGCGCCATCATCGAAGCCGCGTTCGATCTCGCGCGCCGCATCCGCGTCGAATTCAAATATAATCCCGACGCGACCGATGTCTCGACCCCCGCGATCGAGGCGTTCAACGATCGCCACGGCGTTTGCCAGGATTTCGCGCACATCATGATCGCGGGCCTGCGCGGCATCGGCCTCCCCGCCGCCTATGTGAGCGGCTTCATCCGCACGATCCCTCCGCCGGGCAAACCCCGCCTGCAGGGCGCTGACGCAACGCACGCATGGGTGAGCCTGTGGTGCGGTGACGTGGGATGGGTGGGCTTCGATCCGACCAACGCGCTCGTCGTCGCCAACGATCACATCGTGCTGGCGATCGGACGCGATTACGCCGATGTCGCGCCGATCGGCGGCGTCATCATCGGACCCGGCAAGCAGACGATCACGGTTGGCGTGGATGTGATCCCGCAGATGTGAGTCGCACGAACGACAGCAACCGTCACTCCCACTCGATCGTGCCCGGCGGCTTGCTCGTGAAGTCATAGACCACCCGGCTGATGCCGCGCACCTCGTTCACGATCCGTGTCGCCACCGCGCTCAGGAACGCCGCGTCGAACGGATAGATGTCCGCTGTCATGCCATCCACGCTCGTCACCGCGCGTAGGCCGCACACACGCTCGTAGGTGCGCGCGTCGCCCATCACGCCGACCGTGCGAACTGGCAAAAGCACCGCGAACGCCTGCCATATCGCATCGTACAGCCCTGCGCGGCGGATTTCGTCGAGGAAGATCGCGTCCGCCTTGCGCAGGATATCGCAGGCTTCCGCCGTCACCTCGCCCGGGATTCGGATCGCCAGACCCGGGCCGGGGAAGGGGTGCCGATCGACGAAGCCCTCGGGCAGCCCCAGCTCGCGCCCAAGCACGCGCACCTCGTCCTTGAACAGTTCGCGCAGGGGCTCGACGAGCTTCATGTTCATCCGCTCGGGCAGACCACCGACATTGTGGTGCGATTTGATCGTCTGCGATGGCCCGCCCACCGCGACGCTCTCGATCACATCGGGATACAGCGTGCCCTGCGCGAGGAAGCCCGCGCCGCCCAATTTCGCCGCCTCGGCCTCGAACACCTCGACGAACAGCCGCCCGATGATCTTGCGCTTCACTTCCGGGTCCGTCACCCCCGCCAGCGCGCCGAGGAACAGGTCGGCAGCTTCCACATGCACCAGCGGCACGTTGTAATGTTCGCGGAACAGCCCGACGACCTGTTCCGCCTCGCCCATCCGCAACAGCCCATGGTCGACGAACACGCAGGTCACCTGCCCCGGGATCGCCTCGTGGATCAGCAGCGCCGCGACAGCACTGTCCACGCCGCCCGATAGCCCGCAGATCACGCGGCCTTCGCCTACCTGCGCGCGGATATCTGCGACCTTCGCCGCGCGGTAGCCCGCCATTGTCCAGCCGCTGCGCGCGTCGCAGACGTGCCGCACGAAATTGGCGATCAACCGCGCGCCATCGGGCGTGTGCGCGACTTCGGGGTGGAACTGCACCCCATACAAGCGCCGCGCCTCGTCCGCGATCGCCGCAAAGGGCGCATTATCGCTGCGCGCGATCACGCGGAAGCCGGGCGGGATCGAATCGACCCGGTCCCCGTGGCTCATCCACACTTGATGGCGTTCGCCCGGCGCCCACAACCCGTCGAACAATGGCGACGCCTCGCCCACCTCCAGAAACGCGCGGCCGAACTCGCGGTGATCGGCGGGCTCGACCACGCCGCCCAGCGTCTTCACCATCGCCTGCTCGCCGTAGCAGATGCCAAGGACGGGAACGCCCGCCTGAAAAAGGGCTGCATCCGCCTGCGGGCTGAAATCCTGGTGTACCGAAGCCGGGCCGCCCGAGAGGATGATGCCCTTGGGAGCCAGCCGTTCGCGCGCGGCGACCGCCTTGTCGAAGGCCGCGATCTCGCAATACACCCCCGCCTCGCGCACGCGCCGCGCGATCAACTGGGTGAACTGGCCGCCGAAATCGACGATCAGGATCGCGTCGCCATGCGCGGTATCGGGGTTGCTCAGAACGGCCTCCGGGAGGGTCGGGGAGCGGGACGGCCTACCCCGCCGCCCGCCCGCCGTCCACCTCAGTAGCCGCTGTTGTAGCCATAGTCCTGCCGTTCGATGCGGACCGAGCGCACGCGGCCAGCATCGAACTTGCAGTTGAAGCGCACTTCGCGCGGGCCGTAATCGTCACGGTCGTAGCCACCGCCGCCGACGCGCACCGTACCGCGCACCCACGTATCGTCCCCGCGCCGATCGACCGCGTCCACACGACCGAAGCGCGCATAGCCCGACGATGACTGAGCCTGGCCGACCGCCGCCGCCGCACAGCGATCGATCGCTGCGCGCGTATATCCGTCGCCGTAGCCACTCTGGTAGCCGTAGCCACCCTGGGAGCCATAGCCACTCTGATAGCCATAGGCACCCTGGGAGCCGTAGGCACCCTGGTAACCGTACGCACCCTGGTAACCGTAGCCGCCCTGGTAGCCAGATCGTCCCTGATACCCGTAGTCGTAGCCTGGGGCAGATCCATAATAGCCGCGGTCGTAATAGCCGTCACGGTGCGATGCCGAACTCGCCAGCGCTGCCACGCCCGCCACCGCCGCGAGGCCGAGGATCACTCCGCCCGCACCGATGCCATCGTGATCATGGTGCCAGCCGCCGCCATAGCCGCCATAGCCGCGCCCTTCCCATTCATGCGCCGCTGCGGGCATTGCACCCACCAGCATCTGCGCAGGCCCGGCGAGCAGCAGGCCCAGTCCCAGCGCGGTCGTGATCATTGTCCGGCGCATTGCGCGTTCCTCCATAGGTTAGGGAGCGAACATAAGCGCCGCGCGCTGTCGCAGAAGTTAATCGCAGCTTTCGCCCCGGTGAATTGGCAATTATTCACCAAAGCTTCAATATCCTGACCGCAGTGCAATAATAGCAAGCGGAGTGCCACGCCTTGGCGCGCCGATCGATCGAAAGATCGACAACGCGGCCATCTGCCCATGCGCAGGACAACCGCACCGCGCATGCGCGGCGATCGCCGATGCCGTGTTAAAGGATGGGATCCCGTATACGCCGAAGCTGGGGCAGACTGCGTCGCTTGCTATCCGCAGCGTACCACCGTCGCGCCCATCAGGGTGGGGCGATCGAACACATTGTCAGGATCGAACAAGTGTCGAAGACACAATCGGTGCCGCCGCACCGTCGGTCGGCCATGAACGTCATCGGCGATCGCTGGTGAGGCCGCAATCGGGCCCGCACCAACAGCGATCGCCGTGATATTACTACTCAGCGCGCACACCAGACTCCCGGATCGAACGATCGCGGAACTGCAACGTGAGCGAAGGCGCGTGGTGCCCGCCGATTACTCGGCGTTGCACGCGTCCTTCAGACCCTTGCCGGCCTTGAACTTGGGCTGCACGGTCGCCTTGATGTCCATCGGCTCGCCGGTGCGCGGATTGCGTCCCTGGCTCGCCTTGCGGTGCGTCGCGGTGAACGTGCCGAAGCCCACGAGGCGAACTTCGTCACCCTTCTTGAGCGCGTGCGTCACCGCGTCGAACACGGCTTCGACCGCCTTGCCCGCGTCGAGCTTCTGCATCCCCGTTGATTCCGAAACCGCCCCGATCAATTCTTGCTTGTTCATTCCATCCCCCAAAAAGGTTGGGCAGCGGACCTCCGCCATCACCCATCTAAGACGCGCTTTTTGGCGGCTGTCAAAGGGGAAAACCGCCAAAGCGCGTGCGTTTCACCGCATTGTTACGCCTTAGTGACGCAAACCCGCGTCCTCGCCCCCAAGTCCGGGCTGCGGCGCGGCCGCTAGCTCGTCCACCTCGGTCCATTCGATCGGGCTAAGCGGCAGCGAGAGCGCCTGCGCGAGGACCTCATCGACGTGCTTGACCGGTATAATCCGCAAGGCGTTTTTCACATTCGCCGGGATGTCCGCCAAGTCCTTTTCGTTTTCCTCGGGGATGAAAACCGTCGTCAGACCGCCACGCATCGCCGCGAGCAGCTTCTCCTTCAGGCCGCCGATTGGAAGAACACGACCACGCAACGTCACCTCGCCCGTCATCGCCACCTCGCGCTTGACCGGTACGCCGGTCAGCGTCGAGACGATCGAGGTCACCATCGCCACGCCAGCCGATGGCCCGTCCTTGGGCGTCGCACCCTCGGGCACGTGCACATGGATGTCGCGGCGCGCGAACAGGCTGGGCTTGATGCCATATTGCGGCGCTCGCGCCTTGACGAAGCTCATCGCGGCCGCAACCGACTCCTGCATCACCTCGCCGAGCTTGCCGGTGATCTTCATCGCGCCCTTGCCGCTCACGGTCACCGCCTCGATCGTCAGCAGTTCGCCGCCCACCTCGGTCCATGCGAGACCGGTGGTTGCGCCGATCTGGTCTTCCTCCTCGCCGACGCCGTAGCGGAATTTGCGCGTGCCCGCATATTCGCCGAGGTTGTCCTCGGTGATCGTCACCGAAGTCGCCTTGCCTTCGAGGATCTGGCGCAGGGATTTGCGCGCCAGCTTGGCAATCTCGCGCTCGAGCGTCCGAACACCGGCCTCCCGCGTATAGTAACGGATCAGCCCGCGCAGTCCGCTTTCTTCAAGCGCCCACTCCTCGGCCTTCAGTCCATGCGCCTCATACTGTTTAGGGATCAGGTGGCTGCGCGCGATCTCTACCTTCTCGTCCTCGGTATAGCCACTCAGATGGATGATCTCCATCCGGTCCATCAGCGGCTGCGGCATGTTGAGCGTATTCGCGGTAGTGACGAACATCACGTCGGACAAATCGTAATCGATCTCCAGATAATGATCGTTGAACTTCGCATTCTGCTCGGGATCGAGCACTTCCAGCAGCGCCGACGAAGGATCGCCGCGGAAATCGGTGCCCAGTTTGTCGATCTCGTCCAGCAGGAACAGCGGATTACTCGTCCCCGCCTTCTTCAGGTTGGTGATGATCTTGCCCGGCAGCGAGCCGATGTACGTGCGCCGATGCCCGCGGATCTCGGCCTCGTCGCGCACCCCGCCCAGCGATTGCCGCACGAACTCGCGTCCCGTCGCCCTCGCGATCGACCGGCCGAGCGAAGTCTTGCCCACGCCCGGCGGCCCCACCAGGCACAGGATCGGACCTTTCAGCTTATTCGTGCGCGCCTGCACCGCCAGATATTCGAGGATGCGGTCCTTGACCTTCTCCAGCCCGAAGTGGTCCGCGTCCAATACCTTCTGCGCCTCGATAATATCGCGCTTGAGCTTGGACTTCTTGCCCCACGGCAGCCCCAGCATCGTATCGAGGTAGTTGCGCACCACCGTCGCCTCGGCGCTCATCGGGCTCATTGCCTTGAGCTTCTTCAGTTCGCCGATGGCCTTCTCACGCGCCTCCTTCGACAACTTCGTCTTGGCGATTTTCTCCTCAAGCTCGGCCACTTCGTCGCGGCCATCCTCGCTCTGATCGCCCAATTCGCGCTGGATCGCCTTCAACTGCTCGTTCAGATAATACTCGCGCTGCGTCTTCTCCATCTGGCGCTTCACGCGGCTGCGGATTTTCTTCTCCACCTGCATCACGCCCATCTCGCCCTCCATATGGGAGAAGACGAGTTCAAGCCGCTTGGTCACATCCACTGCGGCCAGCAGCGCCTGCTTGTCAGCAATCTTGAGGTTCAGGTTCGAAGCCACCGTATCGGCGAGCTTGGACGCATCGTCGATCTCGCCGATCGCGCTCGCGATTTCGGGCGCGACCTTCTTGTTCTGCCGCACATAGCTTTCGAACTGTTTGGCCACGCTGCGCACCAGTCCGGAAAGCTCTTCGCTCTCCGCGATCTCGTCATCCAATGGCTCGACCGCCGCGTCCCAGCGCCCGTCAACATCCGCCATCGAAGCCAGCCGCGCGCGCGATTCGCCCTCCACCAGCACCTTCACCGTACCATCGGGCAGCTTCAACAGCTGCACCACCTTGGCGAGCGTGCCGATCTCGTACAGCCCGTCGCGCCCCGGATCCTCGTCCGCCGAATTGATCTGGCTCACGAGGAAGATCTGCCGATCCCCCCCCATCACCGCCTCCAGCGCCTTCACGCTCCGCTCGCGCCCCACGAACAGCGAGACGATCATCTGGGGAAACACAACGATATCGCGGAGAGGAAGCAGTGGCAGGGTGCGCGGCATTCAGGATACTCCCGGCCGGATGGGGCTGCGCCCCCGAAGGAGCGGTCATCCGTGTTACGACCAATATGGGGGAGCGTGCGGGCGGCGGCAACGCGGCCTTTCGCTCAGCCCTCCCACGGGTTGATCAGCGTCACCCCCGTGCGCTCGAAGTGCTTCACGTTGCGCGTCACCACCGGCATCCCGTACGCCAGTGCCTGCGCTGCGATCAGCGTGTCGAGGTCACCCACTGTGCGTCCTGCCAGCTGGAGCCGGGCCACGAGCACGCCCCAGGCCCGCGCGCACCTCGAATCGAACGGCAGGATACGATCGCGCATCCGCTCGCTAAGCTCGGTCAGATGAACCGTCAGGCGGCGAGCGGAGTGGTCGTCCGCCGCCAGCGCAATGCCGCGCCACATCTCTGCCTCCACCAGTGTGGAAAACACCGTCGAATCGAAATGCGCGCGCAGCCAATCGGTTACGCGCCGGTTCGGCCGCCGCCGCGCCAGCTCACTCCAGACGTTTGTATCAATCAGCACCGAAAACCGGTCGTTCGCTCCACGATGAAGTTCGATCGGGGATCGTCACGTCCACGCCAGGGCGCGTGATCCGGACGAGATAGTCGATGAAATGTTCGCCCGGCCGTTGCGCATCCTCCCCCAGCACGCTTACGACAGCCGCGTTCGTGGGCGATCCCTCGCCATAGGTTCGTTCAAACAGGTCGCGCAGTTCGGCTTCCATCGATCGTCCTTTGCGCGCCGCTTGCACGCGCGCGCGCGCCTTGGTGTCTTTGTGAAGCCCCCGAATCGTGACGCTGACAGATTGGCTTGCCATTTCGGGATCCTTCTGTGATTGCAATGCAATCATTTACGCCCAAAATCGAGGAGCCGCAATGCCCCGCCGCACCGATATCCGCTCCATCCTCGTCATCGGCGCGGGCCCCATCGTCATCGGCCAGGCGTGCGAATTCGATTATTCGGGCACGCAGGCGATCAAGGCGCTGAAGGCCGAGGGCTACCGGATCATCCTCGTCAATTCCAACCCTGCCACGATCATGACCGATCCTGACGTCGCGGACGCGACCTACATCGAGCCGATCACGCCGGAGATCGTCGCCAAGGTGATCGCCGCCGAGCGCCCCGATGCACTGCTCCCCACCATGGGCGGCCAGACCGCGCTCAACGTGTCGCTCGCGCTGTACCGCGATGGCACGCTTGCCAAATTTGGCGTCGAGATGATCGGCGCCAATGCGGATGCCATCGACAAGGCGGAAGATCGCCAGCGGTTCAAGGAGACCATGGCCGAAATCGGTCTCGAATCGCCGAAGTCGGGTGTCGCCCACAGCTTCGAAGACGCGCTCGAGGTCCACAAACGCATCGGCCTTCCCGCCGTCATCCGCCCCTCTTTCACGCTCGGCGGCACCGGCGGCGGCATCGCCTATAATTCCGAAGAGTTCGAAGCGATCGTGCGTGGCGGTCTGGCCGCGTCGCCAACTACCGAAGTCCTCATCGAGGAATCGCTCGTCGGCTGGAAAGAATATGAAATGGAGGTCGTGCGCGACCGCGCCGATAACTGCATCATCGTCTGCGGGATCGAGAACATCGATCCAATGGGCGTCCACACCGGCGATTCGATCACCGTCGCGCCGATTCTGACGCTCACCGACAAGGAATATCAGATCATGCGCAACGCCTCGATCGCGTGTCTTCGCGCGATCGGGGTCGAGACGGGCGGCTCGAACGTCCAGTTCGCGGTGGACCCGCGCGATGGGCGAATGCTCGTCATCGAGATGAACCCGCGCGTCTCGCGCAGTAGCGCGCTTGCGTCCAAGGCCACCGGCTTCCCCATCGCCAAGGTCGCCGCCCTGCTCGCGGTCGGCTACACATTGGATGAAATCCCCAACGACATCACGCAGAAAACCCCCGCCAGCTTCGAACCCACCATCGATTACGTCGTCGTCAAAATCCCCCGCTTCGCCTTCGAGAAGTTCCCCGGCGCGTCCGATACGCTGGGCACCAGCATGAAGAGCGTCGGAGAAGTGATGGCGATCGGCCGTTCCTTTCCCGAGGCGCTTCAGAAGGCGCTGCGCGGTCTGGAGACTGGACTTGTAGGACTGGACGAGGTTCCCTCGCTTGTTGGCGCCAGCCGCGAGGAGATCGCCGCCGTCCTGTCGCGTGCGCATCCGCTGCGATTACTCGCCGCAGCGCAGGCGTTGCGCGAGGGGATCGAAGTCCATGAAGTCCATGGTCTAACCGGCTTCGACCCTTGGTTTCTGCACCAACTCGCCCAGATTGTGGCGGAAGAGCGTGGGTTGACCGATCGATTTAGCGAAAAAAAAGTCGCGCCCGACTTTCATGGACTTCCTGCACTTCATGCACTTAAATCATTCGATAAGCTCGACGCGCAGGAGCTTGGCCGACTCAAACGCCTCGGCTTCTCGGACGCCCGCCTCGCCCAGCTGACCGGCTCCACCGAAGCCCAGATCCGCGCCCACCGCCACGCCCACGGCATCCGCCCCGTCTACAAGCGCATCGATACCTGCGCCGCCGAGTTCGACGCACTCACGCCGTACATGTACTCCACCTACGAAGCCCCCGCGTTCGGCGCGCCGCAAGACGAATGTCGCCCAACTGAAGCTACCAAGGTCGTCATCCTCGGCGGCGGCCCCAACCGCATCGGCCAGGGCATCGAGTTTGATTACTGCTGCTGCCACGCCTGCTTCGCTTTGAAAGACGCGGGCTACGAAACCATCATGATCAACTGCAACCCCGAGACCGTCAGCACCGATCCCGACACTTCGGACCGCCTCTACTTCGAACCCCTCACCGCCGAAGACGTGCTCGAAGTCCTCCACGCTGAACAACAGGCCGGAACGCTGAAGGGCGTGATCGTCCAGTTGGGCGGCCAGACCCCACTCAAGCTCGCCCACGCGCTCGAAGCCGCAGGCATCCCCATCCTGGGCACGTCTCCGGAAGCGATCGACCGCGCCGAGGACCGCGAACGCTTCGCCGATCTGATCGACATGCTCGAACTCAAGCAACCCGCCAACGGCCTCGCGCGCTCGGCGGACGAAGCGGTCGCGGTCGCCAACCGCGTCGGCTACCCCGTCCTTCTGCGCCCCTCCTACGTGCTCGGCGGACGCGGCATGGAACTCGTCCACACCGAAGCCGCCGTCCGCCGCTACATCGGCGAAGCCGTCCGCGTCTCGGGCGATAGCCCTGTCCTCGTCGACCATTATCTCAGCGACGCGATCGAGGTCGACGTCGATGCGGTCGCCGATGCCGAGGGTAACGTCTTCGTCGGCGGCGTCCTCCAGCACATCGAGGAGGCAGGCGTCCACTCGGGCGACAGCGCCTGCTCGATCCCCCCTTGGTCGCTGCCGCCCGACATCGTCGAGGAAATCGAACGCCAGACCGCCGAACTCGCCATCGCCTTGGACGTGCAGGGCCTCATGAACGCGCAGTTCGCGGTCAAGGACGGCGAAGTCTATCTGATCGAGGTCAACCCGCGCGCCAGCCGCACCGTCCCCTTCACCGCCAAGGCCACCGGCGTGCCGCTGGCCAAAATCGCCGCGCGCGTCATGGCGGGCGAGCGCCTCGCAGATTTCGCGCTGCACCGCCCCGCGCCCACCCACTATGCAGTCAAGGAATCGATCTTCCCCTTCGCGCGCTTCCCCGGCACCGATCCCGTGCTCGGCCCCGAGATGAAATCCACCGGCGAAGTGATGGGCCTCGACCGCGATTTCGCCACCGCCTTCGCCAAGTCGCAACTCGGCGTCGGCACCGTCCTGCCGATGGCGGGCGTAATCTTCATTTCAGTTAAAAGCACCGACAAGCCCCAGATCGTCGAACTCGCCCGCGAAGCCGCCGCGATGGGCTTCCGCCTGCTCGCCACCGATGGCACCGCCGCGTACCTCGCCGCCGCCGGGATCGAAGTGACCCGCGTCAACAAGGTCGCGCAGGGCCGCCCGCACATCGTCGACAAGATCAAGGACGGCGGTGTCGCGCTCGTTGTCAACACCACCGAGGGCCTCCAATCGATGAAGGACAGCCAGCCGATCCGCGCCGCCGCAGTCGCAGCGCGCGTACCCTATTTCACCACCGCCTCGGCGTCCGCTGCCGCCGTCCGCGCTATCGCGGCGTTGAAGGCGCGTCCGCTTGAAGTCACGGCGTTGCAGGCCTATCATCTTGGGCTTCGTAATTAGCCCCGACCGCGCCGCGCAGGCAAACGACGGACTTAAACCCGAGTCCGACGGCCGCGCTGCCCGATACGGGGCCGCCGCCATTTGAGGAGAATACCATGGCGACAATCGATAAGCTCCCGATGCTGGCCGAGGGCCATGCCCGCCTGATCGACGAACTCGCCCGCTGCAAATCGGTCGAGCGCCCCGCGATCGTCGAGGCGATCGAGGAAGCTCGCGCGCACGGCGATTTGTCCGAGAACGCCGAATATCACGCCGCCAAGGAGCGCCAGTCGCACAACGAAGCGCAGATCGCCGACATCGAGGACCGCCTCGCGCGCGCGCAGGTGATCGATCCCACCACGCTCTCGGGCGACAAGGTCGTCTTCGGCGCAACGGTCAAGCTGCTCGACGAGGACGATCACGAGGTCAAATACCAGATCGTCGGCGAGACCGAGGCCGACGCCAAGATCGGCCGCATCTCCTATTCCTCGCCCGTCGGCCGCGCACTGATCGGTCGTCGCATCGGCGACGATGTCGAGGTCGTCACACCTTCGGGCGAGAAATATTACGCGATCGAGGCGGTGGAATTCCTCTGAGCCGGATGGATCAACGCGGGCGCAGGCCGGGAGCGGCGGGATCGCTCCCGCCGGTCACGCGGAGCCTTCTGGCGATCAATCTCGCGGTCCAGATCGCGCTGACGATCGCCGGGGCCACGGTTGCCGGACGCGTCTTCGAGCAGGCCGGGCTGATCCCCGCGCGCCTGACCGGCGCGGCGCATACGTCCGCGGCGGTTGTGCCACCGATGCTGACGCTCCTCTCCTCGCTGTTCGTGCACGGCGGCTGGCTTCATCTCGCCATGAACGCGCTGTTCCTCTTCGTGATCGCGCGCTTCGTCGAACCCCTCCTCGGCCCATCGCGCTTCCTGCTGCTGTACCTGCTGGGCGGCATTGCGGGCGGGCTCGCGCAGGTGCTCGTCGCGCCCGAATCGCTCGATCCGGTGATCGGCGCATCGGGCGCGATCTCTGCGGTGTTCGGCACCTATGTGATGCGCTTCGCCGCTCGGCCCCTGCCGACGCCCGGCGCGCGGGTGAACGCATCGGAATGGGCAGTCGCGGCGCGATTTGCGCTGGCATGGGGTGCGTTGCAGCTTTTGGTTGCGGTCGCCGGGATCGGCGTGGCGGTCTGGGCGCATTTCGGCGGGTTCATGGTGGGTTTGATCTTCGGCGCGGCACCTGGGCGCCGCCGCTGAAACGGTGCGGCCAAAGCGGATCAAGCTGCAGCCGATAGCATCCGTAACCGCTCGGCTTCGGCTCGCATCGCGCGTAAGCTAAGAACAAAAGGGCAGCGTCAACTCTGGGAGACGACGATGCGCATGATTTTACCTTGGTTCCTGTCACTCGGCCTTGTCTCGCCGGCGTTCGCGCTGACGACGCTTCTACCGACTCCGGGCGGTCAGTCACTTGCCACCGAAGGGCTGGTTACTACACGCCCGGGTGCGATCGAGGAACGGTTCAACGCGGCGAGTAGCGTATCCACCTGTGTCGCGCCCAACAATCTCGGCGTTCAACTCGTCGGTACGCAGGGCGATACTTATGATCTTGCCAACGATAGCGTCTATCACCAGCGCCTGCAACCAGCCGGTGACACCTCGTGCTACGCGGTACTCGGTTCGGCGCGCGCCAGCGATCTACTGGAGATCGATTTCAATGCCACGTCTGCCAATCCGCTCACCTATCTCGGCATCTATTGGAGCAGTATCGATCAGTACAACCATGTGACCTTTCTCAACGCCAGCGGTGCAGTCGCGTTCGCCGGAGGTTTCGGAACCGATCTCACCGGTGACGTCGTCGCCTCGACGCTCGGCGTGCCGCTGTACAGCAGCGCATATGTCGAATTCCAGTTCGCACCGGCCGATCAGGTGACCTACGCGTATTTCAGCACGGACAACTATGCGTTCGAGTTCGATAACCTTGCGTATATACTCGCAAATACGGTCGCGAATACTGTCGCAAATACGGTGGCGATTGCCGCCGTTCCCGAGCCGGATGGCAGCGCGCTGATGATGGCTATGGGCCTCGCTACGGGATTGGGTCTGCACGCGCGGCGAAGGCCCGATCATAGCAAATAACTCGTTATGTTAGCGTAACTTCCGCCGCCTCAGCGGCAATCCAGCCAAAAGGGTCGTTTACACAGCGTATCGGGGCTGGATTTTTCTGGCCAAATCGTTAAGCCCCGTCAACGCGCGCTTTGGGCGGCGATCCGGGGGCCAATCGGTCACACTGGCACGTTGTTGAGAGTTGGCGCTCTCGTCGACTTTCGACAAGCCAGTGGAGACATACCATGCGTAATTCATTGATCATCGCGGCCTTCACGATCGCCGCGACACCGGCGTTCGCCGGGACGATCCTCGTGGGTCCGGGGATATCTATTACGGATAACGGACAGGTCACCCCATATAACGGCCAAAAAGGCATTCAGCAGGAACGCTTCAACGGCGGTAACGCGTCGACCCTGACGAACTGCGGTTCGACCAAGCCGCGCACGGTTGTCCTGCCGAACGATATCGCGCCAGGCGGGAGCGGTGAGATCACGACCGGCGGCTTCCTTGACCGCGCGCTTCCGCCGGGGACCAACTACAACGACTTCATTGCCGGTACGCCG
>JBBSFH010000023.1:0-42837 GCA_038238915.1 Sphingomonadales bacterium
GATCGCCTCCACCGGGCATTCGGGTTCGCACACCCCGCAGTCGATGCACTCGGCGGGGTTGATGACGAGCATGTTCTCGCCCTCGTAGAAGCAGTCCACCGGACACACTTCCACGCAGTCCATATATTTGCACTTGATGCAGGCTTCGGTGACGACGTAGGTCATAAGCCCAGCCGGTTACGCGCCAGTCGCCCCGGGGGTCAAGGCGAGGTCCGTGTAGAGTTGTCGCGCCTGCGGGTAGGGGCCGCGATGGTCGCCGAGCGATTCCACGCGCAACACGCGAACTGCCTCCCCTTGCGCAAACGCCAACACCGCACCGGGTCGCACGCACGTCGAAGCCTTCTCGATCACCCGCCCGTCGAGCCGCATCCTCCGCGCCTCGCACAAGGTAGCGGCTTGGCTTCGCGATTTGGCCAACCGCGCGAACCACAGCCATTTGTCGAGCCGAAGCCCCGGATTATGCACCATAGGCAGGTCTATCCCTTCATCGGCTTGAGAATTCGGAACGGCGAATGTTCGGAGACCGGCCTCGGCGCGGGCAATGTGCGCTCGATCCCGTCCTGCCCCCACGCGAAACGCCCCTCCTCGCGCGCGCGGTAGCCCAATGCGCGCATCAGCCGCGCAAACCCCTCGCGCGGCAGGCCGAGCGTGGCGGGCCAGGTCTCGGCGGGCGCGAACGGCTCGGAGCCGGTGCGCGCATCGTGCATCGCGCGCGCTAGCCGCTCCACCATGTCCACGCGAACCGCCACGCCCCCCACCGGCCAGTATCCCGCAATCTCGTAAAACCCCTCGGGCGCGGCCGGATCGATCTCCACATTCACCCGCCCCGGCGAAGGCGGCGCGGGACACGCCGCCGCGCCCTGCGCCACCGCCCACAGCGCCAGCCGCCAGCGTGTCGGCTCGGGCCGCAGCAGCGGCTTTAAATACAGATGCGCCGCCCCCACGCGCACGCCCAGCGTCGCGAGCTTCGCGCGGTCGGGCTTGGTCAGCGCCGCCACCTGCGCGGGCACCCGCTCGCGCGCCAGCACGCCCAGCCGCTCGACCAGCTGCACGATAAGACCCCGCGCCGGTGGCGAAACCGCCGCCGCCCCGCGCCCATCGCCGCCGAGCTGCGCCACCTCCACCAGCGGCCCCAGCAGCGCCGCCAGCCGTCCCGCAAACCACCGATCCAGCCGCGCCGACACCGCCCCGCGCACCGCATCCGCCGCCCCATCCAGGCCGCGATCGAGCACGATGCGCGGCGTCAGCGCGTCCTTGCCCGCCAGCAACTTCGCGATCTTCTTGCCCCGCCACAGCACGCGCGGCGGCATCCCGCCGGTAAAGCACAGCGCGAACTCCTCGTCGGGCGCGCCCGCCGCCGCCGCCGCCCGCCGCGCGATCTCCACCCCCAGCCGCCGCTCCGCCGCCGCCAGCAGCAGCTTCTTCTCCCCCGCGCGCGCCAGCGGATCGGGCACGAAGCGGAACCCGTCCAGCGTCCCGATGCTCTCCCCCTCCACCAGCACCGCATCGTCGTCGTCGACCACGATCGTCAGATCGCCCGCGCGCGCCTTCAGATCGCGCAGCAGCACCGCCGTGCGCCGGTCGACGAACCGCTGGGTGAGGCGCTGGTGCAGCGCATCGCTCAGCTTGTCCTCGACCGCGCGCGTCCGCTCCGCCCAATGCGCGCTGTCGGCGAGCCAGCCGGGCCGGTGGCTCATATACGTCCACGTCCGCGCGCCCGCGATCCGGCTGCTCAGCTGCGCGATGTCGCCCTGCACATTATCCAGCCGCGCCACCTCCGCCGCGATCCACTCGGGCGGCAGATGCCCATGCCCCTCGCTCCGGTGCCGGTACACGCGCGCCACCAGCCGCGTATGTTCGTCCAATCCGGTCTTCTGGAAATCGGGCAGTCCGCACGCCTGCCAGAGCCGGTCGAGCTGCGCGCGGCCCTTTGCGCGGTTCTGGACCCATTCCTCCTTGGCCAGCCGCTTCAGCACCGCATAATCGAGCGCATCGTCCGCGCGGTGCAGTTCGGGCGTGCGGGGCTTTTCGTCCAACGAGGCGATCAGCCCCGCCAGCGTCGCATAGTTCAGGCTGGAATTGCGCCACACCAGCGCGCCCAGTGGCGGGAACACATGCCCCTCGATCGCCGCGACCTCCTCCGCATCGAACCCCGTCACCGCGTCCTGCCCCAGCTGCACCACGCCGAACGCGCCGTCCTTCTGATGCCGCCCCGCGCGCCCCGCGATCTGCGCCATCTCGGCCACGCTCAGCCGCCGGTGCCGCCGCCCGTCGAACTTGCCCAGCCCCGCGAACGCGACCTGCGCGATGTCCATATTGAGGCCCATACCGATCGCATCGGTGGCGACCAGATAATCGACCTCGCCGCTCTGGTACATCGCCACCTGCGCGTTGCGCGTGCGCGGCGAGAGGCCCCCCATCACCACGGCGGCCCCCCCCTTGTGCCGCCGCAACATCTCGGCGAGCGCGTAAACCTCGTCCGCATTGAACGCGACGATGGCGCTGCGCTTGGGCAGGCGCGAAAGCTTGGTCGGCGCGGTATAGCTCAGCGTCGAAAACCGTGGCCGCGAGACGATCTCCGCCTCGGGCAGCAGCCGCCGGATCAGCGGCGACAGCGTCGCCGATCCCAGGATCATCGTCTCCGCATACCCCCGCCGGTGCAGCAGCCGGTCGGTAAACACGTGGCCGCGCTCCAGATCCGCCCCCAGTTGCGCTTCGTCCAGGCCAAGGAACGCCACCTCGCGGTCGGTCGGCATCGATTCCGCGGTGCACAGATAATAGCGCGCGCCTTGCGGAAGGATCTTCTCCTCGCCGGTGATCAGCGCGACCTGCTTCGCGCCCTTGATCGCCACCACCCGGTCATAAACCTCGCGCGCCAGCAGCCGCAGCGGGAAGCCGATCATGCCGCTCTCGTGGCCGCACATCCGCTCGATCGCGAGATGCGTCTTGCCCGTGTTGGTCGGCCCCAACACGGCGGTCAATGTCGATCTGAGCGAGGCTCCAGACACGAACGGCAATGTGAGCGCATTGCACGGCAACGCAAGCCACCTGCGCGCGAAACTGTGGACAGACGCGCAAATATCACATGCCGCCTCGACGCCGATTCGGATCGTCGCGCCTGCGACTCGTTTCGCCGCAAAGCTGGGGACCATTACAGCGCGTTTATTGACCGTTCGCGCACCCGCC
This sequence comes from Sphingomonadales bacterium, assembly GCA_038238915.1. Lineage (GTDB taxonomy): Bacteria > Pseudomonadota > Alphaproteobacteria > Sphingomonadales > Sphingomonadaceae > JAVVHE01. The sequence goes on from JBBSFH010000023.1 coordinate 3,187, forward strand.
CGCAGCGTATCCGCCTACGCTTCGCCCGGACCCTGCCGTGAGACAAACCGCCATCGCGCTCACCGCGCCCGTCTGGACTCCCTGCGCTCTACCACGCTCGCGGCCGCCCACGCTCGCGGTCGATCTTGGCGACGCGGTGTTCAGCGCGCGCTGGTGGCGCGGCCTCGCCACGCTCCTGCCGCTGGTGGGACTTGCAGTTCATCTGGGCACCAATCTGCGGCCACTGCCCGAGCCTGTCCGCGCTCCGCTGTTCGAACGCCAGCAGAACGCGCTCGCGGCGCTCGATACCGCGCCGCTCGCAATGGGAGGCGCAGGCAGCGCCCCAGCCCCGTTCGCCCCCTCGGTCGAGCGTCTCGCCGAGCCGCCCGAACGCCCGATCGTCAGCGCCACCGCACGCCTCGTCCGGCCCGGCGCGGTCGAGGCGGCATTGCGCGCGGCAGGGGTCGGCACCGATGATGCGGGCGCGGCGATCGAACTCGCGGCGCGCGAGGCCCGGTTGAACGCACTCGCGCCGGGTACAGTGTTCGATCTCGTGCTCGGCCGCCGCGAGACCAAGGCGGTGCCCCGTCCGCTCGAAAGCCTCGCGTTCCGCGCCGCATTCGATCTCAAGCTCAAGATCGCGCGCGCGCCCGATGGCCACTTCGCGCTCGCGCGCATTCCGATCGCAATCGACACAACCCCGCTCGCCATCGCGGCGCGCGTCGGGTCCAGCCTGCAGCGCGCGGCACGCGATGCGGGCGCGCCATCGTCGATCATCGGCCAGTTTGTGAAACTGCTCAGCTACCGCATCGATTTCGAGCGTGACGTCCACGGACGCGATCGGTTCGATCTCTTGCTCGATCACAAGCGCGCCGCGACCGGCGAGACCATCACCGGCGGCCTGATCTACGCGCGGCTCGATCGCTCCGGCGGCCAGCCAATCGAACTGCTGCGCTGGGATCACCCCGGTTCGCCCGAACAATATTTCCTCGCCGATGGATCCTCCGCCAAGAAGGGCCTGATCCGTACCCCGGTCGAAGGCGCGCACATCACGAGTGGCTTCGGTTTCCGCTTCCACCCGATCCTGGGGTACTCACGCATGCACCAGGGCATGGATTTTGGCGCCCCGACCGGCTCCCCCATCCTTGCCGCTGCCGCCGGTCGGGTAAACTTCGCGGGCTGGCACGGCGGGCATGGCAATTATGTCCGCGTGGCACACAGTCCTCGGCTGGAAACCGCCTACGGCCACATGAGCCGCATCCTCGTCCGCCCGGGGCAGATGGTCGCGCAGGGCCAGACACTCGGCCTCGTCGGCTCGACCGGGCTATCGACCGGTCCGCATCTGCATTTCGAGACATGGATGAACGGACTGGCCGTCGATCCGCGCGCGACGCATCTGCCCACGGGAACGCAACTCGCGGGTGTGGAACTCGCGCGCTTCCACGCCGCGCTGGCCCGCGCACGGGGCGGCCGCTCGCCCACCCAGATCGCCGAACTCTCCGCGAGGCGCGTCCGGCGCGGGTAACCGGGCGTTTGCGTCCGATCGCGCGCGCCCTGCGTATGGCGCGTATCGGAGACAGGACTGCAGCGAAGAATGATGCGCTTTGGTTTCCACCCCCGATTGCGGCAAGCGTGCTGGCGAACGGAACGGTGATCGATGCAAGAACCCTCGCGCGCGCAGCCTGACCGCATCCGGATCGCGCTCGCGGCAGTCATCGCGCTCGGTCACGTTGTTGCACTGGCGGTTCTGCTGGATCCCGCGAAGCGTGGCGTACCGGTCCCCGAGCCCGCGCTGACGCTCGTTTCGCTCCCCGCCGAGCCCGTTCGCCCGCAGCCGCCGCTCCCGCCGCCGCACGATCCGGTCCGCATCGATGCTTCTGCGCCCGCGATCGACATGCGCGTCGATACTGCAACGGCCGTTCCGTACCTGCCGACCGGAGACTGCGAGATCGAGGCTGCGGTCGCGGAAGCCCTCGCCCACGATACTGGCGCGATTGCCGCGATCGGCGCGCTCGGTCCGGGATCGCGCGCGGCGACGGGCGCGGTGATGCTGTGGAACGGCGCGTGGGCGCACGCGGCCGATGCAGGTGACAGCGCGCGGCTCGCCACGCTCGGCCCCGTGATCGTCGCTGCCATCCGCGCCGCGCCAATTGCCTGTCAGCAGGCCGAACGCATCGGACCGCGCCTGATCGCGGTCGCAGAGAAAGGTCGCACCACTCTGTTCGCGATCGGCTCGGGACGCTGGCGCTGGCGCGATCTATTGTCGGCACCGGCCGCCAGCTGAGCTGCGGCTCGTTCCTTCGGCGCGGCACGAATTCATCGGGTAGCAAGCAACCAATCCCGCGCCTCAATCGTACTACGAAATGTTGTTCGTGAAACAGGAGTATGCGGTGGTGAAAACTCGTAATGGATTGACTGCGGTTCTGGCGCTCGCGCTGGCTTCGACCGCGATGCCGGCGCTGGCCTCGAGCCACCGCGAAGCCCCCGGCATCACCAAGATGCCCAAGGTCGACAATACGGACGTCTACGCATTCCAGAGCTACGAGCCGAGTCGCACGGGCTTCACTACGCTGATCGCTAATTTTCAGCCCGCCGAAGACCCCGGTTCGGGACCGAATTATTACACGATGGATCCAGACGCACTTTACGAGATTCACATCGACAACCTCGGCGACGCGATGGAGCATCTGACGTTCCAGCTCCAGTTCAGTAACGCGCTGAAGAGCGGTATAGGTGAGACGGTAACGGTGGGTGGCAAGACTTTGCCGATCGCGCTTCGCCAGATTGGCCCGATTACTGCACCGAACGACGCCAATCTCGGCGAGGACGAATCTTATACACTTACGCTTGTTACCGGCGATCGCCGTGCCGGTACGCGTACTCCGATCACCAATGCGAGCAGCGGTAGCACAACTTTCCTGAAGCCTTTCGACAATGCGGGTAACAAGACGATCGTCGATTATCCAGCCTACGCGAACAAGTTCATCTACAACATCACCATTCCCAATTGTCCGACTGCGGGCAAGGTTTTCGTCGGACAGCGCGCCGAATATTTTGCGGTGAACCTCGGGCCGATCTTTGATCTGGTGAACTTCGTGCCGATCGAGGGCGACAACAATCCGGTTTATGGCGATGGCAGCGGCAAGGGGTTCCCCGGCGGTATTACGCAGAGCCAGGATAATCAGGAACTGATCAACAAGAAGAACGTCACTACGATCGCGCTCGAAATTCCCACCTCGTGCCTGACTGGCACCGGCAACGGTGTCATCGGCGTGTGGTCCACCGCTAGCCTGCCACAAGCCCGATTGTTGCGCCCCAACCCCACGTACAAGTCGACCGCGCTTCAGGGCGGAGCTTATGTGCAGGTCTCGCGCCTCGGCAACCCGCTCGTGAATGAACTGGTGATCGGCCTGCCGGACAAGGATCTTTTCAACGCCGTCAAGCCGACGGCCGATGGTGCCCTCCTCGCCTATGTCACCAATCCTACCTTCCCCGCCATCCTCGATGCGCTGTTCCGTGGGCCAGTCAACGCGACGCTCGGCACCAGCTTTACCAATCTCGCGCCGACTAACTTCCCGCGCAACGATCTGGTCGCCACCTTCCTTACCGGTTTCGTTGGCGTGAATCAGCTGAAAACGGTCACCGGGTCCGAGATGATCCGCCTCAACACCGCGATCGCGCCCACGCCCCAGGCGGCACAGAGTACGTTCGGCGTGGTTGGCAATGATCTGGCGGGCTATCCCAATGGAAGACGTCCGGGCGACGATACGGTCGATATCACGCTCCGCGTCGCGATGGGTCGCCTTTGCTACCCGATCCCGGTCGCGAGCAAGCCGACCGATCTTGGACTTTGCAAGCCCAGCGATGCGCCGACCGGTATGGTCGCCTATACCGATGGCGCGCCGTCGAACGCCGACAATATTCTGAACGCGTTCCCGTATCTCAACCCGCCGCTGCGCGGTTCGCCGCGTCCGCAGAATGTTACGAACAGCAGCTTTGAGGTCATCAAATGAGCCGGATTCTTCATCGCGCCATACTGGTGACCGCGCTGGGCTCGGGCTTGGCGGCGTGCGGCAGCAACAATAGTTCGTCCCCCGCTCCGCCCGCACCGCCGCCGGTAGTGGTTGCACCTCAGGAGAACCAGTTCGGGGCTGCCTTTGGAGTCGCATTCCGGGCAAGCCCGACGTCGACTCCAGTGAGCCCCGTTGATGGCGATATCGTACCGCTCTCGCTGACGACCAATCCCGTCAACCTCGTCGGCTAAACTCGTCCCGGCGCGCGACGCCCTAGCGGTGTCGTGCGCCGGCTGCGGGATAGCCGAAGGTCAGGCTCGAAAACGTCGTCTCGAAATCCGCATCTGGGAGGCGGACGGGCTTGGTCCAGATCACGTTCACCAGCCAGGATCCTACCGGCGGCACGTGCAGCATCGCCTCGCCATGCGAGTCGGTTCTTGCCACGGCGAGCGGTTTCGCGTCGAACTCGAGATTGGTCAGCTTCACAAGTGCGCCCATTAGGGAATGTCCCTCGAAGATGACGCGCACGGGCAATTGACGATCCGTTCCCAGCGCATAGGGATCGCGCAGCGGAACGATTTCGAGCGAAAGCCCGATGGGTCGCGTCGCCAGCCGCGCCTCGTCGGGCGAAGGAGACCCCACCTGGATCAGCGCCTTGCACCTGCGGCTATAGACTTCGCGCCCAGGCTTGTCAGTCGTCCGCGTTCGGGCGCGCAGAGACAGCGCGGGCGTGAGGCCTTCGACTGTGGCGTAATCGTTGAAGCGGATCGATGGCAGCTCGCTGCGTGCGAGACTGGTCGACAGGGTGAGAATATGCATTCCGGGCTGCGAGAACACGGGTGCGAGGTTCACCGAATCCGCGCTGGGTTTGAACCCCGCCTTCCGGTCCGTCGTCCCGCTCGCGCCGATGTCCGCCAGTTGGACGAGCCGTTCGGCGGTGCCCCCCCACTGCTGGCGGAACGGGCCGTGGCCGACCTCGACGGTGGTGGGGAGCGCTACGCCGGGCGCGACCTGCCAGCCCTTGGGCTGCAACCAGAAATCATGTGCAGCCGAAGGGGTGGCGACGGCTACAAGGGCGGCGGCGAAGATCAGCTGATGGCGCAAGGACAAGACTCCACGGAAGCGCGAAGACGCTCCCTAAGCGTGGTTACGCTCATCGTCGCGCTTATGTTGCCGAGTGCCGCCTCGGCACACATGGGCACCGGGCTTCCCGGCGGCTTCGCATCGGGTTTCGTTCACCCGCTTTCGGGCGCGGACCACATGCTTGCGATGGTGTCGGTCGGCATCTGGGGTGCCTTCCTGGGTCGACCGCTCGTTTTCGCGCTACCGATGATTTTCCCCGCGATGATGGCGGTGGGAGGTGCTGCGGGTATGGCGGGCATCGGTCTGCCGCCGGTGGAATTGGGTATCGCCGTTTCGGTGCTGGTTCTGGGCCTCATGATCGCGCTCGCCGTTCGCGCGCCGGTCTGGATTGCGTGTCTGATCGTCGCGGTGTTCGCACTCTTCCATGGTTACGCACACGGTGCCGAACTCCCGTCCGCCGCCGATCCGGTCGGCTACAGCGTGGGGTTCGTGCTGGCGACGGGCTTGCTGCACGTGCTCGGTATCGGCATCGGGCTCGCCAAAGTGAAGCGCGCGGGCGAGATCGCTCTGCGGGCGGTCGGCGGCGGGATCGCGTGCGCGGGCGTGTGGTTCCTTGTCCTGGCAGTGCGATGAGAGGGGGCGCACTGCCTCCCGCGCTGCTGTTGGCCGCGCTCGGCTTCCTGCTTGCCTTCGCACCGCGCGCGACGTGGAGCCGCGCAGTGATCGTCGCCGCGCTGTTGGCGGGCGGGGCATGGGCGACGCTGCAGGGCCGCGCGCACCCGCCTGCGCTGGTTGAGGCCGTGTTCCTGAGCCTGTGGGGTAGCATCGCACTCACCGCGGCGATGGTCCATCTGCCGCGCGGGCCTTCCCCGCCGCTGGCATTGGCGGCGGGTGCCAACGCTGGTCTGTGGGCGGGAGCTGCGGTTGCGGTTGCGGGGAAGCCCGTCGATCTCATGATCGCGCTGCCGTGCACGCTTATGGCCTTCGCCGCGCGCCCGCTGATTGCGCGCGGGGCAGGCATCGCGGTCAAGGTCGCGGCGAGCTGGCTGATCGCAGTGGCCATCCTCGCCGCGCTGCTTCCGCTGACCCCCACGCCGGGCTATATGCCCGATCACATGGACTAGGGCTGCCCGCCGTGGAACCGCTTTGCCTTCGGATACGTAATGATCCTCGCATGAAGCTTGCGGTCCTGATCATCCTCGCGACGCTTCCGGCCGAAGCGCAGGTGATCGAGATCACCGATGGCGGCGCGCGGACCTTCACCGGCCCGACCCGCTTCACCGAAACCGGTGCCGAGCCGATTGCCCCCCCGCGGCGCGCCGCGGCTGCAACGCTGGCGAATGCCTATGGTTCAACGATGGCTGCCAGCGCCGCCAGGCAACGTCTCGATCCGGCACTGATCGAGGCGGTCGCGTGGCGTGAAAGCCGCTTTCGCGCCGACGCGCTCAGCCCGAAAGGCGCGTTCGGGCCCATGCAGCTGATGCCCGCGACCGCGCGTGCGCTGGGCGTCGACGCGCGCGATCCCGAACAGAATATCGCGGGCGGCGCGCATTACCTGCGCCAGATGGCCGACCGGTTCGGCGATTGGTCCCTAGCGCTCGCCGCATATAACGCGGGTCCGGGGGCGGTCGTGCGTTTCGGGGGCGTGCCCCCCTTTGCCGAGACCCGAGCGTATGTCACCGATATTCTCGCGCGTTGGCAGGGTTCTGCCGCCCCGCCGCAATTCGCCCGCTCCGTGCCGCCAGCCAATCCGCTCCTGATCGAGGTGCCCGCCCAATGATCCCCCGCCCGCTCGCCCTCGCCCTGACCATCGCGCTTGCCGCAGTTGTGGCGGCGCACCCCGCGCTTGCCCAATATGCCGCGCCTGATCCCGCAGGCTCGGGCCCGATCGTCGGTGCAGTCGAGTGGTTGCAGGGCACGTTGCTCGGAAATGTCGCAACCGCCATTGCGGTGATCGCGGTCGCCTCAGTGGGCTTCCTGATGCTGACCGGCCGCATCAACTGGAAATATGGGGCAACAGTGGTGCTTGGCCTCTTCATCCTGTTCGGCGCGGCGTCGATCGTTGGCGGCATCCGCTCGGTCGCGGGTGCGGGCTGATGGCGGATCCGCTCTTCCGCGCGCTGGCGCGGCCGCAGATGGTGGCGGGGGTGACGTACCCGTTCTTCGTGCTGAACGGGGGTGTGGCGGTCGAACTGTTCCTGGTGTTCAAGAGCGTGTTCGCGTTGGTCCCCTCGCTCCTTATTCACGCGATCGGCTACGCCGCGCACCTGCGTGATCCGCAAATCATGAGCGTCTGGCTCACGCGCCTGCGCCGCACGCCTAGGGTGGCGAACCACCGCCTGTGGGGCGCGAATGAATACCGCCCGTAAACACGCCGCCGAGCGCGAGGCCCCTGCGGGACAACACCTGCCGTATCTCGCGCAGATCGACGATCACACGCTGCTGACCCGGCGCGGTCTGCTGATGCAGGTGGTGCGTCTGGAAGGCCTGCCGTTCGAGACGATCGCGCGCGCCGAACTCGATGCCCGCCTCGCGGTGCGCGATGCGACGCTCCAAGCCGTCGCCTCGGCGCGCTTTGCTTTGGTCCACCATGTCGTGCGTCGCGCGGTCGCGCCACGGCTGGAGGGCAAATTCGCCGATGCGTTCAGCGCCGCGCTCGACGCCAAATGGGAAGCGCGGCTCGCCCATCGCCGCCTGTACGTCAACGATCTGTACCTCACGCTCATCCTGCGTCCACTGGCGGGCCGGGCGGGCATCGCCGATCGCCTGCTCGGACTGGCGGGCGCTCGGCCCACCGCCGACAACCGCGCGCTGGACCTCAGGGTGCTGGCGCAGGCGCGCGAGAATCTGATGGCCGCGCTCGAGCCCTATGGCCCGCGCCTGCTCGGCGCGTATGATCTCCCCACCGGCCTCGCCTCCGAGCCGCTCGAGTTCCTCGCCACCCTCTACAACGGTACGTCCGGCCCCATGCTGCTGCCGCTCGGCGATCTCGGCCACGCGGTCCCGCGGCGCCGGATCAGCTTCGGCGCGGACTCGATCGAGTTGGGCGTGGTGGACGGCGAACCCGCCGAATTCGCCGCCATATTGTCGGTCAAGGATTATCCTGCGAGCACGAGCGCGGGAATGCTGGACGATCTGTATCGGCTTCCCGTGCCACTCATTGTCACCCAGTCAATGGCGTTCGTCGATCGCGGCCCCGCCTTGGAACGCATGGACCTGGCGCTGCGCCGGATGCGCTCCGCCGCCGACGAAGCCGTCTCGCTACGCGCCGAACTCGCCGCCGCCAAGGACGATGTGGCGGCGGGCCGCGCCGCGTTCGGCGAACATCACCTGACGATCATGGTGAAAGCCGATATGCCCGCCACGCTCGATCAGGCGACCGGCGAGGTCCAAGCCGCGCTCGCCGAAGCGGGTTTCGCCGCCGCGCGCGAAGAACTGGGACTGGAAGCCGCCTTCTGGGCACAGTTCCCGGGCAATTTCGATTATATTGCCAGGCGCGCGCTCGTCTCGTCGGCCAACTTCGCGGGTTTCGCATCGGCCCACAATTTTCCGGTCGGCCAGCCCACCGGCAATCATTGGGGGGACGCGGTCACGCTGTTCGAAACCACGTCAGCGGGCCCGTATTTCTTCAACTTCCATCGCGGCGATCTGGGCAATTTCACCGTCATCGGCCCGTCCGGCTCGGGCAAGACGGTGGTGCTGAACTTCCTCCTCGCCCAATCCCGCCGCTTCGCCCCCCGCATCGTTTTCTTCGACAAGGATCGCGGCGCCGAAATCTTCCTGCGCGCGATCGGTGGGCATTACGACTCGCTCAGGCCCGGCGAACCGACGCGGCTCAACCCGCTCGCTCTGCCCGACAGCCCCGTCAACCGTCGCTTTCTTTCTGAATGGCTCACGCGTCTGGCAACGGGCGACGGCGCGCCTTTGAGCGTTGAGGAAACGAGCTGGATCGCCGAAGCGATCGACAGCGCCTATTCCGGTCCCGCCGAACTGCGCCGCCTGCGCCACGTCGCCGAACTGTTCCGGGGCCGGGGCCGCGCGTCGGCGAGCGATCTCGCCGCGCGCCTCGCGCCGTGGCACGGCGCGGGCGAACACGCCTGGCTATTCGACAACGCCGAAGACCGCCTCGACCTCGAAGCGCCCACGCTCGGCTTCGACATGACCGCGATCCTCGACCAGCCCGCGCTGCGCGCCGCGACGATGCTCTACCTGTTCCACCGCGTGGAGGAGCGGCTCGACGGCAAGCCAACGATCATCGTGGTGGACGAAGGCTGGAAGGCGCTCGACGACGATGTGTTCGTCGCGCGCATCCGTGACTGGGAGAAGACCATTCGCAAGCGCGGCGGCATTGTGGGTTTCGCCACCCAGTCCGCCTCGGACGCGCTGCAGTCGAAGATCGCGTCCGCCATCATCGAGCAGGCGGGCACACAGATCTTCATGGCCAATGCGTCCGCGCAGGCGAGCGATTACATGGGCGGCTTCGGCCTCACCCAGCACGAATATGATCTCGTCCGCTCGATGCCCGAAGCCGCGCGCGCTTTCCTGGTGAAGCACGGTACCGACAGTGTCGTCGTTCGCCTCAACCTCGCCTCCGAACCCGATATCCTGACCGTGCTTTCCGGCCGCGAACGCACCGTGCGCCTGCTCGACCGCCTGCGAGCGCAACACGGCGACGATCCGCAAGCCTGGCTCCCGCGTCTGCTGGAAGCTGCATGAACGCGGACATCTGCGCTCCGCCCAGCGCGCCCGGCCTTGCCGCGCGACTATTGGCGGATACCGATTGCCAGGCGTTCGGCCTCGTCGAGCGCGGTTACGCGGCGCTCGCCGATCCCACTGGGCCAGTGTCCGCCGCGCTGACCGCGATGATGGTGATCGCGGTTGCGCTGTTCGGCTACCGCCTGCTGCTCGGCCGCGGTCTGGCGTTGAGCGATGTCGTCGGCCTCGCCATCCGCCTCGGCCTCGTCCTCCTGCTCGCGGGCAGCTTCGCTGTCTGGTCGACGCTTGCGTACGATACGCTCGCCCGCGCGCCCACCCGCGTCGCCCAGACATTGATTGCCGCTACGGGAACTCCCGAGCCCGTCGCGGGCCTGCAACGCGCGCTCGACAGCCTCGAAGCCGCCGCGATCGGCTGGCGCACGCGCGCTGGGATCGCCTCTCCCTTTGTGGGCGGACCCCCCGCCACCGCGATGACGCTCAACATCTCCGCACTCCTCCTCACCTTGTCGAGCGTCGGCCTTCTCGTCGTCGCCCGCGTCGTTCTCGCACTCCTCCTCGCGCTCGTCCCCGCGATGGCGGGCTTTCTGCTGTTCGACACCACACGCGGCCTAGCCGAGGGCTGGCTGCGCGCGATGATCGCCGCCGCGCTCGTGCCGCTCGCCGTGCTGGTGCTGTTCGCCATCGAACTCGCCATCCTCAATCCCATGATCTCGCGCATGCTCACCCAGCAGGCGACGGGCAATTTTGACAGCGCGTCGGTCACCCCCATCGGCCTCGTCGCAGTCGTCTTCACCGCCGCAATCCTTACGGCCGTTAGCGCGGGAGCCACAATCGCGCGCGGGTTGCGCCTGCCGCGACGCGCCGCGCCCACGCCCAGCGCCGCCGAGCGCGAGACCGCAATGCTTGCCGCCCGCGAGACCGCCGCCGCCGAGGCACCGCTCGCCGCGATCGCGCTCGTCCGCACGCTCGAAGCTGCCGCGCGGCGTGACACCGCGCAAGGCGCGCGCCTCGCGCTCGCCGGTCCGGGCAGCGCTTCCGGGATGAGTGCCACCGCCGACGGACGCACGATCGGTGCAAGTCTCGCCGCAACCCGCTCCTCTGCGGCTACGACCGATCCCTACCGCCCCGCTCCCATCACCATCCGCGCCATGCTGCCGCGCGCGTCCCGTCTCGCCGCCCGGAGGAATGCTTGAGCCAACGCGACACCTATTACGAGGCGGCCGCGACCTGGGCCGATACTGTCGCCGCTGCCGAGCGCCGTAGCCGCACCACCGCGTGGATTGTCGCGGGTATCGCCACCTTCATCGCCGCGCTGCTGGCGCTCGCGCTGCTGGCGCTTACGCCGCTCAAAACCGTGCAGCCCTATGTTGTCACCGTCGACAGGCAGACCGGCGCGGTCGAGGTCACGCAGACGCTGGCGAACAGCCGCCTGACCGAGAACGAGGCCGTCATCCAGGCGAGCCTCGCGAATTACGTTCGCGCGCGCGAGACGTTCGACGTGACCGATCTCGCACAGAACTATCGCCGCGTGCAGATGATGTCGGCCGCGAACGCGCGCGCGGCGTATGTGGCCGAGATGGCGGCGAACAATCCCGCCAGCCCGCTGCGCATGCTCTCGCCCGGCGATACCGTCGTGGTCAAAGTGAAGTCGATCTCGCTCCTCGCGCCGGGCACCGCACTCGTGCGTTTCGAAGTGGCGCGCAAGCCCGCCGGATCCGCCGCCGCAGTCACCCAATCCTACGCCGCCGCCATCTCCTACGGCTTCAGCGGCCGCCCGTTACGCATGGAAGACCGCTTCGACAATCCCCTCGGCTTCGAAGTCACCCGCTACCGCAAGGACGCTGAAGGGATCGGGGCGTGAAGGTGCCGCGCCTCGCCGCTTCGGCGGTACTTGTGCTTGCGCTCACCGCCGCCACCACGCCACGTTCCGGACCGGCCGATATGCACATCCAGCATGTGTTCTACGATCCCGATCAGGTCACCCGCATCACCGGATCGCTCGGCTGGCAGGTAATGCTCGAATTCGCACCCGACGAGCGGATCGAGAACGTCTCGATCGGCGACTCGCTCGCGTGGCAGGTCACGCCGAACAAGCGCGCCAAACTGCTCTTCCTGAAACCGCTGGCGAGGAACGCCAGCACCAACATGACCGTCGTCACGAGTACGCGCCGCTACGCATTCGCGCTCACCACGGGCCCGCGCACCGCGTCCATCCCATGGATCGTGCGCTTCGATTATCCGCGTCCGGTGGTGGAGACGCTGCCCGAACCCGTGCCGCCGCCTGCGCCGCATCTGAGCTTCGCATATGCGCTTGGCGGCGATCCCGGGCTGCTCCCCGCCAAGGTGTGGGATGACGGCCGCCAGACCTATTTCGCCTTTCCCGATGGCATCGCATTGCCCGCAATCTTCGCGGGCGGGCCGGGTAAGGACGAGACATTGGTAAACGTCAGCAACCGCGGCCGTGTCGCGGTCGTTCAGCAATTGGGCGCCCGCTTCACGCTCCGGCTCGGCAAGCGCGTCGCCACCGTCACCGTCGCTACACAAAAGGGCATTCGATGAGCGAAGACCCACCCGTCCGCCGCCCCGCCATCGCCCGCCGCGCGGCGGCGCGCAAGTCGATCCTGCCCGCCGTTCTCGGAGCGACGGCATTGGGCGCATTCGTCCTCGTTGGCCTCGGTGCCAATCGCAGCGCGCGGGCCGAGCGCGAGACCAAGTTGCCACCGCTCACCGCGCCCAGCAGTGCCGAGCCTGCGCCGCTTGTTCTGCCCGCGTCCTTCACCAGCACGCCCGCGCCTGCGCCCGCGCCAGTCGTCATCACGCCTGTTGTCGCGCCAACTCCCCGTCCCCCCTTCGTCGCGGCACCGATCCGGGCCGTACCGTCCGCAATCGATACAGGCGCGGCCGAGCGCGAACGTGCACGCCTGCGCGCGCCCACGCTGATCGTCGATCTCGCCCCCGCGCGCTCTGACGCAACCACCGGACCCGCCCCTGCCGACGGCACGGCTCCCGCCCAGATCGCGTTGCTCAGCGTTGCAACTCCGGCGGGCATCACCTCTGCAGGCACGGCGTCGACGGTCGGCGGCGCGCCCGTCGCTGCGGCCGACACCGGCCCCGTCCAGCTCGCCCAGGCTGCGCCCAGCGCCGCCGATCCCACCGGCGCGACCGCCGCTGCCGTCGCGGCCGGAGCAGCCGGAGCAGCCGCTGGCACTTCCGCACCCCGCCTGAACAGCAACGAGAGTTTCGCCTCGCGGGTCGGTGGTGCGGAGGTGGAGAGCGCGCAGGCCACCCGCCTTGCCCACCTTGATCGGCTGATCCCGCAGGGCGCGATCGTCGCCGCCGTTCTCGAGACCGCGCTCAACTCGGACCTGCCGGGCTATGCGCGCGCGATCGTCAACCGCGACGTTCTCTCCTTCGATGGCTCTGCTGTCCTGATCCCTGCGGGAAGCCGCGTAATCGGCCAATACAACAGCGGCGTCGCGCAGGGGGCCAGTCGCGTCTTCATCGTCTGGACGCGCCTCATCCGCCCCGATGGCGTTGCCATCGCGCTCGGTTCGCCTGCGATCGACGATCTCGGCCGTGGCGGCCTGCCCGGCAAGGTCAACCGCCATTTCCTGCAACGCTATGGCGGCGCGATCCTGCTTTCGGTGCTAACCGGTGGCATCAGCGCCGCGAGCGCATCGCTCAGCAACGGCAACACCGTGATCGTCGGTACCGCCAACCAGGCGACCGGCCTCGCCAACGAGGCGAGCAACAACCTCAATATCCCGCCCACGATCAAGACGCCCCAAGGTGCAAACGTGCGTATCTTCGTCGCGCGCGATCTTGATTTCACCGCCGTGGGTCCGGCTGCATAGGCATGAGTGCCCAGCCCCGCGTTTTCCTCGAAGCCTTCCTGACCCCGCTCGCGCGCCATCTGGCGCGCGCCGACGTGACCGATATCTACATCAACCGCCCGCACGAACTCTGGCTCGAAACCGGTTTGGGCATCGAGCGCCACGACGCACCGACGCTCGACGATGCCGCACTGTGGCGGCTTGCGCGCCAGATCGCCGCCTCGTCCGATCAGGGCATCAGCCGCGAACACCCGTTGCTCGCCGCGACTTTGCCCGATGGCGCGCGCGTCCAGGTGTGCGCACCTCCTGCAACGCGCGGGCATGTCGCGGTTGCGATCCGCAAGCACGTCGTCCCCGATCTGACGCTGGGGGATTATGCGGCGGCGGGCGCGTTTGCTCATGTCGGCGAGGCGGCGCACACGCGCACCGTCGAGGACGCAGCGTTGAGCGCGCAACTCGACGCGGGCGACACCCACGGCTTCCTCGCGGCCGCCGTCCGCACCCGCCGCACGATCCTGATCGCGGGCGGCACCGCGACCGGCAAGACCACGCTGCTGAATGCGCTGCTGAAAGAGGCACGCCAGAGCGAACGCCTCGTGCTGATCGAAGACACTCCCGAAATCCAGATCACGCAGCCCAACGCGATCGGCCTGGTGGCAGTGCGCGGGCGGCTGGGCGAGGCTTCGGTCTCCGCCGCCGATCTGCTCGAGGCGACACTGCGCCTGCGCCCCGATCGGATCATCCTGGGCGAAATCCGTGGCGCGGAGGCGTTGAGCTTCCTGCGCGCGGTCAACACCGGCCATCCGGGTTCGATCAGCACGATCCACGCCAACTCGCCCGAAGGCGCGATCGAGCAGCTGGCGATGATCGCGCGTGGAGCGGGCACCGCGCTGCGAACCGACGATATCGAGCGCTACGTGCGCGCCGTGATCGACGTGATCGTCCAGCTCGGCGTGGTTGGCGGCAAGCGGCGCGTCACCGAGGTGCTGTTCACGCCGCGTTGAACCGCTCGGATCAACGCGCGCCTTGCGGGCCGATCTTCCCCGCCATCTCGGCGATCAGCGTGTCGGCCCGGACAAGATCGTCGTGCGGGAGCGTGGCGCGAAGGTGGTCGCGCAGCGTGGCGGCGTTGATCTGGCGGACGCTATCGAGCGCCGAGACGTGGTTTGACTGCTGGAACTTGTCGTTGAAGACGATTGCCAGCGTGATCGCGGCGAGCGTGCGCACCGGATCGCGCTCGCCCAGCATGCGCCCGTTATAGAGGCTGGCCAACGTCATCAGCGCGTTGGGAACGCCGCGCTCGGCCGCCATCTGGATGTATTTTGCCCCGCCCGCGATGTCGCGCGGGGTCCCGCTGCCCTCCAGCTGCAACAGTCCCCACGCGTTCATGCCATCGACGTTGCCCGCCTCGGCCGAGCGCTTGTACGTCTGCGCCGCGAGCGCAGTGTCGCGCGGCGTGCCTTCGCCGGTGCGGTAGCAATCGGCGAGCACATTCAATGCGGAGAGATTGCCTGCCTCCACCGCGCGCTTCGCCCATGCAAACGCCTTGGCACCGTCGCGGTCGAGCGCGGACGGATCATGATAGGCTTCATACAGCCCGCGCATCGCGTTCGGGTTCCCGGCCTCGGCAGCCTCGATCAACAGCCCGATCGCGCGCGGACGGTCCGCAGTCACGCGCATTCCATGGAGCAGCATCAAGCCCAAATTCACGCGCGCGTTGCTGTTTCCGAGCGCGACCGCGCGCTCGAGCAGTTGCACCGCCTTCGCCGGGTCGCGCGGGACGCCGCACGCGTCGGTTACGTAACACATGCCAAGCGCCGTGACCCCAGCGCTGTCGTTCTTCGCCGCCGCCGCTTCGAACAGCTTGCGCGCGCGCTCGGGATCGCGCGCGACGCCGGTGCCGCTCGCGTAAAGACTACCGAGCGCGACCTGCGCGGTCGTCGATCCACCGCCCACCGCGCGATCGAGCAGCTCCACACCCGCGAGCCGGTTGGGAACCTCGCTCACCTGCCCGCGCGCGATCGCGTCGCCCAAAAATGCCTGGCACTCGGTCCAGCCATTCCCTGCGCCTATCGCCAGCCATTTGAACGCAGCCTTCAACCCAGCTGGTCCCGGCTGTTCTATTGCGATCAACGTGCCCAGACTGCATGCCGATGCTGTCAGACCGCCGTTCGCGGATTTCTCAAAGAGCAGCTTGGCACGCGCCACGTCCCTGGGCACCGATCTCCCGATTGCAAGTTCGCGGGCGAGCAGGTTCATCGCATCGATGCTGCCCATATCGATCGCATGTTCGAGCGACGCCATGCCCGCCTTCGGATCGCGCGCGCAGCTGATACCCTGCATCTGCATCGCGCCGAGTGTGCCATAGCCGGATCGGAACCCGGCTGAAGCTGCTTCGCGCGCAAGGCCGCATGCACGCGGCAGTTCGTGCGGGTCAGTCAGCATGAAGGCGATGGTCTTCGCCATCTCTGCCTTTGCCGAAATGAAGCCCGCGTCGGCGGCGCGCTGGAACCACGCCAGCGCGCGTCGGTAATCATGGTCGACGCGGCGCTGGGATTCGGCCTCTACCCCCGCGTCGATCGCCGCGAACGGTCGGCCCGCCGCATACGCGCGCGCGAACCATTGCTCCGAGCGCGCGGGGTCGACCGGAATTGACCCCGCGCCGTTCTGGTACATATTGCCCAGCGCCTCGGCCGCTTCGGCGACACCGCCGCGAGCCGCCGTCTCGAACTCGCCGCGCGCCTCCTCGGCGTCGGGCTTGTGCTCCCAGCCTTCCAGCGCGGCGTTGCCCAGATACATGTGCGCGGGCGCGAAGCCTGTTGCCGCCAGTTCGCGCAGCGCCTGGGCGGCCGCCTTGCGGCGCTCGGGCGTCGCGGCGTGTTCGTGCACGCGAACCACCTCGATCCACATCCGCGCGTACGGATTGTTGACCTGGGCGGCGCGCTGGAAGGCGAGGATCGCCCACTCCTTTTCGGCATCGGCCTTGGCGGCGTTGGTCAACAGCTCGCCGAGCAACACATAGGTGTCGATCACGCCGCCACGGATCGCCGCCTGCGCGAGTGTGCAGGCGCGCTTGGTGCTCTCCACGGTATGCACGGGGCGCGAATCGTCGAGCAACGCTGCGGCGGCGTTATGCGCGTCGGTGGGGCGCATCGCATCGTCGGCGGCGGCGAGCAGGCTTGCGCGCGCCGCGTCATCCTTGGGCGCACGATCGCCGATCATGAAGATCATCGGCACCATCAGCGGCACCGCGATGGCGCTGCAGCGCTCGGGTGCCATCACCGGATCGTCCGCGAGCAACGACGGTGCCGCGCCCGGCGTGTCGGCGCGCGCGCCAGCCCCGGCGACGATTGCCATCGCGATGATCGCCAACCCCCAGCGCATTGCCGTCCACTCCCGTCGATCATCCGCGATAGCAGGCGCGCGCGAATATGCGAATATGGACGGGCGTGACATCGCCGCAGCACGGCCTTAGCGCCATGCGATGACAACCGCTTTCCTCTTCCCCGGCCAAGGCAGCCAACAGATCGGCATGGGGGCCGAACTTGCCACCGCAAGCATCCACGCGCGCGAGGTCTTCGCCGAGGTGGACGAGGCGCTCGGCCAGAACCTGTTCCGTCTGATGCGGGAGGGGCCCGAGGAGGAACTGACGCTCACCGCCAACGCACAGCCCGCGATCATGGCGGTCAGCCTCGCGGTGCTGCGGGTGCTCGAACGCGAGGGCGGAGTGCGGCTGTCCGCACGCGCGGCGTTCGTGGCGGGCCACAGTCTGGGTGAATATAGTGCGCTGTGCGCGGCAGGATCGCTGGGACTGGCCGAGACCGCGCGGCTGCTCCGGTTGCGCGGGCGCGCGATGCAGGACGCGGTAGCGCAGGGCGAGGGGGCGATGGCGGCGCTGCTCGGCCTCGATCTCGCGGCTGCGCGCGGGGTGGCGGCGGCGGCAGCAGACGGCGAGGTGTGCGAGGCGGCGAACGATAACGCGCCCGGCCAGGTGGTGCTCTCGGGGCATGCGGGCGCAATCGATCGCGCCATCCTGCTGGCGAAGGATTTCGGCGCGCGGAAGGCGATCCGGCTGCAGGTGTCTGCGCCGTTCCACTGCCGCCTGATGGAGCCCGCCGCGCGTGCGATGGCCAATGCGCTGGCGACGGCGACGATCCACGCGCCGTTCGTGCGGCTGGTGGCCAATGTCACGGCCTCGCCGGTCGTCGCACCCTCCGACATCGCGCGATTGCTAGTGGAGCAGGTGACTGGCCTCGTGCGCTGGCGTGAGAGCGTGGAGACGATGGCGGACGCGGGCGTGGAGCGGTTCGTCGAGCTGGGCGCGAAGGTGCTGGGGCCGATGGGCAAGCGCACCGTGCCGGGGGCGGAGCAGGTGAGCCTGGTGTCGATGCGTGATGTGGAAGGGTGGGCGCGGTAGCTCGGGTGCCCTCAGCCCCGCAAGGCCCCCGCCACCAGCCGGTGCAGCTTGGAGTGGATGCCGTCTGCGCCCGCGACCACCTCGCCGCGCTCGATCGGTTTGTCGCCGCCGCGGTAATCGGTGACGTAACCGCCTGCCTCGCGCACCAGCAGCACGCCCGCTGCGATGTCCCACGGCTGCAGCCCGCGTTCCCAGAAGCCATCGAACCGCCCCGCCGCCACCCACGCGAGATCGAGCGCTGCCGAGCCGAAGCGGCGGATGCCCGCGACCTCGGGGATCACCGCGTCGGCAATCGCGGTCCATTCGGGGAGATCGCCGTGGCCCTTGAAAGGGATTCCTGTGGCGATCAGGCAATCGGCCAGGTCGCGTCGGGCGCTGACTCGCAGCCGCGCGTCCTGCAACCATGCACCACGCCCGCGTTCGGCCCAGAAGCTCTCGTCGGTGAGCGGCTGATACACCAGCCCCGCCACGATCTGCCCCGCCTCCTCGACCGCGATCGAGATCGCGAAGTGGGGGATACCGTGGAGGAAGTTGGACGTGCCGTCGATCGGATCGATGACGAAGCGGGGCATGCCGGGCTTGCCCGCGATCTCGCCCTCCTCCTCCATCAGGAAGCCGTAATCGGGCCGCGCCTTGCGCAGTTCGTCGCGCAGCGTGGCCTCCGCCATGCGATCGGCCTGGCTGACGAAATCGGCAGGCCCCTTGCGGCTGACCTGAAGGTTGGCGACCTCGTTAAAATCGCGCCGCAGCTTGGGCGCGGCCTTGCGCGCGGCCTTGTCCATGACGGTGATTAGGGCGGAGTGGGCGGGCATGGGGGCCTTTCCCCTCTCCCCTTGCGGGAGAGGGCTACGAAGCCTTGGTGAGCGTTCTTCACGCGAACCTAGGCACAGTCGGGTGAGGGGGGCTCTGTCGGGCGAGACAGACCCCTCGCCCAACCGCGCCTAACCTCGGCTTTGCCTCGCTAAGGCTGCGTATCCCTCTCCCGCAAGGGGAGAGGAGCAGTTCGCACGCGCGTGCGGTCGCTCCATCGCTAGCGCGAGTAAAACTCCACCACCAGATTGGGCTCCATCTTCACCGGATACGGCACCTCGTCCAGGGTCGGCACGCGCACGTAGGTCACCTTGAAGGCACCATCGGGCGCGACATATTCGGGAACGTCGCGCTCGGCGAGGCTCTGGGCTTCGAGCACCAGCGCCATTTCGCGCGCTTTCGTGCCCAGTTCGATCACATCGCCGGGCTTCACGCGGGCCGAGCCGATGTTGCAGCGCTTGCCGTTCACCATCACGTGACCGTGGTTAACCAACTGGCGCGCGGCAAAGATCGTCGGCGTGAACTTGGCGCGGTAGACTACCATGTCGAGCCGCATCTCGAGCAGCC
Source organism: Sphingomonadales bacterium (assembly GCA_038238915.1). Taxonomy (GTDB): domain Bacteria; phylum Pseudomonadota; class Alphaproteobacteria; order Sphingomonadales; family Sphingomonadaceae; genus JAVVHE01. The sequence continues at coordinate 22,605 of JBBSFH010000023.1, forward strand.
CGATCAGGTTGCGCGAGGTATCGCCCTTCATACGCGATGCTTCCTCGTAGATCGCACGGAACATCTTTTCGGTGACGTTACCGTAATAGCCCTTCAGCTTCTGCTTGGCACGAAGCTGAATGCCGAAATCGCTGACCTTCTGCTTGCGGCGCTGGCCATGCTGACCTGGGCCATATTCGCGCTTGTTGACCGGCGACTTGGGGCGACCCCAGATATTTTCGCCCATGCGGCGATCGAGTTTATACTTGGCACCGATACGCTTCGACATTCACATTCCAATCCGCAGTTGTCACAAAGCCCGAGGTCTGAGCGCCACTTCGCCAGACAGGCGAACGCGCGGCCACCGCTTCACTCGGGGTGCGGGGCCGATTGCGAGCGGCGCTGTCTGCGCGGGGCGGGCACGAAAGTCAATGGACCTGGTTAGGGCCATGCGGTGCGACGTGGAGGGCCTTGCCAGTATTGGGGGAGGGATTAGCGTGCCGGTCATAATTTGGGGGAAGGTTTCCATGCGCTCACTCGTCACCGCGCTCGTCGCGCTCCTCGGCGCGTCCCCCTTGGCAGCGCAACCCGCCGCCTCGCCCGATCTCGCGGCAGCGTTCGGCGCGCTTCCTGACATCCGCAACGTCGAGCCATCACCCGATGGACGGATGGTGTCTTACCTGTCGCCAACACAGGAAGGCGGTACCGCGCTGGTCATTGCCACGCTCGATGGAGGCGGCGCAAAGGCAGTGTTCGCGGACAAGCCTTCAACCGGCGTGCGACTTAGCAGCTGCGAATGGGCCAAGATCGATCGGCTCGTGTGCTCGCTCAGGACCGAGGGCAAGGTCGATCGCGGCATGATGACGTTCGAGCGCCTGATCGCGGTTTCTCCCGATGGTAGCGGGGCGCGCTCGCTCGGGCGCACGCAGACCGGCGACGTGACCGGCGGCTTCAGCACGAGCGACGGTGAAATGATCGATCGCCTCGTCGATTCACCGGACGAGATCCTGTTGGCCGAACAGGTCTTCGCGGAGGATACGCGCAATTCGCGCCTCGCGCAGGCGAAGTCCGGGTTTCGCGTGGTGCGGCTAAATCTCAAGACCGGCCAGCGCGCTCAGATCGAATCGCCGCGGGAGGATGGTGTTCTCTTCATAACGGATAATCGCGGCCAAGTCCGCCTTCGTGGCGTTCGACCGTTCCTTCCCGGTGCCAGCGGCGAAGGATTGACCTGGCAACAGGCGGGTGCACGCATCGATTACAGCTACCGCACCGCGGCAGGCGGCGTATGGCGTCCGCTCGTCAGCGCTATCATCGGCGGCGGCCGGAGCAGTTTCGAGCCGCTGGCGATCGATGGCGATCAGCTCTATGCGCGCCGACCGGTCGGCGGCCGCATGGCGCTGGTCCGGCACGCACTCGACGGTACGGACGCCGAGACGGTTGTCCTCGCCCGCCCCGATGTCGATGTGGACGATGTCGTGAGTTCGGGCAGATACGGCCATGTCGTTGGCGCATCCTTTGCAACCGATCGCCGACAGGTCGAGTGGTTCGATCCGGCGATGGCCAAGCTGTCCGCTCAACTGGGCGCTGCGCTGCCCGGCAAGCCGCTCGTCAGCATTCGCGGCGAGAGTTGGGACGGCAATCGGCTGGTGATCTTCGCGGGATCGGACCGCGATCCCGGCCGTTACTATCTGCTCGATCGGCCAACGCACAAGTTGACCGTCATCACCGAGGTCCGGCCGCGTCTAGAGGGGATGACGCTGGGCGCGGTTCGCACAGTGGCGGTACGCGCGCGCGACGGGACGATGGTACCGGCCTACCTCACCCTGCCACCCGGCAGGTCGGCCAAAAATCTGCCCACGCTCGTCATGCCTCACGGCGGCCCAGCCGCGCGCGACGAATGGGGGTTCGATTGGTGGCCCCAATATTATGCGCAACTCGGCTACGCGGTCATCCAGCCCAATTATCGCGGATCGGCGGGATATGGGCAGGCCTGGTATCGCAAGAACGGTTTTCAGGACTGGGCAGCCGCCATGGGCGACGTGAACGATGCCGCGCACTGGCTTGTTGCGCAGGGCATCGCCGACTCAACGCGCCTTGCAATCGTCGGCTGGAGCTACGGCGGTTATGCCGCACTGCAGGCCAATGTAATCGAGCCCCAGCTCTACAAGGCAGCGGTCGCGGTCGCGCCGGTGACTGATCTGGCGCTGCTGCGCGACCAGCAAAACCCGGTCTCCTCCACCTACTCGGCCGAGCGAGCCTACATCGGGACGGGCGATCACCTTACGCAAGGATCGCCCGCGCGCCGCGCTGCGGAAATCGCAGCGCCCGTGATGATGTTCCAGGGCGAACGCGACATCGTAGTGGATCCCGCGCAGGCGCGGGCGATGGAGGCGGCGCTCAAACGCGCGGGCAAAACCGCCGAACTCAAGACCTATCCCGGCCTCGGTCACGGTCTGGAGAGCAGCGATGCCCGCGCGGACATGCTGCGCCGCTCCGCCGCGTTCCTCGAAGCCCATCTCTCGCCCGGGGCCAAGCCGTGATCCGCCGGCATCCCGCGCTCTGGCTCCTGATCGCGCTCGCCGCTGCAACCACCGCGCACGCCGCGCCGCCCGCGCTGCCCCACCTCGACGATCTCGCCGCCAGATTCGGCGCAAGGCCCGATGTGGGCGCGATCGCGCTTTCGCCCGAGGGCAACGCGCTCGTGGTGGTCGCGCCGATCGACGGCACCCGATCGGTCGCGATCGTCCACGATCTCGGCACAGACAAGCGCGCCCCGATTATCGCCGACACCAAGAGTGAGTTCGCGTTGCAGGGCTGCACCTTCAAAACCGATGTGCGCCTGATCTGCACGCTCTTCACCCCCGCCAACGTCGAAGGCACGCTGCTCAGCTTTACGCGCATCTTTGCCGTGGACCGCGACGGCCGCAACGTGAAGCTGCTCGGACGCCAGCCGACCGCGGCCGACTCCGGGCCGATGCAGTCGAGCGGCGAGATACTGGATCTTCTGCCCGACGATCCAGCGCATATCGTAATGGGTATCCGCGCCCGCGTCGGCGGCGATGGTTCGATGGGCTTGGGGGCCGAACTCGTCGATGTCACGACCACGAGAATGCACACGCTGGAACCGTATCGGGAGGAGAATATGGGGCTGGCCACTGACAGCCACGGCCATGTCCGCATCCGTTCGCTCGGGTCCAAGGACTTCAGCGGTGCATGGAAGCGCGCGATGCGATACGCGGTGCGCGCGGAGGACGGCAAGACGTGGACCACCGTGGGCACCGACGATCTGTTCAGCGGCGGCGGTACCGATGTCATCGGCTTCGATGGCGATGACAAGTCGATCCTCGCACTCAAGCCCAAGGACGGTCGCCGTGCGCTCTACCGGCTCGCGGCCGATGGTTCGGGGCACGAGGAACTGCTGTTCGCAAGCGACAAGGTCGATGTCGATGGGGTGATGCGCATCGGCAAATACGCGCGCCCGGTTGCGGCGCGCTACACGCTGGACAGCACGGAATACAAATTCTTCGATTCCAATATAGAACGGCTGGCGCGTTTACTGCGCAAGGCGTTGCCCGATACCCCGCAGGTGACGATCCTCGATGAAAGCTGGAACGGAAAGAAGAAACTGATCTACGCCGGGTCCGATACCAATCCGGGCACCTTCTACATCTACAACGCCGATACGCATGAACTCGCCCTGCTTTTCGCCGAGCGCCCTGAACTCGTTGGCCGTAAGATGGCGGCCGTGCGCGCGGTCGATTACGCGGCTGCCGATCGCACGCGCATTCCCGCCTATCTCACGCTCCCGCCGGGGAAAACCGATCTCTCGGACCTGCCCGCGATCGTGATGCCGCACGGCGGCCCCTCGGCGCGCGACGAGCGCGGGTTCGATTGGCTCGCGCAATTCTGGGCAGCGAGCGGTTACGCGGTGCTTCAGCCCAATTTTCGTGGCTCGTCGGGCTATGGCGAGAAATGGTTCGTCGAGAACGGCTTTAAATCGTGGCATATCGCGATGGGAGATATCAACGATGGTGCGCGCTGGCTGCTCTCGCAACATGCAGATGCGAGCAGGCTGGCGATCTTCGGGTGGAGCTACGGCGGCTATGCGGCGCTGCAGGCCAACGTGCTCGATCCCAAGCTCTACAAGGCGGCGATCGCGGTCGCGCCGGTGACCGATCTGTCGCTGCTCAAATCGGAGAGCGCGGGGTTCGAGGACGAGCGCATTCGGCGCGATTTCATTGGCACCGGCCCGCACATCGTCGAAGGATCGCCCGCAAAGAACGCGGCGCGGATCGGGGTGCCGGTGCTGATCTTCCAGGGCGACAAGGATCTGAACGTCGATATCGCCCAGGCGCGCCGCATGGACGCGGCGCTGGTGCACGCGGGCAAGCCGCACAGGTTGATCGTCTACCCGGGCCTCGATCACCAGCTCGACGATGGCGATGCGCGCGCGGACATGCTGCGGCGTTCGGCGGCGTTTCTTGTCGACACGATGGGTGCGCCGGTCAGTCCCGTCGCCGCTTCGTCAACGCCGAAATGATGCCGCGCCACGTGCGCACCTCCTGCGCGCTGTAGGCAGGCCGCGTCAGCAGATTGCGCACCGTGCGTCTGGAAGATTCGACGCGCGCCGGAACCCGGTAATAGCCTGTCGGCACCAGCGCCGCATCGAGCTGACCGATCAGGCCTTCCAGCTCCGCCATCGGCGCAGGGCCGGCATAATTGTCGATCGCGCGCTCGGGCCCGCGCCCGCGCGCCCATTCGTACGCGCACACCAGCACCGCCTGCGCGAGGTTGAGGCTGCCAAAATCGGGGTTGACCGGCACCGTCACGATCGCGTGCGCCACCGCGACATCGTTGGTTTCAAGGCCCGATCGCTCGGGGCCGAACATCAGCGCGGTCAATCCCGGCCGCGCAGCGCTCTCGGCGGCGGCTGCGGCCGGCGTTACGACGGGCTTGGTCATGCCGCGCGGGCGCACCGTGGTCGCGTACAGATAGCGCACATCGGCCACTGCCTCGGCGATGCTCGCGAACACGCGCGCGTCTCGCAGCACCCCGTCCGCGCCGCTCGCCGCAGGGCCAGCGGCGGGGTTGGGCCAGCCATCGCGCGGGGCGACCAGCCGAAGATCGGTCAGCCCGAAGTTGAGCATCGCGCGCGCGGCCGCACCGATATTCTCGCCTAGCTGCGGGCGCACGAGGATAATCGCGGGCGAGTTCACCGCGCGTTCGTAGCCCGGCGGGGCGCTTGGCGGAACGGCGACCACTCTTCCCTCGCGCGGCGTCACCGATTAGACACATATGCGACATGATAAGCAACGCGCGCGCCGCCCGCATCGAAGCCGAAACGCTGGCATTGCGCGCGCTGACATTCGTGATCGGCGATGCGCAATTGGGTCCGCGCCTGCTCGACGTGACCGGGCTCGATGTCGCGACGCTGCGGGGACGCGCGGGCGATCCGGCGCTGCTCGCCGCGACGCTGGCCTTCCTCGAAGCGCATGAGCCAAGCCTGATCGCCTGTTCTTGCGCGCTTGCGGTCACGCCGCAGACGCTGCTCGACGCGCGCGCGACGCTCGATCCGCGCGCGCGCGATTGATCTTTCAACTCCGGAGAAGACACCGATGTCCGTCCTTGATCGTCTCGCCGCGCTCGGTATCGAGCTGCCCAGCCCCAACCCGCCGGTGGCAAACTATGTCCCGGTGGTTGAAGCGGGGGGCTTCGCTTACACTTCGGGGCAGGTGCCCTTCGGCGCCGACGGCAGCTATCCCAAGGGGCGTCTGGGCGCGGAGATCGATCTTGCGGGCGGCGAGGCGGCGGCGCGGCAGTGCGCGCTCAACATCCTCGCCCAACTGAATGCGGCCGGGCTGCTCGAGCGCGTGGCGCGCGTCGTCAAGCTCGGCGTCTTCGTGGCTGCCACGCCTGAGTACACCGATCATCCCAAGGTGGGGAACGCCGCATCCGATTTGATGGTGCAGGTCTTCGGCGACGCGGGCCGACATGCGCGCTCGGCGGTCGGGGTGGCGTCGCTGCCGCTGGGCGTGCCGGTGGAGATCGACGCGGTCGTCGCACTTCACCCGTAAGCCCGCGACCAAACCGCCCCTCCCGCGTTCGGGCGCGCGCGCTATATCCGCGATTGACCCTGGCCGGAGTGCCCCGATCATCGCCGACGCTTGCCCCCCGACGATCACCGCACGCCTGATCGAGGCCGCGTCCGAAATCGACGCCGACGATTGGGATGCGTGCGCGGGGACCGACAATCCCTTCACACGCCACGCCTTCCTGACCGCGATCGAGGAGAGTGGCTCGGCCAGCCCACGCACCGGTTGGGCAGCGCGCCATATCGTGATCGACGGCGCGGACGACCGCCCCGCTGCGATCCTTCCCGCCTATCTCAAGTCGCACAGCCAGGGCGAGTATGTGTTCGATCACGCGTGGGCGAATGCGTTCGAGCGCGCGGGTGGCAGCTACTATCCCAAGCTGCAGATCAGCGTGCCCTTCACGCCCGCGACCGGTCCGCGCCTGCTGCTGCGCGATCCGGCGATGGCACCCGCGCTGCTGCTGGCGGCGGAGACGCTTTGCCGCCAGAACGGGCTATCTTCGGCGCACGCGACTTTCATCGAACCCGACACACTCGCACCGTTCGAGATCGCGGGCTGGCTGATTCGCGAGGATCAGCAGTTCCACTGGGAAAATGCAGGCTACGCTGATTTCGAACAGTTTCTGGGCGCGCTCGCCTCGCGCAAGCGCAAGGCGATCCGCAAGGAGCGCGCAGCTGCATTGGAAGATGGCGTCACCATCGAACATCTGACCGGAGCGGACATCACCGAGGCACATTGGGACGTGTTCTGGCATTTTTACCAGGATACCGGCGCGCGCAAATGGGGTCAGCCTTATCTCAAGCGCCAGTTCTTCAGCCTGGTGGGCGAACGGATGGGCGAACGCACGTTGCTGATGTTGGCGAAACGTGGTGGCGATTACATCGCAGGCGCACTCAACTTCATCGGCAGCGAGACGCTCTACGGGCGGTATTGGGGATGCAGCGAGGACGTGCCGTTCCTGCACTTCGAGCTTTGCTATTATCAGGCGATCGACTGGGCGATCGCGCACGGTCGCCGACGCGTGGAAGCCGGTGCCCAAGGCAGTCACAAGCTCGCGCGTGGCTATCTGCCCACGATCACACGCTCAGCGCATTTCATCGCGGACGCGGGGCTGCGGCGCGCAATCGCCGACTATCTCGATCGCGAGCGCGCGGCGGTCGTGGCCCACGCCGCCGAACTTGCCGCGATGGGACCGTTCCGGCGTGAGGATTGAGCCACTGCTACCCAGCGACGCCGCGGCGGCGGATGTCTTGTTCGACGAGGCGTTCGGCGCGGATCGGCGGGCACGCACCGCTTATCGGCTGCGCGCGGGAGCCGAGCCGATCGCCGAACTCAGCTTGTGCATTCGCAATCCGCATGCACCCGGCAAGCTGGTTGGCGCGCTGCAGTGCTGGCCGATCGCGCTCGAAGACGCGTGGGGCAAACGCAGCGCGCTAACGCTGCTCGGTCCCGTTGCGGTGGCGGCGACGCATCGGGGCGAAGGCATCGGTGCGCGCCTGATCCGCGCCTGTATGGACCGTACCGGTGCGCGCGCGATGCTTCTGATCGGCGATGCGAGCTATTATGGTCGCTTCGGCTTTTCGGCGGCGGATACCGAGCGTTGGCAGTTGCCCGGACCCGTCGAACCCGGTCGCCTGCTCGCGCGCGAGACCAGGGGTTTGCCGAGCGCAGGGCGCATCCTGCCGTGTCCGACGAAATGTCTAGTCGACGCGACGTCCTGAAGTGATAAGGCGGTCCGTTCGGCCTTCCTAGTTACGGCGCGGCGCGACAGCGGCTCACAGCGGTGACTGGTGCCGGGAAAGGCACCAAACGGTCGTTCGCCAGTGTTCGCTAGTGCCTGTAAACCGTCAGCTTTTGGCGGAAAGCCAACTGCTACCGTCCCCAACTATCCGTTGACGTTCGCCTCCGTCCCCAAATACAGTGGGGACGGTGTTGGGGACGGACTCGAACGTCCTACGGAGCGGAGAATAGGCATGGCCAAGCTGACGACTTTAACGGTCAAGAACGCGGTGAGGCCGGGCCGCTATGCCGATGGGCAGGGCCTTTCGTTGGTGGTGAAGGCTGATCGGCGGGCGTGGGTGCTCCGCGTCACCCATGACGGCCGGGCGCGCGAGTTCGGACTTGGCTCCGCCGCTGACGTGACGCTTGGCGAGGCCCGGAAGAAGGCGGATGATCTACGCGACAAGGTGAAAGCGGGCGGCGACCCGCTGGCGGACAAGCGCCGTGCGAAAGTCCAGCGGATGGAAGCCCGGGAGCGCACCTTCGCCAAGGTGGCGGCGATAGTTCACGGGCTGCAGCGTTTTCGTACCCCGGCGCTATCGGAGCGGTGGATTGGGAGGCTTCAACGCTTCGCCTTCCCGCATTTCGGCGACGTGCCCGTGGATAAGGTGGACGGGCCGATGGTGCTCGCCGCGCTGGAGCCGATCTGGAACGAGAAGCCGGAGACGGCGCGGCGTGTGCGCCAGCTTGTCAGCAAGGTGCTGGCCTATGCCCACGTCAACGGGATGCGTGGACCCTCGCCCGATCTGGCGGAGCATACCAAAGCCGCGTTCCCGGCGCATGAAGCCGCCGAACATCACCCGGCGGTGGACTATACCCAAGCGGCTGGCGTGATCGCCAAACTGCGCGAGGCCCCGGAGACGGTGGGGCGACTGGCGCTGCTATTCACGATCTTTACGGCGGCGCGTTCAAAAGAGACGCGCTGCGCGACGTGGGGGGAAATGGACCTCGAAGCCGCCGTGTGGCGCGTCCCGGCCGCGCGCATGAAGAAGAAGCGTGACCATGCGGTGCCCCTCTCCGCGCCAGCGCACGCGATTCTCGAAACAATAGCCAAGGCGCGGCGCAGTATGGACCCGGGCGAGGTGGTGTTCCCCGGCGAGCGCGCTGGCCGTCCGCTGTGGGATGTCACGCTTGCCAAGGCGAACAAGCTCGTCGCGCCCGACACAACAGTTCACGGTTGGCGGAGCACGTTCCGCGATTGGGCGGGCGAGGTGGCGACCTTCCCCATCGACGTGATCGAAGCGTCGCTCTCGCACGTTGTCGGCAACGCCACGATGCGCGCCTATCAGCGCGGCGACCTGCTGGATAAGCGCCGCGACCTCATGAACGCGTGGGCGGCGTATCTCGCGCCCACGGCGGCTGGGGAGGGTGTGGTGGACCTCGCTAGCCATCGTGCGAAGCGGGCGGCGTAAGCCCACGCTCCCGCGATGCGTTCAAAATGGGGTGTTCCCGGTGTTCCACGTGTTCCTAGGCCAATAATAGGCTGAGACGCGCGGGTTCGGCCGGAACACCTCGCCGCGTGTCGCGGTGTTCCACGTGTTCCGGGCAGAGCTCGAAGCGGCGCGCGGCTTATCCACCGGAATGAACGCTGGTGTGCTTCCCCGTGCGCCACGTTTCGCTTACGTTCGGGCTTGGGGATAGGCTGGCCAGCCGACAATTGCGCGCTCCGACGCGCTTCCCCATCCACCATCGGAGCCGCAGGGAGGCAGGGTGGGACGTGGCGGAGCACGCGCCGGAGCCGGACGAAGGCCAGCGCTCGAATGGGATGAGCGGTTTTGGGTTGGCGCGACGTGCGAAGGCTTGTGGAACGATGCAGTTGCAGCGGCCAAGAACGCATCGATCGCTAACTTCCGCGACCAAAGCGATCTCGCCGCCATCTACGCCAAGTTAGCGGAAAAAATCCTACCCGATGGCCGCAAGGTGTTCTTGGAATCAGACGACTTCGAGGCTCACGCCTATGATGTAGAGGAAGAACGGCGAACGCTGGCGCGCATGGCGGATGACGACGAATCGCCGGTCCCAAGGCTGTTTCATGTTCACGTTCCCCGGCCGATGGGCAAGCGCCAGCCGATCATTGCCGAAGTCGCGGCTCGCGCCAGTGAACGGTATGCAAAGCCCGTATCTCGCCGAATTGTGCGGGAATGCTGGGAAGAAACGCGCGCGGCTTTGAATTCCGGGTAGAGTTTAGAGGGGGCTATTTCGAGGTGCGGTAATCTGGAGTTATCCGCCCTTGCCATCCCGGCTGGGCGCGGACGTGGAGATCCCCGCCGTGCACCAAGAACCCGCTCACAAATTTCCCGAAACGCTAAGCTACACAATTGACGGTGCGATGCGCGCAACCGGGCTCGGTCGATCAAAGCTCTATCAACTCATGGGTGATGGCACGCTCGCCAAGGTGAAAGTGGGGCGGCGCACGCTGATCCGCGCCGCGTCTATCCGCTCCCTAATCGACGGGGAGGGCAATTGAGCCATGTCCCAGATACACCGCGACACCGGAGCATTTAGCCGCGAGGCCGGGCGCATTTGCTTGGTGGCGACGCACGCTGCCAATAACCCGACCATCCTTCGGTATCAACATCTGATCGCGCACCGCGGCGTTCCTGCCGCGCTCGTGCCCGTCATTGCCGCGCTCGTTTGGGCCGTGGGGCGCGTATGAACGCGCTCGCTATCCCGGCCGGCGACGCGCGACGTATCGTGGGCGTCGCCGCAAGGCTGCGCTCCGATCATGGTGGCGAGGTGGTCGCGGCAGCGGCTGCGCTCGCACGGTTGCTGGAACCCTACGGGCTGCGGATCGAAGCGCTAGTGGAACATGCGCTTGCTCCGGCCCAATGCGATAAACACGCCCAACAACGCACCGCACCTACACCCTTCGATCACCGCGACGCGGCCGAATGGTGCCTCGAAGCCGATTGCTTCAATGCGGTGGAGCGCAAGTTCCTCGCCGACGCCATGTGCCTCGCCCGCCTGTCGGAGAAGCAATCCACATGGCTCGCCAAGCTGATTGGACGGCGGGAGGTGGAGCAATGAGAGCGGATGCAATCATGGGCTTCCTCGAAGCGATGGCGGCGGCTGGCGTGCGCCCGGTGGACCCTCTCGCCGACAAGCTGGCGGAGGGGGGCATCGTCCGGTTCCGCGCCGATGGCGACAAGCCGGGGCGGTTGAACGGGTGGGCAGTGTGCCACTCAGACAAGCGCCCGGCCGGAGCGTTTGGCCATTATCGGCTGGGCGCGCACGGAACGTGGCGGGCAGATGGTGGAAGCGTGACACGGCGCTGTGCTGGCGCCGATTTCTCGCGCCAACGGGCCGCTAGGAACGCGGAGACGCACACCCGGCACATGGAGGCGCAAACGGGCGCCATCGCGCTGTGGGAGTCTGCCAGCCCCGCCACGGCGCACCCCTACGCCGACGCCAAGGGGCTATCGCTGGTAGGGCTTCGATCCGATAGCGGTCGATTGCTGGTGCCCATGCGCGACCTCGCCACGGGGGCGCTGTGGAACGTCCAAGCCATGGCGACGGACGGGTGCAAACGCTTCCTCCCCGGTGCTCGCACGGCGGGCCTGTGCTGGGGACGTGGCGCACCCGGCGACACGCTCGCGCTATGCGAGGGCATGGCCACGGCGGCGGCTATCCACGCCGCGACCGGGTTGTGCAGCATCGCCGCGATGACAGCGGGCAACCTGGAAGCGGTGGCCCGTGCAATGCGAACCCGCTGGCCCTGCGCAGCGATCATCGTCTGCGCGGACCTGGACCCGTTGGGCGAGGCCAAAGCCGCCGACGCGGCACGCGTCGTCGGCGGGCTGGTCGCACGCCCACCCCACCTATCCGGCGCACCCCCGCGCGGCTGGGACTTCGATGACGCCTTGCGGGCGAAGGGGCCGGACGCCGTGTGCGCCGCCTTCGCGCAGCCCGCACAACCGATAAGGAATTGAGCCATGGCCACGGCCGCACGGGCCATGCCCGCCAACGATCACGATACATTCGCCGATCACCTCGCCAGCCCCCCGGAGTCGCCCACCGACTCGCTCCCGGCCGGGTTCGCCTATGATGGCGACGCGCTAATGTATCAGGCGGGCGACAAGGCCGATTTCGTCGCTAGCCGGATCGACGTGCTCGGAGAAACGCGCGACGGCAACCGTTGGAACTGGGGCAAGTTGCTTCGCTGGCGCGACCGCGACAGGGGCGAGCATGAATGGGCTATGCCCAACGCATGGCTCGAAGGCGACTGTGGTGAGGTTCGCCGCATGTTGCTCGCTCGCGGCGCAACGCTGGGAACCGATCGCAAGGCGCGCGAGCACCTCGCAACCTTTCTCAGCCAGGTCCGCTCAACGATTCGTATCCGCGCCGCTGAAAGGCTGGGATGGTCCGGCCCCGTGTTCGTGCTCCCCTCACGCGCTATCGGCGATGGCGACGGCGAGCGCATCGTATATCAGGGCGCGGGTTCGCCCGGCCGCGCCTTTGAGCAAGCGGGGAGTTTGGACGGCTGGCGCGAGCACGTCGCCGCGAAGGCGGTGGGAAACTCGCGGCTCGCGCTGGGCATCGCCGCCGCATTCGCGGGGCCGTTGCTGGAACCGCTAGGCTATGAGGGCGGCGGGGTGCATTTTCGGGGCGCATCGTCATCGGGCAAAACGACGATCCTTCGCGCCGCCGCCAGCGTGTGGGGACCACATGCCGCTCGCATGGTCATGTGGCGCGCGACCGACAACGGCATGGAAGGCGTTGCGGAACTGGGAAACGACACGCTGCTTTGCCTGGACGAATTGGGACAAGCGCCGCCCGGTGTCGCCGACAAGGTTAGCTATATGCTGAGCAACGGTGTCGGGAAGGCGCGCGCGAAACAGGACGGGGCCGCACGCGACGCAAGGCGGTGGCGGGTGCTTTACCTGTCATCGGGCGAGATTGGGCTTGGCGACGCCATCGCGCGTGACAAGCCGGGGCGAGGCGCGGCGGCGGGGCAAGACGTGCGCGTGCTCGATCTGGAAGCCGACGCGGGGAAGGGCTTGGGCGCGTTCGCCGATCTCCACGGCGCGGCCGGGGGAGCCGCCTTCGCGCATGCGTTGGAGAGCGGCGCAATCAATCACCACGGCTGGGCGGGCGCGGCGTTCCTCGAAGCTTTGACGGCGGACCGCGAGGCGCTTGTGGCGCAAGCCCGGCGCGACGTCGAAGCGTTCAAGCGCGATAACCTCCCGGCCGGGGCCGATGGGCAGGTGGGGAGGGCGGCGGACCGCTTCGCCATCATCGCGGCGGCGGGCGAGTTAGCGGCGAGCCTTGGTGTGCTTCCGTGGAACGATGGCGAGGCGACGTGGGCGGCTGGTGAATGCTTGCGCGCGTGGATAGACGGCCGGGGGGGGAGCGGGGCTGGGGAGCGTGCGAAGGCACTCGAAGGCGTGCGCGGGTTCATAGGCGCGCACGCGGCGCGCTTCGAGCCGGTGGACCCTATCGCCCACGCAGAGCTTCGCCCGGTGAACCACCGCGCCGGGTTCTGGCGTGACGGCGAGCGCGGGCGCGAATGGCTGATCCTTACTGCTGCATGGGGCGAGCTTTGGACCGGCGCAGGCTTGGACCCCAAGCAAGCCGCTCGCCACCTCGCTGTGGCTGGTGTGCTCCGCCGCGATGGGAAGGCGAACTCGCTATCCATGCGGCTTCCCGATCTGGGGAAGCAGCGCGTGTATGCGGTGACGCTCCCCGACGATGGCGCGGAACACCTGGAACATGTGGCGCAAGGCTAACGTGTTCCGGCCAAAGGGCCTTAAAGCGCACGCGTTTGAGCCATTTCTGATGGCTGGAACACTTGGAACACGTGGAACACCTCGAAACGGAGTAAACGCACATGGCGAGAACGAAAACAGTGGCGAAGGCTGAGCCTGCCAACCCCGACGTGATGCGCAAGCGCGTGCTGACGGCACTCGATCCCGCTTGCACCGGTGCGGCGATCGTGGGCCAATTCGGTGCCACAACCTTCGGCGAATTGGACATGCAGACGACTTATGAGCTGATCCGAAAGCGCGCAGATGAGGTTCGCAAAGGTAATTTAGGCAGCGCGGAAGATATGCTGACGGGGCAAGCTATCGCGCTTAATGCCCTGTTTCTCGACCTGACGAAGCGCTCCGGCTTGAACATTTTGAGCAATCTTGGAGCCGCCGAGACTTACATGCGCCTCGCTCTCAAAGCGCAAAGCCAATGCCGCGCGACGCTCGAAACACTGGCGGCGATCAAGAACCCGCCCGTGGTCTATGCCCGCCAAGCCAATTTCGCGGCCGGGCATCAACAGGTGAACAACGGCGCGCTCGCGCACGCGGACAAAATCGAAAATCAGCCGAACAAACTTTTGGAGGCAGAGCATGGCGAACGGTTGGACCCCGGAGCGGCGGGCGAAGCAGGCGGAAGCGATCAAGCGCTGGCGACCGTGGGAGCAATCCACAGGACCGCGCGCGGATGAGGGCAAAGCGACCGTGAGCCGGAACGCTGACAAAGGCGGGCAGCGGGAGGCAATCCGAGCTATGGTGCGCGAACTTCGAGCCGAGTTGCGCGAGCTTGAGGAGGCATCAGAGAGCGTACGATCAGCCGGTTGAGCAACGTTACGCCAGCGACCAGCAATATTGGTCCCTCACTTCAGGATTACAGTCTAACAAGCTGGACATTATATAGTTTGCAAACTGGCTAAACCTTGCGGCGTGGAAAGCCAGTAAATGCCATCCGTCTACAGGTTGGATGTGTCGTTAAAACGATCCCGGCGACATTCGCTCGGGCGTATATTGCGCCAGTTGCCCGGCTAGGGGTGCGCTCAATGGTGTTGGGGACTTCTGCAATCGGGGGTGATCGACGGGATCGCGTCGGTTCGCTTCGTCCGCGTGGGCAAACTGATGAAGCTGCGCGCACGCGCAGGAAGGATCACCGTGGTTGCATCGAAACTCGGTATCGAAGCCCACCACCGCGAAAATCGGCGTATGGCGGACGGCTTGCTATAGGCGAAGGCCACGTTTTTCCAACATTTCGCGCTTGAAGCGCTCAGGAGGTTCGACTAGCCGATCGTGCGGCCGCGAACGAGTGTGGGGCTGTGGTTGTCGGAGATCATTGTGATCGACGACGGTCGTCGTGTGTCCCGGCAGCTGGAGGAACAATGGTCGCGAGCGAGCCCGTCGGGATGCGGCCAATAATTTTGTTGCAGCTGGGCATCATAGCGCTGTGTTTGGCAGCGCTGTGGAGCGTTGCGAGCAACTGGCCGTATCCGAACCATCTGGTACGCCCGTTCCTGCCTCCCACCGCCGCCTATCCCGAGGCACAGATCAAGGAATGGGTCGAAGGCGGCGATTTCGATCCCCAATTCCTGGCGTTTTTTGATCGCGACCCCCGTCGAACCCCGCCGCCGGGTGACAGCATTCTCTCGCCGGCCGACGGTCACTTGAAATATATCGTCCGTTATCAGGGCAAGACTTACTTCGTTATCGGGCTATCGTTTTGGGACGTGCATGTGATTCGTTTGCCTGTCTCGGGGACAGTCACCTCCGTCGAGTTCAAGGGTTCGACCCTGTTCCGTGATCGAAACGCGACAGACGGCGCGCCCTATCTGAGGGACAAGGTTTCGCCCGTCCAAGCGGTGATCAAAATCACCACGCCGCACGGCGAGGTAGGGATGCGCATGATCACAAGCTGGTGGGCAAGCCGCCTGAAAGTCAGCATCTGGCCGGGGAAGGTCATCAAGCGTGGGGACCGTGTAGGGCGTATCGTTCTGGGTAGTTCGACGACAGTCGATTTACCTGGGGATGCCACGTTTTTCATAAAGCCTAAGGGCCGGGTGGTCGCGGGTGAGACCGAGATTGCGCCTGCTTCGGTGATCAAGTGAAGTCTCTGTGGGTAAATGGACGAATGGCGTGGGGGCCAGTGATTTGGCTGGCAGCGCTCACACTACTCGTTTTGGCGGCAGATGTGGCGTGGCGGGTGCTCAGGATGCCGGCCACGTCGTTGCTCGCCGTGGTCTTGGTCGGAAGCGCTGTGTGGCTGGGCCTCGTATACATGGCCCGGCGGTGGGTGAGCGCGCGCTAGGCGATGTTGCCGAGTTGGGCACGCTTTCGGGCGGAGAGGGTTATTGCATCAGGCCACCGCAAGCCGACCTGCACATGCAGCACGTTAGGATTGCTTTGTCTCATCGAAGACGGCCGGTCAAAGCGCAGATGGAGCCTACGCGCGCCTACTCTACAATCGAGTGATGCATGTCATTAACGGGACCTAGCGACGTGTTCCCGAAACCAAAAACCAACCCGCGTTCCATTCGAAGCGGTCGATACCGAGATGACCGGCGAGCCTCCTGGGGCTGTCCGGTGTCGAGATGCAGTTGCGCAGCCCTCCCCCGGCGACATGCCATAACTACGGCGCTTGGCTGGGAGATCCCTACGCGAGCCCGTGCGCGCTGGCGATGCCCCATCTTGAGGGGCGGCTGGTGCGGGTGAATGACCAAGCGGCTTCCATTTAGGCGAAGGGCTGAGCGGCCGCTCTCGCCCCAGTTGCGCTCGTTCAACGGTGGATTTTTCTTCCCCAGTTGCGGCCCGTCAGCTTAGCAGCTTGCTCAATTGGGGCGAGAGGTGAGGCAATGACCGCGATAGCTATTTGGCGCAACGATGAGGTCAACGGAAACCCATCGCTGTGGGTTGCTGCCGATAGCAGAGTGTCCGGGGGGGACGGCAAGCCGATGATTGATGATGCGGTGAAAATCTTGTCGCTTCCAATCGTTTGTCGCCGGCCGGGACCGAACGGGTTTTTCAGCGAAGCCTATTTCGTTCACACGTTAGGTTATTGCTTCGCGGGTAGCACGCTTATGGGGCAAAACGCCTATCTTGCCCTCCTGCCCTTACTATCGAGCCTCGTATCGGAAACGTCCTATATACCCTCGATTTACGATATCGCCCGCCAAATGTTGGCTTACTTTAAAGCGATGTTTGATGACTACAAACGCGTAGCGGGACAAAAATCGATCTTTGAAGTAGCTGTGTTCGGATATTGCCACAGGACGCGGAGGTTGCAGATTTTTCGCTTCTATCCCGGTCTTGTTCAGGGTGTCTATGAAGTTGTTCTCGAAGCTCATCAGGACTTGCACACCCACGACTTCGTGTACCTAGGGACGGACGGCGAAGCGCTGCGAGAGCAAATCAGGAATGCTTTTAATGTTGAAGCTGTGCCGGGCCGTCCGATTTCAGGTGCGCCACGTTATATAATTCAAGATCGTATGACGAGCGACGAAAACCCGACGATCGGTGGCGATCTTCAACTCGCCATCGCCGACAGCTTCGGCTTGCGACCGGTCGCATTGTTAAAGCCTTACGTCTTAGGGCACCCTGCATCTTATATGAGCTATCTCGGTCGCAAACTAACGAACGACTTAACAAACGTTGGGGAAGCGCGGGCGGCACTTATGGCGGTCGTGTAGCGCAGCAGCATAGCGAGGTTTGAAGGCGAAGTTTGGCGAAGGTTGCTACCTCCAAGCATCCGCTTTGGATGACTGCTTCATTTGCTTCGGCACGAAAAAGCAGCCGGTCCGCCGTACACCAATTGCTGCCACATGCCGGTCCGCCAAGTCCATTGCAGACATGCGATGTCGTCCGGCGCGACGGATGCGGCATCGGCACAAACGAAAACGGGCCGCCCTTTAACGGGCGACCCGCTCGAAGGGCGATCGAGAGCGCCGCCTTATTTAAGCGCAGGCCTTCCCATGGTCCGGGCGGTTTCCACCGGCCCGGGCGGCAGCCTCGCTCATATAGCTCCCGGCCTTGGTCTTGCCGTAATAGCGGTCGGTCGAACAATGATAGACCTTGGAGCGGGTGTTCACCCAAACCTGCCCATTGCCGCCCCCGGGGGCCGGTAAGGCCATCGGCGTGGATGGAGACCTTCGCGCGTTCGCAGCAGCGGGCGCAGGGAGAGGGGCCGTCGATACGGCTGGGGCGGAGCCTTTGCACGCTGCTTTGTTGGCATTGCCGGGCTTCGTGCAATCGTAGTGCCGTCCGGTCGTCATAGTGGTGGTCGTCGCGGTCGCCATTGGTGCCGCGCCAGCAGACGCCGCCGGAGCGGCTTTTGTCGCCGCCGCGCCCTTGCACGCTGCCTTATTGGCGTTGCCCGCCTTGGAGCAATCATAGTGCCGCGCGGATGAAGGCGATCCCGCAGCGGGAGCGGAAGCGGCGGTTTGTGCGAGCGACGGGGTGGCCCAAAGCGCGAACGCGACCAAGCACGATGCGAGCGCGGGTAAACGTAACTGGCTCATTCGATTAATCCTTGTCGTTTTGACCCCTTGGTTTCCAATGCTGCGGCAATACGATCCCAAACGCAATTCATCGGTGCCGACGCGTCGCTGGCTTCGCGGCGCTCTGCTATTTTAACCTTGCTACCAAGCCCGTGTTGGCGATTGTGCGCCGATGGCGGGATGGGTGGACGGGAAGCGGGTGCGCGGTGGCCTTCGCATCGATGCCATCCCGATCAGCGTTCGCGTTCGACCCGAACAACTCGCGCTCATCGATGCGTGGATTGCGCTTCACCCGGATGACGTACCCAGGCCTTCGCGCCCGGAGGCGATTAAACGTTTGATTACAAAGGGCTTGCGGATTCCCGATTAGGGGCGCTGATCCTGAGCATGTCGATTTTGAATACGCCATGCCGCTAGGCACCACGCATCTACTCGAAGGCCAGCTCAAGCTAACCGATGCGAACATCGAGTTGCGGACCCCGGACGGGGGAAGGTGGCGGCTCCACATGTCCCGACGCGCGCGCGAACTGGCGGGCCGGACCGTGCGTTTGCAGGGAACACGCGTCGGGTTCGATGAACTGGAAGTCGATTGGATCGGGGACGCTTAGGCGGCGCGCCTGGGCGACGGTGGCGGGCCTTCGTCGATCCCCTCGCCAACCCGGTCGGTCCCCGTCTCGCTCGAATTAAATATTGCAAAATCTGGCGTTCCCGGTCCCGGCGATGCCATGAAGATCACCTGGCCCTCGCATCCCACCACCTTGCAGCGGCTGGTAGCGCCTAGGAGGCAATAGGAGAGGTCCCGGAGCGTGCGGAGCGCGTCAAGGTCCCGACCCCCGGATGGCGACCGCATGGCATTCCTAACGTGCGAGCCGAACGCAACCGTCGCCGCCGTCCACCCCAAGGCCATGCCCGTGCTGCTCGCACCCGATAACTACGGCGCTTGGCTGGGCGATCCTTATGCGAGCGTGTGCGCGCTGGCGGTGCCGCACCCTGAAGGGCTGATCGTAGAGGCGCATTCTTCGGCGGCGCGCTTTTTGGGTGGCAGTGGGGCCTGAGACACATGGAAAGGGCGCGGAAGCGAAAGCCTCCACGCCCCTCCGGCATTCGCAAATTGCTAAGCGCCTATTTGCGGCGCGCGAAGCCAAGCGCGAGTGCACCAATGCCAAACAGCGCGAACGCGGCGGGCTCGGGAACGGCAGTCAACGTCGCTTGCAGCGTGAACGGGGCCGCGCCGATTGCGCCATCCGGCAGGAGGAACGGCAGTACGGTCAGAGTGTAGCCCCCAATCGTAACGGGCGTAGAAGTGATTGACAGCGTGTCCAAGGCGAGGGTCACATCATCCAAGTAGTTGAGCGTGACGAAGCCGGTCGATGCGCCGATGGTTACTGCCTCCGTAACCGAACCCGTGATCATGGTTACTAGCGGGCCAGAATTTTCGACGTCAAAAATGCCAGGCTGAAAGTCGAATATGCCAGTGGTCGCAACATTGGACCCATTGGAGAGGGTCAGCGAGTCCGCCGAAGGGGCGAGGCCGATCGTTCCCGCGCCTACGACCGACACGGTCGGGAGTGCGAGGACGGGAGTGGCGATGGCGGCGGAGGCAAGCACCGCGCTAACGAGCAGAAGCGATTTCATAACGGTAAATTCCTTTACGGGACGAGTATCACCTACTCGGCAAATTTCGTGCCAAGTTCCTGAGTACGAGCAAAATCCTCCCAATCACACATTTCCTGCCAGTCATGTTGTAAAGAATTTCGACACTTGGACGTGGTGGCGGCTCGGTAGCGCCAGTGGCTAAGCGGCGCGCTTGGGCGGCGGGGGCGGACCTTCGTCGATCCCCTCGCCCACCGGGTCGGTCCCCGTCTCGCTTGCATTAAACAGGGGCAGGAACGGCGTTCCCGGCCCCGGCGAGGCCATGAAGATCACCTGGCCCTCGCATCCCACCACCTTGCAGCGGCTCACCGCGCCTATGAGGCTGTAGGACCGGCCCCGCAGCGTGCAGAGCGCGTCCAGGTCCACGCGGAGCACGATCTTGCACGTCCGGCACCGTGCCCGCACCCGGACGTTTGCCTCGCGCATCGCGCCGACGCTCGTAAGCCAAGTCGGAGTGATACGCGCGACGCGGTTGCTGCCCATGTTAGAACATAGAGCGAACGCA
>JBBSFH010000024.1:0-37705 GCA_038238915.1 Sphingomonadales bacterium
GCGCAAATCGATCGGCGTCGGCTTCAGATACGGCCGATCAATCCCCGCCGCATCCGCGCTGAGCACAGCCGCAACCGGCGGTGAAAGAACTTCCGCCGAATCGCCAAGCGCCACAGCACCGTAATGCGCGCACGAGGCGAGCGACATCGCTCCCAACATCGCCGCCGCCCGTCGCTTGGTCACGCTAACTGCACTCCGTCGCTGCGGCCGTAGCGGCTTAGTGTGCGCGTGCGAAGAGCGCGGCGTCAGCCTTGGGTGAGCTTGCTCAATGGAAATCGCGCGATGCCGGGAGCACGCGCACATCGCGGGGATGGCTGCCGCGCGGGGCCTGCGGGCGTGCGAACTCGTCGATCCGCGCGGGGGCGAGGATGGGATGATCCGCGTCCGAAAGTCGCGCGAGTTCGGCGGTCCGGTCGGACACTTCTTCGGCCATGATGTGGATCACCCCCTCGACGCTCTTCTGCACGCTGCCGTGCACTTCGAGCAGACGCGCCGCCATCACGCAGGCGCGGTTGCGCTCGAACAGCCGCGCCCAGAGGATCACGTTGACGATCCCCGTCTCGTCCTCGAGCGTCAGGAAGATGGCTTTGCCGTTACCCGGGCGCTGCCGCACCAGCACCACCCCCGCCACGCGCGCGCGCGCTCCATCGGGCCTGGCGTTCATCTGCTCGGCGCTGAGCACGCGTTCGGCGGCGAATACCGGGCGCAGCACGCCCATCGGATGGCCTTTCAAGGACAGGCGGATGCTCTGGTAATCCGCCGCGATATGCTCGGCCAAGGGCATCTGCGGCAGGCGCGCGTCCGCATCCACGCCGAGTTCGCGCGCGCGCGCAGCGGCAAACAGCGGCAGCGGATCATCATCGGGAAGCCGCCGGACCGCCCATAGCGCCGCGCGCCGATCGAGCCCGAGCGAGCGGAACGCGTCCGCGTCGGCAAGCTGCCGGAGCGGTCGGCCGTGGAGTTCGGCGCGCGCTGCCATCTGCTCGATGCCGCTGTAGCCTAGCCCCCGCCGCGCGACGAGACGCTCGGCCTCCTCCAGCTTCATCCCGTCGATCTGGCGCAACCCAAGCCGCAGCGCGGGGCGATCATGCGCGTCTCGTTCGAGCGTGCAGTCCAAGTCGCTATGGTTCACATCGATCGCGCGCACCTCCACGCCATGTTCGGCGGCTGAGCGCACGATCTGCGCGGGGGCGTAGAAGCCCATCGGCTGGCTGTTCAGCAGCGCGCAGGCGAAGGCGGCGGGGTGGTGGCATTTGATCCACGAGGAAATGTAGACGAGCTTGGCGAAGGACGCCGCGTGGCTTTCGGGGAAGCCGTAGGAGCCGAAACCCTTGATCTGATCGAAGCAGCGTTGCGCAAACGCACGGTCATATCCGCGCGCGGCCATGCGCTCGACCATCAGCGCTTCGAAGCCGCCGATCGTGCCGACGTTGCGGAAAGTGGCCATCGCGCGGCGGAGCTGGTTGGCCTCGATGTCGGTGAATTCGGCCGCAACCATCGCGAGCTTCATCGCCTGCTCTTGGAACAGTGGCACGCCGAGCGTCTTGGCGAGCACGGTGCGCAGTTCATCGGGATCGTGCGGCGGTGCGGGGGAGGGGTAGTCGACCGGCTCCAGCCCGCCCCGGCGGCGCAGATAGGGGTGGACCATATCGCCCTGGATCGGCCCGGGGCGCACGATCGCGACCTGGATCACCAGATCGTAGAAGACGCGCGGGCGAAGGCGCGGCAGCATGTTCATCTGCGCGCGCGATTCGACCTGGAACACGCCGAGCGAATCGCCCTTGCAGAGCATGTCGTACACGGCGGGATCATTGTTCGGGACGTCGGCGAGGCCGAGTGACCGACCCCGGCCCCCTCCGGCGGCTTCCCCGCCACCCCCCCCAGTGGGGGAGGATCGAACCTCCCCCTCTGGGGGAGGTGCCCGACGGGCGGAGGGGGTCGGACCGAACCGCTCGATCAATTTGAACGCCTTGGCGATGCACGTCAGCATGCCGAGCGCCAGCACATCCACCTTCATCAGGCCGAGGACATCGATATCGTCCTTGTCCCACTCGATGAAGGTGCGGTCCGGCATAGCGGCGTTGCCTACGGGCACGATCGTATCCAAGCGGTCGCGCGCGAGGACGAAGCCGCCGACATGCTGCGAGAGGTGGCGCGGGAAGCCGAGCAGCCGCGTCGCAAAACCGATCGCGCGCGCGATCGAGGGGTTGGTTGGATCGAGCCCGGTCTGCGCCACCTGCGCCTCGGGGATGGCGCTCCCCCAGCTTCCCCACTGCGTCGACGCGAGCCGCGTGGTCACATCTTCGCTCAGCCCCAGCGCCTTGCCGACATCGCGGATCGCGCTCCTGGGGCGATAGCGGATCACGGTGGCGACGATGCCCGCGCGGTGGCGACCGTATTTTTCGTAGATATACTGGATTACTTCCTCGCGGCGTTCATGCTCGAAATCGACATCGATATCGGGCGGCTCCTTGCGTTCAGCCGAAATGAACCGCGCGAAGAGGACGTCATGCTCGGCGGGATCTACGGACGTGATGCCGAGCACGAAGCAGACTGCGCTGTTGGCGGCGGATCCGCGGCCCTGGCACAGAATATCGCGTGCGCGCGCCTCGCGCACGATATCGTAGATGGTGAGGAAGTAGCGCGCGTAATCGAGTTCGGCGATGAGCTTGAGTTCACTGGCGATGATCTGCTGGACTTTGGCGGGCACTCCATCCTGATAGCGTTCGCGCGCGCAATCGGCGGTGAGCTGTTGGAGCCATGCCTGCGCTTCCCAGCCCGGCGGCACGGGTTCATCGGGATATTCGTAGCGCAATTGCCCCAGATCGAACTCCGCGCGTGCAAGTAATGCCTGCGTCTCAGCGATCGCTTCGGGCGCATCGGCGAACAGACGCACCATTTCGGACGCGGACTTGAGGTGGCGTTCGGCATTCACTTCCAGCCGCCGTCCGGCTTGCGCGATCGTCACCCCCTCGCGCACGCAGCTCAGCACATCCTGCAGATCGCGCTCTCCCGGATCGGCGTAGAGCACATCGTTGGTGGCGATCAGCGGCACGCGCGCTGAGTCCGCGATCGCCTGCAACCGCGCGAGGCGGCGGCGATCGTCGCCGCGCCTCGGCATGGTGGCGCCCAGCCACACCGCGCCCGGTGCGACGTCGCGCAGACGGGTGAGCGTATCGGCCAGCCCCGGCACCGCGCGCGCAAGCGTTGCGGGCGGTAGCACGATCAGCAGCAGGCCCTGCGCATCCGCGAGCAGATCGGCCAGATAGAGCGTGCATTCGCCCTTGGCCGCGCGGCGGTTGCCGAGCGTAAGCAGCCGCGTCAGCCGCCCCCAGCCGTCGCGGTTCTGCGGGTAGGCGACGATCTCGGGCGTATCGTCGGCGAACGCGAGGCGCGTGCCGACCGCGAGGCGGAAGGCGCGAGCTCGGTCTCCGAGTTCGCCCGCATCGGGGAGACCATCGGGAGTGAAGGGTTCGATCCAGCGATGTTCGCCCGGCGAATCGCCCCATCTGGCCTTGATGGGAGCCGCACGCCCCGCCGCGCGCAGTTCCACCAGCGCGGCGTGCGCGCGGACCACGCCCGCGACCGTGTTGCGGTCCGCAATCCCCAGCCCGGTGTGGCCGAGCAGCAGCGCGGTCAGCACGAGTTCGTGCGGGTGCGAGGCCCCGCGCAGGAAGGAGAAATTGCTCGCCGCGGCGAGTTCGGCGAACGCGGTGCTCAGGCGAACAGCCCGTGGAGATACCAGCGCGGCACTGCCTCCGCGCCGTACAGCCCCTCGCGGAACAGCCAGAAGCGTCGTCCGGCGCGGTCTTCCACGCGGTAATAGTCGCGCGTCGGCTCATCGATACCCGCACGCCACCATTCGGGCGCGATGCGCTCGGGTCCCTCGGCGCGCAGAGTCTCGTGCAGGCGCTGGCGCCAGCGGAAGCGGCGCGGCGGGCCATCGGGCACCTCGGCGAGCGTATCGACCGGCTGCGGCCGCGCGAACAGCCGGATCGGCCGTGCGGGTGGTGCGCCGGGTTCGGGCGCGGGCCACGGCGGCATCCTGCCCAGGCCGCCCGCGCTGCCCGCACGCACGTGGCGTGTCTCGCGCATCGGATCGTGCGTATCGCGCGGCGCGAAGCCGAGCACGCGGTCGCGCCCCAGCCGCGCCACCAGCCGATCGATCAGTTCGCCAAGCGCGAACGCCTCGGCGCGCTGGCCATCGAGATCAGGCTGCGCGGGGCCGAGCGGATCGGTGATCGGCACGCCGAGCCGTACGCAATCGAAGCCGAATCCGGGATCGAGCGGATCGGCGAGCGCGTCCAGCCGCTCGCGGAACAGCCGCAGGATCGCGGCCGCATCGCGTGAGGGTTGGCCAGTTTCGACCGCGATGCGCCGCACCGCGCCGTCGCTGCGAAAGAAGCTTGCCTCGAACCGTCGGCCGCCTTCGCCGCGCGCTTCGAGCAGACGCGCGGCATCCGCCACCAGATCGTGGAGCACCATCTCGATCGCATCGGCATGCGTCAGCGGTTCGGCGAACTGGCGTTGCGTGGCGCAGGCGGGCAGCGGGCGCAGGGCGACGATCCGCGCATCCTCCTCGCCGAGCGTGCGCCGCAGCCGCCGCGTCAGCCCCTCGCCAAAGCGCGCCGCGAGCGCGACCGAGGGGCGATCCGCCAGATCCTCGATACGCTTCAGCCCCGCGCGGGCAAGCGCGCGCACGGTCGCATCGTCCACGCCGAGCGCCGCCACCGGCAGCGCGCGCACCATTGCTGCGTCCATGCCCGGCGACACCACGCCCACCCGGCCGAAGCGCGCGAGCGCGCGCGCGGCATCGGGGGTGCCCGCGATCGTCGCCTGGACCGAAAGCCCGCAGCGCCTGACCGCGCGCACGAACGCGCGGCGCAGACCCGCCTCGCCGCCGAACAGATGCGCGCAGCCGCTCACATCGAGCAGCAGCCCGTGCGGCGGATCGAGCGCGACACCGGGCGTGAACCGCTCGGCGATGATCGCCAGCCGATCGAGCAACGCCGCATCTGCATGCGTATCCGCTGGCACCGCCTCCAGATCGGGGAAGCGCGCGCGCGCGTCCGCAAGGCCAAGCCCGGGCGCGAGGCCGAGCGCCACCGCGCGGCGGTTGAGCGCGACCAGACGGACCGCGCCCGCGATCTTCTCCACCAGTACGAGCGGTTCAGGCGGCGCGACGCTGCGCTGTGTGCGTTCGCACGGCAGGAACGGGAACCACGCCGCCAGATAGCGGCGCGGGGATGTGTTCGAACCGGGATCGGTCATGGTTCCACTCCAATATCCAGTCGCTTGTCCCACCGCCGCCACGCTGGCGCAGCAGCGTTGCGGCGAAGGCGGGAAGGCCGGGGGCGTTTCCCGGCTGCGCGCGCGAGGGCGCGGCTGCGATGCGCCAGCGCGTGGTCGCAGCACTGGGGGCGGGTTCGGCGGCGCTTCGCAGCATCAGCACGGGCACGCCGGACGCGCGCGCGGCGAGCTGCAGGCGGCGGCTCGCGGTCAGATCGATCAGCCTGGATTCGCCCCACGGTTCGATCAGCACCGCGCCGAGCGCCGCACAACGCGCGCCTTCTGCGCCCGCGCGCAGCATCGCGGCGATATCGGGCGCGCGCACCAGCAGGATGCGTGCGGGATCGATGCCAATCGAGGCGAGGCCGGGTGCGTGCAGTCGTCCGCCGAGCGCATCGAGCGGATTGTGGCGCACCCAGAGCATCGATCGGCCCCCCGCCGCACGGTGCGCGATCCCGGCGGCGAAGCCGGTGGCGGCGGCGGCATCGGCCTCGCTCTGCGCATAGATCTCGTGCAGCGCCGCGCGCGCGAGGCCACCGCCGAGCAACGCATCGAGCGCATCCACGCCAAGCGCGATCGGCGGCCGCACGACCGCGGGGGCGAGCATCGGCAACATGGCGGCCACGCGTTCGGACGCGCGGCGCGCAGCGGGCACGGGCCGGGGGACGGGCATGGGAGGCCTTGTTAAGTTCTTCTTTTGTTCTCCTATACGCACTCCGAACGCACCCTGAGTCAAGCGGATTGCGATGGCACGCGCGTGCGCGGCTAAACCATCGCCTCGAGCATATGCAGCAGTGGCGCGTCTGCTGGCGGCATCGCCAGCGCGTGGAGTTCCGGCACGCGCATCCACCGCATCGGCGGCCCCATCGGCGTGCCATCCCATTCGCGGCACAGATACAGGAGCAGCAGCAGATGATGCGCCTCATAGGCGTGGCTGGCGAAGCCCGCAGGCGTGACGCAGCAGATCTCGATCGCGAGCTCTTCACGAAGTTCGCGTTTCAGCGCCGCCTCGGGCGTCTCGCCGGGTTCCAACTTGCCGCCTGGAAACTCCCACAGTCCGCCCAGCGGCTTATCAATCGGGCGCTGCGCCACGAGCACCCGGCCATCGGCATCGATCAGCGCGGCCGCAACCACGAGCAGGATCGGCGTGATCAACGCGTCTGGGCAATCGGCGCGTATTCGATCAGCTTCACCCGCTGACCGACGTACAGCGGTCGCCCCGCCGCAAGACCGTTTAGCGCGAGGAAGCGTTCGGCGCGCAGATCGGCGAACGCCATCTTTGATGCCATCACCGCCAGCGTATCATGCGCCCCCAGCGTCACCACGCGCATCACGCGCGGGCGCAGCGCGGCCATCTGCGCGGCATCGAGCGGACGAAAACTGTTGACCATCGGCGCGAACACGCCCGATCGCCCCTCGGGCGCTAGCGCGACGAACTGATAGGCAGCGCGCGGCCCGGCGCGATAGGCGGCGACCAGCAGATCGATCTTGCCTTGTGCGCCGGTGGCGCGCAGCGGCAGCACCGCCGCCTCGATGCCGTTGATGGTTGGACGTTGCAGCGCGCCCACCTGCACGGGCGCACCGTGCACCACCGCGCGCGCCACACGCATCACATAATCGCCCAGCGGCTCGCCGGGTGCCAACGCGCCGCCGCTGAACTGCGCGCGGCCTTCACCACCAGTAATTGCCACCGCAGCGGGGCTGTTCGTGAGTACGAAGCCCGCAGGCGCTGTAAACGCGATGCGCAGCTTTGGGTGCGCGAAGGTGCGGCCTTCGATGAAGCCCTGTTCGGGATCGTCTCCCCACAACATGCCATCGATGTCGGCCAGATATTCGGCGTGGCCCACAAGCCCCTGGCGTGGCGCAAGGTGCGTCGCCTGGGCGAGTTCGGTCGCGCGCGCGATCCGATCGGCGGTGAGCGGGTGGCTGCGCGCCCATGAGGGGATCTTCGCCTCGGGATCCTGGCCGGTCGAGCGCACCTGAAACGCATCGTTCGCGGCGAGCGCGCGCAGCATAGCGGCGGCCTCGTAGGGCGAATAGCCGGCGCGCGTCATGTAGCGGATGCCCAGGCCGTCCGCTTCATATTCCTGATCGCGGCTGAAGCCCAAAACCGAGCGCGCGCGCAGCCCGTTGGCGAGCCGCTCGACCGTCTGCGAGCCGGTGATCAGCCCCGCCAGCAACGCACCGATGCCGGTCCAGACCGATCGGCTCTCGCGCGCCTCCGCATGGCGCGCCGCCACATGGCCGATTTCGTGGCCCAGAACGCTCGCCAGCTCGGCCTCGTCGTTGATGATGCCGAGCATCCCGCGCGTCGTGTAAATATAGCAGCCCGGCGTCGCGAAGGCGTTGACGATGGTCGAATTGAGCAGCGTGACCGTGCAATCCGATCCGTCGCGCGACAATCCCGATTGCACCGCCATCGCACGACCCACCCGCTTCACCTCGGCATAGCCGGGGCCGGTGTAGGGGCCGCCGAACTGTTCGAGGATCTGCGCGCGGAACTGCGCGCCCTGCTGGCGCTCGGCGAGCGGGATTTGCGCGACCGCAGGCGCAGGCGCGGCAAGCGCGGCGGCGAGTACGGAGGAAAGGAAGGCGCGGGGGAAACGCATCGGCTCCATTCACGCAAACGGCGGCGGCGGACAAGTCCGCGCGCCGCCGTGCTGCACACCCTTGTCGGGTGAACGGCTTACTTGGTGGGGGGCGTGGTGGTCGACGTGGTCGTCGTGTCGGTCGTGCCCATCGCGCCGTCATCCTTCTTCATGCCGTCCTTCTTCATCATGCCCTTGTGCATCATGTGATGATGGCGGTGCATGTGATGATGCATGTGGTGATGCATGGTGTGCGTGGTGGTCTTGGTCGCCATCGCATCGGTCGTGGTCGTCGTCGTGGCGGCGGGAGCAGCGGCGTCCTGCGCGAACGCGGTGCCGACGAGGGCGAAGCTGGCAACGGCAGCGAGGAGGAGGGTCTTGGTGGTCATGGGAGACATCCTTTATCGGATCGGGCTTGCGCCCGCATTGGGTTACGCGTTCTGGAGAAGCGGGCAGCCCGTTCCCCCAGAATGCCGACGGCGAGTGGATTTTTCCGCTCTCCGCCGCGATGAGGCTATTATGCCTTCGGCAAGGACATGAACAGGGCGGCGCGCGCCAGCTTGCCTATTCGTAACGCTGGGGCAGATGCGCCTCGTCAGCCAGATCCGAAAAACGCGTGATTTCTTTCTCGAAGCGTAACGGCACGATGCCGGTGGAACCATGGCGCTGCTTGGCGACAATCACTTCGGCCTTGCCTTCGATCGCATGACCTTCGGCTAACCATTCATCGAAACCCTTGGTGCCATCCGCCGGTTTGCGCTGCGCGTGGTAATATTCTTCGCGATAAACGAACAACACGATGTCCGCATCTTGCTCGATTGTTCCGGATTCGCGCAGATCGGCCAGTTGCGGGCGCTTGTTCTCACGCTGCTCGACCGCTCGACTAAGCTGCGAGAGAGCGAGCACGGGGACGGAGAGTTCCTTGGCGAGCGTTTTCAGGCCGCGCGTGATCTCGGAGACTTCCTGCACACGGTTGTCGCCGTTGGCGCGCGAAGTGCCCTGCAATAATTGCAGATAATCCACGACGATCAGCGCGATCCCCTTCTGGCGCTTGAGGCGCCGCGCGCGGGTGCGTAGCGCGGCGATGCTGAGTGCGGGAGTATCGTCGATGTAGAGGGGCAGATCGTTCAGGTCGGCGGCGGCACGCGCGAGGTCACGGAATTCGGACTGGTTGATTTTGCCCATACGCAGCGATTCGGACGTGAGGCCCGATTGCTCGGCAAGAACGCGACCCGCGAGCTGGTCGGCCGACATTTCGAGGCTGAAGAACGCAACCGGCGCTCCCGCCTTGTCCGCGCGGTCCGCCACATGGCGGCGCGCGCAAGCGAAGGCGATGTTGGTGGCGAGCGCGGTCTTGCCCATTGCTGGGCGACCGGCGAGGATGACGAGATCGGACGGGTGCAGGCCGCCCAGCTTCTCGTTCAGCGCGGTCAGGCCCGTGGTGAGGCCCGACAGGTGGCCGCCCGATTTGATCGCTACCTCGGCCATATCGATCGCCGTCTTCATTGCCGCGCCGAAGCTGATGACGCCGCCCGACACCTCGCCGTCTTCGGCGACTTTGTAGAGCGCCATCTCGGCTGCTTCGATCTGCGATTTGGGATCGATTTCGTGTGACGTGTCGAGTGCGCCCTGGGCCATTTCGCGTCCCACCGTCACCAGCGCGCGCAGAAGCGCCAGATCATAGATCTGTTTAGCGAAGTCGGGCGCGGCGATGAGCGCTGCGGAATGGGTCAGTTCGGCCAGATAGGCAGGGCCGCCGAGCGCCTGCAGCCCCTCGTCCGCTAGGAATAGCGGGCGGAGCGTTACGGGGGTGGCGATCATGTTCTTGTCGGCGAGGCGCAGAATGGCTTCGTAAAGACGACCATGCAGCGGTTCGAAGAAATGTTCGGCGCGCAGGCGGAGCTGGACGTCCTCCACAAGACGATTATCGATCATCAGCGCGCCGATCAGCGCGGCTTCGGCCTCGATATTGTGCGGCAACTGCACCGCGTCGGCAGACTGCGAGGGGACGGCGCGAAGGACAGTTGCCATCCTCAGGGCCTATGCGCGCGATCGGGTACACGGGGAAGCGCGCGCGCGCACGCGGCAGGGGGTGTTCGATGTATGTTCCGGTGAACGATCATCCCCCGCTTGACCCGTCCGCGCCCGCCCGGCACTTGGACCGCGTGAGCACCGAACCCATCACCGACAGCCTGATCCCCTATGACGAGATCGTCCAGGATGCCCTGCGCAGTGTGGTGCACCGCGTTCTCGACACGGTCGCCAAGGAGGGCCTTCCCGGCGCGCATCATTTTTACATCGCGTTCCGCACGAAGTTCCCGGGAGTCGTGATCCCCAAGCATCTCGCCGAACGCTATCCCGATGAGATGACGGTGGTGATCCAGCACCGCTATTGGGATCTGGGCGTGGACGACGAGGGCTTCCAGATCGGGTTGACCTTCAACCAGGTACCCGCCAAGCTGCATGTACCCTATGGCGCGATCACGGGCTTCGTCGATCCGGCGGTCAATTTCGCTTTGCAGTTCACGGCGGGGGAGGGGGCGACGGTGGTTCCAGAGCCCGAGCCGGTGGTGGAGGAGCGGCCACCCGAGACGCAAACCGGCAATGTGGTGACGCTCGACCGGTTCCGGAAGAAATGACCACGCGGACCGAGACCGACAGCTTCGGACCGATAGAGGTTCCCGCCGACGCTTATTGGGGCGCGCAAACGCAGCGTTCGATCGGCAATTTCCCGATCGGGACCGAGCGGATGCCCGTGCCGCTGATCCGCGCTCTGGGGCGGATCAAGCAGGCGGCCGCCAAGGTGAACCGCGCGCATGGGCTGGGTGCGGGCCTCGCCGATGTGATCGAACAGGCCGCCGCCGAAGTGGCTGACGGCAAGCATGACGATCAGTTCCCGCTGGTGGTCTGGCAGACCGGCAGCGGCACGCAGACAAACATGAACGCGAACGAGGTGATCGCGGGGCGTGCGAACGAGATTCTGACCGGGGTGCGCGGCGGCAAATCGCCGGTGCACCCCAACGATCATGTGAACCGCTCGCAATCCTCGAACGATACCTTCCCCACCGCGATGCATGTTTCGGTCGTCCTGGAGGCGCGCAATCGCCTGCTGGCGGCGTTGCGCGCGCTGGCGGCGGCATTCCGCGCCAAGGAGACTGCGTGGGCGGACATCATCAAGATCGGCCGCACGCATTTGCAGGACGCCACCCCGGTCACGCTCGGCCAGGAGATGAGCGGCTACGCGCAGACGTGCGAGGATGGCGCGGCGCGCGTCGTCGGGCTGTGGCCGCGCCTGTCGCGGCTGGCGCAGGGGGGCACGGCGGTGGGCACGGGGCTGAACGCTCCGGCCGGGTTCGGCGAGGCGTTCGTGGCCGCGCTGGCCGAGGTGACGGGGGGTGTTCCGTGGGTGAGCGCGCCCAACAAGTTCGAAGCGCTCGCGACTCACGACGCTATGGTTGAGGTGTCGGGCGTACTGAATACGATTGCGGCGGGGCTGAACAAGATCGCCAATGATTTGCGGCTGCTGGGGAGCGGCCCGCGCTCGGGGCTGGGCGAACTTCACCTCCCCGAGAACGAGCCAGGTTCGTCGATTATGCCCGGCAAAGTGAACCCCACCCAGTGCGAAGCGATGACGATGGTCTGCGCGCAGGTGGTGGGCAATCATATGACGGTGACGGTCGGCGGGATGCAGGGGCATCTGGAACTGAACGTCTTCAAGCCCGTGATCGCGTATAATGTGCTGCAATCGATCCGCCTGCTGGCGGACGCATGCGACAGCTTCCGCGAGCGCTGTGTCGAGGGAATGGAACCCAACCGCGAACGCCTGGCCGAGCTGCTCGAACGCTCGCTGATGCTGGTCACCGCGCTCGCGCCCGAGATCGGGTATGATGCAGCGGCGAAGATCGCCAAGACCGCGCACCATGAGGGGCTGACGCTGCTTGAAGCGGGGCTGAAGCTGGGACTGGTGGACGAGGCGACGTTCCGGCGGGTGGTCAGGCCACAGGCGATGCTGGGGAGATGAAGTCCGTTGAACCAGCGCGAACGCTCGGTTGGGCGGGTGACAGCGAAATGTCCGTGCTGCCAGAGTTGGATCGCGTGTTTGATTTACGCCTTCCGCGTGACATGAGTCATGTCGAGACCGTCGGCGACTTGTGGGCCTATGTCGAGGCTCGCCATTTGGCGGAGGGAGACCGCGAAGGTGGTTGCCACACGGCCATGGCGTTTTATCGGCTGCGCCGGGCGGCGTATCGCGACGGCGAGGCCCGTCCGGCGATCGACAGCGAACTAAGGCCGCCAGCGGGAATGAACTGGCGCGGGCACCTGAATGATCTAGAACGCCGGACAGGGCTCGTCCTTCCACGCCCGGGCTGGTTTTGGCCCCATTATGCGCTGCTCGCGGGCATGCTGGTGGCGCTCACATCCGCCTGGACGGGCTGGATGGCGCCGCGCCAAGTTTGGCTCGCCGCCTTCGCTGCGTTGCTTGGCCTTATCACGATCCCGCTTCGGCTCCGCCGGCGCAGGCGTACGTTCCGCGCAATCTCGCGGGAGGCGGTTGAGCTAAGCCCGGCTCCCCTGATGGATGCGGGTGGCCGGATTCGGCAGGTAGATCTTTGGAGACGCTTTGTCGAAATCCTGACAATCGAGGGCAGCGCCAAGCCCGTGCAAGTCGCGCTTACGACAAGGTTCTACCCGCAGCGCGAACCGCGCCGACGCTGGTTCGGCTAATACACGTCCTTGCCCCTCACCCCGTGTCCACCTATCGTGTGCACATGGCGACGCTCCCCTCTGATCCCCCCGTCGAAGTCGGCGTGCGCGAGGCGCGGGCCAATTTCAGCCGCTATCTAAGGCAGGCGCGCAGCGGGACGCCTGTGGTGATCAAGTCGCGCGGCGAGCCCGATGTCGAACTGCACTTGCGCACGCCGCCCACGCCCGAACCGCGCAAGCCCGGCTTCCTGATCGGGACCGAGTGGGAGCATTTCGAGGCGGTGGAGTGGACCGAGGAAGAGCTGGACGAACTTTTCTTCAAACCGCTCGAAGCGCTCGATTGAGGCTGCTGCTCGATACCAATGCGCTCTTCTGGTGGGGGCAGGACAACAAGCGCCTGCCCGCTCACGTGCGCGAGCGCCTCACCGATCCGGGCGTGACCACCTTCTACACGATGGTTTCGCTGTGGGAGGCGGCGCTGAAGACGCGATCGCGCGGACTGTCCAACGATGTCGGCAAGATCGCGCGGCAGGCGGACGCGGGCGGGTTGGAATTGCTGCCGATCCGGCTCGATCATGTGGAGGCGCTGTTGCGCGTCCCACGGCATCATCAGGATCCGTTCGATCATCTGATCATCGCGCAGGCGATGGTCGAGGATGCGACGATCATCAGTTCGGACCGCATGTTCCCGCGCTATCCCATCGACGTGATTTCGATCTGACGCCCTGAGTGCCGCCGCGCATTGGCGATACCCCCGAACCCGCTATATCCGCCCGATGCCCACAATCGCCCCCTCCGCCCCGATCGACGCGATGATCGCGGCCGCGCACTCCGCTGCCCCGCGGCCCGTGGCGGACTGGCACCCCGCGCACTGCGGGGACAGTGCGATGCGCATCCTCGCCGATGGCACGTGGCTGCACGAGGGGCAGCCGATCCGCCGCGCCGCGCTTGTGCGGCTATTCGCCTCGATCCTGAGGCGCGAGGCCGATGGCGGGTATGTCGTCGTCACACCCGGCGAAAAGCTGAGCGTCACGGTCGAGGATGCGCCCTTCGTTGCGGTCGAACTGGCAACCGAGGGCGTGAGCGAGGAGCGCCGTCTCGCGTTCCGGCTCAATACCGATGATGTCGTCGTCGCCGGACCCGCGCACGCGATCACGTTGGCCCACGGCCGCCCCTATCTTGGCGTGCGCGACGGCCTTGCCGCGCGCATCGAGCGCGCGGTGTTCTACGAACTCGCCGAACTCGCGCTCGCCGAGGATGCGACGGGTCTTTACAGCGATGGAGCGTGGTTTGCGCTCGCTTGAGGCGCGCATCGAAGGGTTGCGCGCCGAACTCGCCGGGTTGAAAGGCCAGCCGATCGAGCCGATCGTGCCTCTGCCGCGCCTGACCGAACGGCCCTTCGCCCCCGCCGCAGTGCTGATCGCCATCGTCGGCCATGCACGCCCAACCGTGCTGATGACCGAACGCCTGGCCACCATGCGCGTCCACGCCGGGCAGATAAGCTTCCCGGGCGGCCGTATCGATGTGGCCGACGCCGGACCCATCGAGGCCGCGCTGCGCGAGGCGGAGGAGGAAATCGGGTTGCCACGCGGCATACCCGATGTGCTCGGTCTGCTCGATGAGGTCGTGGTCGGCACGGGGTTTATCGTTACTCCAGTGGTCGCGCGCGTGCCCGCAGGCCTGGCACTCACGCCGCACGAGTATGAGGTGGAGAGCCTGTTCGAAGCCCCTCTCGATTTCGTCTGCGATCCCGCCAACCAGCGTCTCGAAACGCACGAATTCGCAGGCGCGCTGCGCAGTTACTATGTGATCGATTGGGAAGACCGCCGCATCTGGGGCGCGACGGCGCGCATGCTCGTGGAGCTCGGCAAACGCCTCGGCTAGGCCCGCAACATTGGGCATCCGCACCACAGGCGGCGCGGATGCTGCGCGCGCTCGGCGTCGAGGCAGACGAAGTCCGCATGGTCGGCGGCGCGGTGCGCGATGCGCTGCTGGGCCTCGCTGCCGCAGACATCGATCTGGCCACGCCGCACGAACCCGCCGTGGTCGAGCGTCGCTTGACCGAGGCCGGGATCCGAACCGTGCCGACCGGCCTCACGCACGGCACGCTGACCGCACTTGCGGACGATCGCACCTACGAGATCACCACGCTGCGGCGTGATGTCGCCACAGACGGCAGGCATGCGGTGGTGGCCTTCACGCACGACTGGCGCGAAGACGCGGCGCGCCGCGATTTCACGATCAACGCGATGTCCGCCGATCCGCTCACCGGCATCGTGCAGGATTACCACGGCGGCGTGGACGATCTGGCGGCGGGCCACGTGCGCTTCATCGGCGCACCGCTCGAACGCATCGCCGAGGATCATCTTCGCATCCTCAGGTTCTTCCGCTTCCACGCGCGCTTCGGACGCGGCGAACCCGACGCGCCAGGACTCGCCGCGTGCACCGCGCGGGCGAACGATTTGATGGCGCTCAGCCGCGAGCGCGTGCGCGACGAACTGCTGAAGCTGCTCGCGGCGCGCGATCCGGTGCCCACGCTGCGCGTGATGCTCGATAACGGAATTCTGGCACCCGTATTGCCCGATGCGCGCGACATCGATGCGCTGGCCAGGCTGGTCGCGCAAGAAACCGCCCTCGCCGAGCCCGTGGTGCCGTTGCGCCGCCTCGCCGCGCTGCTGCCGCCTGACGCAAAGCTGCTCGATACGATGGCGCTACGCCTGCGGCTGTCGACCGCCGCGCGCAAACGCCTGGTGGCGATGGCGGCGCGGATTGCGCGCCTGCCCGACGATCCGCGCGCGCTGGCGTGGGCGGTGGGCCATGAGAGTGCGCGCGATCTGCTGCTGCTGCTGGACGCGGATGCGGCCGTGCTGGCGCGGCTCGCGGGGTGGACGCGCCCACGGCTGCCGATCGGCGGCGGCGATCTGGTGGCGGCAGGCGTGCCCGAAGGCCCCGAGGTGGCACGGCGGCTGCGTTCGGCTGAAGCCGCTTGGGTGGCGAGCGGCTTCACGCTGGGGCGGGAGGCGCTGTTACGCCAGATGGCAAAGCCAGACTGAAATTCATCCTTGACTACGCGCGTAGGCGGTGTAGCCTACAGATGTAGTCAAGAGGAGCCGAGTCGCGGTGGAACGGATCAGCGATGCCGAATATGCCGTCATGGCGGTGTTGTGGGAGCGCAGCCCTCTAACCGCGCAGGAAGTTGCCGAAGGCGTTCCGGGCGAACGCCGCTGGTCGGCAAACACGGTCAAAACGCTGTTGGCGCGCCTGGTTGCCAAGAAGACTATCGCGCACGAGGCGGACGGGCGGCGGTATCTCTACCGACCTCTGGTCGCTCAAGCCGACTACGTTGCGGTCGAGTCGCGTCGCCTGATGGATCGTCTTTTCGGAGGGAAGCTGACCCCGCTTGTCGCACATCTCGTCGAGCGCGACGCGCTGAGTGCTGAAGAGGTCGCCGAGATCGAGGCCCTGCTCAGGGACTTCAAGGCGTGAGCGCGCTGGACGATTGGGCATCGGGCACGCTGCTCGGTTCAAGCATCCTGATCGTATTCGTACTCGCCTTGCGCGTTCCCGTGGGTCGCTGGCTCGGGCCCCGGCTCGCTTACGCTCTGTGGATCTTGCCAGCGATACGCATGATCGCGCCGCCGCTACCTCCAGGCGTGTTCGTCACGCTTCCGGCGGCAGCGAACGCGGGCGCAAAGCTGTTGGTGCTTGTTGTCGGCGTGCGTGGGTCCGGTTTGTGGCAGGATCCATCTGCGGCGCGGTGGCACGTGGGCACGCTGCTGCTCGCGCTGTGGTTAGTCGGTGCGGCAACGCTGCTTGGATTGCATCTCGCTCGGCACATCCGGTTCCGTCGGTGGTTGCTCGCGTCAGCAACGCCACTCCGGCGGCACGGCACGATCCATGTCGTCGCGGCCGATGTCGATGGCCCGCTCGCGTTCGGTGTATTCCGGCGCTACGTCGCGGTGCCCCGCGACTTCGCCATCCGCTACACAGCGCGCGAACGACAACTCGCGCTCGCGCACGAATTTGCACACCACGCGCGTGGCGACCTGGTGGCGAATTGGGCGTCGCTTGCCGTCCTGGCCGTACATTGGTGGAACCCGATCGCATGGGCAGCGATCCCCGCCTTCCGCGAGGATCAGGAGTTTGCTGTCGACGCGCACGTGCTCGCCCGCTGCGATCCGGGCCGTCGGCCGGCTTATGCGCACGTGCTCGCCAAGGCAGCGGGCCTCGGTTTCCTGCCCGTCTGCAACCTCAACTCACGGTCCAACCTGAAAGGAAGATTGATGATGCTTGCCCAAAAACCCTCGCCCAAGAGCCGTTTGATCCTTGGTGGCGGGTCGCTCGCCTTGCTTGCCGCCACTGCGCTCGCCGCGACGATTCCGGTAACCAGCGCGGCGGTGCCCCCTGCGGGCCGACAAGCCGTGACGATCGGCGTAAAGCCGGATGGCGCGGGCGGTTTTGCGCTGATCGTAGGCGGCGCGTCGGTCGTGCCCGGCGCGCCACTGCCCGGCGGCGCCACGCTGCCGTCGGACTTTTCAAAGGCTGACGGGTGCGATCTCGAGCCCACGGCAAAGCCGGCTGCCATGGTCATTAAGGGTTTGGGCAACATCACGACCTATACGGTGATGTGCGCAAGCGCCCGACCGGCGTCGGTCCGGGCCACGCTTGCCGAGGCACTTTCCAGCCTGAAAACAATGCGTGGCTCGGTTGCCACGCAGCAGGCGACACCTCAGTTTCCCGAAGCCGAACGGCACCATGCGCTCGGCGCGATCGACCGATCAATCCACGAAGTCGAAGCCACGCTGGCCAAGACGAACTGAGGAGCAAAGTGGGGGGGCCGCGCCTTGCCGACGCTTCCTCTGGCTCGGCGTGCGCAGGCGGAGTGAGGGACGATGAATTCGATCTCAGCCCGTCTTGCCCACGATCAGCACCGTCGCCAGCGCGAACGGCGCATCGTCGGACAGCGACAGCCAGATATCCGCGCCGCCCGGCCCCGCGAGCGCGGCAAGGCGTTCGGCTGCGCCGCCGGTCAGCGCCATCGTTGGCCGCCCGCTCGGCAGGTTCACCACGCCCATGTCGCGGTGGAACACCCCGCGCGCGAAGCCGGTGCCGAGTGCTTTGGCGCACGCCTCCTTCGCCGCCCAGCGCTTGGCATAGCTGCCCACGCGCAGCAGCGGCCGCCGCTCGGCGCGCGCGATCTCGATCGCGGTGAACACGCGCCGCTCGAAGCGACCTGCGTGGCGCGCGAGCGTGGCGGCGATGCGATCGATGTTGGTGATGTCCGAGCCGAAGCCGAGGATGGTCACCGCGCCGCATCGATCGCGGCGCGCATCGCGTGGACCGCTGCGGTCAGGCCGGTGAAGATCGCCTCGCCGATCAGGAAATGCCCGATGTTGAGTTCGGCGACCTCGGCGATCGCGGCCACAGGCGCAACATTGTCGAAGGTGAGGCCGTGCCCCGCATGAACCTCCAGCCCGCGCGCGCGGGCATCCGCCGCAGCACGCTGCAGCCGCGCGAGTTCGGTTGCCCGCCTGCTGCCGTCGCAATGCGCATACGCCCCCGTGTGCAGTTCGATCACTGGCGCGCCCAAAGCCAGTGCCGCCTCGATCTGGCGCGCATCGGGTTCGACGAACAGGCTCACGCGCACGCCGGCCGCGCTGAGCAGCGCCACCATCGGGCCCAGATGCGCGAGCATCCCCGCCGCATCGAGCCCACCCTCGGTCGTGCGCTCCTGCCGCCGCTCGGGCACGATGCACGCGGCGTGCGGTTTGTGGCGCAGCGCAATGCCCAGCATTTCGGACGTGGCCGCCATCTCCAGATTGAGCGGCAGCGGGATTTCGGCGGCGAGGCGCGCAATATCCTCATCCGTGATGTGCCGCCGGTCCTCGCGCAGGTGCGCGGTGATCCCGTCCGCCCCCGCGTCTGCTGCCATGCGTGCGGCGCGCACCGGATCGGGATGCGCGCCCCCGCGCGCGTTGCGGATGGTTGCCACATGATCGATATTCACGCCGAGGCGGAGCTTGCTGGCCATGGCCTTGGCATAGCCGCGCGCGCGCCCCGATCCTAGAAGGCGAAGCACACTCGCGTGGTCGCAGCAATCGCCCTCACGCGGCCCGGCTTCCGGGCTTGATCGCCGGCATCTGGGCGAGTTCGGGCGGGAGCGCGTCCGCCGCGTACGTCGGCACGTCGAGGCGCAGCAGCGCGATCAGCGGCACGCCCACGTCAACGATTCCGTTGGATCGATCGACAAGGCACGCGGCGGCGATCACCTCGCCGCCCGCCGCCGTCACCGCTGCGATCGCCTCGCGCGAGGACAGGCCAGTCGTCACCACATCCTCGCACAGCAGCACGCGCGTACCGGGGTTTAGCGTGAAGCCACGCCGCAGTTCGAAGACGCCTTGCGGGCGTTCGACGAACATCGATTGGAGGCCGAGCTGGCGCGCCAACTCGTAGCCGATGATCAGCCCTCCCATCGCGGGTGCGATGACCACGTCCGCCAATACACCCGCCGCGCGGACCTTGTCCGCCAGTGTGGCCGCCAGCCTCGCCGCGCGCACGGGATCGGTCAGCACGCGGGCGCACTGGAGGTAGCGCGACGAGCGCAGGCCCGAGGACAGGATGAAATGCCCTTCCAGCAATGCGCGCGCCTCGCGGAATTCGGCGACAACCTGATCAGCGTCCATCGGAGACGGCTACCGCAACCTGGTGCGCGCTTCTACCCCCGCGCGCGCTCCGCCGCGACCACACCCGGCGCTTCGCGCAGCCCCGCAACGATGCCCATCAGCTGTGCGAGATTTTCCACCTCGATATCGAGGACATAGGTGTGGTGCATCCGGTCGCGGTCGCGCGTTGCCACGTTGACGATGTTGGCACCCTCGCGCGCGATCAGCGCGGTCATCGCCGCAAGCGCGCCGGGCTGGTTGGCGACCGTGGCGGCGACGCGCGCGGTGTGCGTCTCGGCATCGACCCCCCACGACAAATCGAGCCATTCGTCGCGTTCGTCCGCCTCCGCCAGGCGCGGGCAGTCGATCACGTGCACTTCAATACCTACGCCGGGCTTGCGCAGGCCAACGATCCGGTCGCCCGGCACCGGCGCACACGCGCCCAGATGCACCGCGACGCCGGGTGCCAGTCCACGGATGGCGATCGTCTCCCCCTTGGCTGCGACCTGCTTGCGGCGAGCCTTGGCGCCGCCGCTACCCGGAACTAGCGCGTCGAGCACGACCGCATCCTCGACCGCTCCGTGCGCGAGCGCGACGAACAGCGCGGCGCGATCGGGAAGTTTCAGCCGTTTGAGCGCGGCCGTGACCGCTTCGTCCGAGATAGGAGTCGCCAAGCGTCCGGCCAGCGCCTCGAACAGCTTGGCACCAAGCGCGATCTGCTCCTCGCGCTCCTTGGCGCGCACGTAGCGACGGATCGCGGCGCGGGCCTTGCCCGTGACGACGAATCCTTCCCACAGCGGATCGGGCTGCTGTGTGGCCGAGCGCAGGATCTCCACCTGATCGCCGTTGGCGAGTTTGAAGCGAAGCGGCACGATCTGCCCGTTCACCTTCGCGCCGACGCATGTGTCCCCTAGCGAGGTGTGCACCGCATAGGCGAAATCGACCGGTGTGGCACCGGCGGGCAACTGGATCAGTTCCCCCTTGGGCGTAAAGCAGAACGCCTGATCCTGATACATGGCAAGCCGCGTATGTTCGAGCAGTTCCTCGGGTGTGGAGGCGTTCTCCATGATCTCGAGCAGGTCACGCACCCAGGGATAGTGCTGCGCGGGTTCGCTCGGGCGGACGCCCTGCTTGTAGGCCCAATGCGCGGCGAGCCCGAGTTCGGCCTCGCGGTGCATCGCCTGCGTGCGGATCTGGATTTCCGCGCGCAGCGGATCGCGCTGGACCACGGTGGTGTGCAGCGATCGGTAGCCGTTGCGGCGCGGCGTGGAGATGAAATCCTTGAACCGTCCCGGCACCGCCTTCCACCGCGCGTGGATCGCTCCGAGCGCGCGGTAGCAGGCATCGTCCTCGTCCACGATCACGCGGAATGCGATAACGTCGGCGAGCTTCTCGAACGCGGTGTGCGGGCGCTGCAGCTTGCGCCAGATCGAATAGGGCCGCTTCTCTCGTCCCGCCACCTCCGCCTTGATCCCGCGCGCGGCAAGCGTGGCGCGGATGTCCGCAGTCACGGTGCTCACCATATCCTCGCCATCGGCGCGAAGATCGGCGAGGCGTTCGACGATCGTGGCATGCGCTTCGGGCTGGAGTTCGCGGAAGGCGAGCTCCTGCATCTCCTCCATGAACTCGTACATGCCGATCCGCCCGGCCAATGGTGCATAGATGTCCATCGTCTCGCGCGCGATCCGCTGGCGCTTGTCCGCCGATTTGATGAAGTGCAGCGTGCGCATGTTGTGCAACCGGTCGGCGAGTTTCACCAGCAGCACGCGGATATCCCCCGACATCGCGATCAGGAACTTTCGCAGGTTCTCGGCTGCGCGTTCGGTTTCGGTCTGCGCTTCGATGCGACTGAGTTTGGTGACGCCATCGACCAGACGCAGCACGTTACTGCCGAACAGTCGTTCGATATCTGCCGCCGTTGCCACCGTATCTTCGAGCGTATCGTGCAGGATGCCGCACGCGATCGTCTCGTCGTCGAGGTGCAGATCAGTCAATATGCCCGCGACTTCGACCGGATGACTGAAATACGGATCGCCGCTCGCGCGCAGCTGCGAGCCGTGCGCCTTGACGCTGAACACATAGGCGCGGTTCAGCAGATCCTCGTCCGCGTCCGGATCATAGGCTTTTACGCGTTCGACAAGCTCGTACTGACGCAGCATCTACCCATTGTGGCCACGTCGCGCCGCCGCCGCAACGCAGACGGGTCAGCCTGCGCGGTTGAGGCGATCGAGCTCGGCCTGAACCGCTGTCAGGTCGGGCAGTGCATTCGTGACGGTGAGCCGCTTCAACGCCAGCGTGGATCGCGGCCAAGGCGCCGCGCCGCAGTCGCGGCCACCGCAATACACGTCCGCCCAGAGCTCGTTGATCGCGGATTGCGGCACGTCGCTGTCGCGCCAGATGATGCCGCCCGCCGCTTGCACACGTTTCCCGTCGGGCGCGGTCGCGCGGTCGATCAGCCAATAGGCGATCTCGCCATTGGCTCGGCCAGGATCGTTGAGTTTGACCCGCTCGACATACGCAACCCAGCGCCCCTTGGGCAGCGCCTGCGACCAGAAGTCGACGACCCCATTGGTATCCGAAGGGCTGAGTGCATAGAAATAGGTGCCCGAGCCGACGCTGCCATCGCGCACGCCCCTGAACACCGTGCGCGCGGACCAGTGGCACCCATTCGCCCCGCGGCCACCCCACCCGCCGGGCTTGGCGGGCAGGCCGTGGATGAGGCAGGTGTCCGCCGGGTGAATCTGCCCGGTATTGGAAAGGCCAGGGAGTTTGCCGCCCGGCGCGGTCCAGTCATTGCCGAGTTTGAGGATCACAGTCAGATAGGCTTCGGTCGGCGCACCGGGCAGCACGATCAGATCGCTGACTGCGGTAAGGATGTCGCGCTCGAACCAGGCCTCCATCGTATCGCCGACGATGCGGCTGCTGGGACGCGCCTTGAGTTGCGCGCCGCTGACGCTGAGCAACACGCGCACGGCGCCGCCGCGCGGCGCTTCGGGTGCGCCAGGCTTCATCTTGGCGAGGAACGCCGGATTGGTCCGCAGCCTTTCTGGACGATCGGGCTCAAACGTCGCCCCTGTCGCAACCTGCGTTGGAGCGGAGAGCACCACCGGGCGAAATACCACCAGGCGCGGGACACGGCCGTAGGTATGCAGCGCGGTAAGCCGGAGTGCGGCGCGCGTGATCGTCTGATCGGCGGGCTGATCGAAGCGCACCAGCACGCCGTAGCGCGTCAGCAGGATCGGCTGCGCCCCGAGCGAATTGAACGTGGTGATGTCCATCGTCGTATCGGCGCTGGCTTTGAGCGTGCGGGTCTCCCCGCCGCGGGTGACGAGCAGTTCGGGACCGCCGTCGGGCGCCTTGCGGCTGGCGAGCTTGACGATGCCGCCGACCGAATTGATTCGGAAATCCGCCCCATGCGCGCGCACGAGTTGTGTCACGTCGATATCGACCACAGTCGGCCCGTTGACTTTCGGCGCGTTTGCCGTGGCGAAAGGCTTGGCCCCCATCGGCTTGCCGTCGGCATCCACCCAGTCCCCCAGACTGTTCGCCCAAGGGAGATGCAGCGTGTTATCGCGGTAGAGGCGGGTCGCATCTTCGCGCCACACAGGCTCAGCACCGCCCGCGAGCGCGGCCACACCCGCCAAAAGCCCGGCCGCGACCAGCGCCGCCTGGAATATCCGTCGCATTGCTATCTCCATCGGGCGGCGAGCTACAGGCGCACGAGCATTTTGCCGGTGTTGGCGCCAGTGAACAAGCCGAGGAACGCTTTGGGTGCCTGTTCGAGCCCTTCGAGCACGGTTTCTTCCCACTTCAAACGTCCCGCAGCGACATGCTCCGATACCTCGGTCAAGAATTCGGATCGTTTGGCAATAAAATCGAAGACGATGAAGCCCTGCAATCTTAGTCTTTTGCCGATGATCAGTGCCATATTGCGCGGACCCGCAGGAGGAGTGGCGTCGTTGTACTGGGAGATCATTCCGCATTCGACCAATCGTGCAAACGGCCGCGCCAGCGCCATCGCGACTTCGAGATGCTCGCCGCCGACGTTGTCGAAATACAGGTCGATTCCCTTGGGAACCGCCGCCTTG
The DNA here is from genome assembly GCA_038238915.1 of Sphingomonadales bacterium. GTDB lineage: Bacteria > Pseudomonadota > Alphaproteobacteria > Sphingomonadales > Sphingomonadaceae > JAVVHE01. Next base: position 23,332 of record JBBSFH010000024.1, read on the forward strand.
ACGTTCGCTTCGAGATTGCCCTGACGATAGTTGATCGCATGATCGACGCCGAGTCCGCGCAGCCAATCGCACTTGGCGTCCGATCCCGCCGTGCCGACCACCGTGCAGTGACGCAGCTTGGCAAGCTGGCATACGATCGATCCGACCGCACCCGCCGCGCCCGAGACGAACACCGTCTCGCCGTCCTTGATCTGCCCGATCTGCGTGAGCCCGCCCCACGCCGTCAGCCCGGGCATCCCGAGCGCGCCGAGATACGCCTGATCGGGGATTCCGGGCGTGCGCGGCAGCAGCTCGAACGCGCTCGCAGGCCCCTGCGCGATCGTCCGCCAGCCGAGCATCGAGGACACGAGCGCACCCGCCGGGCGGCTCTCGTCATGGCTTTCGATCACCTCGCCCACCGCGCCGCCCTGCAGCGCCTCGCCGATGACGAACGGCGGCACATAGCTCGGCCGATCGCTCATGCGGCCGCGCATATAGGGATCGACCGACATCCATGTGTTGCGGACGCGCACCTCTCCCGCAGCGAGCGGCGCGAGTTCTGCCTCGGCGAACGTGAAGTTTGCAGCCTCGGGCGCGGCTGCGGGGCGCGATGCCAAACGGATTTCCTGCGTCTTCATGATTGTCCTCACGCTTGGGGCCAGCGCCCGGCCGCGCTACCATGGCCGTCCATTCGCCCGAGGCCAACCCCCGATGACCGCGCCAAGCCAGCAGTTCTACGTGTTCGTCAAATGCCGTATCGGCCAGACCTATGATGTGGGCCGCGCGATCCTGCGCGACGTGCCGCATGTGCGCGAGGTGCTATCGATCAGTGGACGCTGGGATTTGCTGGTGAAGATCGTGATCGACACGCGCGAGGATGTGGGCGAGCTGATCAACCGGAAGCTCGCCGGGGTGGGCGACATTCAGGATACCGAGACCTTCGTCGCCTACCCGGTGTACGACCGCGAGGACGTATTCTTCTAGGCGCGTCAGTCCAGCAGTCCGATCAACAGCATCAGCGCGAAGAACAGGCCGAGGACCATCAAGCTGGTCATGCTCAGAACCGACGCTCGCCACAATGCGCCACGTGTGGTCAGCCGGTAGGCGCCCTTTAGCTGAGCGAAGATATGGACCGGAGGCAGTAGAACCAGGAAGGGAACGATCGCCGAGGCACCGACGGCGCCGAACACCATGATGGTGATCACTAGCAGAGACATGAAAGACAGTGAATATAAAGTGAATACAACGTGATCGTATAACGTAACCTCGCGCCGCCGGGCGAACATGAGCCACAGCACCGGCAGAGAAAGTGGTACGAGAATGAAGGATAATTTTGCCGCCTTCTCCTGCACTTTGTAAGCGGCGAACTCTGGATCTTCGAGCGCGTGGTGAACACGTGCATCGAACGGCGCGTAACCCGTGTTGACTTTGACTTGGCCGCGCGCGTTCGCCTCCTTCACCGCTTGCATCCAACCCGTGCCCGGGCCGATGGCGATCATCTTCCTCTTGCCGCCTGTTGTCTGAACCGACGATACCGATTGCGCGGGCAACCCCGCGAGCTTCGCCTGCGCGACGGTGACCGCTTGGCGCAAAGCCGCGCGTTCGATCGCGGTGGTATCGGGATCCTTCGATTCGCTCGCTAGTTCCTGCTCGGCTTCGTGCAGATCGCGCGCTGCCTCGGCGCGATCGTTCGCGGTCGTAGGGATGGTCGGACTTGCCACTTGTGCGCCCGTCATCCCGAAGGTGAAGAAAGTCAGGAAGATCATGAACAGAAACAGCGCGAGCGGAGCTATGTGACGCGCGCGTTTCCCATGAATATATTCGCGCGTCAGCCGCCCCGGATTGACGATCAGCATCGGCAGCGTGCGCCAGCCCTTGCTCTCCACATGGAACACGCCGTGCGCAAACTCTTCGATCACATGGCCGAGCGTGCGGTGGACATGCCCGGATTGACCGCACGCATGACAGAACGGCCCGGCCAGCGTGGTGCCGCAGTTCTGGCACGCGTGGAGCTCTCCGTCGTCGTGCACATTGCGCCCGTCGCGCGTCATGACATGCGCCACAAGTCCACCGGTCGCCAGCGCGCCGATCGCTTCGACTTCCCCGCCCATGCCACCGATCCTAGCAATATGGCTCGTGTACGCAACTGCAGCGTTCGACCGCGCGTTCGAGCCGGACAAGCGCTATGGGTGCGTTCGCGCCGGATCGGGGACACTCCGTCGCGCCTGCGAATGTCCCGAACCAACAGGAGATTCACGCATGACGCGCATATTGGTGCTGTATTATTCGAGCTACGGCCATACCGAGACGATGGCGAACGCGGTTGCGCAAGGTGCGCGCGGCGTGGCGGGGGTAGACGTGGTCGTGAAACGCGTCCCCGAACTAACGCCGCGCGAGGTCGCGGAGAAATCGCACTATAAGCTCGATCAGGCCGCACCCGAGGCGACCGTGGACGAGTTGCCCGATTATGATGCGATCATTTTCGGCACGCCGACGCGATACGGCAACATGACCGCGCAGATGAAAAACTTCATCGATCAGACCGGTGGATTGTGGTTCGGCGACAAGCTGGTGGGTAAGGTGGGTTCGGTCTTCACGTCCACAGCCACGCAACACGGCGGCCAAGAGACCACGCTCACCTCGTTCCACACCGTCTTGTTTCATCTGGGCATGATCGTCGTCGGCCTGCCGTACACGCACAAGGGGATGATGCGCTTGGACGAAGTGGTTGGCGGCAGCCCCTACGGCGCGACGACGATCGCGGGTGGTGATGGCTCGCGCATCCCGAGCGAGACCGAACTCGAGGGCGCGCGCCATCAGGGCCGTCATGTCGCCGAGGTGACGGCGGCGCTAGTCAAGGGCCGCGCGGCGGACTGACCGGCTTGTCCGGCGCGGTGCACTGCGGCAGGGCTGCGCACGTGCCCCGCCGGATCGAGAGCTTTTCCAACGAGACGGTCAAGCGCGTCCGCGCGCTGCACGACAAGCGCGCGCGCCGTGCGGAGGGATTGTTCCTTGCCGAGGGGCTGCGGATTTGCACCGAGGCGGCGGATGCAGGGCGCTTGCCCGTCATTCTGCTGGTCGCCGAGGACGCGCAGACGCATCCGCTCGCGCAGCGGCTGATCGAAGCGGTTACGGCGGCAGGCGGAGACGCCGCGATAACCACACGCGCGATCCTCACCAAAGTGACGGGGAAGGACAATGCCGCGGGCGTGGCGGGTGCCTATGTCATCCCGCCCACGCCACTCGACGCGATCGATCGCACAACGGCGGCGATGTGGGTGGTGTGCGAGGGGCTGAAGGATCCGGGCAACCTCGGTACGATCCTGCGCACCTGCGACGCGACCGGTGCGGGCGGGCTGATCCTGCTCGATCAGAGTTGCGATCCGTTCAGCGTGGAAGCCGTGCGCGCGAGCATGGGGGCGCTGTTCACGTGCACGCTGGCGCAGGCCGACGGCGCGGCATTCTTCGATTGGCTGCGCGCCGGACCGGGGATGCTGGTGGGCACCGATCTCGGGCCGGGGACGGTCGATTATCAGTCGGTCGAATATCGCGCGCCGACGTTCCTGCTGATGGGCAACGAGCAATCGGGCCTCCCGCCAGACTATGCGGCGGCGTGCGACGTGCGCGTGCGAATGCCGATGGCGGGCAAAGCGGATAGTCTGAACGTCGCGGTGGCGACCGCGGTGCTGCTTTACGAGGTGTTGAACCAGCGTCGGCGGACCGCCAGCAGCTAGGCCCACCTCTACCCAAACCCGATGCAATCCCCTATTGCCTAGAAAATGGGCACATCGCTTGCACCTCTCCGGATCGGCCCGGTCGTCATAAACGATCCCGTGATCCTCGCGCCGCTGACCGGCGTTTCCGATCTGCCGTTCCGACGCGCGGTCAAGCGCTACGGAGCGGGGTTGACCGTCTCCGAGATGATCGCGAGCCAGGCGATGATCCGTGAAACCCGCCAGTCTAACGAAAAGGCGCTCTGGGATCCGATCGAGGAGCCGGTCAGCCTTCAGCTCGCCGGATGCGAACCCGCCGTGATTGCGGAAGCCGCGCGCATGGGCGAAGCGCGTGGCGCGGCGATTATCGACATCAATATGGGCTGCCCGGTCAAGAAGATCGTCAACGGCCATGCGGGGTCGGCGCTGATGCGCGACCTCAAACTTGCCGCATCGCTGATCGAGGCGACGGTGAACGCGGTGAAGGTGCCAGTCACGCTCAAGATGCGCATGGGCTGGTGTCACGATAGCCTGAACGCGCCCGAACTCGCGCGCATCGCGCAGGATCTCGGCGCGAAGATGATCACCGTCCACGGCCGCACGCGCAACCAGATGTACAAGGGCACCGCCGATTGGGCGTTCGTGCGCAACGTCAAGACTGCGGTTCAAGTCCCCGTGATCGTGAATGGCGATATCTGTTCGCCCGAGGATGCAGCCGAGGCGCTCAGCCTTTCGGGTGCGGACGGTGTGATGATCGGCCGCGCGAGTTACGGCCGCCCGTGGCTACCCGCGCAGATCCTGCATCACCTGAGGACTGGCGAGCGTCGCGCGGACCCGCCCGTCATCGAACAGTTCGCGGTGATTGCCGAACAATATGAAGCGATGCTCTCGATGTACGGCATCCGGGTGGGCGTGAACCTCGCGCGCAAGCATCTGGGCTGGTACACCAAGGGCTTCCCCGGATCGGCGGAGTTCCGCGACATGCTGAACAAGATCGACGATCCCAGGCGTGTCATGGCGATGCTTGCGGGTTTCTACCTCGATTCCGCCGAGCGCGCCGCCGCATGAAGCTGCTCGCGCGCGTCAGGCTGGCGGCGCTGCGTCCCGGTGCCGCCGAAGTACTGCTGCATCTGGGCCTGCCGATGATGCTGATCGATAGCACCGGCGGTGTGGAAGAGGCCAATGCGGCGGCGGAGGAGCTGTTCGGCGTATCGGCGGCAACGCTGATCGGGCGTGGGCTGCCCATGCCGCTTGCCGACCTGGTGGCGCGGCCGGGCGAAGTGCTCGCGCACGATCTGTCGCTGGTACTCGGGGGACGCACGGTCTGCGCGGACGTGACGCTGACGCCGGTTGGGCAGTGGCCCGGGTGGCGCGTGCTGATGCTCTCACCGCGCGCCGCGCTTCCGCCCGCCGCCGATCCGGGCGCGCTCGCCGAGGTTGCCGCCCAGCTCGCGCACGAGATCAAGAACCCGCTGGGCGGCATCCGCGGTGCGGCGCAGCTTCTGGGGGCCGATGTTGGCCCCGAAGGTCGCGAGCTGACGCAGCTGATCCAGGCCGAGGTCGATCGGGTCACGCGCCTTGTCGAGCGGCTCGAAAATCTCGCCGACATTCGGCCGCTGGCGTGCACGGCGGTCAATCTGCACGAGGTGCTGCAGCACGTGCGCACGCTGGCGCGTGGCTTCGCGCCCGAGCTGAACGTGCGCGACGCCTATGATCCGTCCTTGCCGATGGTGGCGGGTGACCGCGAGGCGCTGATCCAGCTCTTCCTGAACCTAGTGAAGAATGCTGCGGAAGCAACCGATAACAAAGGGGAAGTCCTTTTGATTACGAGCTATCGCCACGGCCACCGTGTCGATGGTCGCAAGCTTCCCATCGTGGTTGGAGTGTCCGACGACGGCCCCGGTATTGCGCCGCATGTCGTGCAGCGTCTGTTCCAGCCGTTTGCCACCACCAAGCCGAGTGGTGGCGGGCTTGGTCTGGCGCTGGTCGCCAAGATCGCGGCGGGTCATGGTGGGGCGGTCAGCCACGCTCGGGAAGCGGGACGAACCGTATTCCGTGTCGCGCTGGCCCCCGCGAGGTGAGCACCATCCTCGTCGTCGATGACGATGCGTCGATCCGCACCGTCGTCACCCGCGCGCTCACCCGCGTCGGCCACAAGGTGGAGACAGCCGCGAATGCGGCGGGGCTTTGGAAATTGCTGAACGCGGGTACGGGCGATGCGCTCGTCACCGATGTGATGCTGCCTGACGCGGACGCGTTGGACGTGCTACCGCGCATCCGCGCCGCGCGCCCCGGTCTGCCGATCGTGGTCATCAGCGCGCGCAACACCTTGATGACCGCGGTTCGCGCGACCGAGGCGGGGGCATTCGATTATCTGCCCAAGCCGTTCGATCTGGATCACCTGACACAAACCATCGCCGCCGCGCTCGCGCAGGCCCCTGTCGCTGCCGCGCCCGCGCCGATGATCGAGCCGCAGCCGATGATCGGGCGATCCGCGCCGATGCAGGAGGTCTACCGTCTGCTCGCGCGCGTGGTGCCGACCGAATTGCCCGTCCTGATCCTTGGCGAAAGCGGAACGGGCAAGGAATTGGTCGCGCGCGCGCTGCACGATCTGGGGCCGCGCGCTGCCGGGCCGTTCGTTGCGATCAACATGGCCGCGATCCCGCGCGAGCTGATCGAGGCCGAACTGTTCGGCCACGAGCGCGGCGCATTCACCGGAGCAGCGGCGACGCGCATGGGCCGCTTCGAGCAAGCGGCAGGGGGCACGCTGTTTCTGGACGAAATCGGCGACATGCCGATGGAGGCGCAAACGCGGCTGCTCCGCGTGTTGCAATCGGGCGAATTCAGCGCTGTCGGCTCGGCGCGCGCCACACGAACCGACGTGCGCGTGGTCAGCGCGACGCATCAGGATCTGGCGCGCCGTGTGGAAGCGGGCGCGTTCCGGCAGGATCTCTTCTATCGGCTGAACGTGGTTCCCATCCGCTTGCCGCCGCTACGCGCGCGTGCCGAGGACGTACCTGAACTGGCGCTTCATTTCCTGCGCGCGGCGGCGGCGGACGGCCTGCCGCCCAAACGGCTCGACGCGGGCGCGATTGAGGCGCTGCAGGCTCACAGCTGGCCCGGCAACATCCGTGAGCTTGAAAACCTCATGCGAAGGCTGGCTGCGGTCGCGCGCGAGGAGGTGCTGAGCGGTGCAACCATCCGCGCTGCGCTGGCGCAGGCGGGCACGATCGCGAGCGCGGCGACGGCGGGGGAGGGGGGTCTCGCGGGCGCGATCGACCTCTGGGCGCAGCGACTGTTCGCCGAATATGCGGGCGCGCTCCCGCCCGATGGCCTGATCGAGCGCGCGCTGGCCGAGATCGAGCCACGCATCCTCGCGCATGCACTGGCCGCGACCGGCGGCAATCAGGTGCGTGCGGCGAAGTTGCTCGGGCTGAACCGCAACACGCTGCGCAAGAAGCTGAACGAGCGCGGGGTGGACCCGCACGCAGGGATTTGAACCGGCCTGCAGTGGCTCACACCGCCGGGTAGCGCAGCCGCCCCAGAAAGCGGACCGGGCTTGGCCAGCCATCGCCGAGTTTGGTGAGCTTCGCCTTGGCTTTTTCAAACGCCATGATGCCAGCGATGCGGCGATCGAGGAACGCCCACGTGTCCGCGTGGCCGTCGCTATGATCGTTCAGCCAGTAAATCAGCGTCGCGCCATAGACCGCGCCGAGGATCGCGCGCTTGGTGTAGAAGTTATAGTCGGTGCTCGTATCGCCCGCAGCGCGCCAGATCGCATCGACCGTGGCCCACGCGGTCCGCGCCGCGCGCGCGGCATGATCGGGGCGAGCGAGTACGGCCAATGCGCGGCGGACCGCCTCGCGGTGCGGCTCCGCCTGTTCGAGCCGGGTACGCACCGCGATCCGGATGCGCTCGCGGATCTTCATCGCGGGCAGAGCCAGCGGCAGCAGCGCGGCCTCCATCGCAGCATCCGCATACGCGATATACGCCTCCACCATATCGGCGGGGCCGGTGAACGCGAGTTGTGCCACCGCGAGCGGTACGCCGATATCGGTCGCCCCGGCGCGTAGCGCGGACTGGCCCCAGCCATCGAACGCGACGTGCGGCAGCATCGCCTCCACCAGCGTGGGGCGGAGTTCGGCGGGGGTGTGATCGATCCCGGTCATGCGGCTTCCTTCAACGCCTCGGGGCGGGTGAGCGCGGGCATGATCGCACGGATTTCGTCGGTCATCCCCGGGCCTTCCACGATCGCCAGATCGCGCGCCTCGAGTTCGCGCCCGTCTATACCAAGCACCGCGATCGGCGCGATGCGTTCGCCTGTCGCGCGTTCGGCGAACCAGTAGGGCAGCGGCTGATTGTCCTCACGCAGATGCCTGGCTCCCCATTGCGCCAGCCCGACGATGATCGGCAGCAGCGCGCGGCCCTTGGCGGTGAGGCGATACTCGATCCGCCGCCCGTCGGTCGCATCGGGTTTGCGCGTGAGGACCTCAGCCTCGACGAGCTTGGTCAGCCGCAGCGAGAGCACGTTGCGCGCGATGCCGAGCGAGGCCTGGAACTCCTCGAAATGTCGGATGCCGAAGAACGCGTCGCGCACGATTAGCAGCGTCCACCATTCGCCGAGCAGTTCGAGACTGCGTGCGAGCATGCAGGAATTGGGGAGCGGGCTGCGCTTGGGCATGGCGGGAAAAATATGCGCCCTTTTGCGATGGGGTACAACGCGCGCTTGCGTGGCGAAGTGAGTTGCGTTATGCGATGTACATCCCGTCTTGTAAAGGAACTGGATATGCGTTCGACCTCCGCTACTCTCGCCATTCTCGCCCTGTTCGCCTTCGCCGCTCCCGCCGCCGCGCACCGCTTCGAGGCGAAGCTCGCGCCGCCGCAGCCCGGCACCGTGGTCTCGTCCGAGATCGCGTGGACTTGCGCCGGACCCAGCTGCGTCGCCGAAGCGCCGATGAGCGACGCCCCCTCGCGCCTGTGCGCCCGCTTCGCCCGCGACGTGGGGCGGCTCGACGGGTTCAGCGTGGACGGAGCGCCGATGGCCGCCGACGCGCTGGCGAAGTGCAACGCGCGGGCGAAGTAGCGCCTTCGCGTTGTTGGCGTGGTCGCTAGCGGCCCAGCCCCTCCGTCAGCTTCGCCCGACGCGAGCAGCGGTGCGCGATCCGTAGCGCCGCGTTCGAACCCGCGCGACCTACGCCGCAGGGGCGGCGTCGGCGCGTTCGGCGTTGGCATCGGTGCGCGTGAAGCTGAGGTAGGCGACGAGGCTTACGATGATCGCGAGGAAGACGCCGCTGACGGTAAACGTGTTGATGCCGAGCCCGCCATCCTTGGGGGCCTGCGTGAGAAGATCGCCGATCGACGCGCCCAAGGGCCGGGTGAGGATGTAGGCGAGCCAGAAGGCCAGCACGCCGTTCAGTTTGAACACGTAATAGGCGAATGCGATGAGCGCGATCGTGCCCGCGAAGATCAGCGCCGAGAGCTGGTAGCCGAGCGCGAGCTTTTCGGAGAACAGATCGCCCGATGCGGTACCGAGCGCGAAGGTGAAGAGGATCGCCGCCCAGTAATAGGCTTCGCGCCTGGAGCTGGTGATCTCGTGGATCGAGAGCGTGTGTTCTTGTCTGTACCAGAGGATGAAGGTGAGGGTGAGCGCGGCGGCGAAGGCGGCGGTGGAGACGTAGAGGCTGAGGCCCAGATTGTCCGACAGATTATCGGTGAGCAAGGTGCCGACGACGCTGAGCAGCACCACGACGATCCAGTAGACCCACGGCACGTAGCGGTCGCGGCGCATCTGGAGGAAGAGGAAGACCGCGAGCAGCGCGCTCATGACGAGCGAGGTGCCGTTGAGGCCGAAGCCGAGATCGGCATTGAGAAAGTCCGCGCCGGTCTCGCCCACCGTGGTGGCGAGGATCTTGATGATCCAGAAGAAGAGGGTGACCTGGGGCACCTTGTTGAGGAGCGGATGCCGGGTGGTTGGGGTCACTTGGGTGTCCTGATGTGGGTGGGTGGGGGCGAACGGGCGGGGGGTGGGGATGTTCCTTGGGTGGGGGCGGTTTGAGGGCCTAACGGTAGATGCGTCCGCGGTGGCCGACCTTGACCACGACGATGGTGATGCGTTCGGCCTCGATGCGGAAAATGATGCGCCAATCGCCGACGCGGAAGCGGCGGTGGCCGGTCCATTCGCCGACGAGCGGTTCGGAGGCGGCGGTGAGATCGCCGCCCGGCGCGACGGCGCGGTCGATGGATTTCAGGATGCGCGCGCGGACGGTGGCGTCCAGCCGATCGATCTCGCGTTCAGCCGCGCGCGTATATTCAACCTGCCAGGCCATAGCGGCGCATCATGTCCGCGTGGCTGACGCGCGTGGCGGGATCGTCGTGGCGTGCGGCTTCGAGCGCTTCGAGATAATCGCCCCAATCCTCGACCGCGCGCGCGATGGCGTCCTCGGCGATCGACGCAGAGGGGCGGCCGCTGCGGGCGGCGACCTGCGCGAGCGCGTGTTCGAGTTCGGGGGGCAGCGTGAGGGTGAGCATGGCGCGGGTCCTTCGGGCGGCGACATAGCATGGGGGCGGGGCGGTGTTGAGGGTGCCCGGCTCCCGCTGCGTCGGCTTCGCCGCCACCACCGCCCGAGGGGGAGGATCGATCCTCCCCCGCTGGGGGAGGTGCCCGTAGGGCGGAGGGGGTGGGGGTTGGGTCTCGCCGCTGAATGGCTACCCCATCAGGCGGCCTTGGCGATTGGGGCGGGGGTGGATGGCGGGTGTCGGCGCGTGGGGTGCTTAACCCTTCCCTTTGCCGCTGCGCGCGAGGGTGGCGCGCCCGGAGCCGATGCAGGCTTCGAGCTGTTCGAGTTTGCCAATGGGATCGACGGGGCGTCGCGCGCGTCTGATACATGCACCGCTTTGGCTGTCAAAGCTTCCGTAGTTGTCTTCCCAATTGGAGGATTTGCAGAAAGGGAAAGAAACGCAGCCAGCAGCGCGAGAGAAACACACAATACAGCATAGAACCAGTTCATTTTATGATGGGAACGGAATGCACGCCGCCTCCTGAATCCCCAGCGCAGCAAATAGTACTTGCCGTCCGCTGGTTCCTGTTTGTCTACCAGCTCCTTTTTGTACCTCTGTAGAGCAGGTTCGCGTTTTAAATCGTCTTCGCTAAACTTCAGGGCCTCGCCCAGTATCCAGTTCTGCACGCCGCTTTTTCGGGTTATATTTGACCCTAAAGAAATTGGTATTCCATTTTGGGAAAGACCTGATTCTAAGTTTGCGCCCTCATTTACCGACCCGACCAGTAGGGGATGATACCAGAATCGTTCCATGAGATAGAACGACACGACCGGCAGAATCGAAGAAATTACGACGAGGCTGGCAACCGACACTGAAAAACCAGCTACGGCAACGTATCCTGCATCCTTCAAGGTGTATCCGCCGAAAGCGAGAAACGCGCCCGTAGTTGCTACTGCAAAGTTTCTGATCCGAAGCTCAAGGTCATTAAAGTGCATTTGCACTTGAACGACCTGCTTCCAAGCATCCACAGTGAGCTTCTTATCTTCTATGTCCACCAGCGTACCCCCTGCTAAAGTTAGAATAGATCGAGTATCTCCCAAAATCCTTCGTTCAGTACGACGCTCGCGCCAACAGTTTCTTTCGCCAAAAAAGCGCGCTCGCGTTCCACCATTTCAGATGTCCAATGTGTCACGCGTCTAATGAGTTCGTACTCTGGTTTCTTCTGCGCTACGCCGTATGCCGCATAGACGTCCAGCACGCCCGCATCCTGAGCCATAGAAACATCTTTTAGAGCGCTATCGCCTACATAAATAGCTTCGTCAGCGGTTACTGACAAATCACTAAGGATCGTTTTCAAGATGTGAGGGTTCGGTTTTAACTCTCCTTCGGGAGTGTGTCGCGAGATGGTATGGGAGAGGCGATAGTGCGATGGATCGTAGCGCCTTATTGCTTGCACATTGAGAACAGGTAGCTTGTGGTCTGGGGGCGAGTATAAGTAATCAACCACCTCATCTAGTTCCAATTTACGGAACCTGTAGCTCGTATAAAACTCCATCGACTCGGTGTACGCGACGATCGTAACTTCTCGACGCTTAAGCTCTTTCAGAGTCTCCATCACACGAGGGTAAGTTCTTAAATACTCTTTGCGCTTCGCGCGAAAGGCGTCAATCGCTGGAGCATATTTTACTAAAGGGTCTATGCCGACTTGATTGATAGACGGAAGTTCTTCCAAGAGATGGGAGTACTCACTGGTGCCCCATCGCTGATGGACCGCCTGCACTCTTCTAAAATGACGTCGCGCGCGACGCCGGATATTTCTATAACCGAATCAATCATTGCAGAGAAAGATTGAAACCATAGCTCTTGCCAATCCAGGAGCGTGTTATCTACGTCAGTTATTAAGACCGTCTTTTTTGCCATTTGACCCACCTCGTGGCCTACCGTATCGCGGCTTTCAATCCGCCGCCACTCGCTCCCGCCCCCGCGCCAGCAATGGCGCCAGATACTGCCCCGTCCAGCTCGCCTTGACCGCCGCCACCGCCTCGGGGGTGCCGCTCGCCACCAACTCGCCGCCGCCGGTGCCGCCGCCGGGGCCGAGGTCGATGACCCAGTCGGCGGTTTTGATGACTTCGAGGTTGTGCTCGATCACGACGACGGTGTTGCCCTGCGCCACCAGGGACTGGAGCACCTCCAATAATTTGCGCACGTCCTCGAAGTGGAGGCCCGTGGTGGGCTCGTCGAGGATGTAGAGCGTCTGGCCGGTGGCGCGCCTCGCGAGTTCCTTGGCGAGTTTGACGCGTTGGGCCTCGCCGCCGCTGAGCGTGGTCGCGGACTGGCCGACCTTGACGTAGCCCAGCCCAACCTCGCCGAGCATGGCGAGCTTGTCGCGAATGGGGGGGACGGCGCGGAAGAGTTCGAGCGCGGCTTCGACCGTCATGTCGAGCACGTCGGCGATCGAGTGGCCGCGGTGTTTCACCTCCAAGGTCTCGCGGTTGTAGCGCTTGCCGTGGCAGACGTCGCAGGTGACCCAGACGTCGGGGAGGAAGTGCATCTCGATCTTGATGAGGCCATCGCCCTGGCACGCCTCGCAGCGGCCGCCCTTGACGTTGAACGAGAAGCGGCCGGGTTTGTAACCGCGCGCGAGGCTTTCGGGGAGGCCGGCGAACCAGTCGCGGATGCAGGTGAAGGCGCCGGTGTAGGTGGCGGGGTTGGAGCGCGGGGTGCGGCCGATGGGGGACTGATCGATGTCGATCACCTTATCGAGATGCTCGAGGCCGGTGACGCCGTCGTTGGGCGCGGCGGGGAGGCGGGCGCCGTTCAGGGTGCGGGCGGCGGCGGCGTAGAGCGTATCGATGGTGAAGGTGGATTTGCCCGAGCCGCTGACGCCGGTGATGCAGGTGAGCGCGCCTAGGGGGAGGGAGGCGGTGACGTGCTTGAGGTTGTTGGCGCGTGCGCCGTGGACGGTGAGGTGGTGGCCGTTGCCTTTGCGCCGGGCGGGGGGGATGGGGACGCCCCGGCGGCCGCTGAGGTAATCGCCGGTGATGCTGGCGGGGGTGGCGAGGATGTCCTGGAGCGTGCCCTGCGCGATGATGTGGCCGCCGTGCGTGCCCGCGCCCGGGCCCATATCGACCACATGATCGGCGGTGCGGATCGCGTCTTCGTCATGTTCCACCACCAGCACGGTGTTGCCGAGATCGCGCAGGCGCTTGAGCGTGGTCAGCAGGCGATCGTTATCGCGCTGGTGGAGGCCGATCGAGGGTTCGTCCAGCACGTAGAGGACGCCGCTGAGGCCGCTGCCGATCTGGCTGGCGAGGCGGATGCGCTGCGATTCGCCGCCGGAGAGCGTGCCGCTGCGGCGATCGAGGTTGAGGTAATCGAGGCCGACATTGTCGAGGAAACCCAAGCGTTCGACGATCTCGCGCAGGACGCGGTCGGCGATCTGGCGTTCCTTTTCGGTGAGGGTTTGGGGGAGGGTGCGGAACCATTCGAGCGCGGCGCGGACGCCTAGGTGGGTGATGTGGGAGATGTCCTCGCCGCCGACCTTGACCGACAGCGCTTCGGGCTTGAGGCGCGCGCCGTGGCAGGTCTCGCACGGGGCTGCGGTCTGGTAGCGGCCGAGCTCGTCGTGCATGGCCGCGCTTTCGGTCGTGCCCAGGCGCTTGGCGAGGCTGGCGATGACGCCCTCGAACGGCTTGGTGGTTTCCCAGCTGCGGCGGCCGTCTTCGTAGCGGATGGTGATGGGGGTGCGGCCGGTGCCGTGGAGGATCGCGGTCTGCACGAGAACGGGAAGTTTGGACCAGGGGGTATCGAGCGACACTTTGAACGCGGCGGCGATCGAGCCGAGGATCATCATATAATAGGGGCTGGGCGGGTTCGATTTGGCCCAGGGCGCGACCGCGCCTGCCTTCAGGGAGAGCGCCTCGTTGGGGACGATCAGATCGGGATCGAAGTGGAGTTTCTCGCCGAGGCCGTCGCACGCCGGGCAGGCACCGTGGGGGCTGTTGAAGGAGAAGAGGCGGGGTTCGATTTCGGGGAGGGTGAAGCCGCTGACGGGGCAGGCGAATTTGGTGGAGAAGAGGATTTCTTCGGGTGGTTTGGCCTTTGCGGCGCGGCCCCCTCCGGCGGCTTCGCCGCCACCTCCCCCGCTGCGCGGGAGAGGAGATGTGCCTTCCTCTTCCGCATTA
>JBBSFH010000025.1:0-37437 GCA_038238915.1 Sphingomonadales bacterium
CCCCGGGGGGGGGGGGCCCCGCGGGGGGGCGGGGCCGGGGTCCGCCATTTCCAGTATGGCCAGGCCGTCGGCAAGTTTCAGCGCGGTTTCGAAGCTGTCGGCGAGACGCTGTTCGAGACCTTCGCGAATGACGAGGCGATCGACCACCACGCTGATGTCGTGCTTCTTCTTCTTGTCGAGCGTGGGCACGTCGGCGATTTCGAGGAATTCGCCGTCCACCTTCACGCGCGTGAAGCCGTCCTTCTGCAGCGTGGCGAGTTCCTTGCGGTATTCGACCTTGCGGCCGCGCACCACGGGCGCGAGCAGGAAAGCGCGCGTGCCCTCGGGCAAGGCCATCGCGCGATCGACCATCTGGCTGACGGTCTGCGCCTGCAGCGGCAGGCCGGTCGCGGGCGAATAGACGATGCCCACGCGCGCCCAGAGCAGGCGCATATAATCATAGACTTCGGTGACGGTGGCGACGGTGGAACGCGGGTTTTTGGATGTGGTTTTCTGTTCGATGGCGATGGCGGGACTAAGGCCCTCGATATGATCGACATCGGGTTTGGAGCTGAGATCGAGGAACTGCCGCGCATAGCTCGACAGCGACTCCATGTAGCGGCGCTGCCCTTCGGCGTAGATCGTATCGAAGGCGAGGCTCGATTTGCCGCTTCCGCTCAGCCCGGTGATGACGGTGAGCTTGTCGCGCGGCAGATCGACATCGATGTTTTTGAGATTGTGTTCGCGTGCGCCGCGAACCTGGATGTGGGTGAGCATCGCGCCAACCTAAGCGCGTGCGCTGCCCGATGCGAGGCCGTGCGGCATGGGGATGCATTCAGGTTCGTCTGGCGCTGACGACGCGCCGAAGCAGCCGCTGGTCAGCACGTGCTGGCGCGATTAGAACGATCCCGGCGGGGCCTGTAGCTCAAAGGTAGAGCTGGCCGCTCATAACGGCTTGGTTGCGGGTTCGAATCCTGCCGGGCCCACCAGTGCCCCCATTTTTTATGTTTGCGATGAAATGCGCGCCGGTGTCGCCGTGGTGAAACAAATCGCCGCTAAGCCGCGTTGCAGCAAAGCAAAAAGGTGGTCCCAATGCTTCCGATCGATCGAACCGTAGGCTGGCTGGCCGCGAATCCCGAAATCATGATCCTCGTGGCGCTGCTCCTCATCGCGGTCGCGGTGCTGAGCGCGCGCAAAACCGAAGCCTAGGGCGCGAGTATGCGCCATAACGGGTGCAGCAGGCCGATCAGTGCCAGCCCCCACACGAGCGTGCGGACATACGGAACCCCCGCTGCATAGAGCGGGAGATAAGCGATTCGCGCGACCAGATAGAGCCAGCAGCCGAGTTCCGTCGCATGATCGAGCCTGCCTGCCATGGCAGCAGCGAGTACCGCAGCGGCGAACAGCGGGAAGGTTTCGAAGAAATTGGCCTGTGCGCGTTCGAGTCGGCCAACCAGCGGCGTCTTGCGATCAGTGGGTGTAGCGTCGCGCGCACCCGTGTTCCACGCCGCTCCGTATGCGCGCGTGCGCACGATCGCGGTGGCAAAGATGTGCACCAAGCCGAGCAGTGTCGCCCATCCCAGGATCTTGAGTTCGATGGCAATGATGGCGTGTCTCCCATTGGCGTGGCGGCGGTGTGTGCCTATTAGCTTACCCGACGATCCCAACAGGAACGATACCCCGATGTCGATCAAGCCTTTGTTGCTGCGCGCCACGTTTGCCGCCCTGCTCGCCTCGTCGACCGCAGTCGCCGCGACCAAACCCGTTCCGGCTGCCGCGCTGATTGCGGCAGTCGATGCCCCAGCGCGCAGCGCCGCCAACCGCGCGCGCGATCCGTATCGCCACCCCGCACAAACCCTCGCTTTCTTCGGTGTGAAGCCCGGGATGAGCGTGGTCGAAATCTGGCCCGGCGGCGGATATTTTACCGAAATTCTCGCCCCCGCGATCGGACCCAGGGGAAAGCTCTATGCTGCCATCGGTCTGCCCGAGGATGAGGGCAAGGCTGGCACCGCAATTGCCAAGGCAAATGCTAAATATTCTGCCAGCCTGGTTTACGCCAACACCCGCGTCACTCCGATGGGCAAGGGCCATTACGATATTGCCCCGGCGGGCAGCGCGGACATGGTGCTCACCTTCCGTAACGTGCACAACTGGATGAACGATGGCTTCGCGCCGGACGCGTTCCGCGCGTTCTACCGCGCGCTCAAGCCCGGTGGCGTGCTTGGGCTGGAGGAACATCGCCTGCCCGAGGATCGCACGCAGGATCCCAAGGGTGAACAGGGCTATGTCAAGCAATCGCTGGTGATCGCGATGGCCGAGAAGGCTGGCTTCAAGCTCGCGGGCACCAGCGAGATCAACGCCAACCCGCGCGATCACGCCGATTATCCCAAGGGCGTGTGGACGCTGCCGCCCACCTACGCCGAGGGCGATAAGGACCGCGCCAGATACGCCGCGATCGGGGAGAGCGACCGGATGACGTTGAGGTTCGTCAAGCCGCGCTAGCGTCCGATCCAGAAACTCGGAAACGCGCCCGACCCTCGCCCCGCCGCCCCTTCGGAGCGTAGCCGACGGAGGGGGCAGGCGGGGCGGATCAGCGGCTAGCGTTTGGGCGGGGCGGCTCGTCTTCCGATTCGGGCGTGCGTGGTTCCCAGAAGTTGCCGGGGTGCTGTTCGTGGTAGCGCTCCATATCGCGCGCGAGGCAGCCGGAGCCTCCGCCCGGCCCCACAGCGGATTCGCACGTGATCGGCCCTTGGCCGCTGCGATCCTCGACCAGCGCGTTGCGCTCGCGCGACACGCTGAACTGCCGGGGATCGCCATCATCGCGCTCGGCAGGCAGCGGCAGCCGTTGCCGCGCCGCCTCGCGGTTGGCGCCCCGCCCGCAAACCACGATTTCGCCCGGATGGCCCGCCCTCGGGCACGCGGTCGGCGATTTGAGCAGCGCCGCAAGCGCCGGATCGACCGGCACCGGGGCAGGGGCCTGCGCCCCTGAAAACAGCAGCGCCGCCAACCCCAGCGGCCAGCCGCGCCACATAGCTTTACTTGCCGACCTTGCGGCGGTGCTTCTCCAGATCGAGCACGGTGTTGACCGTCCCCTCGGGCAGCAGGTTCAGCCGCCGCGCGACCTCCTGATAGGCTTCCACCTCGCCGCCCAGATCGCGGCGGAAGCGGTCCTTATCCAGCTTCTCGTTGGTGCGCATGTCCCAAAGTCGGCAGCCATCGGGTGAAATCTCGTCCGCGAGGATAACGCGCGCGAACTCGTTCTCCCACAGGCGGCCGAACTCCATCTTGAAGTCCACCAGCTTGATGCCGACGCCCGCAAACAGCCCGCTCAGGAAATCGTTGATGCGGATCGCCATGTCCGCGATGTCGTGCATCTCGTCCTGGTTTGCCCAGCCGAACGCTGCGATATGCTCCTCGGTGCACATCGGATCGTTCAGGCTATCGTCCTTGTAGTAATATTCGAGGATCGAGCGGCTGAGCGGCGTGCCCTCCTCGATTCCGTAGCGCGTCGAGAGCGATCCCGCCGCGACGTTGCGCACCACCACCTCGATGGGGATGATCTCGACCTGCCGCACGAGCTGTTCGCGCATGTTCAGGCGGCGGATGAAGTGGTTGGGGATGCCGATGCCGTTCAGCATCGTGAACAGATGTTCGGAGATGCGGTTGTTGAGCACGCCCTTGCCGCTGATCGTGCCCTTCTTCTGCGCGTTGAAGGCGGTGGCATCGTCCTTGAAATACTGGATGATCGTGCCGGGCTCGGGCCCTTCGTAGAGGATCTTGGCCTTGCCTTCGTAGATCTGGCGGCGACGCATCGGCAGGGCCTCCTTGGGGCGAAAGTGGGTTCGCGCACGCGAGGCGGACGATGCGCGAATATGGTCAATATCACATAGGCGTGGGCGCGGGGGGGTGCAATCGCGCAGCGCAGGAGGCGAAACTCACGGCGTCATGCCGCGCACAAGATCATCGGTCACCAATCGTGCGTGACGCGCTCGCTGACGATCTCGCGCCCGTGGAAAATCGGATTGACCGTCCCGTGGATCGCTCGCTCCCTCGCACTAGCGACGAGCGTGCCGACTGAAATTTGCCGTGGCAGCCCCTACGAGGGAAACGCGCGCGACGCTCGCTTGCGTCGGGCGTTCGGCAAGGCGAAAGAGCGATCCAACGCATACCGCACCGAGGCACCCCATGACCAGTTTCTCCGAACGCGAACGCGGCTTCGAAGCCAAGTTCGCGCATGATGCCGAGCTCCAGTTCCGTGTGATGGCGCGGCGTGACAGGCTGCTCGGGCTGTGGGCGGCGGAAAAGCGCGGCCTCCCGCAGGGCGAGGCGGAGGAGTATGCGCGCTCGGTGGTGAAAGAGGATTTCCAGCATCCGGGCGACGAGGATGTGGTCCACAAGGTTGCCGACGATGTCGCCGCGCTCGGCCTGACCGAGCATGATGTCCGCCAGGCGCTCGCCCACTGCCTCGCGGAAGCGCGCCGCCAGATCATCGAGGCGCTCTGATGGCGATGAAAGCTGCCGAGATCGAGGCGCTGATCCGCGCCGCGCTCCCCGATGCGACGATCGAGATCGACGATCTGGCGGGCGACGGCGATCACTATGCCGCGCGCGTGGTTTCGGCAGCGTTCGCGGGCGTATCGCGCGTGCGGGCGCACCAGATGGTGTACGAGGCGCTGGGCGGGCGCATGGGCGGCGCGCTCCACGCCTTGGCGCTCACCACGTCTGCGCCTAAGTAAGCGCACATGGATACCAACGCCCGCATCGCCGCCCTCCTTGCCGAGCACCCCGTGGTGCTGTTCATGAAGGGCACGCAGTATTTCCCGCAGTGCGGCTTTTCCGCGAAGGCGGTGTCGATCCTCGAACATTTCGGCGTGGAGCCGCACACGGTGGACGTGCTCGCCGATCCCGAAATCCGCGCCGGGGTGAAGGCCTACTCGAACTGGCCGACCGTACCGCAGCTCTATGTGAAGGGCGAGCTGGTGGGGGGATCGGACATCATGATGGAGATGGTGGAGAGCGGGGAGTTGGCGGCACTTTTTGCGGACAAGCTGGGGGTGCGCGCGGCTGGGTGAGGGGTTTGGGCGGCGGGCGCGATGCGCAGGCTGCAACGCGCTGGCGTCGTGCTGTGATGCCGCGGCGGAAGGGGCATTTGTTGAGCTGATGTTCGAGCAAGGGTCACGGCTTCAGCGGCCCCCGGCAAGTGACAGCCCTCAATCGGTAAAGTGGCCATAGGCTTTGTAAATTTGTATAGCCCGTTTGGTCGTGATTCCGGTCGCCTGAGCCCGGCCAAGTTCATGTTCGGCGTTGCCCATCACGATCCACGGTCGTTGCCGGTTCTCTTGAGGATAAACCCAACAGGGTTGATTGAGTGTGTCTTCGAAGGTCAGGAGCCGGTTCGAGAACCAGCCGGTCCATGGGTCGATGCCGTCAAACCCGCCTTCGTCAAAGTGTTTAAGATAGATTTCAAAGTTGGCTTTGGATAGAGTCGACCAAACACCGAACCCAAAGTTCTGGTTTTCGCCTAGAATTGGAAGATTGATTACACAGCGAACAAAAAAGTGTTCGCCCTGGATGACGCAGAAGTCCTCTGAGAGAAAATCCCGGTCTAGCTCAACTGCGCCATTGTGTTCGTACGTTTCGCTTCGTGTCCAAAAATCGGGAGCGAAAGCTGCGAGGTCGAATAGTCCGTCGTGCTGAGTCCGCAAGCGCGACAGGCGAAGCGCCCTGCAAGCAATGCATCGAACTGAGCTTTTGACATTTCAACAAACCAGCCGATTTCGTTCTGACGACGAACTATACAGCTAAGCCGCCTCCCGCAACGTCGGTATTG
Organism: Sphingomonadales bacterium; assembly: GCA_038238915.1. Classification (GTDB taxonomy): domain Bacteria; phylum Pseudomonadota; class Alphaproteobacteria; order Sphingomonadales; family Sphingomonadaceae; genus JAVVHE01. Next base: position 5,810 of record JBBSFH010000025.1, read on the forward strand.
CCTCTACCCGCTCCGCCATCTCCCTCTGAGCCATTGCCATGTCCCATCGTCCCTGCAGCGCGTGCCAAAGGTTCGGCCCGTTGCCGCATAGTTTGCCCAGCCTGATCGCCATTTGTGCGGTCACCGGGGCGCGTTCGGCGAGGATGTCGTGGAGCGTCTGGCGCGAGATACCGAGCAGGCGGGCGATCTCGGTCTTGGGGCGGCCGAGCGCGGGGAGGACATCCTCGCGCAGGAGTTCGCCGGGGTGGACCGGGCGCAATGCGGCGGTGAGCGGGTTGGGCATCAGTGATAATCCTCCAGATCGACGTCGACCGCATCGTCGCCGTCCCATGCGAACGTGATCCGCCAGTTGGCCGAGGCGTCGACCGCATACCGGCCTTGGCCCTGCCCCTTGAGGCCGTGGAAGCGGTATCCCGCAACGTTCATGTCCTCGGGCAAGCGCGCGAGGTCCAGTGCCGCGAGGATACGCTCGACACGCGCTACATTGGGCACGCTCAGCTTCGACGCATCGCCCTGTTCGGTTAGACGACGCAGGGCTTTGCTCCGGAACGAACGGATCATCGATTGTAAGGTGGAGGATTACGGTCCGGGTGTCAAGTGTAGCCTTACGTTAGGCGACGCTGACCTGTCACCCAACTTCGCTTAGCCTCGCCAAGAGGCTCAGCAAAGCTGCATATGCCTCTCCCGCAAGGGGAGAGGGGTTTACTCGGCGGGGAGGTAGACTTCGGAGCCAGCCGCCCGGAACTCGCCGGCCTTCGCCTCCATCCCCGCGCGCGCATATTCGCGCACTTCCTGGGTGATCTTCATCGAGCAGAACTTTGGCCCGCACATCGAGCAGAAATGCGCGACTTTGGCGCCTTCTGCAGGCAAGGTCTGGTCGTGGAAGCGTTCGGCGGTGTCGGGGTCGAGCGACAGGTGGAACTGGTCGCGCCAGCGGAAGGAGAAACGGGCGCGGCTGAGCGCGTCGTCGCGGGCGCGGGCGGCGGGGTGACCTTTGGCGAGATCGGCGGCGTGGGCGGCGAGCTTGTAGGTGACGACGCCCACCTTAACGTCGTCGCGGTCGGGGAGGCCGAGATGCTCCTTGGGGGTGACGTAGCAGAGCATCGCGGTGCCGAACCAGCCGATCATCGCGGCCCCGATACCCGACGTGATGTGATCGTAGCCGGGGGCGATATCGGTGGTGAGCGGACCCAAGGTGTAGAAGGGGGCTTCGCCGCAGACTTGGAGCTGCTTGTCCATATTCTCCTTGATCTTGTGCATCGGCACATGGCCGGGGCCTTCGATCATCACCTGGCAGTCTTGTGCCCACGCCTTTTGCGTGAGTTCGCCCAGCGTTTCGAGTTCCGCAAATTGCGCGCGATCGTTCGCGTCGGCGATCGAGCCGGGGCGCAGACCGTCGCCGAGGCTGAAGGAGACATCGTAGGCGCGCATGATTTCGCAGATTTCGTCGAAGCGCTCGTAGAGGAAGCTCTCGCGGTGGTGGGCGAGGCACCATTTGGCCATGATGCTGCCGCCGCGGCTGACGATACCGGTGACGCGGTCGGCAGTAAGATGGATGTAGCCCAGGCGTACACCCGCATGGATGGTGAAATAGTCGACACCCTGTTCGGCTTGTTCGATCAGCGTATCGCGGTAGATCTCCCACGTGAGATCCTCTGCAGCACCACCGACCTTTTCGAGCGCCTGATAGATGGGCACGGTGCCAATCGGAACCGGCGAGTTGCGCACGATCCACTCGCGCGTATCGTGGATGTTCTTGCCCGTGGAGAGGTCCATCACGTTGTCCGCGCCCCAGCGGATCGCCCAGACCATCTTGTCGACCTCATCCGCCACCGATGAGGACACCGCCGAGTTGCCAATGTTGGCGTTGATCTTCACGAGGAAGTTGCGGCCGATGATCATCGGCTCGGCTTCGGGATGGTTGATGTTGGCGGGGATGATCGCGCGGCCGCGCGCGATCTCGTCTCGGACGAACTCGGGGGTAACCTGCGGGGGGAGGGACGCACCGAAACTGTTGCCATCGATGATCCCGGCGGCGGCACGGCCCTGATTCTCGCGGATGGCGACATAGTCCATCTCGGCGGTGATGATGCCGCGCCGCGCGTAGGCGAGCTGGGTGACCGCCTGCCCCGCGCGGGCCCGCAAGGGGGTGGGGCGGGCGGCAGGGAAGGCGGCGTCTTGCATGGCGCGGCCGTGGACGTGGCCGTTGTCCCAGGGCTGGATGGGGCGGCCTTCATAGCGCTCGACATCGCCACGCGCATCGATCCACGGGCGCCGGAGTTCGAGGAGGCCGTTCAGGATGTCGATGCGCGCGGTGGGATCGGTGTAAGGACCGGACGTATCGTAGACGGTGAGCGGGGGTTCGTTGGCGGATGGATCGAGATCGATCGCGCGCATGGCGACGCTCATGCCGGGGAAGCGCTCGCTCGGCACATGCACCTTGCGGCTGCCGCGGATCGCTCCGATGGTGACGGTGGGGCGGGCGATGCGGGGATCGATGTCGGCCATGGGTTCGTCCTTGCAGGTATCGGCAAGAACGGACGGCGGTTGGCCGTTGCTCCCGTCCCTCCGCCGGTCGTTAACCGGATCAGGTTCGAAGGGTTGGGCCGGTGCCCTCTCAGCCCTGCGCGGGCACCCCTCGGGAAAGCGTGTCGCCTGCGCCCGGCGCGCGCGGCTGTCAACCGGGCGCTTGCCGAACGCGCGTGCGGCGATTAGGCGTGGGGGAGCCAGAGGGTCGGGCGACCGCCGGTGGGTAACCACGGGAGGAAAGTCCGGGCTCCATGGACCCACGGTGCCGGATAATGCCCGGCGGGGGCGACCCCAGGGATAGCGCCACAGAGATCGAACCGCCGCCGCGCAAGCGGAGGTAAGGGTGAAAAGGTGCGGTAAGAGCGCACCGGGTGCCGGGCAACCGGAACCGCATGGCAAGCCCCACCGGGAGCAAGACCAAATAGGGGCGGCGGCAGGGTCCGCCGATGCCGCCCGGGTTGGTTGCTTGAGGCGGCGGGTAACCGTCGTCCTAGAGGAATGGTCGCCCCTGCGCGAAAGCGCAGGACAGAACCCGGCTTACAGACCCTCTGGCATTATCTTGCGCGCCCGGACGCTCAGGCGATCCCGGTCGAGCCGAACCCGCCTGCGCCGCGCGTGCTGATGGCCGCGAAGTCCTCCACGACCACGAACGCCGGGCGCAGGATCGGCAGGAAGACGAGCTGGGCGATCCGGTCGCCGGGCTGGATTGTGAAGGCGGGCATTCCGGGGCGCAGCCACGCCGAGATGAAGATCTCGCCGTGATAGTCCGCATCGATCGTGCCGATGGATTGGCCGAGGATGAGGCCATGCCTGTGCCCCAGCCCCGAGCGTGGCAGCGCAAAGGCGACCATGTCCGGCCGGTCCATGCCGACCGCGAGACCCGAGGGGATGAGGACGGCGGCGGTGCCGGGGTCGAGCGTGAGCGGTCCGGGGAGGCAGGCCCTGAGATCGATTCCCGCTGCCCAGTCGGAATGGTAGGCGGGCAGGCCCCATTCATGCAGGCGCGGATCGAGGACGCGGACCTCTAGGTTGGGCTGGCTCAAGCGAGCATCTTCGCCGCCGCCGCCGAGCGTTCCTCGTCGGTCGCCTCGCGTCGGCCCGGCACCGCGCGGCCGCGCTGGACGGCGGGGCGGGCGCGGCAGGCCTCGATCCAGCGGTTCAGATGGTCGAGGCCGGTGACGTCGATTCCCGACCATTCGTGCGTGTGCGCCCAGGACCAGTTGGCGATGTCCGCGATCGAATAATCGCCCGCGAGCCATTCGTGGGTTGCCAGATGGCGATCGAGCACCTCGAACAGGCGTCGGCCCTCGCGCTGGTAGCGATCGATCACGGGCTGGATTTTCTCGGGGAAATAGCGGCTGAAGACATTCGCCTGCCCCATCATCGGGCCGACACCGCCCATCTGGAACATCAGCCAGCCGAGCGTGTCCGCGCGCGCGCGGCCCGATGCGGGCAGCAGCTTGCCCGTCTTTTCCGCCAGATGGATCAGACACGCCCCGCTCTCGAACACCGGCATCCCATCGTCCTCGATCGCGGGAATGCGGCCGTTGGGATTGATCGCAAGGAACCATGGCTCCTTCTGTTCACCCAGGGTGAGATCGAGCGCATGGACCTCGTAGGGCAACCCAAGCTCCTCGAGTGCGATCGAGACTTTCCAGCCATTGGGGGTATCGGCGGTGTAGAGCTTGATCATGCGTGCGGAACTCCGTTGCGGGCGGGCACTTAGGAGACCGCCGGGCGAACGTCGAGGTTGGCGGACAACCGTGGGTTCGCCCACGCGAACCACAGCAGCGCGGCCATGATCGCAGCCGACAGGATGAACGGGGCCTGCGGATCGAGCTGGTAGAGGCCAATGCCAATCGCGGGCGCGACGATGAACGCGCCGCCGTTGATCGCGGTGACCGCGCCCGCGACCGCGCCCTGCTCGTCCGTGTGGCAGCTGAGCGATGGACCGGCGGTGTAGCCGGGCCGCGTGAAGCCAAACCCCACGCCGGTGAGGCCATAGGCAACCACGATCGCGTGGTAATCGGCGGCGACCGCGAGCAGTCCCAGCCCGGCCGCAGCGAATGCCGCGCCCCAGCGGAGCAGGTGGCGCGGTTTCATGCCGAAGTTGTTGATCAGCCCCCACTGCGCGAGCAGTGCGGAGGCTGCGCCCGCCATCAGCGCGATGCCGATAAAGCGCTGCGCGGCTTCGGGATCCATGTGCATCCGATCGATCACAAGGAAGCCGAGCGACTGGCTCGCCGCCGCCTGTGCGTTGGCCGAAAGCGCGCCGAAGACGATCCACGGGCGGATGCGCGGATCGCGCCAGCTCAGCCGGGGCGGGGAACCCTCGGCGGCGTTGACCTCGCTAGCGCCCGAAGGCGCGCCGCCGATCGATGGCATCGATGCGGGGGAGCCGGTGGCATCGTCCGGCGCGCGGTTGCTATCGTCGGGCAGGCGGGCGCGCACGAACAGCAGCACTGCAAAGCCCAGCGCGGCAAACACGAACAGCGGGCCGGCGAGGCGGACGTAGGGGAGCACGAAAAAGGGTGCGAGCGCCGGTCCAACGATCGTACCCAGCCCGAAGGCGGAGGCGAGCTGGGCGAGCGCGGCAGTGCGGTCTCTGCGGCTCGTGCGCGCGGCGACATAGGCCTGGGACGCGGGCATTGTCGCCGAGCCGAACAGACCGAACACCGCGCGCGCCACCGCAAGCGCGATGATGAACACCACGGGCACGATCATGCCGCGCTGGCCGATCTGGATCACCAGCGCGCCGAGCAATGTGGCGGCGGTGAAGCCGGTCAGTCCGATCAGGATGACGTGCTTGCGGCCCTCGTTATCGCTGCGCCGCGCCCAATAGGGCGCGCTCACCGTCCACACGATCGCGGACAGGCTGAAGAAGCCAGCCACTGCCAGATCGGGCAGGTGCAGCGCGCGGCCGAGCGCGGGGAGCACCGATTGCAGCGCGGTGTTCCCTGCAGCGATCACCAGCAGCACGAGAAAGATCAGCGTGAATTCGGCGCGGGGAAGCTGGGCGCGGATCATGGGAGACCGTAACGCGCGACGAGCGAATGGGAACCCCGAGACTGGTCGAACTACGCGGCCAAGTGTAGGTTGCAAGAAACAACGCGAGCGAGGGACGGCGATGAAACTCTACACCGGACGCGGACCCAATCCGAAGGCGGCGCGCATGGCGTTGGCCGAGAAGGGGATCAAGTACGAGGCGATCGAAGTGGACATCGTCAAGAACGAAAGCCGCACGCCCGACTATCTGGCGCGGATCAATCCGGTCGGCACAATCCCCGCGCTCGAAACCGACGATGGACAGATCATCTGCGAGGTCACCGCGATCGCGGAATATCTCGACGAGATTTCGCCCGCGCACCCGCTGATCGGAGCCACCATCCAGGAGCGTGCCGAGACGCGGATGTGGGCGCGGAGGATCGATCTGGAGATTTACACACCGCTGGGCCTCGCCTTTCAGGGTGGCCCGATGCGCAAATTCTTCGACGGCAAGAAGACGCTCGCCCCCGAGGAGAGCGTGCCCGCCTTCGCCGAGATGGGCATGAAACGGCTCGAGTGGCTGGAGGGGCAGATGGACGAGCGCACGTGGATCTGCGGGGAGCGCTTCAGCTGGGCGGACGTGCCGATCTTCTGCGCGATCGAGTTCTTCGCCAAATATGGCGGGCAGGGGGTGCCCGAAGGCGGCTGGCTCGATGGGTGGCGCGAGCGGATGCGGGGAAGGCCGAGCGCCTCGGCATGAAGCGGCTGATCGCTGCGCTGTTGTCGGTCTCCGCCTCGGCGCAGGCAGGCCCGGGCGATCGCGGGCGGTGGGTTCCCACGCAAGCTGCAGCCGAGCGAGCGGATGCTTCCGTGAAGCGGCACGGCCTCCCTGCCGGTGCACGGCCAATCGGCCGGTATGATCGCACGTACATCGGTACTGTCCGTCAGCATCGTCGTGTAATAACGGGGCTATTCGAGGCGTACGAGGGTGCGCGCGGCAGGATCAGGGTTGGCGAAAGTTTGGGCGTGTTGGATGGCGGTTGTATCAACGTCTGGGTGATCTACGATCCAGCATTGGATCGGGTAACTGAAATGCGCTGCAACGGCATCGCTTGAGCGCATCACCGAAACGCAAAGCTGGCCGCGGCTTCCCACGGACCTCCGATATATCGCCACAGGGCGAGGCCGGGGATGGTGAAACGGACCGGAGCGAACGTCGCGCGCAGATCGGCGAGCAGCGCCTTGGCCGCCTCTGGCTCCACCTTGTTCTGGATGGTCACGTGCGCCGCGAAGCCACCCCGGTCCTGCGCGGACAGCAGCGGCAGCCATGCCTCTGCCAACCCGGCGCGCAGCCGTTCGAGCGCGGGGGCGTGGACGCGGTAGGCGACGCCTTTGCCCAGATTGAACAGGCCGGTCGCCTCCGCCTCGATCGCGCGCTCCCCGCGCGTCACCATGCGGCAGCGGCTCACGATATCCTCATATTGCGAGGGCGGCAGCGCGTGGAACAGCGTCAGATGCGCCGAGAGCTGGTTGCGCTCGGGCGGGAAGTGGCGGCGGCGCATGGTGTCGAAGAAGGCGAACGCGGGCTTGTTGAGCGTGGCGGTGAGGATCAGCGGCGCGTGCGGGTGGAGCGTGGCGCGGTGATCGGTCACGCGCGGCGCGGCTGATGCGTGGGGGGCATGGTCGCGGTGGCCCTATGTCGGTTATGCGCGCGCTGCAAACGTCGCTGCGCCCCGGTGCGGCATCACGCGTAGGAAGATCGCATCATGGCCGCTCGCCGCTTTCTCTGGCTGATCCTCGGCGGCCTCGCGCTCGTCGTGCTCGCGGTCGCCGCGTACACGCTGTTCGGCGAGCAGTTGATCAAGGCGGCGACCACGCCCTCGGTGGCGTTCAGCGCCAGCCCGCAGGCGGCCGCGCCCGATTATGCACCCGCGAACGCGCAGGCGTGGCTGGCGCGTCCGGGGATGGCGAACGATCCATCGCGCTACGCGCCTGTGGGCTATGCCGCCGCGCCGCATCCCGCCGCCGCGGTGTTTTACGTCGCGCCGACCGCGTTTCTGGATCGAGCGCGGTGGAACGCGCCGCTTGATGACGGGGCAACCAACCAGCGCCTCGCAGTTTATGTGCTGGCGCAGGCCAGCGTGTTCAACGGTGTCGGCGCGGTCTGGGCACCCGCCTACCGTCAGGCGACCTTCGGCGCGTTTATGACCGCCAGGCCCGATGCCTCGCGCGCGATCGGCTTTGCCTATGCGGATGTGGAGCGCGCGTGGGACGCGTTCCTTGCCGCCAACCCCAGCGGCCCGATCATCCTCGCCGGGCACAGCCAGGGATCGCTGCACCTCGCCCGGCTGATCGCGCAGAGGATCAAAGGCCAGCCCGTCGCGGCGCGCATCGTTGCCGCCTACATTCCCGGTGTGCCGCTCTCGATCGAGGCCGATCTGCCCGCGATGGGGCTCCCGCTCTGCGCATCGCCCGCGCAGACGGGGTGCGTGCTGGACTGGATGAGCTATGCCGAACCTGCCGGACGCGCTGGCTTCCAGGCCTGGGCCGAGCGATCTCCGGGCCTGACCGGCCGCTCGCGCGCGGGCACACATCTCGCGTGCGTCAACCCGATCCGGGGCTTTGCCACCACCGCGCCCGCAGTCGCGGCCGCCGATATCGGCGCGCTGCGGCCGGGGCCGTCGCTGAGCGATTTTCCCACGATCCAGCCGCACGCGGTCGGCGCTCGTTGTGTGGACGGACTGTTGCTGATCGGTCTGCCGCCGGAAGGCTATGGCAAGTTCATTCTGCCGGGCAACAATTATCATGTGTACGATTACAACCTGTTCTGGGCCAACATCCGCGCCGATGCGGAGCGACGGCTGGATGCGTGGATGTCCGCCAATCCGGGCGCGATGCCGCCGCCGCGCGCGGGATGATCGCTGACGATCTTGCGGCTTTCGCCTTGGCGCTGCCGCATGGCGGTCGGCTGATGGGCCTCGATCTCGGCACGAAGACGATCGGCATCGCGCTCGCCGACGCGGGCTGGAGCTTTGCCACCCCGCTCGAAACCGTGGCGCGGACCAAACTCACCGCCGATCTCGCGCGCCTGCAGGCGATCCTCAGTGCGCAACAGATTGCGGGGCTGGTGCTCGGCCATCCGATTAATATGGATGGCACGCGCGGGCCGCGCGCGCAGGCCACCCGCGCGTTTGCGCGCGATGCGGCGCGCGTACTCGCGTTGCCGCTGCTGCTGTGGGACGAACGCCTCTCCACCGCCGAGGCGCAGCGCGCGATGATCGATCAGGATTTGAGCCGCGCGAAGCGGGCGGCGCGGATCGATTCGCACGCGGCCGCGATCATCCTGCAAGGCGCGCTCGACGCGCTGATGCACGTGCGCTGACGACCCTGCACGCCCTTTACGTGGTCGCGGCCGCGTGATGGTATGTGCGTGACAATCGCTTGGGGGCTTGCCGAATGACATTGCGCTTTCTGACTGTCTTCTTGGCGGGACTGCTCTCGGCATCGCGTTGCATCGCCGCCACCGCGCACCCGCAGCCTCAGGCCCCTCTGCCGATCCCCGCGATCGCGTTCACCAGGGTAGTGCTCGCCAATGGGCTGACGTTGATCGTGCACGAGGACCACAAGGCACCGATCGTCGCGGTCAATCTCTGGTACCACGTGGGCTCGAAGAACGAGCCGCCCGGCCGCACCGGCTTCGCGCATCTGTTCGAGCATCTGATGTTCGGCAGCACCGGGGGCAACCAGCGCGGCTGGTTCGAGAAGCTGGAGGGGATCGGTGCAAGCGATATCAACGGCACCACCAACGAGGATCGGACCAACTTCTTCGAAACTGTCCCCACCCCCGCGCTCGACATGGCGCTCGGCATGGAAGCCGGGCGGATGGGGCACCTGCTCGATACCTTCAACGTGGCGCTGCTCAACACGCAGCGCGGTGTCGTGCAGAACGAGAAGCGCCAGGGCGAGAACCAGCCCTATGCAGTGACCGAAGAGATCATCGCCAAATCGGTCTGGCCCGCCGCGCACCCTTACAGCCACACGGTGATCGGCGCGCTCGCCGATCTGGACGCCGCGCGCGTGGAGGACGTGAAGGAGTGGTTCGCCACCTACTACGGCCCATCGAACGTGACGATCGTGCTTGCAGGCGACATCACGCCCGCCGAGGCGCGCGCCAAGGTGGAACGCTATTTCGGCGCGATCCCGCCCGGCCCGCCGATCGCACGGCAGAAGGTGTGGACCGCCAGGCGCACTGGCCATCAGCGCGCGACGGTGCAGGATCGCGTGCCGCAGGCGCGGCTGTATATCGAGTATAACGCGCCCCCCGCAGGGTCTGCCGATGCGGATGCGCTGCGCCTGTTCACCGACATCCTGTCGGTCGGCAAGGATTCGCGCCTCTTCAAGCGGCTCGTCTACCACGACCGGATCGCGACCGAGGAATCCGCAAGCGTTGATGCGCGCGAGATCGGCGGGTTGATCGATGTCGAGCTGACCGCCACGGCGGGCGTGCCGCTCGCCCGGCTCGAAGCCGCCTATAACGAGGAACTCGCACGGCTGCTGCGCGACGGCCCTACGGTGGCCGAGCTCGACCGCTACAAAACCCGCGCGATCGCCAATTTTGTCCGGCGCGTCGAGCGCGTCGGCGGTTTCGGCGGAAAGTCGGACATTCTCGCCGCTTCGCAGACCTATTTCGGCGCGCCCGATGCGTGGAAGACTGATCTCGAACACATCCGAACTGCCACCCCTGCGAGCCTCGCGGACGCGGGCCGTCGCTGGCTCTCGGACGGATCGTTCACGCTCGAAGTCACCCCCTTCCCCACCTTCGCGGCCGTCCCCGGCGCCACCACGCAGCCGGTGCCGGTCGCGGACGCAGCCGCGATCCCGCCCTCGCGCTCCCCGACGACCCACCGCGCGCGGCTCTCCAACGGTCTGGCGGTGGTGCTGGCCGAGCGGCACGATACGCCGATCGTCACGCTCGAACTGGTGCTCGATGTCGGTTCGGTGTCCGATCCCGCCGGGCAGACGGGGCTGTCGGCGCTCGAAGCCGCGACGCTGCTTGACGGCACCGCCGATCTCGACGCGCTCGCGTTCGAGGATCGCAAGCTCGGCCTTGGCGCGGAAATGAACGCGAGTGCAGGAGCCGATGCGACGCAGGTGGGGATGAGCGCGCTCTCCACGCGTCTCGATGGCGCACTCGATCTGTTCGCCGATGTCGTGCGGCGCCCCGCGTTTCGTCCCGGCGATGTTGCGCGCGAGCAAGCGCTGATCATCGCGGGCATTGCGCAGCAGAAGCAGGATCCGGCGGGTTCGGCGTTCCGGGTGGTCGTGCCGCTCGTCTATGGCGCCGATCACCCCTATGACCGCGTGAGTACCGAAGCGGGCGTCGCAGCGCTCACCCCGGAAGCGCTGCGTCGTCATCACGACCTGTGGTTCCAGCCCACGGGCGCGACGCTGATCGTGGTGGGCGATACCACGCTCGAAGCAATCCTGCCCAAGCTCGAAGCGCGCTTCGGAGACTGGCGCGCGTCCGCGACGCCGCCGGTCAAGATGATCCCCCCGGTTGCGCCCGCCTCGGCCCCCACCGTCTATCTGATCGACAAGCCCGGCGCGCTGCAGACGGTGATCGCGGCGGTTGGTATCGCGCCTCCCCGTCGCGATCCGGATGAACTCGCTATCCAGGCGGCTATGACCACGCTTGGCGGCGCATTCAGTTCACGCCTCAACCTCAATCTGCGCGAGGACAAGCATTGGGCCTATGGCGCGTTCGGCGGCGTGAGTGCCGCGCGCGGACTGGGCTTGTTCTATGCTTTCGCACCGGTCCAGACCGACAAGACCGCCGAAAGCTTCGCCGAGGTGCGGCGTGAGCTGACCGAAATCGTTGGAAAGCGCCCGATCGAGCCGCGCGAACTCGATCTCGCGCGCCACGGGCTGACCTTGTCGCTGCCCGGCCGGTGGGAGACGGGTGCGGCAGTCGCGGGATCGCTCGCCGAGAGCGCGACCTTCGGCTTGCGCGACGATTACTGGAACACCTACGCTGTGCGGGTCGGCGCGCTTGGCCAGGTGGATGCGCAGCGCGCAGCCAGTCGCGTGGTCCGGCCCGAAAGTCTGACCTGGGTGATCGTCGGTGACCGGGCGAAGGTGCAAGCCCCGCTCGAGGCGCTCGGCCTGAAGGTCCGGGGGATCGACGCCGACGGCAAGCCGACGAAGTGATTGCGGATCGAAATGCTATCCAATACGCTAATCTTGCTCCGTCGATCGCGGTTAGGGAAGATTTTCTGGAATATCCTCCCGCGAAATGCCTAGGCTCGGACTTGTCGATCAAGGAGACACAAGAGTGACGATACCCCGCTATGCGCTGGCCCTGCGCGCACTCGCCATCACCTTAGCCGCAATCGGCGGTGCGTCCGTTTCGACGCACGCGCAGACGATCGCTGCCGCTCCGCAGGCGGACGGGGTAATTCAGGTCACGAGCAAATATCCGCTCGATCAGACGATCGTTCGGATCAAGGCCGACATCGCCGCCAAGAACATCCGCTTTTTCGACGATATCGATCAGTCGAAGCTGGGTGCCGATGCCAAAATCACGCTTCGCCCATCGCATCTCCTGCTGTTCGGCAATCCCCCGCTCGGCGTGCAGTTCCTCACCGCCAACGCTTATGCCGGGCTCGATTGGCCGGTGCGCATGCTCGTCTTCCAGCAGCCCGACGGAAGCATCACGATCGCCTGGACCGATTTCCAGTACATCGCGCATCGCTATCAACTGCGCGACCGCGACGCGCAGCTCAAGATGGCGAGCGAAGTCGCCGCCTCGATCGCGTCGAGCGCAACGCGCTGATCGCTCGCGTGACCCGCCTCAATAGGGCGGGGCGCGATGTAATCGTTGGAGCGCGGCGGCTTCCGCCCACCATTCGAGATCGGCGGCAAAGCGTGGAAAGCTCGTTTCGAGGGCTTGGCCGCCGGCCCCGGCCGGTCTGCCATCTGCGTAGAGCGCGTGGCCGATTTCCCCCAATGCGATCGTGCTTGGCACCACCGCCATGCCCATTTCGCTGAGCGTCCCGTGCCAGACCAGATTGGCGCGCGCGCCGCCGACGCGCCCCGGTGAATAGCTGACGATCGCGGCGGCGCGCCAGAACCACTCCTCAAGAAAATGATCGGTCAAATTCTTGAGGCCGGGCTGCACGCCCCAATTATATTCGCCAACCACGAAGACGAACCCTGTCGCTTCGCGGATTTTCGCCGCGAGCGCGGCCATCGGCGCGGGCGCGGTACCCGCCTCATGCTCCTTGTACATCCGATCGATGATCGGCAGATCGACTTCCTTGGCATCGATCAGTTCGGCCGAATGGCCGCGGTTCGCCAGCCCATCGACGATATAGCGAGCGAACCGGATTCCGATGCGGTCCGATCGGTAGGATCCGTAAAGCACGAGCGTGCGGTGGTTCACTGTGGTGTATCCTTGGGATTGCGATCGTAGTTGATCGCGGGATCGCTCCGGTGTCCAGTTGCGGTTGCCGCGTTGACTTGACGTCCCGGGCGAGGCAAACGCGCGCCTTCGCGTGGGGGCTTCCCCACGTCCGGCGCTCGTGGAGGAGTGGCCGAGCGGTCAATGGCAGCAGACTGTAAATCTGCCGGGTTTTCCCTACGTTGGTTCAAATCCAACCTCCTCCACCAGCCTGCCGCTTCGCCCGACGGTGCGGCCTGTCCGCGGCGATCAGCGGCCGCCCAGCAGCCGCGACAATCTTCCGCCTTCGGCCGTGGTGCGGAACTTGCCGATCTGGAGAGCGAGCGAGGGTGGCGGATTGAGCAACGGGTAGCCGAACCGCTGAAGCGCATGGCCCGCATAATCCTCGAACACCGAGACCTGCGCGGGGGTGAGCGCGCTGCACCATTCGCCAATCTTGTCGCGCTTGGGCGCGCTGACCGAGTTGCGGTGCCATTCCAGACTCGCCTCGGGCATCTGCGAGGCGGCCTTCTCGTGGAAGCTCAGCATACCCGCGTCGAACGGCAGCCCGAGGAAACCGCAGATCGCCGCGAGCCAGGTGGCGGGATCCTCGACCAGATCCTCATAGCGCACGCGCAGGTATCGTTCACCGAGAACATTGCCCACCTTGTCCGCAACCGTCGTCCAGAGCGCCCAGCGGACCGCGAAATTGACCATGTTGTACGTGCCGAACTTGGTGCGGCGGTGCGAGAGCGCCACATCGCGCCCGTCACGCACCAGATGCACAAATCGCGCGGCGGGAAACATCCCCGCAATCGTATCGATGTGGATCGTGTTACCCGGAGTCTTGTCCGCCCACACGCGCTTGCCATTCTGCGCCGCATAGGCTTCGAAGATGCGCTGCACGATTGCCGGGTAGGCGCGCTCTTCATTCGCGGCGGCGCGACCCGCCGGGGTCATCAGCCCGCCATCGCGCACAAAGCGGTTGTCGGCGATCGCATCGATCAGCGCGGTGCGCCCGGCCACGTCATCCAGAGAGCCGAACCGCGCGAGATCGCGGCTCATGTCCACGATGAAATCGCTTTCGTGCGGGACCGCAATGTCGCGGTGCGCGTTCAGCATCAGCCGCAGCATTGTCGTTCCCGAGCGGTGAACGCCGAGCACGAAGAAATGATCGGTCGCCTCGTTCACGCCCACCCTCGCCGATTCCCTGTACAATTGCATGTTGGGCATCGCGCCATGCCGAGCCCGACGCAAACGCGCTAACCGTGCGCAGCCGCTTCCACAACCGCCAGATAGCGCTGTAGCACGACATCGTTGACCGCATCCCAATCATAGCGCTCCGAAATCGTCTGCCCGCGAGCGGCGGCGGCGGTGCGGAACGCGGGATCCTCGATCATGCGCTGCAACGCATCGGCGGATTGCGCGGCGTTATCGGGTTCGGTCAGCAGGCCCGAGACGCCGTCTTCGACCAGACTGAGCGTCCCGCCTGCGCCGGCCGCGACAACGGCAAGCCCGCTCGCCATTGCTTCGAGCGTCACGTTGCCGAACGTCTCAGTGCTGCTGGGGTTGAAGAAGATGTCGGCCGACGCATAGGCGCGCGCAAGATCGGTGCCGTTCTGAAATCCGGTGTAGATCGCATCGGGCAGCCGCTCCTCGATCCACGCGCGCGCGGGGCCGTCGCCCACCACGAGGACGCGGTGAGGGACGGCGCGCGCGGTGAGTTCGGCGGCGGTTGCGGCGAGCACATCAAGGCCTTTTTCGAGCACCAGTCGGCCAACGAAGGCGATCAGCGCAGTTTCGTCGCCTACGCCAAGCCCGCGTCGCCAGTCGAGAGTGCGATGTTCGGGGCCGAACAGGGTGCGATCGATGCCGCGCGTCCAGAGGCGAATATTTTCGGCGAGGCCCTTCTCGCGGATCATCGCGGCCATGCTTTCGGATGGCGCGTAGATCTCCGCGCAGCGTCCGTAGAAGGATTTGAGGATCCACTCCGAAAGCGGCACCGCCCAACCCAGCCGGTAGTAGCGCAGATAGCTTTCCCAATAGGTGTGGACGCTCGCCACCACCGGAAGCCCGAGCGACGTGCCGAAGCCCACCGCGCGGTGCCCAAGGATATCGGGCGCGGAGACATGGAAGATGTGCGGGTCGAAGGCGCGGATATCTTCGCGGATGATCTCGGGCAGGCCGAGCGCGGCGCGATACTCGGGGCGTCCGGGCACGGGAACCGAGGGGACCGAGATCAGCGTGCCGGTCGGCGGAAAGGCGGGGGTGTCCGTGGTGGGCGAATAGACGCGCACGGTGACGCCCTGGCGCTCCAGATAGCCGACCAGCCGGTTGAGCGCGCCGTTGGCGCCGTCTTTCACATAATTATAGTTGCCCGAAAACAGGGCGACACGCAGCGCGTTCGGGCTCATCCGTCGCACCCTTAACGACGCGGGGCGGCGGCGGGAAGGGCGGTGCCGACTGGTGCTCGGGGACAGCGATCCCTCGCAGCGCGCGTGCGATCTGCGCGATGCGCGTTGGGTGATGCAGGCGCGCGCGGGGCGCGGTCTTGACGCTTGCGTGCTCGCACGCCAACCGCGCCGCGATGGCGCATGATCACTCCCGCGGCCACGGCCACGACCACGGCCACCACGCCCACGCGCCCGAAAGTTTCGATCGCGCCTTTGCGATCGGCATTGCGCTCAATTCGGCGTTCGTCCTCGCCGAAATCGTCATCGGCCTGCGCGCGCATTCGCTGGCACTGCTCGCCGATGCAGGGCACAACGCGTCCGACGTACTCGGGCTCGGCGTCGCGTGGACCGCCGCGTGGGCGGCGCGCAAGCCGCCTTCGGCGCGCTATACCTATGGCTGGCGGCGAGGCTCGATCCTCGCCAGCCTCGTCAATGCGGTAGCACTATTGGTCGCGGTCGGCGTGATCGCGACCGAGGCGATCCAGCGGCTCGCGCATCCGGGCGCGATCGATGCGGCGACCGTGATTGCGGTCGCGTGCGCGGGGATCGCGGTCAACGGCTTTACCGCGTGGCTGTTCGCGCGCGGCCGTCGGGGCGATCTCAATATCCGCGCCGCCTACGCGCACATGGCGGCCGACGCGGTTATCTCGGCGGGGGTGGCGCTTGCGGCTGGAGCGATCCTGCTGACGGGATGGCTGTGGCTCGATCCGCTCGCCAGCCTCGCGGTCGCGGTGGTGATCGTTGCTGGAAGCTGGGGACTGGTGAGCGAATCCGCACGACTCTCGATGGACGCGGTCCCCGCGCATATCGATCCCGCCGCCGTCGCTGCCGATCTGCGCGCGCTGCCGGGTGTGGCGGGCACGCATGACATCCACATCTGGTCGATGAGCACCACCGAAATCGCGCTCACCGCGCATCTGTGCGTGCCGGGCCCCGGCCCGCACGATGCGCTGCTGGCGCGGGCGGCGCACGATCTGGAACATCGCCACGGCATCGGCCACGCGACCATCCAGATCGAGGCAGACGGCGCAATCTGCGTACTGGAGCCCGACGAGCGGGTGTGAATGCAGTCTAGTTTGCGGGTTGCACGCACGCCAGCCACGCCCGCAGCATCGCCGCGCCTGCGCACGCAACCGCCGCGCCATGCGCGCGCGCGCCTTCGCGCAGGGCGGTGGCATCGACGGTTGAAGCGTGGCCGATCAGCCAATGCTCGATGTTCGAGCCATCGATCTCGGGGTGGAACTGCAGGCCCAGAACATGGTGGCCGAGCGCGAAGGCCTGGTTCGGATAGGCGGCGGTCGATGCAAGCAGCCTCGCGCCATCGGGCAGATCGAACGTGTCGCCGTGCCAGTGGAGCAGCGGCACTCCTTCCAGCGCGGCGAGTGGGCCTGCCCGGCCAGCCTCGGTCAACGTCACCGTACCCCAGCCGATCTCCGCGCCCGCATCCCCGGAATACACGCGTGCGCCGAGCGCGGTGGCGATCATCTGTGCTCCCAGACAGATGCCGAGCGTCGGCCCGCCCGCGGCGATCCGATCGCGCAGCAGCGCGATCTCGGGCGCGAGCCACGGGTAGGCGGCCTCCTCATACGCGCCGCAAGGGCCGCCGAGCACGAACAATACATCTGCGCCGAGCGCTCGCTTGCGGTCCACCCCGTCTACGGGCACCTCGTTGTAGCGCTCCACCCAGCCGTCGCGGGCCAGCACGTCGTGGAACGCGCCCAGATCTTCGTGGAGGACGTGGCGCAGAACATGGGCGCTCGGCATCAATCCCCCGTGCGAATGCGCTCGATTAACTGCGAGACCGTCGGCACGAAGCCATTCGAATAGAAGGGATCGCTTGCGAACCGGTATGCGCTGTGGCCGGCGAACATCAGGTTGTTCTCGATCGAGCCGCCGTGCGCGATGTCCTGCAGCGTTTTCTGGATGCAGAAGCTGCGCGGATCGGCAAGGCGCCCGGTAGTGTGATCGTCATAATCCTTCCACGCGCTGAAGCCGCAGTGGCTCAGACACCCCATGCAGTCGCTCTGGTCCTTGCGGATATGCGCCTTGTCTTCGTCGGTCACGAACACCAGCGTATTGTCCGGAGTCTTGAGCGCGGACGTATAGCCCAGCCCCGCCCACTCGCGCGCGCGCAGCAGATCGCCGCGCGTAACCCAATATTGCTTGCCGCGACTGACACCGACATCCAGATCGAACACATGATCGCCTGCCGAAGTTTCGGAAAACGCGATCTGCCGCTCGCTGCGCGCTTCGAGCGCGCGCAGGAACGCGTTGCGGACCGCGCTCGAATAGAAACCGGTTGGCGAGAACTTGTGGAGCAGGATGTCGCCCTCCTGCAGCTGTGTCAGTTCGGCCTTCCACGCATCGGGGATCGGGCTTTCGCGCGTTAACAACGGCCGTGTCCCGAACTGGAAGGCGATCGCGCCCAATTCGGGATTGCCGATCCAGTCCTGCCATTCGCGCAGGCACCAGACTCCGCCCGCCATGATGATCGGCACGCTGTCCGCGATCCCCGCCTCGCGCATGACGCTGCGCAGTTCGGCGACGCGCGGGTACGGTGCCTGGGGCACGCGCGGATCTTCGGCGTTCGAAAGCCCGTTGTGCCCGCCCGCGAGCCACGGATCCTCGTACACCACCGCGCCCAGCCATTCGGCCGCCTTCGAGTAGGCACGTTTCCACAGCGCCTTGAACGCGCGCGCGCTGCTGATGATCGGATAGTAATACACGCGGTGGCGCGCGGCGATCTCGCTCAGCTTGTAGGGCATGCCCGCGCCACAGGTGACGCCGTGGACCAATCCCTTCGCGCCTTCGAGCACGCCTTCGAGCACGCGCTGTGCGCCACCCATTTCCCAGAGCACGTTGATGTTGATCGCACCCTGACCGGCTGCAATGTCCCACGCGCGGCGGACCTGCTCCACCGCGCCGTCGATCGCATAGCGCACGAGTTCCTCGTGCCGCGCGACGCGTGTGCGGCCATGATAGATCTGCGGGATCGGTGCGCCGAATGCATCATAGCTGTCCGCATTCACCGCCGAGATCGTGCCGATCCCGCCCGCCGCCGCCCATGCTCCGCTCGAGCGGTGATTGGTGGCGCTGACACCCTTGCCACCTTCGATCAGCGGCCAGACTTCGCGGCCGCCGATCGTCATTGCCTGGATCATTCTTTCTCCTGAATGCGTGTGTACGCCGCCACAATTCCGCCTAATATAGCAGGTCCGCGAACGATTGGGAGACCGCGCGGTTTTGATCGGTAACCGCCCGAAAGCGAGGAGTTGAGGGCTTTGCGACCGGCCAGATGAATCGCCCGCGCATGGGCCGAATGACGCAGACGCGGCATGATCGCCGCACGACGTTCTACGTCAACGCGGTCACGTCCGATCGTGTCCCTCCCGCAACAGGGCTGTTCCTTTCGCCACACAAACGCGCTAACCCTGCGACTGTGACGCCCACACCGATGCCCACCCGCCCTCGCCGACGCATCCCGCGCCGGGTGCGGCGCTGGGCGGGTCGCGTCAACCTCTGGCCCAAACTGGAAATCGGCTCGGCGCTGCTGGCGATCGTGTTTGGCGCGGCTTCCTATGCGGTGCTCGCGGGCTACGGCGTCGCGCTTGGCTTCACGCCGCCTGCGATCTCGCTGCTGATCGTGATGACGCTGCTGCCGATCATGGCGCTGATCGTGCTCATCGCTCGGCGCATCGTGATCCTGGTCGGCAACAAGCGCGAGGGGCGCGTGGGCGCGCGGCTGCATTTGCGGCTGGTCGCGCTGTTTGCCGGTGTGGCGGCATTGCCGACGCTGCTCGTAGTCGCGTTTGCGGTAGTATTGTTCCAATATGGTGTGCAGTTCTGGTTTTCCGGGCGCGTGCAAGATGTGCTCGTCAACGCGGATCGGGTTTCGCAGGCCTATGTCGTCGAAAATCAGGCGCGACTGAAATCCGATCTTCCCAAAATGGTCGGCGATCTCCGCGACTTCTCGACCACTTACCGCATCGAGGGGCCGGAGTTCCAGAATTACCTGGTCTTTCAGGCGCAGGGACGCAATTTGACATCTGCGGGAGTGTTCCTCGCCATGCCGCACGGTCCGCGCTGGCTGGCAACGACAACCCCCGAATCGCGCCCGCCAACTATGCTGTTGACGCGCGCCGACATCGATCAGGCGGATCATCTTCCAGTTTTGCTGCTGCCAACCGGGAGCGGGCACGTCGCGGCAATCGCACGGTTGAACGCACGCATTCCACTGTATTTATATGCAAGTCGCGGCGATCCAAAAGTGATCGCACAAGCGACGCTCTCGCGCTCGGCACTGAATGATTACAAGCGGCTGATCGCCAAGAGCCGTCAATTGCAGTTCCGTTTCAATCTCCTGCTCGGTGTGGTCTCGCTGTTGTTGCTCGCGGGGGCGATCTGGGCAGCACTTCGGCTCGCCACCCAACTCGTCACGCCCATCGGCCGCCTCGCGCTCGCAGCCGAGCGGGTGGGGGAGGGCGACTTGACCGCGCGGGTGCCGGTGGCAGGCGCACCGGACGAGATCGCCAGCCTCGCGCGCGCGTTCAACCGGATGACCGCGCAGCTCGGCGTGCAGCAACGCGCGCTCCTGCAGGCGGGTGAGCAGATCGATCGACGCCGCCAGCTGACCGAAGCGGTGTTGGCGGGCGTATCGGCGGGTGTCCTTTCGGTCGATGGCGCGGGCGTTGTGCGGATGCTGAACGGCAGCGCGGCGACACTACTGCAGCTATCCCCCGAGGAAGCGGTCGGCACGCCGCTCGAAACGCTTGTCCCCGAACTCGCCGCCGTGCTCGATGGTGGCATCGCGCCAGGCGCTCGTGGCGAGGTGACGATCGTGAGGAACGGCGAGACGCAGACGCTGGCGGTGCAGGTGGTTCGTCCCGGCGGGGCGCCCGGGGGCGAACGTACCGGCGCGGTGGTGACGTTCGATGATATCAGCGCACAACTGGCAGATCAGCGGCGCGCCGCGTGGGCCGACGTCGCGCGCCGCATCGCGCACGAAATCAAGAACCCGCTCACCCCGATCCAGCTTTCGGCTGAGCGGTTACAGCGCAAATACGGTGCCGAGATCGCATCCGATCCCGAGACCTTCGCGCAACTCACCGGCACCATCGTCCGCCAAGTTGGCGATCTTCGGCGCATGGTGGACGAGTTCAGCGCGTTTGCGCGGATGCCCGCCCCGCTGTTCGCACCCGCCGCGCCGATCGAACTCGCGCAACAGGCGCTGCTGCTGCAGGAGGTGGCGCACCCGCGGATTGCGTTCGCACTGGATGCACCACCCGCGATTAGCCCCCTCGTGTGCGATCGTGGCCAGATTGCGCGCGCGCTGACCAATCTGCTCCAGAATGCCGCCGAGGCGGTCGCAGCCCGGATGGAGCGCGACGGCAAAACGGGCGAGGTGGGCCTCGCGCTCGTCCCCGGACCGGGTACGCTCGCCATCGTCGTCACCGATAATGGTGTCGGTCTACCCGCAGCCGAACGCAACCGCCTGACCGAACCCTATGTCACTACGCGTGCGAGGGGCACCGGCCTCGGGCTCGCCATCGTCAAGAAGATTGTGGAGGATCATGACGGCACTCTGGAACTTGCCGACGCGCCCGGCACCGGCACCGGCACCGGCGGTGCGATCGTGACCGTGCGGCTGGACACTGCGGCATTGGCCGCGCGCCTCGCCCCACTCGCGCAAGCGGCCGAATAATGGCTCTCGAAATCCTCATCGTCGACGACGAGGCGGACATCCGCGAGGCGATCAGCGGCATCCTTGTCGATGAAGGCTACGCCACGCGCACGGCGGCGGACAGTGACACGGCTCTGGCTGCAATCGCCGATCGCAGACCTTCGCTGCTCATCCTCGACATCTGGCTCAGCGGCTCGAAGCTCGATGGGCTCGAACTGCTCGACCTGATCAAGTCCCGCGATCCCTCGCTCGCCGTGGTGGTGATTTCGGGCCACGGCAACATCGAGACTGCAGTCGCCGCGATCAAGCGCGGGGCGTACGACTTCATCGAGAAGCCGTTCCAGGCGGACGATCTGCTGCTCACCGTTCGCCGCGCGACCGAAGCCGAGCGCCTGCGCCGCGAGAATGAGGAGCTACGCGAGCGCGCGGGCGTGGACATGGAGCTGACCGGCGCATCGCCCACGATCAACGCCGTGCGCGCGACGATCAAGCGGGTCGCGGTGACGGGGAGTCGTGTGCTGATCACCGGCCCGGCGGGTAGCGGCAAGGAAATCGCCGCGAGGCTGCTGCACCAGTGGTCGCCGCGCAGCGGTGGGCCATTCGTCGCGGTCTCCGCGGCGCGCATGACGCCCGATCGGGTGGATGAGGAGCTGTTCGGCCGCGAAGAGGGCGGTCATGTGATCCGCACGGGGCTATTCGAGCAGGCGCACGGCGGCACGCTGTTTCTGGACGAGGTGGCGGACATGCCGCACGCCACGCAGGGACGCACCTTGCGCGTGCTCACTGAACAGATGTTCCAGCGCGTGGGCGGCACGAGGTCGGTGCGCGTGGACGTACGCGTGGTTTCCTCCACCTCGCGCGATCTTGCGATCGAGATCGCCGAGGGGCGATTCCGCGAGGACTTCTATTACCGGCTGAACGTGGTGCCGGTGAAACTTCCAGCGTTGAAGGATCGCCGCGAGGATATCCTCGAACTCGCGCGCCTGTTCCTCGCGCGCCACGCCGCCGAGCGGCGGATGGCCACCCCCACGCTATCCGAAGAAGCCGCAGCGGCGCTGCAAAGTTATGATTGGCCGGGCAATGTCCGCCAGCTCCGCAACGTGGTCGAGCGCACGCTGATCCTCGCGCCCCCCGAACGCGCGCGGCGCGTTGAGCTGGATATGCTGCCCGGCGAGATCACCAGCGAACCCGCGCGCCTCGTGCCGAGCGACGGGGCGAAGGCGATCATGGCTACCCCGCTGCGCGAGGCGCGCGAGGCGTTCGAGCGCGAATATCTGCGCGTCCAGATCCGGCGTTTTTCGGGCAACATCAGCCGTACTGCCGCGTTCATCGGCATGGAACGCAGCGCGCTCCATCGCAAGCTGAAAGCGCTCGGCCTGAGCGAGGGACGCGACGAGGCGGAGTAGCGCCGCCCTCAGGCGTGAGCGATCAACGCTCGCAGATCGGCCTCGGGACGTGCGCCGTAATGCGAAATCACCTCGGCGGCTGCGATCGTGCCGAGTTCGGCGCATCGTGGAAGCGCCAGACCGCGTGAAAGGCCGAACAGCATCCCCGCCGCGAACAGATCGCCTGCGCCGGTTGTATCGACCACGTGCGCCACCGGCGCGGCGGGAACCGAATGCCGCGCGTCCCCCGCGAGCACGACCGCGCCCGAAGCACCGCGCGTGATCGCCACCACGGGCGCCGCACCCGCCAGCGCGGAAGCCGCGCCATCGAAATCCGCCGCGCCGGTCAGCGCGATCGCCTCGCCCTCGTTGGCGAACAGGACGTCGATCCGGCGGTCGCGCAACAGCTCACGGAAATCGTCACCGTGGCGCGCGAGCAGGAACGCGTCCGAAAGCGAAAACGCGATTCTGCGCCCCGCCGCGCGCGCCACATCGATCGCGCGCTGCATCGCTGCGCGCGGCGCATCGGGATCCCACAAATAGCCTTCAAGATACAGGATCGCTGCCGACGCCAGATGCGCATCATCAAGATCGGCGGCGCCGAGTTCCCGCGCCGCGCCGAGGTAAGTGCTCATCGTGCGCTGCGCGTCGGGCGTCACCGCGATCAGGCAGCGCGCAGTCGGCGGCTCGGCTCCGCCCGGCGCGGTCGTGTAGGACACGCCCGCCGCGCGGATGTCGTGCGCGAAAATCGCTCCGAGCTCGTCGTTCGCCACGCGTCCGATGAACCCCGCGCGCGCGCCGAGCGCTGCGAGCCCGGCGGCGGTGTTCGCCGCCGATCCGCCCGAAACCTCGCGCGCAGGCGGGAAGGCGGCGTAGAGCCGCGTCGCCTCGTCGGCATCGATCAGGCGCATCCCGCCTTTGTCGAGAGCGTGCGCGTGCAGGAAGTCGTCATCGACGGCTGCGAGCACATCGACAATCGCGCTGCCGATTACGAGTACGTCGAGCGTTGGTTCGGTCATATGCGATCCATTTCTCCCCCCCGGCGAAGCGGGCAGGCACCCGAAGGCTTGGGGTTAAGGAAGCGCTGCGACCGACTTCCCGCAGTACGAAAGCTATTGCGCGGGCTTTACGCCGAGCAACTGGATATCGAACGTGAGCACGCTGTTCGGCGGGATCGGCCCTGCGCCGCTCGCGCCATACCCCACCTCGGGCGGGATCGTCAGACGCGCGCGACCGCCGGGGTGCATCTTCTGCAAACCATCCGACCAGCCGGGGATCACCCGATCGAGCGGAAATTCGAGCGGATCCTTGCCGACGTTCGAATCGAACACGGTGCCGTCCGCAAGCGTGCCGGTGTAAAACACCGCGACCGTATCATGCGCGCCCGGCGATGTGCCGCTACCCTCGATGAGGGTATCGACGCGAACGCCGCGCGGCGTCATCTCGCTGTGCAAAACCTTCGGAGGCTGGAGCTTTGCGGTGCCAGCGAACGCGACCGCGACCGCAATGCCGAGCAATGCCACCATCCCTACCACCCAGCCGATCGCGCCGCCGCCAGGCTTCGCAACACTCGCTGCCATGGTCTACGCCTTCACGCCTTCGCGCTCGGTGCGCTTGCGGTCCATCTTGCGCGCACGACGGATAGCGGCTGCGCGTTCGCGCGCGCGCTTCTCGCTCGGCTTCTCATAGTGACGGCGCAGCTTCATCTCGCGGTAGACGCCCTCGCGCTGGAGCTTCTTTTTCAATGCGCGCAAGGCTTGATCGACGTTATTGTCGCGGACAAAGATTTGCATAGAGGCCGACACTGCTCCTTGGATTTCGAGCGCGCTGTCTACGCCCAACAAAAGCGCCCGACGGGGGTTCCCACGGACGCGTACCGATATTGCATAGCCCAGTTTGCCGGTTGGCTCAAGTGCCGACGGATCAACGCGATTACCAGCCTCGTTGCATCGATGAGACCTTTGGCTAATCTGCGCGCACAAGGCGTCTTCACAGCGAAGATGTGGATTTTGTGAGTTGGAGGTCCACATGAAACGTCTCCCCGAACTTGCCATCCTGCTTCCGGCGATGGCACTGGTCGCAATCGGACTCGCGTTTTGGGGATGGGCGGATCATGCCGCCGCGCTCGATCTCACCCGCGCCGACGTCCTCTATCGCTCGCTCGCGGCGGTCGGGCTTTCCAGCCTTTACGAAACCAGTACGCATTGGCGCGGCGACTGGCGGCTTGAAGTCGCGCGGATGCTCGGCGCGCTGGCGTTCTTTCTCACGGTAACGAGCGCGCTGACCACGCTGCTGCAGCAGCAGGGACGCGAGATCGCGGCACGGTGGCGGCGTGGGCATCTCATCGTGGTTGGCGATCATCCGGTTGCGCGATCGATCGTGGAAGCGGGCGTCAGGCGTGGCATCCGCATCAACTGGATCGTGGGCGACGGCATCAGGCCCGAGGCGATGCCGCGCGTGCTGGCGGTGATCCGCCGGTGGGACGACAATTCGATCCGCGATTTCGGCGTCGCCCGCGCATTGCAGGCGGTGGTCGCGCTCGGCGACGAGGTGGAGCAGATCGCAACTGTGCGCGCACTGCGTGCCGCGGTGCCGCGCCTGCCGATCGCCATGAACATCTCCGACCCATGGTTTGCCGACCGGCTGGATGAAATCGAGAATATCTCGGGCGTTCGCTATGTCTCGCTCGCTGGCGTCGCCGTGCGGCAGTTGCACGATCGGCGCCCGCCTTTTCTGGAGGCGCGGCGGTTGGGGCAGTCGCGGCTGCACGCATTGATCGTTGGTTGCGGGCGAACCGGCGAGGCTACACTGCACGATCTGTTGCTCTCGCAGACCACCAGCTTTCTGGACAAGCCGCGCTTCACGATCGTCGATCCGCGCGCGGCCGAGATCGCGGCCAGCCTCGCGCAGCGCGCGCCTGAGTTGAGACTGAGTGCGGACCTCCACTTCATCCAGCCCGATCATTCGCACGACGTGCGCGCTCTACCGATCGACGAGCTGGCCCGCGCGCACGCGGATTGCCCGTTTACGCTCGCCTATGTTGCAGTGGATGGCGACCTGCGCTCGATGGCACTCGGCGTCTCGTTGCAGGCGTTGGCAAGGCGGGAAGGGTGGGCGATCGGTCCGATCTACACGCGGTTGTCCGCCTATGGTGCGTTCCCCTCGCTTTCGTCGGCCAACGCGGACGGGGGTCCGGCGGGATTGATCTCATGGGGCGATACGCGCGATTTTGCCGAGGAACTCGGGCTCTTCGATGGTGGCGCGGACGCGCTGGCGCGCGCGTTCCACGATGCATACGCGCGGACTTCACCCGATCGATCGGAAACAGCCCTGCCGTGGGAGGAACTGAGCGAGGAGGCGCGTCAGAGCAACCGGCATCTCCTCGTCCACGTGCCCGCCAAGCTCGCGAGCATCGGCGTCGACGTCGAGGCCTGGATGATCGCGGCGGAGGATGGCCCGGGCGGGCGCGCGCCGCCGCCGCTGCCCGATCTTCACGCCAATCCCGCACTGCTCGATCAGCTGGCAGCGCTGGAGCACGCGCGCTGGGCGACCGAGCGAAGGTGGTCCGGCTGGCAACATGGGGCGGTGCGCGACAATCTGCGGCGGCTGCATCCGGGGCTGGTCCCTTGGGAAGCGCTGCCCGAAAGCGACCGCGCGTTCAACCGCGCGATGGTGGCGGCGATCGTGGAGGCGTCGGTCAAGGCGGCTTGAGACGGAGGTGGCTAGCCTCAACCAGCGCTGGGCTAGGCAATGGCCACGGGATGGAGGCAATCCCATCCATGCCCCGCGCCAATCATGCCCAACTCAACATTCGCTCCAGCTACGCGCACGAGCGCGCGCGATCTCGCACGTGCAACGGGGATGACCGCGACGCAGGTGATCGAGGAGGCGTTGCGCGCCTACGCGCCGCCGCCCACCGAGCCCCCGCCGGGCAGGCTGATTGAACGCGGCGGGCTGCTGATCATGCCCGCGAGCGGAGAGCGCGTCACGCTCGCTCACACCAACGCGTCGATCGATGCGGCGCGAACTGAGCGCGGTTGAGCGCGGTCCCGTCCGCGCTCGCCGACAGCAATGTCTTCGTGGCTGCGTTGATCGAGGATCATATGCATCACGCAGCGAGCCGTGCGTTCCTTGCCTCGGGACGCAAGGTGGCGATCGCCGCGTATAGCATTGCGGAGGTATATGTGACGCTCACACGCCGGGGCGGGGCCGCAGTATATGGATGGCAGCCGGATGAGGCGCAGGCTGCGCTTGACCGGATCGCCATCTTGACGACTGTGATCGGCCTTACGCCCACCCAGACGCTGGATTCAGTCCGCCTCTTCGCCGATGCGGGCGGGATCGGCGCTCGCCTCTACGATCATGTGATCGGGCGCACCGCAGCGCTGCACGGTATCAAGGCGATCGTCACCTGGAATGTTAGACATATGCGCTCGCTTTTCCCCATGCTGACCATCGCGACGCCTGCGGAGCATGTCGCGAAGGTTGTCTGAACGGGTTCTCCCCAGCTTTTCGCGATCACCCACTTCCCCCCACGTCCCCACACGCGCACATTCCCCCCGTGAGCGCCCCCCCCTTCGTCCACCTGCGCGTGCATTCGGCCTATACGATGCTCGCCTCCACGCTGCGGCCCAAGGCGATCCCCGCGCTCGCACGCGCGCTGGGCCAGCCTGCCGTGGCGCTGACCGATACCAACGCGCTGTTCGCGGCGATGGAATTCTCGGAAGCCGCGTTCGACAAGGGCGTGCAGCCGATCATCGGCGCGACGCTCACCGTCGAAGGCGATGCTCTCGTGGTTCTGGCGCAGGACGAGCGCGGCTATGCCAATCTGGTTCAGCTGGTGTCCGCCGCGCATCTGGGCGCAGGCGGTGGCGAACCGAACCTGCGCTGGACCGATCTTGAAGGCCGCACCGATGGCCTGATCGCGCTTACCGCCGGGGCCGAAGGTGCGCTGGCGAAAGCGCTGTCGGGCCAACAACAGGCTGCCGCCGAGGCGTTGGCGGACAAACTGACCGCGCTGTTCCCCGGCCGCCTGTACATCGAACTGAGCCGCATGGGCGACGCCGTGCAGGAGGCGGCCGAACCCGGCCTGATCGCACTCGCGCACGCGCGCGGACTGCCGCTCGTGGCAACCAACCCCGTGCGCTTCGCCGATCCGGGCGGGCATGCGGCGCATGATGCGCTGATGTGCATCGCGCAGTCCGCCTACATCCAGACCGAGGATCGCGCGCGATCGAACCCACGCGCGTGGATGAAGCCCGCCGCCGCGATGGCGGAGCTGTTCGCCGATGTGCCCGAGGCGGTGGCGAACACGCTTGTGATCGCGCGCCGGTGCGCGGTGGCCGCGCCGTCACGCGCGCCCATCTTGCCCAGGCTGGAAGGCGATCTGCGTGCGCAGGCGGCGGCCGGCCTGGAGGTGCGACTGGTCGCGGCGCGCGGCGGGGTGGCGGCGCGCGACGTTTATGATGCCCGCCTCGATTTCGAACTCGGCGTCATCGAGCGCATGGGGTTCAGCGGCTATTTCCTGATCGTCGCGGATTTCATCGGCTGGGCCAAGCGCCAAGGTATCCCCGTCGGCCCCGGGCGCGGATCGGGCGCGGGATCGGTGGTGGCGTGGTCGCTCGCTATTACCGATCTGGACCCTCTGGCACACGGTCTATTGTTCGAGCGGTTCCTCAACCCCGAGCGCGTATCGATGCCCGATTTCGACATCGATTTCTGCGAAACGCGCCGGGAAGAAGTGATCCGCTACGTCGCGGATCGCTACGGCCACGACCGCGTGGCGCAGATCATCACCTTCGGGACGCTGAAGGCCCGCGCGGTGGTGAAGGATGTCGGCCGCGTGCTGCAGATGCCCTACGGCCAGATGGACCGGCTTTCCAAGCTGATCCCCAACCACCCGGTCGATCCGTGGACGCTGGCGCGCGCGCTGGAAGGAGTGCCCGAACTCGCCGCCGAGCGCGACCGCGACGCCAATGTCGCCAAACTGTTCGAGATCGGCCTGCAGCTGGAGGGCCTGCCGCGCCACGCCTCCACCCACGCGGCGGGGGTCGTGATCGGCGACCGGCCCTTGGCCGAGCTGGTCCCGATGTACCGCGATCCGCGCTCCGACCTGCCCGTCACCCAGTTCGATATGAAATGGGTGGAGAAGGCGGGCCTCGTGAAGTTCGACTTCCTCGGGCTGAAGACGTTGAGCGTCCTCGAACGCGCCCGCCTTCTCCTCGCCGACAAGGGAGTCGAAATCGATTGGCTCGCGCTGCCGCTCGACGACGTTCCCAGCTACGAACTGATGGCACGCGGAGACACGGTGGGCGTGTTCCAGCTCGAATCAGACGGGATGCGCCGCACACTCGGCTTAGTGAAACCCGATCGGTTCGAGGATGTCGTGGCGCTCGTCGCTCTCTACCGTCCCGGTCCGATGGACAACATTCCGTCTTTCGCCGCGCGCAAGCATGGCCGCGAGAAGGTGGACCTGCCGCATCCCGCGCTGGAGGAAGTCACACGCGAGACCTACGGCCTCATCGTCTACCAGGAACAGGTGATGCAGGCCGCGCAGAAGCTCGCGGGCTACTCACTGGGCGAAGCCGATCTGCTGCGCCGGGCGATGGGCAAGAAGATTAAGTCAGAGATGGATGCGCAGAAGGCACGATTCCTGCGCGGCGCTGCCGAATTTGGTATCGAACCCAGGCGCGCGGACGCGATCTTCGAACTGATCGCCAAGTTCGCCGGCTACGGCTTCAACAAATCTCACGCGGCTGCTTATGCCCTGCTCGCCTATCAGACCGCGTGGCTGAAGGCGCATCATCCGGTCGAGTTCTACGCCGCCTCGATGGCGTTCGATCGCCATCTCACCGACAAGCTCGCCATCTTCACCGAGGACGCGCGGCGGCTGAGCGTCCGTGTGCTCCCGCCGTGCGTCAACGCGAGCGCGGCGGGGTTCACCGTCGAAGCGGGCGCGGTACGCTATGCGCTCGCCGGGCTGAAAGGCGTGGGCGAGCGCGCGATGGAGGCGGTGGTCGAGGCCCGCGCCGCGGCGCCGTTTTCCTCGCTCTCGGACTTCGCCGCGCGCATCGAACCAACGCTGCTCAACAAGCGCATGATCGAATCGCTCGCCGCCGCCGGTGCGTTCGACAGCATTGAGCCCAACCGCGCAGCCGCGCACGGGCTGAGCGACATGATCCTGGCGGCGGCCGCGTCCGCGCACGATGCGCGCACCAACGGCCAGCATGGCCTGTTCGGCGAAGGCGGCGCGGGGGTTGAATTGCTCCCCGCCTCAACCGCCAAATGGAGCGTCAGCGAACAAATGGCGGCAGAGCGCGAGGCGTGCGGCTTCTTCCTGTCAGGCCATCCGCTGGATGCGTACAAGTCCGTTCTCGCCGCCGAACGCGCTCGCAGCTACGCCGATGTGGCGGCGGCCGGCGGCGCCCGCAGCGGCGGCCGCACGGGTGCCACGCTCGCGGGCCTGATCGAGGGATGCCGCTGGCGCACCCCGCCATCGGGTAAACGCTATCTGATGATGGACCTGACAGATCTCGGCGGCGGCTACAGCGCGTCGTGCTTCGACGAGGGACCGCAGAAAGACGCCGAACGCCTGTGTGCCGAGGGCCAGCCCGTGCTCATCCACGCCGAACTCCTCTGGCGCGAAGGCGAGGAGACGCCGCGTGTTGCGGTGCGGGCGCTCAGGCCGCTCGCCGAGGTGGCGAGGCGCACCCCCACCAGGCTCGAACTCGCGCTCACCCACCGCGCTGCCGCCGATGGTCTCGCCGATCTGCTGCGCGCGCGGCGGGGTGGCCGCACCGAAATCGTCGCGCGGGTGATGCTGGGCGGGGGTGGCTGGGCGCAGCTCCGTCTGGGGCGCGATTTCAGCGCGGATCCCGATACGCTCGCGGCACTTGCGGGCACCGCAGGCCTGGAGATGGCGGCGATCTGAAGGGGGGGTCGCAATTGCCGGGCCTAGTCCCTATCTTAGCCCTGCTGACGTTGCTGACGACGGACTGCGGCGCTTCAGCCCCAATTCTCCATCACGCGATACGAAGCGACCCCCGGGCGATGTTCGCTTCGAGGGTGTTGCAACCCGCCACAAGGAGATTTCCCATGGCAACCGGTACCGTTAAATTTTTCAATCCCGACAAGGGCTTCGGCTTCATCACGCCCGAAGGCGGCAACAAGGACGTGTTCGTTCACATCTCTGCCGTCGAGCGCGCGGGCCTTCGCACGCTGAACGACGGCCAGAAGGTCAGCTACGACCTCGAGGACGATCGTCAGGGCCGCGCCAGCGCGGTAAACCTGCAGACCGCGTAAAACGCGTTTCTGATCATGGAAAGGCCCGCCGGGAGCGATCCCGCGCGGGCCTTTTCTTTGTGTGGGATCGTCCGCTCGAAATTCGCGCGCAACGCTCAGCCAAACGCCCAGCGCCACATCACCCGCCCCGGCGCAAAAGTCGCCAGCCCCGCGATCAGCAGGCCGCCGAGGAACATCCCGCGCAAAATACGCGAATGCGATTCGATGCGCCCGCGCCGCGCCTGCATGAACGCAATCGGCACCATCACGATCACCATCGCCGAGAAGATGTGGATGAAGCTGAAGCGCCCCGAGTTGATATTGCGGATCGTAAACGAAATCGCAGCGGTCGCTACCATCAGCGCCACCCACGCACGGCCCAGCCAGCGGTGCGTCTCCGTCCCCTTGCGGTGCAGGAACAGCCACATGCCGAGCGGTATGGCGGGCAGGACGGTGGCAACATGGACCCATACGCGCGCGGGCAGGCGCGTGGGTGAGGGGGGGTGCCCCAGCGCCGCTCCAACAAACGCGGCGCTCACAAGTATGAGCAGAAGCGTGCCGCCGCCGATGACGATCCAGCGGTAGCGATTGGCGATCATCAGCCGGTTGGCGGGCAGCGCGGTCATGGTTCCTCGCCTGGCGACGACCGGATCGTAGCAAGCAACGATCCGCCGCGCCAGGGATCGGTTTTGTGCAGAGGCTTAGCCCCGGCGGCGCGCAGCGATTAGCGCGGCCGTGCCTAGAGTCTGATCCATCTACGCTGGCGCGTAGCCGGAGTTTCTGAGGTAGTTGGCGCATTCGTTGGGTGGGAAGGCGTCGAGGAGCGATCCGATGCGCCGCCATGTGGCTTCGACGGTGCGCTCGTCGGCTTTGCGGAG
>JBBSFH010000026.1:0-33250 GCA_038238915.1 Sphingomonadales bacterium
GCGGTAAGCCTTGCCGATCGGCGTGCGGGCGGTGGCGACAATTACGGCTTCGATCATGGGTGCGATCCTTCTTCCAAATATCGTCTTCTAGAATTGCAGTATGGCTTGCTCGGGCGGGGTCCAGGTCACCGAAACACCTAGCCGCTGTCCCGACGCGGGCCAACCCGGCGCTGCACACAAGGGGAGAGGGATGACCGAGATTGGCCGCAGGACGGCCCTGGTGGGATGCCCAACCTCAATGGCACGCCCGACGTCGCGCGTATTGCCGAGCACCACGCTCTGATCGCGGCGGCGCGCATGAGATGTCCCCCTGATCATCGACGCCGAGTTTGAGGAACTACTTAACCGGTCCGCAGCGCCGCCACGCTTGCGTTGTTGATAATGCGGCCGCTGCGCTGCGCCTTCATCAGCGGGGCTTCGTGCTTCATGCCGACGAGCACGGCGCGGACCAGCAGATCATAGGCCTGGTGAAACTGATCGGTGGTGACGTCCTCCATGCCTGGGGGTGCCGGGCCGCCCGCGCTGAACAGAATATCGAGCTGACCGAAATGTGATCGTCCGCTCCTCGCAGATGATCGCGATGTGATCGGGCCGCGCTTTGGCCTGCGGTGATCAGGTCCGCGAACGTCCCGAACCACGCGCCACGTAATCCGAAATGTCTTTGCTCGCTTCGCATCCACCCAGAACGCTTTCAGCACATTGCGGTCCGCGTTGCTGAAAGCTCGGCGTGGGTGGCGTCATGCAGGCATCCTGTGAAGCGCGCACAGCTTGTTGCCGTCGGGATCCCGAAGGTAAGCCAGATACAAACTGCCCAAACCCCCTGTACGAATACCCGGAGCGTCTTCGATCATCGTCCCGCCGTTGGCCGCTCCCGCCGCATGCCACGCATCGGCATCCTTGGGACTGTCCATTGCGAACCCGATTGTACCTCCGTTTGAAGGCGTAGCCGACTGACCGTTGATTGGCGTCGACACCAGAAACACACCGCCTCGGTGGAGGTAAATGAGGCGGCCCTTGTCGTCCTCAATGCCCGGCTTCCCGCCGGTGGCTGCGAACAAGGCATCGTAGAATGTTTTGGAGCGGGCAATATCGTTGCTACCGACCATCATGTGGCTGAACACGCGTCTGTCTCCCGGTTTATGCGCCTGCGCCAACCGAGTGCACTGTTGCTTCGGAGGACGCCAACCGTCGTTACGTCCGGGAACCATGCACTGGCAATCCACCCGCCGCACTGGATCGCCGACATGCGGCGCATCGAAGACATTCCTGACCGTTTGCCGATCGCCAAAACGCGCCGCGGCACCGATTAAGCCGTTATGCGTTCGGTATTTTATGGATCGAGGACGAAGCGAATTGGTGGGCCGGCATGAGCATCGCTGATTACTGCGTCGTGCTGAGTGCAATCACGACCGACGAAGGCGGCGGATGGCTTGCCGAAGTGCCGGACCTGCCTGGCTGCATGTCCGATGGGGATACGCGCGAGGAAGCGTTGGCGAACGCGCGCCGGGCCATCGCGCAATGGACCGCTTGCTCCGCACGCCTTGGCCGACCGGTCCGCTCCCCGTTCCCGCCCCAGCAATACGGCTGAGCACATGTGGATTTCTGCAATGACGTGCACCGACTGGCGTCCTGTCAGCCATATGGATCGGCGGCGGGACGAGCCGCGCAGCGTTCGCGGTCTTGATGTTGCGCGATGTCGCTCTCGCGCCGGTTCCGGTGCTGCTCGCGGCGTCAGCCACCGCGCGGCGGGGGTCCAGCCGCGTCGAGCATGTCCGCCTCGACGTCGGTGAAGACGCGGCTGCGCACGATGAAGCGAACGCCGTCTGGCCCCTCCAGACTGAAGCCCGCGCCGCGTCCGGGGACGACATCGATCGTGATCTGCGTGTGTCGCCAGTAGGCGAACTGCGCGGCACCGATCCAGACGGGAATGCCCGCGCCTACATGGCCCAGCAGCACATCCTGCCCGCCAGTGCGGAACTCGCCTGCCGGGTAGCACATGGGGGCGGACCCGTCGCAGCAGCCGCCGGACTGGTGGAACATGAGCGGGCCGTGGGCGGCGGCGAGCCGGTCCATGAGCACTTCGGCGGCGGGGGTGGCGAGGACGCGCGATGGTGCCGTGGCTCCCACCTCCCCCGCTGCGGGAGAGAGGACCAGGCTCAAAAGAACCCGAGCGCCTTGGGGCTGTAGCTCACCAGCAAATTCTTGGTCTGCTGATAGTGGCTGAGCATCATCTTGTGGTTCTCGCGCCCCATTCCGGACTGCTTGTAGCCGCCAAACGCCGCGTGCGCGGGGTACAGGTGGTAGCAGTTGGTCCAAACGCGGCCGGCCTGGATCGCGCGGCCCATGCGATACGAGCGCGTCCCGTCGCGCGTCCACACGCCTGCGCCCAACCCGTAGAGCGTATCGTTGGCGATCGAGAGCGCCTCGGCGTCGTCCTTGAACCTCGTTACCGCGAGCACCGGCCCGAAGATTTCCTCCTGGAATATGCGCATGGCATTATTTCCTTCCAGGATCGTCGGCTCGACGTAATAGCCCTCGTCCAACTCGCCGCCCGGACGCGCGCGTGCGCCACCGGTGAGCACTTTGGCACCCTCCGCCTTGCCGATATCGATGTAGGACAGGATTTTCTCGAGCTGATCGTTCGATGCCTGGGCACCGATCATTGTCGTCATCTCCAGCGGGCTGCCCATGACGACCTTCTTCGAGCGCGCGATCGCCTTCTCCATGAAGCGATCGTAGATGCGTTCGTGGACGAGGGCGCGGCTCGGCGAGGTACAGACCTCGCCCTGATTGAGCGCATACATCGTGAAGCCTTCGAGGCACTTGTCGAGGTAATCATCATCCTCGGCCATCACGTCTTCGAAGAAGATGTTGGGCGATTTGCCACCAAGCTCCAGGGTCACGGGGATCAGATTCTCGGTCGCATACTGCATGATGAGGCGACCGGTGGTCGTCTCGCCGGTAAATGCGATCTTGGCGATGCGAGGAGATTGGGCCAGCGGCTTGCCTGCCTCGACGCCGAACCCGTTGACGACGTTGATTACGCCGGGAGGCAATAAATCGCCGATGATCTCCATCAGCACCATGATCGACATCGGCGTCTGTTCGGCGGGCTTGATAACGACGCAGTTGCCAGCCGCGAGCGCGGGGGCAAGCTTCCAGGTCGCCATCAGCAGCGGGAAGTTCCACGGGATGATCTGGCCGACAACGCCCAAGGGTTCGAGGTAATGGTAGGCGACCGTATCGGCGTCGATCTCCGCGATCGATCCCTCCTGCGCGCGGATCACGCCCGCAAAATACCGGAAGTGATCGACCACGAGCGGCAGATCGGCGTGCGTGGTTTCGCGGATGGGCTTGCCATTATCGATGGTCTCGACGAGCGCGAGCAGGTCGAGCCGTTCCTCGATGCGATTGGCGATCTTGTTCAGGATGTTGGAGCGTTCGGTATAGCTCGTCCGCCCCCACGCGTCCTTCGCTTTGTGCGCGGCGTCGAGGGCAAGCTCGATATCCTCTTTCGTCCCGCGCGCGATCTGGCAGACCGTCTTGCCCGTGACGGGCGACGGATTGTCGAAATACTGACCGCGCACCGGCGCGACCCAATTCCCACCGATAAAATTCTCGTAACGAGGCCGGATAGCGATCTGGCCGGACAGCTGTGCGAGCACCTGCTTGAGCATGGAAAAAGTCTCCTTACACGCCGTACGGCAGCGCTAGTTAGGCCAAAGCCGATGCCCTTGCGAGTCGGCAAGCTGGGCTCGGGATTACCCCGCTTTCCTGGACACCCTGAAG
Organism: Sphingomonadales bacterium; assembly: GCA_038238915.1. Classification (GTDB taxonomy): domain Bacteria; phylum Pseudomonadota; class Alphaproteobacteria; order Sphingomonadales; family Sphingomonadaceae; genus JAVVHE01. The sequence goes on from JBBSFH010000026.1 coordinate 3,790, forward strand.
CTTTCGCCACGGGTGCCTGCGACGCTCAAGACTCCTTCCTCCTATTCGACGCTCGTCGGCATCGGTGTCGGCTTTGGAAGCGCGGCGGCGGTGGCCGCAGCCTGCGCGGGCTTGCTCCAGCCCGCCGCGATCAGCGCGCCGATCGGATCGGCACGGGCCGGAGCAAACCCGTCCGGCTCGCCGAGCATCGCTGCGACCGACGCGCGAAGGCCGAGCACACGCTGCTGCGTGACCACGAAGCCCGCGTCGAGCAACTGGGCAACATTGGCGTCGCGCGCGTAGCCGGTGGGCGAGCCGAGCACGATCGCGATTAACCGCCTTCCGCCCCGGATCGCACTTGCCGCCAGCGTGTATCCCGACGATGCGGTGTAGCCGGTCTTGATCCCATCCACTCCCGGAACTTGCCCAAGCAGGTGATTGTGGTTGAGCGTGATGTGCCCCGCCCGGGTGTATTCGGGTGTGCTGAAATAGGTGTAGCGATCCGCGTGGTTCTTCAGCAGCGCCGCCGACAGCGTCGCGAGATCGCGCGCGGTGGTGTAGTGCATCGGGTTGGGCAGTCCGTTGGCATTCATGAAGTGCGTTCCCGCCATGCCAAGCGCGGCCGCCTTGGCGTTCATGCGCGCGACGAAGGCTGGTTCGCCGCCGGCAATCCGCTCGGCGAGCGCGACCGCGATGTCGTTTGCGCTCTTGACCGCGATGACGCGCATTGCCTCTTCGACCGTAATCGTCTGGCCGACACGCAGGCCAAGCTTGGACGGGGGCTGGGTGGCGGCGTGGCGGCTGATGACGATGGCATCGTTCAGACGCAGATTGCCCACCTGAAGCGCATCGAACGCGAGGTACAGCGTCATGACCTTGGTGATCGAGGCGGGAAAGCGGGTCAGATCGGCGCGGCGCTCGTAAAGCACCTCCCCGCTGTTCGCGTCCATCAGAATGGCGGCGTAGCGCGGCTGCTCCCACAAGCCTTGCGCGCGGACGAATGTGGGGGAGAGCATCGCGAACAGAGCGGCGCACAGCAACTTCGCGAGCTTACTCATTTTTTCCCGCCACCTTAACCCAGCAGTAGCAATCCACGCCCGCGCTCGCGTTCGGTCAAGCGGGTGAGCGCCGAGTCGAATCAGAAATGGGCCGAGTTGTGCCTGGGCAACCCATTGTTGCTATATTGTCACGTTGAGGTCGGATGAAAACGCAATCGAAGCGTCGCCGCTACCATGCTGGTGTAATTGCCCATCGTCGCGAAGCGGCGAGGGATTCGCGGAAGCAGCAGGCCAAGGGGGAGCGGGTAGGGGCGGCTTGAGGCGGTCGTCGTGCTGACTGTCGCTTCATTGCGGCGCGGGCCGGAACCGTCGCCAATGGTCACCGATCGGGTCCGCCGAATTTGAATCGGGCGTAGTGGCCGTTTGCCGGATCTGTCGAACGCTTTATCGCACAGTTGCTAAAAAGTTCCACAAAAATCGATATTCATTCCTCGTCTCGCGTAGACTCGGGCGAAGTTGCGGTTCAGGGGCAACAACGAGCCTGTCTGTAGCGATTTCTGAGCGGGCTTCACGCTTACCGGGGAGGGCTGCGTTTCGGACGGATGTCTCGCCTAGCATAACTGCGGGCAACTCATTTTATGCTGATCCGATTTGCTTAACTTTGTGATGGGGGTACTGTACCATGATTGGACTGAATTTTGCTTGTAGCAATCATGCGCACGGAATCAGAGCAAGGACCGCGTTCGTTTCCTTCACGGCTGCGCTCATCGCTCAAGTTCCGGCAGCAAATGCGCTCGTCATAAAAATCAACTACGAGAGTAGTGTAACCAGCCAGGCAAACGCCGCCGTTATCGAGGCCGCGTTCGCATCTGTGGCGAAGAAGTTCGAAGCAAAGCTCAAGCCCAATGTCGTGGTCAATATCAACGTCAGCTGGAATACCGTGGGTGGGCAGGTGCTCCCAAGCGGGACAATCGGTTCGAGCCGGGTGAATTTTATCGACGGGTATTCGCTCGGTGCCGTTCGCGATGCGCTCGTTGGTGCGCATGCCGTCAACCCGCGGGACAAGACGCTGGCTAAAGTTCTGGCATCGTTTCCAACCGTCGATCCGACCGGCCTCGACACCTTTTTCTTCACCACAGCGCAGGCGCAGGCCATCGGCTACCTTCCTCCCCAAAGCATTAGCGTCAACGGCGCCATCGGCTTCAAGTCGGGTGTCACGTGGGATTTCAACCAGATCGGCGGCATTTCGACGGGGGCGTATGATTTTCAGGGCGTAGCCGCGCACGAGATCGGAGAGGTCCTGGGGCGATTGACCGGTTTGCAGGGTCGGCCTTCGGACGCCAGTCTGCTGGATCTGCTGCGCTATTCGGCACCGGGCGTGCACAGCTTCTCCGGATCCAAGGCCGCCTACTTCTCGATCGATGGCGGAGTGACGAATCTTGGTGACTTCAATCATTCCGGCGGCGGCGATCGTAGTGACTGGGCTACGAGCACCACGGATTCTCAGACCGCGTATTTTTCCACGGGGCGCACGTATACTATCAGCGCGAACGACTGGACGCAGTTGCTGGCGCTCGGCTGGGGAAATGCGATCAATCCGGCGTTCAACTTCGATGGCACACCCAAGTCACCTCAGGACACCATCCCCTCTGCCGCGCAGGTTCCCGAGCCTGCCTCCTGGTCGATCGTCTTGATCGGTTTGGCCGGCGTCTATGTGCGTTCCCGCAACCGTCGGTTTTGAAAGTAAGCATGGGCGTAGCCAGCAGGTCTGGCGGCGCGCGCGAGAGTTGGGCCACTACGTTTGATACGGCCGCCAAGGCGCGGCGCGGCGCCGGTCGCGACACGAGGTGGGGCTGAACGCCGAAATTGTTATCGACGGCGGCGAGGATACAGACCAAGTTCGTTCATTGTCCGGCCAGACCGTAACCGCGCGCTTTCCCTCCCATGCAATCACCGCGTGAGCGCCCCGTACCCGGGCAGACTTTGTCCGCATACTTCGACTGGCGCGACTGATCTCGACAGCGGACATCGTCTGTTTCCAAGCAAAAGCGATCCGCTCCGACGGGACCGGCGTGGTCCATGGACAATCGCGTGGCGTGGCCGATGATACCGCGATGATCCACGCCCTGTTCCGCCCGCGCCGCGGGTTCGCCCCGGTCGCGCTCGCTCTTGCGCTGTCGGTTCCGCTCGGCGTCGGGTGGGCGCAAGCCGGTCCGGTTCCCGTTGCCGCTCAGACCGAGGACGACGCTTACACGCGCTACGAGCTGCTCGCGCCCGGCAGCGGGCGGTTTCGCATCGTCTACGACGTGAGCGCGACCACGCCGGGCGCAACCGTCTATTTCAACCCGATCCGCAAGGGGAGCGTGGCGAGCGACGAGCGCGTGACCGATCGGCGGACGGGCAGGGCGCTGAAGTTCGACGTGGTCGGCACCGACGTCGCGCGCGCGGGCGGGGTGGCGGATGCGGAGCCGGACGGGCGGTATATCCGCGTGACGCTCGCGCGCCCGGTGCCGGACGGGGGCGAGGGGCGCATCAGGATCGAGAAGACCTATGCGGACGCGAAGAGCTATTTCGAGGCGGGAGACCGGATCGTGTTCGATCGCTCGCTCGGCATCAAGCGGAACACCGTCGTGATGCCACCCGACTATGCGCCCGTTTCGTGCAATTACCCTTCGCAGGTGCTTCGCGCGGAGGATGGGCGCATCGTGCTCAGCTTCTGGAACGACGGGCCCACGCCCGTGCCGCTCAGGATCGAGGCGCTGCGGGCAGGGGCGTTCGGCGCGGTGCCGGCCACGCTTGTGACCAGGCTCGATGAGCGCGCCGCGCAGACGCGCGAGATCGTGTATTATCTGGACGATCCTGACACGCATCGCTTCGCGCTGACCCATGATTATACCGAGGCGCGGCCGGGGGTGGGCGTCTATACGAACGTCGTGCGCGCGGGGAGCACGGTATCCAACCCTTCGGCGCGCGATCTGGATACGGGCGAGATGCTGCCGCAGCAGGTGCGAAAAGGCGCGGGTATCGGGGCGGCGGGGGGCGAGATGGAGGGCGTTACGCCTGAAACGGAGGCTGTGCTGTTCCGCTTCGATCCGCCCCGTGCGGGCGAGAGCCGACGCATCCGGATTTCGGAGACCTATACGGACGGCGTGCGCTACCGCCGCGAGGGTGACGCGCTGATATGGGACCGATCCTTCGGCCGGCCATCGAACGCCGTGGTGCTGCCGCCGGGTTGGGCGCTGACGTCGAGTGCAATTCCCGCGACGATCAGCCTGACGGCAGACAGGCGTGTGCGGCTCGATTTCGTCAACGCCCGGCCTGACGAGATCGGCGTCCTGATCGTCGCCCACCGCGTTGCGGCGACGGGTGATCCGCGCTGACCCCTACGCCACGCGGACACAGTTCGGAGGTTGGCGCGAGCGATGCCAACGGAGATGCCGCACGCGACCCAGCCTGACACTAACCCTTCGCCGCAGGCGCTCGCAAGGCGATGATTACTTAATTGGCTTGATACCTCGTGATCGAAGACGGCCGATCCGTTGGCCTGCTCGCCCAGGCCTTGTTCGGCTTCCCCTGCATCGTGAAGCGCAGTTCACCGCCAGCCTCGATCTCGGCATGGCGTATAAAGCTGCGTGTCAGCGGACGCCCGTTCAGCGACACCGAACCCACATAAGGATGCGCGTCGTTCAGCCGATCGGCGACGACCGAGAAGTGACGGCCGTTAGGCAGGTTGAGCACCGCACGATCCACGAACGGTCGTCCGATCGCATATTCAAGGCTGCCCGGGGTCACCGGATAGAAGCCCATCGCGGTGAACAGCAGCCAGGCGGACATCTGCCCCAGATCGTCGTTTCCCGCGAGCCCGTCGGGGGTGGGCTTGTACTGGCTGTCGACGATCTGTTTCAGCCGCTGCTGCGTCCGCCACGGCGCGCCTGCGTAGTCGTACAGATAGGCGACATGGTGGCTCGGTTCATTGCCGTGGACATATTGCCCGATCAGCCCGGTCACATCTTCGGCATTGCTGTAATTCAGCTTGCTGTTGTCGTAATCGAACATTGCATCCAGTTTGGCGATTGTCGCACGGTCGCCGCCCATCAACTTGACGATACCCGCCTCGTCCTGCGGTGCGAACCAGCTATATTGCCAGGCGTTACCCTCGGTATAGTCCGATCCATAGTTGATCGCGGTGGGATCGAAGGGCGTGCGGAACTGGCCGTCCGATTTGCGGGCACGCACGAAGCCCGTCTTCGAGTCGAAGCTGTTACGCCAGTAGCCCGCGCGTTTCTCGAAGGTGGCGGCCACGTCCATGCGACCCATCGCGCGCGCCATCCGTGCGATCGTCCAATCGTCATAGGCGTATTCGACCGTCTTGGATGCCGCCTCGGGTTCGCGGTCGATCGGCACGTAGCCGAGCCGCATATAGTCGCCCAGACCACCGTATGGCGCGTAGGTTGCGCTGGCGATCATGGCGTTCAGTGCGGTGTTGGCATCGAAGCCGCCGATGCCCTTCAGATACGCGTCGGCGATCACGGGTACCGCGTGATAGCCGATCATCGTCCACGTCTCGCGGCCCTGATATTGCCACACGGGCAGGATGCCGAACGGGCTGTCCTGCTGGCTGGCGAGCAATGAGCGAACGATGTCGGTGGTTGTGCCCGGCGGCTGAACGATGGTGAGCAGCGGATGCTCGGCGCGGAATGTGTCCCATAGCGAGAAAGTCGAGCGGAACGTGAATCCGTTGGCGCGGCGGATCATGTTGTCCGGCCCACGGTAGCGCCCGTCCACGTCTCCCGCGACCGACGGGGCCAGCAGACTGTGGTAAAGCGCGGTGTAGAGCGATTTGCGCATGGGCACGCCTGCGTCGAGGTCGAGCGCGGCGAGCGCGGTCTCCCATTGGGCGCGCGTGCGGGCGCGCACCGCGTCGAAATCGCCTGGCTCGCTTTGCAGATTGCCGATCGCTCCCGTCTCGTCGACCGACGAAAGCGCGACCTTCACTTCGAGGGGTCGTTCGAGCGATCCGAAATCCAGCCGGGCGACGAGTGCGCGGCCGGCGCGTTCGGGGACAGAGTCGTCGCCGCGCCCCGGCCCCTCGAAGCCCTTGTAGGCGATATTCGCCTCGGTATCGGTGAACGCGTGGCCAGTCAGCGGCGCGGAAAACCGCATCGCGAAATAGAGGTGGCGATCGGGAGCCCAGCCGCGTGTCTGGCGCGCGCCGGTGATCGTGCCATCAGGAAGCAACCGGATTGAAGACCACAGGATCTTGCCCGGATAACCGTAGAGCGAGGTCCGAAGATCCAGAACGAGGTGCGCCGGGCGACCGGGGGCAAACATGTACCGATGGACTCCGATCCGCGTGCCCGAGGTCAATTCGGCGCGGACCTGTGAATCGATCAGCGTGACGGCGTAATAGCCCGGCTGCGCGGTTTCGCTCGCATGGTCGAAGCGTGAGCGGTAGCCCGAGCCTGGCTTGGTCGCGTCCCCACGCTCGAGCAGGACCGTATCGCCCGAGACCGGCATCACCAGAAAATCGCCAAGGTCCGAATGGCCCGCGCCCGAGAAGTGCGTGTGGCTGAAGCCTTCGATCGTGGGATCGGAATAGCGGTAGCCCGCCGCCCATTTGTAGCTGTCCCGGATGAGGTGGCCGGTATCCGTATCGGGGCTGAGTTGCACCATACCAAACGGGGCCACCGCTCCCGGAAATGTGTGCCCCTCGCCCGCGGTACCGATGAATGGATCAACCGCGTCGTAGCGCGGGCTGGCGGCAGCGGGAGCAGCGCACCCGAGGGCGAGGCAGGCGGCGATTTTCAGCGAATGAGCGGCGGACATCGCACCGTTACAGCACGCGTTGATCGCAGGCGGAAGCGCCCGACCGCTTCATGCCGGAGAACGGCCGGCATCGAAGCCGGACCCGGCGGAGCCGCCGCCGGTGCTCAGCCAGCGGCCGATCTTCCCGTCGAGCACGGCGAGCGGCAAGGCACCCGTGCCCAGCACCTGATCGTGGAAATCGCGGATGTCGAAGCGCGCTCCCAGACTGGCCGTCGCGCGAACGCGCAGATCGCGCAGCTTGAGTTCGCCAATCTTGTAGGCGCACGCCTGACCCGGCGCGGCGATGTACCGATCGATTTCCACCGCCACGTCGCCCGGAGCCATCGAGGTGTTGGCGAGCATGTAATCGATCGCCCGTTGTCGGTCCCATCGCTCCGCGTGCATACCGGTATCGACCACGAGGCGCACCGCGCGCAGCATTTCCATGTCGAGGCGGCCGAACCATTGATACGGATCGACGAACATGCCGAGTTCGCGCCCGAGCGATTCGGCATATAGCCCCCATCCTTCGGTGTAGGCGGTGGACGACGCGTAGCGCAGCAGAGGTGGGAGCGAGACATTCTCGCGCGCGAGGTTGATCTGGAAATGATGGCCGGGGATACCCTCGTGCAGGGTCAATGTTTCCAGCGTCGGGATCGGGCGCGTGGGTAGCATCGCCATGTTGAAGAACAACACGCCCGGCGCGCTGCCGTCGGGCGGTCCGGGGCGGTAATAGCCGGTGCCGCGCTGGCCGCCGAGCGTGGGCAAGGGTTGCACCGCGAAGGGCGCTTTGGGGCGTCGGGCAAAGAGGCGCGGGATCGCCGTCCAGATGCGCGCTTCGATCGCGGCGAACTTGCTCAGCAACTCGTCGGGTGTGCGGCAGTAGAAGCGCGGATCGTTGCGGATGTAGGCGAAGAAGGCGGCGAGATCGCCCTTGAAGCCGATGTCCGTGCGTGCGCGCTCCATGCTCGCGCGGATGCGCGCGACCTCGCCCAGCCCCAGCGCGTGAATGGCGGCGGCTGGCGTGTCCGTCGTGGTGTGGCGCGCGAGTTCGGCGGCGTAGAGTGCGTCGCCCCCCTTCATCGCCCAGCGGCCCACCGCCTGCGTGGCGCGGGGGAGATATTCGGTGGCGAGGAAGGTGCGCCAGCGACGGTAGCCCGGATAGATGCGATCGGCGATGGCGGCGCGGTAGGCAGTTTCGAAGTGGGCGCGGTCGGCAGACGGGATCGCGGGCGGCATCCGCAGGATCGCGGCGTAAAAGCCGCTCTGCTCGATGGGCAGCGCAAGCAGGGCATCGACCTGCGCGAGCACATGCTCGGCGAGAATTCGTGGCTGGACTACGCCCGCCGCCAGTCCCTCGCGCCAGCGGGCGACGGCGGTGTTCAGGTACGCCGCAAACAGATCGAGCCGCCCGATCCCGCGTGCGTAATCCCCTGGCGTGGCGAACGGCGCGCCTGCGCCCGCGACGAAATCGGGAAACTCCACTTGCAGCCCGAACGAGGGATCGAGCGAGGCCTGACGCTGGAGATCGAACAGGCCCGACCGGAACAGCCCGATTGTCTGCCGGGCACGGTAGCCGAGCACATCGAACGCGATCGCGTCCTGCGCCGAAAGGCGTGCGCGATCGATGCGACCTAGTCCCGCGAGCGTGGCTTCCGTCGCCCTGCGCAGCGCGGCTGCGTAGTCGTCGCCCAGCGGATCGACGAACGGCGGGCGTACCGCGCGGCCCGGGTGTTCGGCCCCCATCGGATCGAGGCGAGCATCCGCGTCCTCCGCCTCGGCGAGGAGCAGGTGAAAACGGGCGGTATCATCAGCGGGCAGAGCGGCGAGTGCAGGCACGCCGAGTGCCGCCGCGCCACCCGTGGCCCAGCCCAGCAGTGTCCGCCGCGAAAAATTGTGGTCGGTCATGTCCCGCTCCATCTCGCGCGCTATCCTCGCCGATAGCGGTCAAAGCGCAAGCACGAAGCGCGCGATTCCACCGCCGCTCCAGACCCGCATTGCCCCGCTGCGCGCCCGCCGCCAGAGTGCGGGGCGAAATGGCTCCAACGGTCCCCGCTGCACTCGCCCGAGAGCCCGCCGCCGCCTATCCGCGCCCGTTCCACGCATGGACGATCGTGCTGCTGCTCGCGGCCACCGCCATCCTCTCCTACACCGATCGGCAGGTGCTGAGTTTGCTCGTCGATCCGGTGCGCGCCGATCTTGGCGTGAGCGACGCGCGGATGAGCCTGCTGCTCGGCGTGGCGTTCGCGCTGGTGTACGGAACCGCAGGCATTCCGCTCGGACGGCTGGCGGACCGCGCGTCGCGGCGCAACCTGATCCTCGGCGGCATGGCGGTCTGGAGTCTGGGAACGATCGGCTGCGGCTTGGCGCGGTCTTACGATGGCCTGTTCGCCGCACGGCTGCTGGTGGGACTAGGCGAGGCGGCGCTATCTCCCGCCGCGATCTCGCTCATCAGCGATCTGTTCCCGCCTTCTCGGCGCGGCGCGGCGGTCAGCGTGTATCTGACCGGCATCGCCATCGGCATCGGCGGATCGATTCTGATCGGCGGCGGCATCCTGCATCTTGTGGGCGCTGGCCTGTTCGCCGCCACGCCGTTCGCGCGCTGGGCACCTTGGCGGCTCGTGTTCCTCGCCATCGGCGCGGTCAGCGTGGCGTGGATCGGCGTTATCGCGCTCATCCGGGAACCGGTGCGCCGCATCGAGGCGGTCGCGCCGGAGCTAGTGAGCGCGCCCGCGATATCGCCGGGTTGGCGCACGATCGCGCCGGTGTTCGCGGTGGTGGCGATCGCCTCGCTGGTGGACAATGCGGTCGGCGCGTGGGCACCGACCATGCTGATCCGGCGCTTCCACGCCGATCCCTCCGCTATCGGTCTGCAACTCGGACTGGCATTGATGATCGGCTATGGCGGCGGGATGCTCGCGGGCGGCGCGCTATCGGACCGGGTGGCGGCATGGCGTGGGCCGCGCGGAAAAGTGGAGCTGTGTGCGTTGGCGGCATTGTGCGCGATTACCCCGGCACTGCTGATCGACGCCGCCGATCCGCGCGCGGCGATGCTGGCCATCGGCGTTTAATTCGCGGTTTCCGCCATGGTTACCGCGTCCGGCTTGTCGGCTATCCTCGATTGGTCGCCGGGCGGCGCGCGCGGGACGGCGATGGCGGTCAGCTTTTTCCTGAATGTCGCCATTGGCGCGGGGTTCGGCCCGAGCGCGGTGACGCTGGCCGGCGCGCACGTGTTCGGCGCAGCCGCGGGGTTGGGGCCGCCGATCGTGTTCACCGTGGCGGCGGCCTATGGTCTGGCCATACTGCTGCTTGTGCCATCGTTTGTAAGAAAGGGCCGAAATGGCTGAAACTTCGCTGGTGGCGGACGAGTTCGAGCTTTACGATCTCCATGTGGAGGTCGTCGCCCCGCCCGGCGCGCGGCTCTACTGTTCAGCGGTGGTGGGGGACTGGTTCGAGCTGCGTGGCGAGAGCCTGTTTCTGCCGCCGGGTCAGGGCTTTTCTATCTATTCGCTCGCCAGCGTGCTGCCGCTGCTCGCCGCCAAGCAGCGCGCGGGCGCGCCCGCCGACTGGATGGAGACCGATGCCGAGGTGGCGTGCCCCGATCCCAACTGCCCGTCGCGGCTGCGGATCACGCGGCTGGGCAAACGCCGCTTCCGCCATGCGGACGTGACGGCCGTGCCGGAGACGCGCGCATGAGCTTCGTGGAAACGCGCGAACTCCGGCCGGGCTACCGGATCGCGCGCGTCATCCGGGGCGGGTGGCAGCTCGCGGGTGGACATGGTCCAGTCGACCAGGCGACAGTCCGCGACGATCTTCTGGCCTATTTCGATGCGGGACTGACCACGCTCGATTGTGCGGACATCTATACTGGTGTGGAAGAGATGATCGGCGAGTTCCGCCAGCATTTACTCGGTGCGCGCGGAGCCGATGCGGCGGCGCGCCTCAAGGTCCATACCAAGTTCGTGCCCGATCTGGACCGGCTGCACCGGATCGACCGGGCATATGTGCGTGCGATCGTGGAACGCTCGCTCACGCGACTGCGTGCCGAACGGCTCGATCTCGTCCAGTTCCACTGGTGGGATTACACGGTTCCGGGCGTGGTGGAGGCCGCGCATCATCTGCGCGAATTGCAGCGCGAAGGGCTGATCGATCTGATCGGCGGCACCAACTTCGATGCGGTACATACGGGCGCGCTGGTGGACGGCGGCGTACCGCTGGCGACGATGCAGGTGCAATATTCGCTGCTGGATCACCGGCCTGCGGGGGCGCTGTCCAAGGTGTGCGCCGCGCATGGCATCGGGATGCTGTGCTACGGCACGCTGGCTGGCGGGTTTATTGGCGAAATCTGGGTGGGGCGTGCCGAACCGGCCGGGCCGCTCGCGAACCGCAGCCTCGTCAAGTACAAGCTGATCATCGACGAGTTTGGTGGCTGGTCGCTGTTCCAGACGCTGCTGGAGACGTTGCGGCAAATCGCAGTGGCTCACGGCGTGGACATCGCGGCGGTTGCCGCCCGCTTCGTGCTGGACCGGCCGGGTGTGGCTGCGGTGATCGTGGGCGCGCGCAACCGGGAGCATCTGGCGCGGACGAAGGCGATCGGAACGTTGGCGCTCACGGACGCAGACCGCGCTGCGATCGATGCGGTGCTGGCGCAGCGTGCCGGGCCGCACGGCGAAGTCTACGCGCTCGAGCGCGACCGCGAGGGGCGACACGGGGCGATCATGCGATATGATCTGAACAACTGATCCTTGCCGATTGGCGCGAGGCTGGTCCCAAGCGGTTGAACACGCTTTCGACAACTGCAACCGGGTCACGGGCTAAAGCGACGCGTTCCGCGGGATCGCGCGAAGACAAGCCTCCATCTTGCCTATGCCGTAGCTCATAGGCCAGCCGCACATTGCCACGGTGTGGCGTTACTCCGACCCGTGGCAGGTCAGTATCCGGCGACCGAGCCGGTGGGCCCGCGCGGATCGATCGCACCATACAGCCGGTCCCCGCCGCGCGGTGGCGCGCCGAGCGCGGGCCCGCCTACGAGGATTGCTGCCACCTGGTTCCAGTAAGGCATCGGTTCGAGCCGTTGCCCGCGTGCCTCGAGCGCGGCGATCGTATCGGCGCTGAGCGCGTCCTTCTCGTAATAGATCACGTCGGGAAGCCATTGTTCGTGGATGCGCGGCGCATCGACCGCCTCGGTTAGCGTCATCGCGTGATCGATCAGGTTCAACAGCACCTGCAGCACGGCCGTTGGAATGTGACTGCCGCCCGGCGTGCCGAGTACCGCCACAAGCTGGCCCCCGCGGGTCACGATCGTGGGGCTCATCGACGATAGCGGCCGCTTGCCCGGCGCGATTGCATTGTTTGGCCCTTCGATCAGGCCGTAAAGGTTCGGCTCGCCGGGTTTGGCGGCGAAATCATCCATCTCGTCGTTGAGCAGGATGCCCGTGCCGGGAACCGTGACGCGCGCGCCGAAAAGATCGTTCAGCGTGTAGGTGAGCGCCACCGCATTGCCCTGCGCGTCGACGATCGAGAAATGCGTCGTGTTCGGCCCGTCATGCCCGTTCCCGGGCGCGCCTAGCGACGCCGACGGGGTCGTCCGGTCCGGTGCGATGCTGGCGCGCAGTCCCGCCGCGTAAGTCGGCGAGATGAGCTGGGCGACATTGCTTTTCACGAAGGCGGGATCGCCGAGCTGGAGGTTACGATCGTGGAAGGCGCGCCGCAGCGCCTCGGCGAGGTAATGGACGCTCTGCGAGGAGTGGAAGCCGAGCTTCGCCATCGGATAGCCCGAGAGGATGTTCAGCGTTTCGCACAGCAGGACGCCGCCCGAACTGGGCGGGGGGGCCGAGATCAGCCGATAGCCGCGGTAGTCGCAGCTGACGGGCGTGCGCTCGATGGCGCGGTAGTGGGCGAGATCGGCGGCGGTCAGGATGCCGCCGTGCGCCGCGCTCGCCGATGCGATGCGGCGCGCGACCGGGCCCTGGTAGAAGGCTGCGGGCCCGTTGGCGGCAATGGCGGCGAGCGTTCTGGCGAGATCGGGCTGGACGATGCGCTCCCCCGCGCGCCAGGGCCTGCCGCGATCGAGGAAGATCGCGGCGCTCGGTGCATCGTTCCGAAAATCGTTCGTGGCTTCGGCGAGCAGTTCGACATCGCCCTGATCGAGCACGAACCCGCCCCGCGCAAGCGCGATCGCGGGTGCCATCAGTTCTGCCCGGGCGCGCGTTCCGTAGCGCGTGCGCGCGAGCTCTAGCCCCGCGACGGTGCCGGGCACACCGACCGAAAGGTAGCCGCGCGTCGACAGGCCGGGGATCACGTGCCCGGCGCGGTCCTGGTACATCGTCGCGCTCGCGGCGGCGGGTGCGGTTTCGCGGAAATCGATGAAGGTGGTGCGGCCATCGGCCAGGCGGATCGTCATGAACCCGCCGCCGCCGATGTTGCCCGCCGCCGGATATACGACGGCGAGCGCGTAGGCGACCGTCACTGCCGCATCGACGGCGTTGCCGCCACGCTTCAGCACGTCGAGGCCCGCATCGCTCGCCAGCCGGTGCGCCGAGACGACCATTCCCGAGTGCGCGCCGACGGGCGGTGGCGTGGCCGCGTGCGCGGCGTTTGACGACCACAGGAGCGCGATCAGAAGGGCAAGATGTCTGCGCATGATCCCCGTTTCTGATCGCGCGAGTAGCCGCCGAAGCGCGACCCTGTCCATCGCGTCCGTTCGATACCCAAGTCCGCCTGTTTGCACGAACGGCTCGATCCCAGTCCCAATCCTAGAGATACCAGCGATCTGCCACCCTGCACAAAGTCTGCACAGAAGATTTGCGTGCCGACAGAAAACCGTCTCACGACAGTACGCCGCGGCGAAGCTTGGAGTCCGGACTTTTTCTGGATACACCTCAGATGAATGCGACCGCGTAATCTCTGGAGGGGAAACGCCATGAATTTCGAGCAGGCCGTCCGTGCGCGGAGCGACGCGTTCGAGCGCAACTATGCCGCGAGGGACGCGGCGGCGCTGGTGCGAGACTATTACACGCCCGATGCGCGCCTGATCGCGCCCGATGCGCCGATGGCGCGCGGTCGTCAGGAGATCGCGGCCGCGTTCGAAACAATCATGGGAGCGATCGGATCGTGCCGCCTGGAAACGGTCGAACTGGTCGAGGAGGGGCCGATCGGCTACGAGATCGGCCGCGCCTATCTGCAGCCGATCGATGCTGCGGCTCCACCGATGGACTATCGTTACGTCGTGGTATGGTCGCGCGACGCATCGGGCGAATGGCGGGTGGCGGTGGACAAATTCTCCTTCGGACCGCTGTAGCCGCGCACCGTCCCTGACTTGTCAGCGAGCAGAACGGCGTTAATGACGGTCAACAGGCTAGAGGGGTTCAGTCTTTGGGGCGTGCGCGAGAACTTCTGTTAGCCCGATTATTGATCGCGGGGGCTGCGGCAGCAGGGATTTCCTGCGCGGCATATGCGCAGACGGTGCCGTCCGCGCCCGACACGCAGGCTTCGACCAGCGGTGCGGCGGATCAAGCACTCGCGACCATCATCGTGACGGCACAGAAGCGTTCCGAGCGGATCCTGCGTGTGCCCGTGGCGATCACCTCGCTAGGCCGTGCGCAACTCGCGGACATGAAGGTCGATAACGCGAGCATACTTGCTGAGCAGGTGCCCAACCTGCACGCCAACGGCATCAATGGCGGCCAGACGCCGGTTTTCTCGCTGCGCGGCGTCTCGATGTTCGATTACAGCTTCAACCAGTCGAGCCCGATCGCGCTCTACCGCGACGAAGTCTACAAGGGCACGTTCGCGTTGTTCGGCGTCGAAATGTTCGATCTTGACCGCGTGGAAGTGCTGCGCGGCCCGCAGGGGACGCTCTACGGCAAGAATACGACCGGTGGCGCAATCAACGTCTTCAGTGCACGGCCCGGCTTCGCGTTTGAAGGATACTTGCGTGCCGGGGCAGGCAATTATGATCGGCGCGAGGTGGAGGGCGCGGTTCAGGCACCGCTGGTCACCGACAAGCTCGCGGTCCGCGCGGCGTTCACCTATGCTGTCGCCGACGGCTGGGCGAAGAACATCGCGCCCGGCGCGCCCAACCTCGAGGGCGTTGATCAGTTGGGAGGACGGCTGAGCGTGCTGTACCGGCCCACGGGGGATCTGAAGCTGCTGCTGATCCTCGCTGCGAGCAAGCAGCGGCCCGAGGATTATCTTGTTTACGGGCGCCCAGGTCCACTGGGCGCGGGTGCGGGCGTGTACGACATGTTCCATGCGTCTGATCCGGTACATAATCCCCGTGGCGACTATTTCCGCGGCAATCTTTCGCCCTATTCGATCGACGCGCCGCTGACGCAGAAGCGCCACCAGAATACTCAGGCCGCGTCGCTAACCGCCGACTGGGCGATCTCGCGGACGCTGTCGCTGACGTCGATCACGTCTTACGATTACGGCGATATCTTCGTGCCCGATCTGACCGATGGCTCGCCGATCGAGGTTCTGCGACTGGACTATTATGGCCGGACGCACCAGTTCACGCAGGACTTGCGGCTTACTTCTGACCATATAGGTCCGGTAGATTTCATAGTGGGAGCGTATTACCAGCACGAACTGGTATATAACACCACCGAGCAGCAATACTTCAACGGCATCGATGTCAACGGCGATGGCCTGCACGATGTAAATGATTGCATAGACTCGGGCCTGTTCATTGCCTGCCGCTACGGGAATCGGTTCCGCCAGATCCGGGACAGTGCGGCGGCTTATGGCGATGCCAGCTATTCGCTGAAATCGATCCTCAAGCTGCGCGCCGGGCTGCGTTTCACCGACGATACCGGCCGCCTGCGCGATTTCAATGCGCAGGTGCGCGGTCCGGATGGCACCCCGATCGCGAACACGATTCCTGGCGATCCGGACAATATCGATGCGACACTTGGCAAGAATATCCACAATCAGGCGCTGACCGGGCATGCCGGGATCGACATCACGCCAAATCGCGACCTGTTGATTTATGGAAGCTACAGTCGCGGTTACCGCTCGGGCGCTTTCAATGCGCAGGCCTTTTTCTCTCCCGATGAAACGACGATCGTCCAGCCCGAGACCGTCGATGCCTACGAGATCGGCACCAAAGGAAGCGCTTTCGATCATCGGCTGGAGATCAGTGCCGATGTGTTCGCCTATGATTATCGCAACCAGCAGATCCTTAACATCAATCCGACCACCGCAGCGCAGCAGCTCATCAACCTGCCGCGCTCGCGCATCCGCGGGCTGGAGATCGAGGCGAGCGCGCGGCCCATCTCCCAAGTGACGCTGCGCTCGAGTTTTTCACTACTAGATACGCGGTTTCGTCAGGCGACGGTGAATGGTACCGACATCGCAGGCAACCGGTTGCCCAACGCGCCCGATGTGTCGGCGACGGCTTCTATGGATTGGGAATTCCTGCGCAATTCGCACGCGACGGCGCGGCTTCATCTTGATGGCAGTTATCGTTCGCGCCAATATTTCGAGGTGTTCAATCTGGCGAGGCTCGCGCAGTCGCCTTACGCGCTGTTCAACGGAAGGCTCGCGGTCGATCTTCGCGGGGGCAAGCTCGAGCTGGCGCTATGGGCGCGCAATCTGACAAACAAGTTTTACGTCACCAGCGCGATCGACATTCTTCAGGGCTTTGGCGTCGATTACTTCCACGTCGGCGCGCCTCGCACGTTCGGAGGCGACGCCAGGGTGAAGTTTTAAAGCGCAGCGGTCAAAGGTCAGCCGGGTGTCGGGGCGTTATAGCTGAACGAGTCGTAGTAGACCTTCCAGATGTCGCCCACGCGCTTCCAGATTACGAGATATTTGGCGTCGGCGGCAATCGGCCCGCTCGGTGGCGTCTGCGTGAAATGGGCAGTGCCGATGTCGATCGCGAAATCGCGCGACCCGGCGACGTCGATCCGGCTCGATGTGAAGGCGAATGTGATGCCGGGCGTCTTCAGCAGTTCGCTCCACGCGCCACGAACATTTGCCGCGCCTTGCACCGTCGGCTGATCGGGCCAAAGCAGCGCGGCATCCTCGCAATAGAATGCGAGCACGCGCTCAAGATCGTGGCTGGTCGCCGCCTCTCCCCAAGCTGCATCGCGCTGCTCGATCGCACGCGCATCTTCGTCTTGCACAGCGTTCAATGTGATTCCCCCGTTAAGGTGCCAAGTCTGAGTTGAAGTTTATCCAACCCGCTCCAGTTCCGCAATCAACTCTTGCGCCTCCGTAAGATCGCGCGTGACCCATCCTTCGGAGAAGCGCGCATGGATGGGTGGCAATAGCGCCGCCGCCTCGGGGTGGCGGCCACTATCGATCAGCAGCCGCGACAGCGATGTGGCTGCGCGCAGCTCCCAGGATAGCGCACCCTGCGCGCGTGCGACGGCGAGCGCCGATCGAAAGCTCGCTTCGGCCCCCTCAAGCTCGCCCGCTTGGGCACGGATCCAGCCTCGCAGCCGCAGGATTTCGGCGTATCTCGAACGATCCTCACCCGCCCTGGCGCGGATCGCTGCATGTTCGATCCGTTCGCGCGCACCCTCGACGTCACCCGAGCGCGCCGACGCCTCCGCCTGAAGCGCGCGCAGGTACCAGATCCAGATGCAATGCCCGGTCTCCGCCAATCGCGTCACGGCCAAATCGAGCTGTGTGGCGGCCGCAGCGAAACTATCCCCGCGCAGCAGCGCAATGCCGCGGCTGATCTCCGCCATCGCTTCCGACAACACGGGAACGCCGTGCTCGCGCCCGATGCGCTCGGCCTCCTCGGTGCGGGACATCAGTTCGTCTGGCGCATGGAGAAAATCGAAGACCTGCGCACCCAGCGTCAGCGCAAAGGCAAGATCGAAGGGATGATTGCGTTCGCGCGCATGCCGGTCGTTCGCGCGCGCCGCTTCGGCCGCCTGGTCGGGATACCCCAGGATCCACAGATACTGGGAGCGGTAGATGCCCTCGCCGGTCAGCGGGTCGGTGTTCGTCAGGTGGACGATGTTCCAGTGGCGCTGCTGATCATAGCGGGCGCGGACAAGATCACCGTGCTGGCGGGCGTCGGCGAAATCGCCGAGCCAGAAGTGCGAGGCGGACGCTGCGCGATGGCCGACCACATCGAAGGTGTCGCCGTCGCTGGCGGCCATCGAAATCAACTTGTTCGCCCATTCGAGCGAGCGCGCCAGCTTGTCGGCGCACATCTGATTGACCCAAAGCGCATTGAGTATGGGAACATAGCCGTCACGATATGCAAGCGTTTCGGCCAGCGCCCACGCAGGCTCGAGAACCTCGGTCACCTCGCTGCTCGCCCATCCCCGGCAGGCGACGATCGCGGGCCCGAGGATCGTTCGCAACGAGAGTTCGAGCTGGTCGCGCTCGGGCGAATGGGCGACGAGCTCGACCAGCTTGATGCCGCGGCGCAGGTGGAGCGCGGCTTCTGACGGGGCGAAGCGCTGGATCGCGAGCTCGCCCGCGCGCCGCCACAGCAGAACGGCGCGATCGGTGGCGCCCGCTTCGGTATGGTGATGTGCGAGGATTTCGGGCCGCGTATCGCAAGTCTCGGGCCATTTCTCTTCGAGCGCGCGGGCGACCCGCTCGTGGATCAGTCGTCGCTCGGGCTTGAGCATCGAATCGTAGACGACCTCCTGCACAAGCGCGTGCTTGAAGACATAGGTCTGGGCAGCCGCCTCGCCGCAGAGCGTCGCCAGGCCCGACGCGGTCAGCTGCGAAAGTGCGGTTTCGAGGAGATCGGGACCGATGAGATCGAGTGCCGCGATCAGATCATGGCCGAACTCGCGCCCGATGACCGAGCCAAGCTGCGCGACGCGCTTGACCTCCGGTACACGGTCCAGACGCGCGGTCAGCGAATCGCGGAGCGTGTCGGGCACAGGGATGCTCGTGACGTTTTCGGCCAGCGCGTAGCGGTCGCCGCGCAGTATCAGGCCGCCCGATTCGAGCACCGATCGCGTCAGTTCCTCGACAAACAGCGGGACGCCGTCCGATTTGCGCGCAATCTCGTTGGCAATCTCTCTCGGCAGAGACCTCCCCGAGGTTGCGACTTCGATCAGCGCGCGAGTCTCCTCGGCGCTAAGCCGCGATAATGTGATCGTGCGAACATGCTTCGCCCCGGTCCAGCCCGGCTTGAACTCGGGGCGATAGGTTGCGAGCAACTGGATCGATGCTTCGCGCGCGCGCGCCACGAGCACCTGCAGCGTGTCGCGTGAAGCGGGGTCGGCCCAATGCATGTCCTCGAAGATCGCGATAATCGGGCGTTCCCGGGCCAGCGAATGCAGGAGATCGACGAAGACCCGCTTGGTCTCGTCGCGCACTCCGTTCGCCCATAGCGTCAATCGTCCATAGCGATCCTCGTATGGAAGCGACATGATCGCGGCGAGGAAACGGACGTCACCCGGCGGAAGCGCAAGTCGATCGACGAGGAAGGCGTGCAGCTTGTCGATCCGCGCCTCGGCCTGATCTTCGCGCCGCAGGCCCAGGAGCCGCTCCAGCGTGGAGACGAGCGGATAGAAGGCACTGCCCGCGAAAAAGGGCTGGCACTGGAAGACGATGGTCACGGCATCCTCGACCGTCAGCGTCTGCCGGAACGCGGAGACAATCCGGCTCTTGCCGAGCCCCGCCTCGGCGGCGATCTCGATCAGTTCCCCTTTCCCGGTGCGGCAGACCGACCTCCACGCGCGCGACAGCAGCGCGAGTTCCTCCTTTCGCCCGATGAGCTTTTCGGCGCGCTGCGGGCTGGCGGCATCGAACCGGCTTTCAGCGCCTGCGGAACCGGTCACCCGGAACAGCGCAACGGGATCGGGAATCCCCTTCAGCCGGTATTCGCCCAACGATTTGTAGACGAAGCCGCCGCCCGCGTGCCGCATCACGCGCCGCGTGACCACGAGCGTGCCGGGCTCGGCGAACCCCTGAAGTCGTGCGGCGAGGTTCATGGTCTCGCCGACCGCGTTGCGCTCGCCCGACGCGACCACGACGATCCCGGTCGCGATGCCGATGCGGGCTTCCAGCCGACCTACGCCGGGGAATTCGGTCTCCGCCAGCGTCTGCAGGATGGCGAGGCCGGCGTGGACCGCGCGTTCGGCTTCGCCCTCGTGCGCCACTGGAAAGCCGAAGAAGGCGACGATTCCATCGCCGAGCGTGGTGAACAGGAATCCGCCGAAGCGTTCGATGCAGGCCTTGCCGAGATCCTCGTAACGCTGGACGACCTCTTTCAGGGCTTCGGCATCGATGCGGTGCGCGAGTTCAGTGAAGCCCACCATGTCGCAGAACATCACCGTCAACTGTCGCCGCTCACCCGCGCTGACTTGTGCGACTGCGGCTGCGGCTGCGGCTGCGGCTGCGAGGGAGGGAGCATCCTCGCGCAGCGCAGCTAGCAGACGCTTGCGTGGCCCGAACGGCAGGCCGAGCTCGGTCAGATCCTCGTTGGTCAGAACCCGCAAGGTATCAAGATCGACTTCGTTTTCGCGGAACAGATCGCTGTGCTGTTCGAGGCCTCGCGCTTTCAGCCAAGGCTCAAGGGTGTCTGCCATTTCAGGGCGCGCTAGCCTGATACGGTGTCGGCGTCAGCAACGCGTTGCGCGCCAGCCAGCCGACGATTCCCAATCCTTCCGCAAGCGGGATCTCGTCGCTCCAGGAGCGTGCGATCGCAAGCGGCGTCCTGCTGCCATCCAGTGCCCGCAGGCGCGCGCCCACCGCCCGCCCGCCCAGATAGGCCACCGGCTCTTCCAGTCCCGGGTGGGACAGCGCGGGGCGCGTCTCGACGAAATCGCCGACGAGGCAGGGGATGTCGGTAAAGCGCAGCAATGGCGAGAGACCGAGCGGCGTCGATGGGCTTGGATCGGGCAAATCCGCTTGGATGGGCGGCATCGGGGCATCGAAAGCGCTTGCCGCGCGATCGGTCCAGAACGGATCTTTTCTGTGCTGCGCGACCGTTGCGTAGTGCGAAGCCGCCCAGATCGCGTGACGTTCATGGCTGCGGGCCAGATGATCCTCATAGAAGCGCACTGCGATGGGTGAATGCTCGCGTCGCTTGAGGATCGTGTTGGCAACGATTGCCCCACTGAGCGCGCTCTGGATCGCCTTCTGCACACCGCTGGACGAGATCGGATCGATCGCGAGCGCCGCGTCACCGATCCGGATCATGCTGGCCGAGACCGGCTCGGGGGCGAGATAGGGCGTAGCATCGATCACGCCGATTTCGCCTTCCAGGGCCGCCTCCGGCGCGATCCGGTTGAAGCGGGTCGGCGCAAGCAGCGCAAACAGCTTCGCTCGTAACGTCGTCCCCGCAGTCCGCTTCAGCGCGAGCGGATCGAGGAAAGCGAGCGTGTTCGAACAGCCACCCGGCAGCGGCACGCTCCAGAACCAGCCATGATCGCCGCTCTCGATGCGAGGAAGCGCGTTGTTGGCGTGATCGCTGGAGTAGCGCCAATAGGCATAGACCGCGACGGTACGCGGAAGCCGGGGACCATGCCGCCGGTTCGCGGTGTTTCGGCCCGACGCTATGCAAAGATAGTCGATCGTGCGTTGCTGCGGGCCCGATCCGGCCTCGATATCGAGCTGCCATCTGTCGTTTGCCATGCGTCGGCCGACGAGCCGGGCGGGTTGCAACACCTCCACACCCTGATCGACCGCATGATCGAGCAGGATGCGATCGAACGCGCCGCGATCGACGATGAGGCCGCGTGCCTGCGGGTCTGTCCGCACCTGCGGCCCCGCGTCCCAACTCACCATCGTATCGCGGACGTGCGGGAACCCGGCATTTTCGATCGCGCGCGCGGCACCGACCGCAGACAGCAACGGCAGAACCCCCGCGCTCAGACTCTCACCGAGGCATCGGCGCGGGAACCGCTTCCGCTCGATCAGCAAGACCCGGTGCCCAAGCTGCGCCATTCGCGCCGCGAACACGCTGCCCGAGGGTCCGCCGCCAATAACGCCGATGTCAGCCAAACGCGCTTCCGCCACCGAACGCAGGAACGCGCGCGGCTTCGGAGAGGCGCAAATAGGCCTCGATCGCGTAATTGAGCCAGCCTCGCACATAATCGCACGCCGGGCGGCCGCGGCTCAGCACCTCATGATGGCAGCCGCCGCCGCACAGATAGCGCGCCCAGCAACTGGAGCACGGCTGCTGGCGGTGCACGTGCCGCGTGGCCAGCCAGTCCGTCTGCCGGGCGGTGTCGATTCCGGAATCGAGCGACCCCATCGCGCCCGCTTCGTTCCCCACGAACCGGTGGCACGCCGAGAGCTTGCCCTCCGCCGAAACCGCAAGATAGCCCGCTCCCGCGCCGCATGGGTATGGGCGATGCGTTCCGCGCGACAGTTCCTTCATCGCGCTCAGCAGGTTTGCGAAAGGATAGCGTTGGCCCGCGAGCGTCCTGCGCTCGAACTCGCGCCCGCAATCGATCATTTGCGCGAGCATGGTCTCCAGATCGGCGGTCTGCATCTCGCCCTTGCCGGTGGGCGAACTCAGCATCGGCGAGAAGCCAACGCTGTGGAAGCCGAGAGCGATCAGTTGATCGAGCGTCTCGCGCAGATCGAGGTTCGCCGGCGTGACGGTGACGCGCGCACTCACCTGCATCCGGCGCTGCGCCTGCAGCAGCGGGGTTACGCGCGCGACGATGGCATCGAAGCTCCCGCGCCCGCCCTTGTACGGGCGCTGCGCGTCGTGCGCCGCACGCCCGCCATCGAGGCTGACCGTGACTGCGAACGCGTGCGTCTCGAAAAACTCGGCGTCGGACTCGCTCAGCAGCGTGCCGTTGGTGGTGATCGCAAAGCCGATCGACAGACCGCGCGGCCGGGCTCGTTCGGTGGCGTGGATCGTCGCGCTGCGGAGCACCGCGCGGTTGATCAGCGGCTCGCCGCCGAGGAACGCAAGCGACAGTCTCGCGCCCGCCGGTGCGGCATCGATCAGACGATCCACCGCCCGTCGGGCGACATCCTCGGTCATATTGGTCGGATTGCCGCCGAACTGGCCGCCTTCGGCATAGCAATAGGTGCACCCAAGATTGCAGCTCTGCGCCACCGCGAGCGACAGAGCGTGCAGCGGAGGCGCGTCGAGCGGCGTATCGTCGATGCGCGGTTCGGTATCGAGGCCGAGGTCGCGGAGCATCGCGCGCACCGCTTCGGCTCCGGCCATGCGGGCATCGGCGAGGCCGTGGGCGAGTTCGGGCGTGAGATCGTAAACGCGGCTGCCGTCGACCACAAAAAGATGATCGCGCGGCTGGGCGAGCAGGTGAATGTCGGGCGAGGTCGGCCGCGACGCCTCGATGCAGCGCTGCGCTTCCGCTACGTTCGAAGTCATACGCCGGATGGTGCCGCGTCCGGCCCGAAATCGCGCCCACCAACCTGGAACCTCAGCAGCCGCTCCCAGTCGGTGAAGAGATCGTCGTAAAGAATTAGTCGGGAATCGGAGTAATCGTCGGGCACGTAGCTTTTCGTGCGCTCATGCTGGAGCCAGTTGTCGCCGCTGCTCAGCCCGAGCGCGTTGGGTTCCATGTTGACGAAATCGGGCCGCGCCGATGCCCAGTAATAGCACGAGCACTCGCGGTAATCATTCTGCCACGGCGAGCACAACCCCTGCGTCAACTCCCCTGCCTGCGCCAGCGCGCGCGAGATCAGCGCGCTGTCTTCCTCGAAGAAGTGCCGCACCTCGACGTCGAGCGAATCATAGTTCGGCGGATCGTCAGACCAATCGACCGGCACATCGCGCGTATCTTCCTTGGTGAAATCGACTTTGATCGTCTTGCCCTGCTGGTCGCTCAGGATAAGCGCGAGCGCGTTCGACCATTCGAGCGGAGCGATACCGTCAGGATTGTCCGATGTCGTCAGCCGCACCGCTCCGTCGAGATCGGACGGCGCGGCACCAATCATCGGTCCGAGAAAGGGCACGAAGATCCGCCCCGGCGGATAGGCGCGAAGGATGCGATGACCGACAAGATGCTGGAGCCTGGAATCGCAGTCCGGCTCGACCGAGACGACGAGATTGTCATATTCGCGCAGAACCAGTCCCTTGAAGATCCGGCGCCACACCGCCCGGAAATCGATCTCCAGCCCCGGACAGCAGTTCGCCACCGAGGACACCGGCCGCGAGCTGACGGGGTTCCCCGCGGCTTCGTGATTGATGTGCGCGGTCAGGTTGCGCGGCGTCAGCGCGGCACGTTCGGGGAGCACCGGCGCAACGGTGAAGGCGCTGTTCTGGATCGCGGCCTTTCCGATCGAATCGATCTGGCGGTGGGTGAGTGCAAGATAGCCGTTGTCCGCGCCCGACATCATCGCAGGCATCTTGCGCCGCCCGTGATCGGTAAAGTCGGCGACCTGATCGGGCTGGCGCAGCAGGCGATGAAACCACGGTGCGGCGCCTCCCTTCAACGCCGCGTAGACCTGCTCGTGCAGGGACATGATGGCATAGGTATCGACCGTTTCCGGGGCCATGATCGGGTGGATCGCGCGCTCGGTATCGGCAGCCTCTTCCTCCGCCATCGTATCGAGAAGCAGCGACGAGCGGCCGTTGATGTCGTTGCCGTTCAACACCGTCACGTTCATGAAGCGCACCGTCTCGAATGCCCGGCGCACGATATCGAGTGCGCGCCCGCGCGTGACCGAATCGGGCTCGTCCTTTTTGACGGTGGGACCATCGATGATCTGCTCCAGATCGTCGGCGAGGCAGCGGATGAACATCGAATCGGGCACGACCGCAGGCGGAGCCGCGCAGATGCGGGCGGTGGCAGTCATGACGCTGCCGTCTTTCGCGGTCAGGCGGGCTTCGACGAACCCGTCGCAGGCATCGTCAAAGAAGCCGCGACTGACCGCGCGATTGTTGTAGAGCCACGACGGCGCGGGCGGGAAGATCGCGTATAGCGCGGGCGGGAGCGTATCGTTAATCCATTTGTCCGCCGTATCGGCGGTGTCCTCCGCGTCGGGGACATCGTCGTTGAAGCGGTACCAGCGGCCCCTGGACGAATCGTAGAGCCTGCGGTCTGGCGGAACGACTGAAGAGATTGCCGGAGGAACATCCACCCCGTCTTTGAACGCGGGGCCATAGATCAGGCCTTTGCCGGGATGGAACCGGAGGCGAATATGGGGGAAATCTTTGTTCGGACGAATGAACCGCGCCGAGCCGAAGGCTACCGACACCGTATCGGAGACGAAATTATGGCACCGGCCTTCGATCGCCTTCGCGGAGTGATCGGAAAACCAGCCCGTATCTGCCATGATCGCGTCGTTCGCGTCCCCCGTCCGCCGCTCGATCTTGCGATTGGCGAGCGTGACGCGCCATTCGATATTGTCGCTATTCAGCCCCATGTCCGCCAGCATCGCGGATGTGACCTGCACCAGCATGCCGCTCTCGTCGGTCGCGAACAGTTCTAGGAACGGTGCTACGGGATGGATGCGCAGCGCGCCTGTCTCTGGATCGATCGTCTTGAACTCGATCGTCTTTGGCGCATCGTCGCTCAGGATCTCGCCGCTGGTCGGGTCGATCTCGAACGTCTTTTCGGCTCGGATCGCGCGATAGCCGAGCGGTTTATCGGGATCGTCTTCAAGGCTGTAATTGGCCTGCGGCTCTTCGGCCGAACCGAGCCGGCCGATGGCGAACGGCGGCAGGATGGTGATGCTGCTGATCATCGCGTCGCAAACTCCATCGAAGGGTCGAGCCGCTTCATCAACTGATCGATCCAGACCAGGGTTTTCTCATCGAGTGCGGACAGGCTGTTGAGATACTCGATCCCCGGCTTGACATCGCTTTTCTCGTAAACCCGCCGGATATCGCGAATGAGCGATCCCGCGTTTGCGAGCAGACTATGGTGCAACTGCCAGGTATCGCTCTCGGTCGTCGGCAGGCCGATCATATACGGGAGTTCAAAGGGCGGAGCGGCGCGCGCGGGATCGTCCGCGCCGTATGCCGGCATCTCGACCAGAATCCCCGCGAGCGCCTTGATATTATACATCTCGCCGAAGACTTTGTGCATGATCATCGATCGCAGGTTCGGCGATCCGAAGCCCGATCGGTGCTCCAGCCGGAACGTGTGCGCCAGATACATCAGCAGCATACGGTAGCGCAGGTTGAACAGGCGCGCCCATGGCAGAGCCACCGCGTTGGTAATCAACGTCATGCCGCGTCCGCCGACGACCTTCTGTGTGATCGGATTGCTGACCACGGGACGCGAGGGACTCCATCCCGTGTATTTCGGGTCGTTCAAAAGGCGCTTGTATTCGTGGAAAATCTCCGAAAACCGGTCGAAATGCGAGGGCTCGCCGGTCGCGTCGACCCGGAGGCTGGGTGCCTCGCCCTGTGCGGCGAGCGCACGCAGGGCTTTCACCATCTCGGTGCGGGTGGCGGCGCGATCGATCAGCACGAAAGCCGTGCGTCCCGATGCCGGGTTCGTGAGCGCGGCCATCGGGAAAGTCCCGGGCTTCGGCTTTATGATGCTCCCACCCGGATCGAGCATGCGGGGCGCGGGCTTGTAGCCGCGTCCCCAGTCATCCCACGACGCCTGCGAGGAATAGCTGTGCTCGCGGAAGGACGAATCGGGGATCTTTGTTCGATCCGAAGTCACATCGATGATCTGCCGGTAGAGCGCTCCGACCGAATGCGCCTGCCCGTCGGGCGCGTTCTTGCGCGCTATCCCCGTTACTTCTTTCAGCTCGTCGGGATCCAGTTCCCGGTAAGCGGATTTGAAGGCCGGCGGCGCAGCCTTGCCGGGCCGATCGGGAACCGTGGCCTCGGGCTCCATCTCGGCGTAGAGATAGCAGCACAATGTGTCCCAGCAGAAAGGCTTCAGCGCGAATTTGAATGGGTAATAGTCCGTATCCCACGGGAAGTTTTCCCGGCGCAGCACAACGTCCGAACCGATCAGCTTGAGCAGATTCTGAACCGTCAGGAAGTGCCCCATCTCCTCCTTGGCGATCGCGATGATATTGTTGCGCCACCGGCTTACCATCGGCCGATACTCGAGGGGAACCTGATCGCCACCCAGCGAATAGGCAGCGAACAGATATTGCACCATCAGCGAGTGTTCGATCTCGGCCCCGGTGTGGAGCAGTCGCACGACATGCTCGGTCCACGACAGATCCCCGGATTTCGCCAGCTCGTCCGGAGTTTCGATCGCATGATGATTATGGCGCAACGCCGCCGTGCCCGCGCCTTGATCGGTCATCGTCGCCACGCCTCGCCCTCCCAGCCCGTTTCCGGCCGCCTGCGCCAGTTTAACCGATTTTACAGATTTCCCGATCCTTGCACAGTCGTTTCTGCCGCGTGCGGCGATCCAGCCGACCCGTCTGCTCCGGAAGTATCCGGGGTCGATATCCGCAGACCGCGCTCGAACATCGCACGATGGTCGGCATCGCGGAACGGAAAGCGGAACCGTTCGACCGGCGCAATTGCTTCCGAAGTCGCGCGCATTGCGCGCGCCTTGTCGGTTTCGCCCATCAGCCCGTGGCAAGCCGCAAGAAAGACGCGCGAAAGTGGTGTCTGGCCGCGCAGCCGGATCGATTCCTGCAACACCGCGATCGCCTGGTCGTGCTTGCCCTGAAGCATCCGCGCGCCTCCCATTCCCGCGAGCACTATCGGCCGGATCGACGTGCGCGGATCGAGCGCGATGCACCTGCCGAAATTTTCCTCCGCGCGGTCCGCCTCGCCCTGGAGAAGGCGTAGCATCCCGCTCCAGTGCCAGAGCACCGCAAGCGCGGGATTGAGGCCGATCAGCCGATCGATCAGCGAGATCGACACGTCGATCGGATGATCGAACTGCCCCAGCACGAGCGCGCAGAGCCCCGCCGAATAGGCGTCGCTGTCCGACAGTTGAAGGCTGCGAAGCGCATGATCCGTCCCCGCCGCGCGCGTCTTCTCCTCATCGTCCCACCAGCCCGAGAGATGGAGGTTGTAATGACACAATGCTGCATTCGAGAGCGCATGGCGGTGCCTGGGTTCGCGCACGATAACGGCTTCGAACATCGCGAGCGCCGCCTCATAGCCCGCGCGGTCCTGCGACCGTTGCGCTCCCAGCGCGCGCAGATAGGTCTGATGCATCGCCAGTTGCTCGACCGGCACCCTCGATGCGCGCTCGATTTCCGCATTCTTGACCACAGCCTCCACCGCCCCGCCGACCGCGAGCGCGATATGGTCCTGATCGTCGAAGAGATTGTCCTGATCGGCGTCGTAACGCTCGGCCCAAAGCTGATTGCGCGACCGACAGTCGGTCAGCCGGAAGCTGAGCCGCATGCGCTTGCCCGAACGCTGCAACGCTCCACCAAGGACATAGTCCGCGTCGCAATCGTGCGACGGAGTGGCCGCGTTGTTCGTTCCCGCCGTATCCCCCGTCACGCTGAGCGTCGGGTGCTGGCCGAGCGCGCTGACGATTGCCTCGCGGAAGCCGTGCTCGATCCCGTCGGTTCCGGTCGCAGGCGAGACGGACAGCGGTTCGACGAGCAGCAAGGGCTTTTCGCGAACGGGTGCGGCCACAGCGATGCTCGGGCCGTGGCTCGCGCGGTCGGGCTCGATCGGCTCATCTGGGGAACGGACCAGCTCCGAAACACTCGCCAGAATCTTTTGCCATCCCGCCAGATCGCGCCTTGCGGGCCATTCGCGAAGATCTGCGCACTGGATCTGGTTGAACGGCAGCGGTGGCGTGCTGCCATCGAGACTGCCCTGAACGAGCGTCCCCATCGCTCGCGCCAGATCGGCTTCGGCGCGGACCCATTGCGACTTGATTGCATCGGGAGACCACAAGACGACGACCGCGCGCGAAGCACGCAGTCGTTCCTCGATCACGTCGCTATAGGGGCGGTGCGCTGGCAACTCGTCGTCGCGCCAGACAACATAGCCCTCTGCGCGCAACGCTTCTGCGACCGCCTCGGCGCTCGCGACGTCGGCTCGCGCGTAGGAGATAAAGACGTTGTGCATCAGTTCACGCTGCAGGCGATGCGGTCGAGCATCCGTACGAGCGTTGCCGCAATGGCACCATGGTAATCGTGCATACGCACCGATGCGCTTCGAAGCGCGCTGTTGCCAAGGTGTTGCGACCGCGCGGCGGTGGCGGCTCGGGATTTCCGAGTGGGAGTGGTCCTCGCTGCGGTCGCGCTCAGTCTGGGCAGTGTTGCGCTAGGTCTTCGGTCCGTCCTGGTGCGATCGTAATTCGATCCCGCTTGCCTGCATCGCGCTTGCGATCCGCTGCGCGACCGGATCGCCGCCGCTGGCCAAGCCGACAGTGCCCGACGCCAGCGCATCGAGCTGGCGTTCGATGCGCTGTGCGGATTCAAGCGGCTTCGTCTGCGCCGCACGTTCCTGCGCGCTTGTGGCGAGCGCCGCGCGCAGGCCGAGGATGGAGGCGATCTGATCTGCCGTGAACGCGCTCAGGCCGATCAGCACCGCTACGGGGAGTGCAAGTTGGCGCGCGCTCATCGCGGTGCGTTCGCGGGTGAGACCGGGGTGGGCGTCGCGGACTGCGATGGGGAGAGCGTGAAGTTCACCCCATTGTCCTCCAGCAAGCGCCGTAACGCTGTGTCGTTGGTTTGCGCCGAAGCAGAGGCGATCATCTGGATGAGCTGGTTGTCCACCTGCGGGGACTGTCGGAAATTTCGTGTGTGGGCGGGCATGAGAGGAAAGAAGGAGCCATCCCATGCCACGACGCAAAGAGCCTACGATCCCTGACGCGCTATTGGACCAACTGCTTGGCGGTGCGGAGGCGAAGACGGCCTTCGAC
>JBBSFH010000027.1:0-33171 GCA_038238915.1 Sphingomonadales bacterium
GCTCGCTCCGCTCGCGCTCGGCCTAAGCCGCGGTGCGGGCCTCCAGAAACCACTCGCAACCGCAATCATCTTCGGCCTCACAATCGGAGCACCGCTAGTCCTGCTGTTCCTGCCAGCAGCACTGCGGGTCGGCGAACGACGAAAGGATCGCCGTCTGGCGCCGGGTTGAGCGAACGTGGGTTATCGCCGGGGAATGCATCGGGTGGACAACGGGCGTCAGATGACGATCAGCTCCGCCTTCAGCGCTCCCGCCTGCTTGAGCGCTTCGAGGATTGCAACGAGATCCGATGGCGAAGCGCCCACGCGGTTGACCGCGTCGACGAGGTCCGAAAGCGCGACGCCGGGGTTGAACAGGAACATGCGCGCGGGCTCCTGCTCGACCGAGACGTTGGACCGGGGCGTGACCACGGTGCGCCCTTGCGACAAGGGCAAGGGCTGGCTGACGTCCAAATCCTCGGCGATGCGCACGATCAGATTGCCGTGCGCGACCGCGGCGGGCGACACGCGCACGCCCGCGCCGATGACGATCGTGCCCGTACGCGCGTTGACGATCACGCGCGCGGGCGGCGTGTCTGTGGCGATTTCGATCCCCTCGATCCGGCTCATCAGCGCGATCCGCGTGGACGGGTCGGGCGGGGCGGGGATCAGGATCGAGACCGCATCGAGCGTGCGCGCCGAATGGGGACCAAGCGCGCGCTCGATCGCCGAGGCGACGCGCGTGGCATCGGTGAAATCGGCGCGCTTGAGGTTGAGCGTTAGTCCCTCCCCCGCCGCGAAGCCCGTCTCGACCGCGCGCTCGACCGTCGCGCCATCGGGAATGCGGCCCGCCGAGGGCACGTTGATCGTGATTTTCGACCCGTCATGACCCTCCACACCCAGCCCGCCGACCGCGAGCGATCCCTGCGCGATCGCGTAGGTCTGCCCGTCCGCGCCCTGAAGCTGCGCCATCATCAGCGTGCCGCCGCGCAGCGACTTCGCCTTGCCGATCGCGGCGACCTCGACGTCGATGCGCTGGCCCGGCTTTGCAAACGGCGGGAGTTCAGCCGTGATCAAGGCTGCGGCCGAGTTCTTGAGGCTAGCGCGTGCACCCGCCGGGATGGTGATCCCCAGACGCTGCGCGGCCGAGCGCACCGATTGCAGCGTATATTCGAGATTATCGTCGCCCGTACCGTTGAGGCCAACGACGATGCCGTAACCGACCAAGTGGTTGCCGCGCACGCCCGCGAAGTCCGCCACGTCCTTGATGCGCTCGCTGTGCGCGGCGTGTGCGCCCATTACCGCGAGCGCGGCGGCGACCACGCCGATCATCCAGACCCGGCTCAGCATCGGCGCGGCCTTTTCAAAACGGGGTGAAGAAGTTGAGCAGACGCTGCGCCCAGCCCTGACGGCTCTGCGCGGCGATCTCGCCGGTGCCCGAATATGTGATGTGCGCGTCCGCAACCCGCGTGCTGGGTACGCGATTGTCGGGACCGATGTCCGCCATGCGCACGAGGCCCGAAATGTTGACGAACTCGTCGCCGCGGTTGAGGCGCACGACCTTCTGGCCGCGTACCAGCAGTACCCCGCCCGGAAGCACGTTGGTGACCGCGACGGTGATTTCGCCCTTGAGCTGGTTCGATTGCGCGGCGCCGCCCTGGCCCGAAAAACTCGTATCGGTGCCGCCGGTAAAAAGGCCGATGGGCAGCCTGCTGAATGGCGTGGCCTTGGGCAGCGTCAGGCTGAGCGCAGTCTTGCGCGCGGTCGTGGCGGTTGCGGACTTGGTCGCGGTGGTGGCTTCGGTCAGCACGATCGTTACCAGATCGCCGATCCTGCGCGCACGATCGTCCTCGGCCAAGCCGGTATAGCGCGCAGCCGACCAGATCGCGCCGGGCGTAGTCGCAACCGGGGACGCGACGGCGGGCACGGCGGGGCGCGGAGGGTCGAAGCCCAGGGGCGGGCGGCCCTCGACATGGAGGCAGGCGGCGAGTGGCAGGAAGGCTGCCGCGCTGATCGTTCGCCTGCGCCGACCCCTCGCCCGACAGCGCGCAGGTTCGCCAGGAGCTGCACCAGGGTTGCGTATCCCTCTCCCGCAAGAGGAGAAAGGAGTGCCACCAGCGATCGTCACGCGCCCTGCGCCATCTGGGTGGCCTGCTGCATCATCTCGTCGGCGGCCTTCACCACTTTGGAATTGACCTCGTAGGCGCGCTGCGTCTCGATCATGTTGACGAGTTCCTCCACCATGTTGACGTTCGACGCCTCGAGTGCGCCCTGGCGCAGATGGCCAAGTCCGTCGGTTCCCGCCTGCGCGAGCTGCGCGGCGCCGCTTGCGGGGGTCTCGGTCAGCAGGTTGCCGCCTTCGGGCATGAGGCCGGGCGGATTGACGAACTGCGCGAGCTGGATCTGGCCGATCTCCGTCGGCTCGGTCGCGCCTGCTGCGGTCGCCGAGACCGTGCCGTCATTGGCGATCGTGATATTAGTCGATCCCTGCGGGACTTGCAGACCGGGCTGGAGCGGGTAGCCCTCAGAGGTGACGACCCGGCCCTGACCATCGAGCGTGAACGCGCCGTCGCGGGTGTATCCGATCTTGCCATCGGGTGTGAGCACCTGGAAGAAGCCATTGCCCTCGATCGCCATGTCGAGCGCGTTCGAGGTAATCGTGAGGTTGCCCTGCGCGTGGATGCGCGACGTCCCCGTGACGCGAACGCCGGTCCCCATCGCTAGCCCTACCGCGAGCTGCGCGTCGCCACCATTGGGTGCGCCGACCTGGCGAAGATTCTGGTACGCCAGCGTCTCGAAATCGGCGCGGTCGCGCTTGAAGCCGGTGGTGGCGACATTGGCGAGATTGTTCGAAATCACGCGCATGCGCATGTCCTGGGCTTCGAGCCCGGTCTTGGCGATGCTGAGCGAGGCGTTCATGGCGGATGGAGGCTCCTGCTGTTCGTGGGGCGTGCGTGAGGGCGGGTGCTATTCGACGCGCATGAGCTGCTGGCCCGCCTGATCGAGTTCGCGCGCGGTGGAGACGAGTTTGGTCTGCAACTGGAACGCGCGGCTCTGCTCGATCAGCTGGACGAGGCTCGCGACGGGACTCGCGTTCGACCCTTCGAGCGTGCCGCCGGATAACGTCGCGGCGTCGTCGGGCGCGGTGGTGCCGCCATCCAAGCGGCGCAGCATCCCGTCATCACCCTTGCGCATCGCGCCCGCATCGAAGCGCACGAGGCGAAGCTTGTCGGCGATCTGGACCGCGCCTGTCGTATCGCCGGGTGCCACATACTGGACCGTACCGTCGGCGGCGACCTGCACATGTTCGGCCGCCGGCAGCGTGATCGGCCCGGACGTGCCGAGGACCGGATGGCCATCGCCGGTGACGAGCGCGCCATCGGGCGTGAGCTTCAGGTCGCCCCGCCGGGTGTAGGCCTCGCCGCCGCCTGCCGGGGTGACCACCAGCAGCGCATCGCCGTCGAGCGCGACATCTAGCGGGCGATCGGTGGTGATGCGCGCGCCCGGCTCGATCCCGGTCGTCGTGATCTGCTCGCTCGCCTGGACGCGGGTATCGAGATCGGTCTCGACCCAGCGGCTCTGGAAGGTCCCCGCATCGCGCTGAAAGCCCACCGTCGCGGCGTTGGCGAGATTGTTCGCGGTGAGCGCCTGTCCAAATTCGGCGCGGCGCATTCCCGAGAGCGCGGTGTAGACAAGGCGATCCATCGATACTGTGTCCTGCAAGACGAGCCGGAGTCGACTGGGCGAATGACCGGCCGGCTAGTGGCGGTTCTGGGCGGTTCTAGTTGTGGAGCTGCAAGACCGACTGGATCATCTGTCCATCGGTCTCGACCGCCTTGGCGTTCGCCTGGAAATCCCGCTGCGCGACGATCAGATTGACCAGTTCGTCGGTCAGTTCGACGTTCGAGCGTTCGAGCGATCCCGATTGCACCGAACCGAGCCCCTCGCCTCCCGCCTCGCCGACGAGCAGCGCG
Organism: Sphingomonadales bacterium; assembly: GCA_038238915.1. Lineage (GTDB taxonomy): Bacteria > Pseudomonadota > Alphaproteobacteria > Sphingomonadales > Sphingomonadaceae > JAVVHE01. The sequence goes on from JBBSFH010000027.1 coordinate 3,951, forward strand.
CCCGATGCGCCCGTCTGTGCCCAGCGCGCGCCGCCCAGCTGCTTGAGGCCCTGCGGATCGGCGACGTTGGCGAGCGCGACCCGCCCGAGCGCCTGCGTTTGCCCGTTGGTAAACCCCGCCTTGATCAGCCCGTCGGTGCCGACGATGATGCTGTTGAGCTGTCCGGCCGCGTAGCCGTCCTGCGCAACGCTGACCACGCCGAAGGGATTGGCGATCTGCGTCGTCGTGCTGCCATGATCGAGACTGAGCGCCAACGCCGCGCCGCCGCTTGGCGGTGTATAGGGCTGGAAGCCGACCGCAGTGGCGGGCGAGGTCAATGTCCCCGATGCGTCGAAGGTCAGCGTATCGGGCGTTTTGGGGATGGTGGCGCTCGTCGAGAGTTCGTCGCTACCCACCAGCACGTGCGCGTCCCAGGTACTGGTCGGTATCGCCGCGGTGGGGGTGGAGGTGCGCACATAGTAGACCGTTGCGGTCAGCGGATTGCCGAGCGAATCGAAGATCGTTGTCGAGGTCGAGCTGTTGTAGCTCGTCGCATCCTTGGCGTTGAACGCTGTGCTCGGGATCGTGCCCGCCGACGGCAGATTGACCGAAAGCGCGATGTTGCTGGTCGCGAGCGGCGAACCCGATGTCTGCGGCACCTGGAGCGCACGCAGCGCGCCGACACCCACCGCCGAGCTCACCCCGTCAGCGTTGACCGGAAAGCCCATCACGCGCGCTCCATTGCTATCGACGACGTAGCGCTGCGGATCGAGCGCGAAGGCGCCATTGCGCGTAAGCGCGGCCTCGCCCCGCGCGGTGCGGGTGACGAAGAAGCCGTCGCCCGTGATCGCCATGTCGAGCGTTTTTCCGGTATTTTCGAGCGGTCCCTGTGTGAAATTCTGCCGGACGCCCTGAAACAATGTGCCGATGCCAACTGTCTTGTGCGGATCCTGGCTGGCCGAACTGGCGAATACATCCGCGAAGGTGGCGGTGCTCTTCTTGTATCCCGTCGAGCCGACGTTGGCGATATTGTTGGCAATCGTCGAAAGATCGCTGTTAGCAGCGTTGAGGCCGGTGAGCGAGGTGTAAAGCGCCATTTCAATAACTCTGTCTGTTGTGGAAAGATCAGCCCGCCACCTGGCGGACGGCGGAAAGCGCCACGGATCCTGCGCCATCGACAACCAGCGAGGGTGCGGCAGCATTGGAAAGATCGACGCCGGTGACGCGGCCGAGGACATCGGTCGGCGCGGCGGTCGACCGGCCAGTGTTCACGATTTGCGCGGCCACACGAACCGTCGCCGCCGATACGCTCGCGCCCGATGCATCGGTGCCGTCCCAGCGGAAGGCTGCGAGACCCTTGGGCTGCGCTCCGAGATCGAACGTGCGTAATAGGGTGCCGTTGCGATCGGCGATCGTCACGACGACCTTATCGGCGGCGGCAGGCACATCGACCGCGCCCACCACCGAGCCATCGTTCTGCCGCGTCGCGACGTCGCCGGGGACGAGCACCGATTTGCCGATCAGCGCGACCGCGCTTGCAGCCGAATTGCCGTCCAGTTTCGCGCCGATGCCCGATACGGTGGTATTGAGCGTGTTGATCCCGTCCACGGTCGAGAGCTGCGCGAGCTGGCTCACGAGCTGATCATTATTGACCGGCGCGGTCGGGTCCTGGTTTTTGAGCTGCGCGGTCAGCAGTTTCAGGAAATCGGTCTGGCTGAGCGCAGTCTTGCCCGCTGTTTTGCTGAGCTGGGTGACGGGATTTTGACTGAGGCCAGTCAGTCCCGCCAGGCTGTTGACGCCGTTCGTCATGACAATCTCACTGTCCAAGCTTGAGGGTGGAGAGGATGAGCGACTTGGCGGTCTGCAGAACCTCGACATCATTCTGGTACTGACGCGCGGTCTCGACCATTTCGATCATCTCCTGATTGGGATCGACCGCCGCTTCGAAGACGTAGCCCTGCGCGTTTGCGAGCGGATGGCCGGGTTCGTAGCGGCGCGTCGGCGGCGCGGACGCGCTGACCACGCCATCGACGCGCACGGTCGCGCGCGCATTCGATGCATGATCGAGGACGGCCGCAAAGATCGGCTTGCGCGCCCGGTAAGCATCTTCGGCGCGTGTCGCGACCTGCCCCGCGTTGGCGAGGTTCGATGCCGTCGTATTCAGACGCACCATCTGCGCGGACATCGCACGTCCGGCGATATCGAAGACGCTCATCCCAGCCATTATTCGCCCTTCAGCGTGGCGATCATCTGGCCAACGCGGCCATTGATGAAGGCGAGACTGGACTGATAGCGCACGGCATTTTCCGCGAAGAGCGTCTGCTCGGTCGACAGCTCCACCGTATTTCCGTCCAGACTGGCCTGCACGGGAACGCGAAACCCCGGCGATTTTCCGCCGCCGAGCGCGGGTTCGGCGATCTGGCCGGGCGCATCGACCGCGAGCGTCCCACCCGGTCCGGCGGCACGCAGCATCGCGGAGAAATCGAAATCCCGCGCCTTGTAATTAGGGGTGGCGGCGTTGGCGATGTTCGATGCGAGCAGATCGAGCCGCTGCGCGCGCAGTTCGAGCGCGGCGGCATGGACCCCGAAATATCGGTCGACCGAACCCATCATGCTGCTGCTCCTGCCTGCGCCGACCTCGCGGACCGGCACCGCAGACGCTGCAAACACCGTGCCAATTGGCTGAACCGCCCGACGTCACCACGCGAGCCATGGCCTTGCGATGCCGACCAGGCATCTGGCCCAATGCTTGCATCGCGCTCGCCATGCCCGTGCCCCCGAAACTCATCGCCGCGCTGCTTGCGCTGTTGCTTCTCGCCGCCGCGCCTCTGGATGCGCGCATCGTCGTCGCCGCGCGGCCGATCGCGCGCGGCGCGCTGATCGTCGCCGCCGACCTCGCGGTGACGCCCGCGCAAGGCCTGGTGCTGGGCGCGCTCGCCGACCCCGATCAGGCGATCGGGATGACCGCGCGGCGCTCGCTCGCCGCTGGCGTGGCGGTGCGCGCGGACGCGCTCGCAGCGCCTGCGATGGTGCGCCGCGGCGATCCGGTGACGTTGAGCGCGCGCGGCCGCGGCTTCAGCGTCGAAGCGACGGGAGCGGCGAGCAGCGACGGTACGCAGGGTCAATCGGTCGCGGCGGTGAATAGCGCCACGGGCGCGCGGCTGCGCGGCGCGGTCTCGGGGGAGGGAATTATTTCGCTGCGGCCCCTAAACCCTGGTGGCGATCGCCGTAACCCCGAGAGGTAAACATCTGAAGGATCCACCGCATGAACCAGATTGCCAACATCGGGGGGCCCGCCGCCGCGCAGGCCCGAACGACTGCTGCGGCCGAACCCGCGCGTGCCGCCTCGCCGCTCGATCGCGGCAAGCTCGATGCGCTGCGCTCGGCGATCCAGGCGGGGCGCTATCCGCTCGATCCCGCCAAACTCGCCGAGCGGCTGATCTCGGTACAGCCCAGCGCCGCGCGATGATCGCGCAGGCCGCGCTTGCTGAGGTCATCGCACGCACGCGCGACGAGATCGCCGCGATCGACGCGGGCGATCTCGATGCGCTGGCGCGGGCGACCCGCGCGAAACTCGCCGCGATCGAACCGCTGCGATCGGTCGATCCCGCCACTCTCGCGGCAGGTCCGGCGCAAGAGACGCTGGCGACTGCGGCCGCCCTCAATCGCGAAGCTGCGCAGCGGGTGAATGTTGCGCGCGCGCGGATCGATCGGCGGTTGCACGCGCTCGCGCGCGCCATCGGACGACCCGCGCCGATGGCTTACGGCCCCGATGGTCGCCCGGCCGCCCGGATGCTGCGACCCTGATCACGCGCTGCCCGCGCCTGGCACGCACCTTGCATGCTCGGCAGCATGGACATTCGCGCCCTCTCAGCCGATCCCGGTCAGGTTCCCACCGCCATCGCGCGCGCGGCCTCGGCGACCGGAATCGAATTCTCCTATCTACTCAAGCAGGCCCAGGCCGAAAGCGGCCTCAATCCAACCGCGCACGCGCATGGCAGCAGCGCATCGGGGCTGTTCCAGTTTATCGACCAGACGTGGCTCGCGGTGATCAAGCGCCACGGCGCGGCGCACGGCCTCGGCTGGGCGGCGGATGCGATCCACTGGGTGGGTGGCAAGCTCGGCATCAGCGATCCCGCGACGCGCCACGCGGTGCTGGCGCTCCGACAAGAGCCGCAGACCGCAGCGCTGATGGCGGGCGAGCACGCCGCCGACAACAAGGCCGGACTTGAGGCGAGGCTCGGCCGCGCGGTCGGATCGGCCGAACTCGCGCTCGCGCACTTCCTCGGGCTTGGCGGCGCGACTAAATTCCTGCGCGCACTCGGCCATGATCCCACTGCACCGGCCGTGCATTCGGCACCGCACGCGGCGCACGCCAATCAGTCGATCTTCTTCGCCCGCAACGGCTCGGCGCGTTCGCTCGAAGCAGTCTTCAGCCATATCGCCGCACGCTTTGCCGGCGACCCTCCGGTCACGCCCGCGAACCCGACGCAGCTTGCCGAGGCAAGCGCGTCCACCGCCAGCAAACCGCCCTATGCGCGTACCGCCTATATGCTGCTCGCCGAGTTCGGCGGTTGATCGGCGTCAGCCGCACGGCGCGCCGCGTCAGCCGGTTGACGCTGTGAGCGCGCTTGCGTCATCGGGTTACCGCCTCGCCGCCGCAGGGGTGGGCCGCGCGACGCTGCTGCCGCTGGCGACGCTCGCGATCGTTGGACTGATGGTGGTGCCGATCCCGCCGTTCGTGCTCGATTGCTTTTTCATCTTCAACATCGCGGTCAGCCTCGCGGTGCTGATGGTCGCGCTCAAGACCGAGCGGCCGCTCGATTTCAGCGCCTTCCCGACCGTGCTGCTGTTCACCACGATGCTGCGCCTCGCCTTGAACGTCGCGTCAACGCGCGCGGTGCTGGTGAATGGCCATAGCGGCACGGCGGTGGCGGGGCATGTGATCGAGGCGTTCGGGAAGTTTCTGATCGGAGGAGACTTCATCGTCGGGCTGTTCGTGTTCGTCATCATCACGATCATCAACCTGACGGTCATCACGAAAGGGGCTGGTCGCGTCTCCGAAGTCTCGGCGCGCTTCACACTCGATGCGCTGCCCGGCAAGCAGATGGCGATCGACGCGGACCTGAACGCGGGCGTGCTGACTGCAGACGAAGCCAAGGCGCGGCGAGCCGACGTGGCGCTTGAAGCCGACTTCTACGGATCGATGGACGGCGCGTCCAAGTTCACCAAGGGGGACGCGGTCGCGGGGATCATCATCCTCGTTGTCAACATCATCGGCGGACTGCTGCTCGGCACTATCAGCCACGGGCTGTCGATCGGCGATGCGGCGTCGCAATATATTCTGCTGGCGATCGGCGACGGTCTGGTCGCGCAGGTGCCAGCACTTCTGCTGTCGCTGGCCGCCGCCGTGATCGTCACACGGGTGAGTTCGCCGCTCGACCTGACCGGGCAGGTGCTGAGCCAGTTCCGCGAGCCGGGCGCATGGGTCGCGGTCGCCGCCATCCTCGCGCTGCTGGGGATGCTTCCGGGGATGCCACATGTGCTTGCGCTGGCCGCAGCGGGAGGCGCGGGGTTCATTGCGTGGCGGCTGACCAGAGCGCCGCCCGGCGAGACGCCTGCCCCCGCCGCGACGCACCATGGCGAGACCCTGCTGCCCGAGACGAACATCGGCTGGGATGAGGTCACCGATCATGCGAAGGTCGGCCTCGAAATCGGCTATGGGCTGATCGAACTGGTCGATGAAGCAAAGCGCGCGCCGCTGATCGCGCGCGTCACGGGGGTGCGCAAGCAGCTCAGCCGCGAACTCGGCTTCGTACTGCCGCCGGTGCGCGTGCGCGATAATATGGATATTGGCGCGCACGCCTATCGCATTCTCGTTGGCGGCGCGCCGCTCGCCGAGGATGAGGCGCGACCGGGCGAATGGCTCGCGCTCGATGCGGGCACCGTAGTGGCACCGATCGAAGGCCGCGCGGTCCGCGATCCGAGCTTCGGGCTGCCCGCGCTGTGGATCGCGCCCGATCGCCAGGAGGCCGCGACCGCAGCCGGCTACACCACGGTCGATTGCGCGACGGTGATCGCCACGCATCTCGCACAGGTGCTGCAGACGCACGCCCATCGCCTCGTCGGCCAGGACGACGTGCAGCGCCTGCTCGATAGCCTGCAGACGTCCGCGCGCGCGTTGGTGACGGGTCTGGTGCCCAAGGCGCTGCCGCTCGCCACCTTCACCGCCGCGCTCCAGGCGCTGCTCGAGGACGGCGTTCCGATCCGCGAGTTCCGGCGGGTCGTCGAGGCGGCGTCCGCGCAGGCGCATCGCACCGCCGATCCGATCGAGCTGGCCGAACTGATGCGCCCCGCACTCGCCGAGCTGATCATCGCCCGGCTCGCAGGCGTGAAGGAGCCACTGCGCGCGCTGACGCTCGATGACGAACTGGAAGCGCTGATCGCCGCCTCGGTGCGCGCCGATCCGGCAAGCCCGTGGCCGATCGAGCCGGGGCTGCTACGCCGCGTTACCGATGCGGCGATCGCTGCGGCGCGGCCTCTGGCAGATGCGGGAACGGCATTTGCGCTGATCGTGGGACCACCCGCACGCCGCCCGCTCGCGCGCGCTCTGCGACACAAGCTCCCCGGCGTGCCGGTGCTCTCCTATGCCGATCTGCCCGAAGCGCGCGCGGTGCGCGTGATGGGCGTGATCGGTGGGGCCGTGCCCGACCGCTCGGCGTTAGCCGCGATCGATCTGGCGGAAGCCGCCTGAACCACCGTCGGGCAGCAGATGCGCAATCCGCCGCACATCGGTGATCGGCTCCGGATAGCGCTGGCGCAGCCGCGCGGCGACATCGGCGAGCGGCTCAATCAGCGTGGTCATCCAATGGGCATTCGCGTGAAGCATCCGCTCGCGATCGACCATGATTCCAATATGTCCAGGAAAGAACACGAGATCGCCGCGCGTGACCGCCGCGATCGGCACCGGCGTCCCCAACGCCCGCTGCTGCGCGCTGTCACGCGGTGCGGCGACCCCACATAATCCGAGCGCGATCTGGATCAGCCCCGAGCAGTCGATCCCCTCGCCTGTGCGCCCGCCCCATAGATACGGAGCGCCGATCAGCCGCTCGGCAACCTCGACTGGATCGGAGGCGTGTTCATCGACAGGCGCCAAATGGCAGCGATGGACATAGCCTTGCTCCAGCGCAGCAAAATCACCGTGCGCGCCTGCTGCCGTAAACAGAGATGCCATCGGCAGCCGCGCGATCACTGCGGATTTGATACTGATATCGACAAATACCAGCGCGGTCCTGGCCGTTACCCGGTGCGTTGGCTCGATGCCGCAAGGCACAAAATCACAATCGTCCGCAAAGCCCGGATAGTCATCATGCGCGCAGCGGCCGCACAGAATACCATCATCAAGCTCGGTTGCGATGAAGATCTCGCCGCAGACCAACTCACTTGCCGCCTCACCTCCGCGCGACACGCGGATCGTGGCGCGCGCCGCAACGCACTGCCATCGCGCTTCTTCAGCCCTTGAAGGCGATCTCGGCGCGCTCTTCGGTTCCACTTCCGACATCGGCGTCCGCCCCCTCGATCAGCGCTGCGAACGCGTCGAGGAACGCGCGGCCCGCAGGCGTGCGCTCGATGAACACATTGCGCAGATCGCTCTCGTCCTTTTGCCGCCGCACATAGCCCAGCGCACCCAGACTGTTCAACGCGCGCGTTACCACAGGCTTGGACACGCGCAATTGCGCAGCGATCGCGCGAACGGTATGCGGCCCAGGCGACAGATAAACGTACATCAGCAGGGCGAATTGCCGATTGGTCAGATCCGGGCGAGACGAACGGACGTAGCCGATCAGGACATTCATCCAGCTGGTCAGCCGCCGACGGCTGGTGCGTTCACGGTCGAGATCGATCATCATGGCATGTTTGTCCAAATCATTGCGTTGGCTCATGTCGAAACGATCCATAAGGCGCGATCGTTGCATCGTTCGCCGCTCGCGCGGCATTTTTCATTTGTTGCGATACGTGGGCTGGTCAGCGCGAAGGCACGCCGAAGAGATCATAGTCATCAGCCGCCTCCACAATCACAGTTGCCCGGTCTCCAACCGATAACCCACAAGCGTTACGCAAATGTATCTCACCGTCGATTTCGGGCGCGTCGTACATCGTGCGCCCACTCGCTCCACCGAGATCATCTACGACATCGATCACGCATTCCACCCGCTGACCCACGCGTCGCTCGAGCTTTGCCGCGGAAATCCGCTGGGCGACTTCCATGAACCGCTCGTGGCGCTCCTGCTTGACGGGTTCGGGCAGGGGATCGGGCAGCGCGTTGGCGGCGGCTCCGGCGACGGGCTCGAAGGGGAACGCGCCGACGCGGTCGAGTTGCGCCTCCTCCAGCCAGTCGAGCAGATACTGAAAGTCCGCCTCGGTCTCGCCAGGGAAGCCGACGACAAAGGTGGAGCGCAGCGCGACATCGGGCACCATTTGCCGCCACTTGCGAATGCGCTGGAGCACCTTGGCGTCGTTGGCGGGGCGGCGCATCGCGCGCAGCACGGCGGGGCTGGCGTGCTGGAAGGGAATATCGAGGTACGGGAGGATCAACCCCTCGGCCATCAGGTCGATCAACTTGTCGACGTGGGGATAGGGGTAAATATAGTGCAGGCGCACCCACGCGCCGAGCTTGCCCAGTTCGCGCGCGAGATCGACGATGTGCGCCCGCACCTCGCCGCCCTTCCACGGATAAGCGGCATGTTTCAGATCGAGCCCGTAGGCAGACGTGTCCTGCGCGATGACGAGCAGTTCCTTCGTCCCCGCCGCGACCAACTGTTCCGCCTCGCGCAGGATCGCGTGCGGCGGGCGGCTGACGAGATCGCCGCGCAGGCTGGGGATGATGCAAAACGCGCAGCGGTGATCGCAGCCCTCGGCGATCTTGAGGTACGAATAGTGCCGGGGAGTCAGCTTGAGACCCGCTTCGGGGATCAGATCGGTATAGGGCGAGGCAGCGGTGGGGGCGGCGGCGCGGACCGCGCCGACGACGGCCTCGTATTGCTGCGGGCCGGTGACCGCGAGCACTCTGGGGTGCACCGCCCGGATCGCGTCCGCGTCCCCGCCCATGCAGCCGGTGACGATGACGCGGCCGTTCGCGGCGATCGCCTCGCCGATCGCTTCGAGGCTTTCGGCCTTGGCGCTATCGAGGAAGCCGCAGGTGTTGACGATCACCACGTCCGCACCCGCATAATCGGGAGAGAGACGATACCCATCGGCACGCAGCGCGGTGAGGATGCGTTCGCTATCGACGAGCGCCTTTGGGCAGCCGAGGCTGACCATGCCGACCTTCGGCGGGCTCTGGAGGACGGTGGGCATGGGGCGATGTAGGGTTGGGGACGCGCGTTGACCATGGCGGGCGCGGGTATTACGTCTGGTATTACGAGGAGGCGGCAATGGCGGAACCCGCGCGCACGAACATGACGGTGAAGGGCCAGGTGACGATCCCGCGCGATCTTCGGCGCTGGGCGGGGATGGAGCCGGGACGGCCGGTCGAGGTTGTTGCCGGGCGCGAGGATGGCGTGATCGAGCTACGCACACCGAAGCCCGAAGTGTCCGAAGCAGAGCGGATGGCGAAAATCGATGCGTTTCTGGTGTGGCTGCGCGCAAACCGCACTCCACCCGAGGATGGCATGACCACCGACGAGTATATGGCGACGATCCGCCCCCCGGTGCCGCTTGGTCCTGATTGACAGTTGCGTCCTGATCGATGTGCTGGATGGCGATCCGGTGTGGGAGCGCTGGTCCGCAGCGAGGCTCGCCGAAGCCGGACGAACAGGGTGCGTGATCGATCCGGTCGTGCTTGCGGAACTCCATGGCCGCGTGCGACTTGCGGGCGCGATCGACGCAGCATTGCGGGTCTACCGGATCGAGGTGTTGTCACTCGAAGGTTCGGTGTCCGAGCGCGCCGGTGCGGCGTTCCGCCTACACCGGAAGCGACGCGGCGTTTTCCCGGCAATCCTCGCCGACTTCCTGATCGGCGCACACGCGGTCGTGCTCGGCGCTCAGCTGCTCACGCGTGACCGCGCGCGGTTCGCCAGCTACTTCCCCGAACTGAACATCATCGCCCCCGAGGACGAAGCCCCATGACCCAGCCCTACCGCATCCACGGCGACACCGGCGAGTGGGAAGTGGTGATCGGGCTTGAGGTCCACGCTCAGGTCACCAGCAAGTCCAAGCTGTTCTCGGGTGCGTCCGCCACCTACGGGGCGGCGCCCAACAGCCATGTGAGCCTCGTCGACGCCGCGATGCCCGGCATGCTTCCGGTTATCAACGGCGAATGCGTGGCGCAGGCGGTGCGCACGGGGCTGGCGCTGGGGTGCGAGATTCATCGCTGGAGCCGGTTCGACCGGAAGAACTACTTTTACGCCGATCTGCCGCAGGGGTATCAGATCAGCCAGTTCCAGCATCCGATCGTCGGCGAGGGCGCGGTGACGGTCGAGCTGGAAGGGGGCGGCACGAAGACCATCGGAGTGGAGCGACTGCATCTGGAGCAGGATGCGGGCAAATCGATTCATGATGCGGCGGCGGATGCGTCGCTGGTGGATCTGAACCGCAGCGGCGTGGCGCTGATGGAGATTGTGTCCAAGCCCGATATGCGCTCGCCCGCCGAGGCGGGGGCCTATGTGCGCCATCTGCGCGAGACGATGCGCTATGCGGGGACGTGCGACGGGAACATGGACGAGGGATCGATGCGCGCCGACGTGAACGTCTCGGTACGGCGGCTTGGCGAAGGGCTGGGGACGCGCACCGAGACCAAGAATGTGAACAGCGTGCGCTTCATCGAGGCGACGATTGCCTATGAGGCGAGGCGGCAGGTGGAGGTGATCGAGGGCGGCGGCACGATCCAGCAGGAGACGCGGCTGTTCGATCCCGATCGCGGCGTCACGCGCTCGATGCGCTCGAAGGAGGATGCGCATGACTACCGCTATTTCCCCGATCCCGATCTGCCGCCGCTGGTGTTCGACGAGGCGTACGTGGAGGCGTGCCGGGCGTCGCTGCCCGAGCTGCCTGCGGCCAAGCGCGCGCGCTATGAGAGGGTGCTGGGGCTATCCGCCTATAATGCGGGCGTGCTGACGGCGGACGCGGAGACCGCGCGCTGGTTCGAGACACTGCTGGGCGAGACCGCGCGCGTGCGGGGGCGCGCCGAAGGCGAGGTGGCGAAGGCGGCGGCGAACTGGGTGATTTCGGACCTGTTCGGCGGGCTGAACAAGCTGGGCGTGGGGCTGGATGCCTCCCCGATTTCGCCGATGCAGGGCGCAGCGCTGCTGGGGCTGGTGGCGGAGGGCACGCTTTCGGGTCCGCTCGCGAAACAGGTGATGGACGCGATGCTGGAGACGGGGGCCGATCCGGGCGCGATCGTCGAGGCGCGCGGACTGCGGCAGGTGAGCGACACGGGCGCGATCGACGCGGCGGTGGCGGGGGTGCTCGCGGCGAACCCGGACAAGGTGGCGGATTACCGGGGCGGCAAGGACAAGCTGTTCGGCTTCTTCGTCGGGCAGGCGATGAAGGCGATGGGTGGCAAGGCCAACCCGGCGGTGGTAAATGAGGCCGTAACGAGGGCGCTGGCAGGGTAGGCAGTTGGCGGGTGCGGCGAAACGGGCGGCGAGGCGGACGCTCGCGGAGATCCTTGCCGCGCGGAAGAGCGGCGCGCTGCGCCCGGCCGAAGAGACGCTCCGGGAGGCGTGCCGGACGGGCGAGCACTGCATCATCGCCAGTAAGCGGCCCGAAGAGGCCACCGCCGACAACACCGTCGGTGCCGATTTCGTCCGATTCCTCGCGCTCGGCGGCGATGAGTATACGCCGGTCCACGAAAAGGGCGTCCAGCTTGTGGGCGCGTGGATCGAGGGTGCAATCGATCTCGAATGCGCCACCCTCCCGCATCGGCTCATGCTCGCGCGCTGCCGGATCGAGCAGCTGACGATCATGGACGCGACGCTTCCCGGCCTGTACCTCGACGGCTCCTCGATCGAGCGCGGGATCGAGGGTGATCGCGTAAATGTGGCAGGCGGCGTGTATCTTCGCAACGGCTTCCGCGCGCAGGGCGAGGTCGGGCTGCTCGGCGCGGAGATCGGCGGCGATCTTGATTGCACCGGCGGCGCGTTCGAGAACGCTAGCGGATATGCGCTCTCTTGCGGCGGCGCGAAGGTGACGGGTCGGTTTTTCTTCCGCGATGTCCGCGCGCTTGCGGGGCAAGTCTCGCTGTCCTCGGTGCATGTCGGCACGTTCGTTGACGACGCGCTGAGCTGGGCGGGGGGCAAGGGCGAACTCGTCCTTGATGGCTTCAGCTATGGCCGGATCGGCGGCAATCCCGCGTTCGATGGCAATCCCGCGTTTGTCAGCGCGGCGGAGCGGATCGCGTGGCTGAAATCGCAGCGGCCCCAAGATCTCCGACAAGACTTTTGCCCCCAGCCGTGGGAGCAGCTCATCGCGGTGCTGCGCGCGATGGGGCATCCGAACGACGCCCGCAAAATCGCGATCGCCAAGCAGGACCAGCTGCGCGCGGCGGGGCGGATGAAGGGCATCCGCAAGCCCGCGCACTGGCTCTATGGCAAGCTCGCCCGCTATGGATATTCCCCCGAGCGGCTGCTTGGCTTTGCGACCGCCGTCTGGCTCGGCTTCGCGCTGCTGTTCTGGTGGGGATCGACCGACGATGTATGGCCGGTCTCGACCGGTCCGACGCTGTATCTGAACGCGCCCGAACCCAAGGCCACGCCACACCATCCCCCGCTCCACCGCTTCGATCCGTGGCGCTATTCGCTCGATGCACTGTTGCCCATCGATCTGGGCTACACATCGAGCGCGCATCCCGACGAGGAGCGCTTCTGGGGCGCCGTGCTCGGCTGGGCCGCCACGGTCGAAACGATGCTCGGCTGGCTCGCGGGCGTCGTCCTCATCGCCAGCGCAACCAGCCTCCTTAAGAAGGATTGACGCCGGGCACGCACCCCCCCCGCGCTACTTCAACGTATCCAGATATGCCACCAGATCATCCAGCTTGCCCGCATCGGTCAGCCCGGCGAACACCATCTTCGTGCCGGGCACCACAGTCTTGGGCGAAGCGAGATAGAGCTTGAGCTTGTCGTCGGTCCACGCATAGCCGACCGCCTTCATCGCGGTCGAATATTTGAAGCCATCCACTGATGCGGCCTGGCGACCGACCACGCCGTAAAGCGGCGGGCCGATGACTGCGTGGCCACCCTTGGCGGCCGAATGGCAAACCGCGCACTTCTGCGCAAAGACCTGCTTGCCATGGCCCGCGTCCACCGCCATCGCGGGCGTCACCCCGATCAGACCTACCAGCAGCGCACCGCACAAGCCAAGATTAGCGCGTCGTTTCAATATGCGATCCATCCGAATATCCTTAGCGTGTTGTTGTCCGAAGCGTTGCGGCCGGTGCCATCGTAATTGCTGTGGGCACCGTCGAACTCGTTATACACGGTATACTGGATGCCGGTGCGGATGTTGAAGCGGGCTCCAAGTGGCGAACCGCCGCCGCCCCACGGTGTACCATCGATCTGTAGCGTCACGCCGTTGCTGTTCGGCCGCACGTTCTGATTGCCGCTATATAGTAAAGCATCCGATGTGCCGTAGGTATCGAAGAAGCCGATCGTGCCGCCGATGCGGTTTCGGCGATAATAACTGACATCGAGCCGAAAATCCTCCAGCCGGTTGTTGGGATGATCCGCCCCGCCCAGCAGGTAGGTCGCGTCGAGCGACTGTGCCTCGTGCGTGTAGCGCGCGTTCACCGTGGCAACGTCGGTATTCTCGCGGACTTTGATGAACGACGCATCGAGGCCGAGATCGGTGTAGCGATCGGTTCGCCCGGTGCTGCGATCGCGCGCAGGGAACAGGTGGGCGCGCATCGCGAACGCACCAACTTCAAGCGTGCCGCCGCCAAGCGCACGCTGGTAAGCGATGCGGCCATAGGGTGCGAGACCATCGATCTCGCCGGGTCCGAGCGGATCGGCACCGAGCGCGGAGAGCGTGCCCGCCCTGGGCGTGCTGTAGGCACCCGCCTCGATATACCATTTCGAATCGATCCAGGCGTAGGCGGAGAGGCCGAGTACTTCCTGTGCGAAGCTACCCGCGAGCAGCGGCGCGGCGGCGGGGCCTGGGGCGAGCGCGGAGCTGGTATAGGGATAGCCCCAGGCAGGCAGCGTGTTCCACACATCCTGCACGGTCGGCGAATTGTTGAGCGTCAGACCAAGCACAACATCCGCGCCACGGATCTGCGTGGTGGTTACCGCGCGCAGATCGAGATTGTCCCACGAAAACTGGCGGCTGACGCCATCATAGGTGCCCTGGACGAAGCCGCCCAGATGCGATCCCACGCCGCCCGCGAGGAAAAGGCTGATCTGATCGAGCGAGAAATTGTCGTTACGGCTGTAATCGGGAGTCGGTTCGGTGTCCTGTGCCTTTTTGGTACGGACGTAGGACGCGATCGCCATCGCCGAGAGCGGCACGTTCCATTTGCCCGCACGATCGGTATAGCCCTTGAGCTTGAACTCGCGGCCATAGGGGGTGAGTTGCGGTCCAAAGCCACCGACATGGCAGGATTGGCACGGCTGGCCGGTCTGGACCGCGAAGCTGGGCACCGCATGCGCGGGAGCAATTGCTGCAAAAGCAAGCACTAATGTTGCAACGAAAACCGAAAAGGCGTTGCGAACCCGGCAGGAAACCGCCAATATATGGCGCATCACATATTCCGATTTCCGCGGGGGTATCGGACAAACCACATGACGCGGTCGTGAGAGATTTGCCAGCAACTGGACAGACTAACGTATATTTGTGCGAATTGTTCCCTGCATTGCCAACTGCGATCATCGCGTTGAATACGCCTGATCCTCGCGCATCAGCGGTTTCCCACGATCGGCTGGCGCGCTAACGATCACCGCTGATTTGGGAAGGACGCGCCGATGCAATTGCTGATCGCCAACCGTCGTTACTCAAGTTGGTCGCTGCGCGGCTGGCTGGCGCTCAAGCTTTCGGGGCTGGACGCCGATGTCGAGTTGATCGCGCTCGATACCCCCGCCTTTGCAGAAGCGGTCACGACGGGGCGGCTGCCGTCTGGCCGGGTGCCGGTGCTTTGGGACGGCGAAGCCTGCGTCTGGGAATCGATCGCGATCGTCGAATGGCTGGCCGAACGCGCGGGCGACGAGCGCTTCTGGCCCGCCGAGCACCGCCCCCGTGCCTTCGCGCGCTCGATCGCGGCCGAGATGCACGGCGGGTTCGCGGCACTGCGCAGCGAATGCCCGATGGACCTCGCGCGCGTACCCGCCACGAAGCCACTATCGCCCGCCACCGAGGCCGATGTCGCGCGCATCGACCGGCTGTGGACATACGCGCGGACGCATTTCGGCGCGGGCGGCCCATTCCTCTTCGGCGCCTTCGGAGCGGCAGACGCGATGTACGCCCCCGTCTGCGCGCGCTTGCACAGTTACGCGATTGCGGTGAGCCCCGGGGCCGCCGCGTACACGGACGCGGTGCTGGGTCACCCGTGGCTGCGCGAGTGGGTAGGCGCGATTGGCGACGAACCACCGATTTCGCAGCGCCGCATGTAAATGATGGTACGCGCGCTATTGGCCGGGGCCACCTTCGCGATGCTTGTTGCCGCCGCCCCGACGACGCCCAACAGGTGTGGACATCTGCGCGGTCGCATGATGCTGACTAACGGCAATCCCAGCGTTCGCATCTGGCCGGTTGGAACGCACAGACTGTTGGGAGCCAGCGAGCAGCAGGACACAACCTTTGGCCGATTGCCGTCTGCGATACTCCGAGTATGGACCGATCCCGACGCGACCGATCTTTTCGGAGATTTCAATGTTTGCGCGCTCGCCATGCGGCGTCCGGGCGCGATGCAAATGGTCCGCGTAATCGGTGCGCACCACATGTCTAGACGACGGCGCTCTTGACGCCAGTCCCAGCTCCGGACAAACTCGACCCGCTCATCAAGACCGGCTGAGGGATTAGGCCCTTTGACGCCGGGGCAACCTTCGGTTTCGTGGCTACACGGGTTCGAGTGGTGCCAACTCCTGCGGGGGCCGCGCCAGCGGTCTGCGAGAGATGAGGGAGGCGCCGGGCCGCGTGGCTGGATGCGTCACCGTCGTCCTCTCCGCCGTGGTTCTTGCATCGGGCCCAAGAGGAGCGTGCCCGTTGATCCCCGCCACTGAGTTCAGTCCCGAAGCGCTCGACATCGAAGCGCGCATTCCTGCCGATTTCCGGCTTACCTCGGGTGAGGCGCTGCCGCAGCGCGTGGTGCGCGGGCGATTGGTCGGGCCGCCGCATGCGCCGATGATCGCGGTGGTCGGCGGCATCTCCTCGGGCCGGGCGGCGGCGGTGACCGACGATGGCTCGCCCGGGTGGTGGCCATGGGCGGTGCGCGGCGGCGGGCCGATCGATCTGGCGCGCGCGCGCGTGCTCACCTTCGATTTCGCGCCGGAAGGCACGGGTCGCCCCGTCACCATCACCACGCACGATCAGGCACGGCTGCTGGCGCTGCTGCTCGATCGGCTCGGCGTCGCCCAGCTCGCGGCGTTCGTTGGCTGTTCCTACGGCGGCATGGTTGGGCTGGCGCTTGCCGAAGCCGCGCCCGCGCGCGTGGCGCGGCTGGTGGTGATCTCGGCGGCGGACCGCGCGCACCCGATGGCGATCGCGCAGCGCGGCATCCAGCGGCGGATCCTCGCCTTCGCGCAGGCATGCGAGCGCGAGGCCGAGGGCATCGCGCTCGCGCGCGAACTCTCGATGACCACCTACCGCAGCGCGCGCGAATTCGCCGAGCGCTTCGATGGCCCCGCCCCCGAAGCGGTGGGCGGCCAGTATCCGGTGTGCGACTATCTGGTGGAGCGCGGCCGCGCTTATCCCGGCGTGATGTCGGCGTCGCGCTGGGCGTCGCTTTCGGACTCGATCGATCGCCACCGGGTGGACGCCGCGCGGATCGCAACGCCAACCACGCTGATCGCCATCAACGAAGACCGGGTGGTACCGATCGAGGACATGCGCGCGCTCGCCGGGCGTCTGCCCCGGCTGGAGCGGCTGGTCGAAGTCAACTCGCTTTACGGCCACGATGCGTTCCTGAAGGAACCCGAAATGATGGGCGAAGCGCTCGCCGACGCACTCGCGCCGGTGTTCGCCTCGTTGGCCGACGCGGCGTGAGCCGCGCTCCCGAGACGATCGCGGCGCGGCATGGCACGGGTGACGATCCCGCGTGGCGCGCGGTTACGCCGCCGATCCACCTTTCGACCACGTTCGCGCACGATGGATGGGGCGGCAAAGGTCGCTTCGATTATGCGCGCACCGCCAATCCAACGCGCGCGATGCTGGAGGAGGCGCTCGCCGCGCTCGAGGGCGGCGCGGGCGCGGTGGTCACCGCGAGCGGGATGGCGGCGATCGATCTGGCCTTCGCTCCGTTGCAGGCGGGCTCGCGAGTGGTGGCTCCTCATGATTGTTATGGCGGCACCTGGCGGCTGCTCGATGCACACGCGCGGTGTGGACGATTGAACGTCACCTTCGTCGACATGGACGATCCTGTGGCACTCGCGGCCGCGCTCGATGCAGAACCGGCGATCGTGCTGATCGAAACGCCGTCCAACCCGTTGATGCGCGTCTACGACATCGCGACGATCAGCGGTGCAGCCCACGCATGCGGTGCGCAGGTGGTGGTTGATAACACCTTTCTCTCGCCCGCGCTGCAGCGGCCATTAGCGCTCGGCGCGGACCTCGTGGTGCATTCGACCACCAAGTTCCTGAATGGCCACTCGGACGTGATCGGCGGCGTGCTGGTTTCGGCGCGCGAGGCCGATGCGACCGAATTCGCCTGGTGGGCGAACTGCACCGGCGTCGGCGGCGCGCCGTTCGACAGCTACCAGACGCTGCGCGGCCTGCGCACGCTGTTCGTGCGCATGGAGCGCGCCGAGGCCACCACGGCGCGGCTGGCGACGCTTCTGGCGGCGCACCCCGCAGTCGCGGCGGTCCACTGGCCGGGGCTGGCGGACGATCCCGGCCATGCGCTCGCGGCGCGCCAGCAGGCGGGCTTCGGGGCGGTGTTGAGCTTCGAGCTTGCGGGCGGGCTGGCGGCGGCGCGCGCGGTAATCGATGGGGTGCGGCTGCTGATCCCGGCCCAGTCGCTGGGCGGCGTGGAGACGCTGATCTCCCACCCCGCCACGATGACCCACGCGGGCATGGCGGCGCGCGCGCGAGACGAGGCAGGGATTACCGACGGGCTGCTGCGCGTGAGCGTGGGGCTGGAGGCAGCAGACGATCTGGAGCGCGATCTGCTCGGTGCGCTGTGGGCTTGCTGAGCGTCACGCCGTTTCGGTTGCCAATCAGTGGCTTGCGCAGGTGAAGGCCCCGTGGTCACTCTCGCCCAATCCGACGGAGTAGCCTGTTTATGACACGCCAGCGATTGAACTGCTCGCTCGCGAGTGCTGCCATCTCGGCGGCGATCCTCCTCTCCGCGTGCAGTGGCGGCGGCGGTTCGGGCTCCGCGCCCCTCCCGCCAACACCGCCCGCTCCCGCGCCTGCGCCAACTCCCACCCTGACGACGCTCGCGAGCCAGCCACCGGTCCCCGTCTTTCTCGCGCTCCTGCTGACCGATGGATCGGTGATGGTGCAGGCCAATCCCACCGGCAAACCCGGAGCGAGCGCGGCGGATTTCTATCGACTGACGCCCGATGCCAACGGCAACTACGCCGCGGGCACCTGGACGCACCTGGCACAGCCGCCAACGGGCTACGCGCCGTATGCATCGGCGCAAGCGGTACTTGCGGATGGTCGCGTGCTGTTCGTGGGCGGTGAATATAATCAGGACAATTACAGCCTGCCGTTCGCGCCCTCGTCGCTGACCAACATGTCGGCGGTGTACGAACCCGTCACCAATAGCTGGACGATGATTGCTCCACCGGGCCAGCCCTATATCGGTGACGTCCCGTCTGCCGTGTTGCCTGACGGGCGGTTTGTCTTCGGCAGTAAGCTCGACAAGGCGATGTGGTCGCTCGATCCGGCGACGCTGACGTGGACCTCGATCGTGGCGTCGGGGAAGGCTGACAACTTTGCCGAGGAAGGCTTCACCCTCCTGCCAGGCGGGGACATCCTCGTCGTCGATATGGTGAACACGCCGAATTCGGAGCAGTTTGTCGCGTCGTCCAAGACGTGGCTCCCCGCCGGATCGACAATCGTCTCGCTGACCTCGCCGACCGACCATCCGTTGGGTCTCACCTACGGTCCCGCGCCCGTGCAGACGGTGGGCGGCGTGACCTATGGGCCGGGGCCGGCGGGCACCTATTTGCCCCCTGGCGAGGTCGGCCCGGCGATCCTGCGCCCCGATGGCACGGTGTTCGCTACCGGATCGGCGATGAAGGGCGTGATCGGCCACACGTCGATTTACCGCGCGGCGGGCGTATCGGGGCAGATCGGCATCTGGTCGAGCGGACCGGACTTCCCGGGCGCGGACAATGCAGGCGATTCTTCGGTAGCACTGCTGCCCAGCGGCAACGTGCTCATCGCGGGCGTGAGCGGCGCGCTTTACGAATTCGATGGTGCCACGATTAAGCAGACCGTGGCCGCGCCTGTCAGCAAGAATAACGAGCCCATCTTCCTGCTCCCGCTGCCATCGGGCCAGGTGCTCGTTCTATCGCCGACGTTGAACGTGCAGGCACGGGTCTACATGCCGGTGGGGAACGCGCAGCCATCGTGGGCACCCGCGATCACCGCCGTGCCGACCGCGCTCGTGCGCGGGCACAGCTATGCGCTTACCGGCACGCAGCTCAACGGATTGAGCGAGGGGGCGACTTATGGCGACGAGCTCACCGCGGCGACCAATTATCCGCTGGTGCGCCTGACCAATGTTGCGTCCGGCCACGTGGTCTACGCACGCACGCACGGCCACACGATGGGCGTCGCGACCGGGGGAACGCCGGTGACGACCAACTTCGACGTGCCAGCAGGCGCGGAGACGGGGGCGACGACGCTGGTGGTGGTGGCGAACGGGATCGCTTCGGTGGGGGTGAGTGTCACGGTGGCATGACGCGATGTCCGCGATCGGGTCGGCTCGTTAAAGGGGGGCCCTTTGTTCTGGCACCGATAACGCCATGCAGCGTCGGCCGATTTTCACGAAGGCGTCATGGACATGTTTCGGTTGCGCACCGAACGTTAACCACTTGGAGCTTGCCAGATCGCGCCTAATTATGGTAAACATGCAGCCAACGTCGATTATGGCGCGTTCGTCTGGTGTTAAACAAAGGGGCCTAAAATGCATATCAAGAAATCGGTGATCCTACTGGGACTTGCGGGAAGCATGCTCGGGCTGGCGTTGCCGGCTGCGGCGTCGCCGTACGCGACTTTTGCGCAGTATAAGGAAGAGGCAAGCCTGAAAGACTTCTCTTTTGTCAATTCTTCCGGAAGTCTCTTGTCGATCTCCGCGGGCAGGAAGGTCGAGTTTGCTTTTCTCAACTCGGCGCTTTTGAGCTTGTCGAACGTTGACGCGGATCTCACATTCAGTGCGACGACCTCCACGCCGGCAGTTTTGACGGGCAGTCTCTATTCGGAGGGCGGTCTCACCGGTTTCTTCACGTTCAAGTCTACCGAGTCGGTGACGGTCGGCACGACCGTAATCCCGTCGGGAACTATTCTACTCAGGGGTGACTTCACGAATGGGACGATCTCGGGCAGCGGTGGCGCGGGTTCGGTTATCGGGGATACCCTTGCCCTCGGCTCGATCACCTGGACGTCGGGCATCACGGCGATCAATGGGGATCTGTTGACGTTCGATCCGTTCGCACACAACAGCTTCAGCTTTGGCCTCTCGAACACCGCGCCTTCGTTCGGTATCGGCGCAAACGGGCTACTCAGCAGCTTCAAGTCGACGTCCGTCGGTACGTTCGATACCGCTCTTCTCAAGGGCGGCGGTGGCTCCGTGCCGGAACCCGCAACTGCAGGCGTTCTGCTCCTCGGCGTTGCCTTCGCGGCTTCGTCGCGTCGGCGGCTTCGCACAGCGAGCTGATAGGCCTTCCGTAACACCGTGGGTTTAAGGGCCGCCGGGGTACCGGCGGCCTTTTTTTATTTTGGTGCCAGGCATTATTTACCGGGAATACCCAAGGCGAGTCGATCCTGCGCGTTGCGCGGCCTCGAAACATCCGACGGGCACCGGCCCAGGAAGGCAGCACCCGGGCCCGAACTGGGTTTTGGCAAGCCTCAGAAGTCGCGGCCCGATACGCTGCGCCCGACATCGGTAACCCCAGCAGGCGTGCGCCCGAGCCAATGAAGGTGCGCCACCAAACCAGATACGATCGCCGCGCGAACGGCTATGCTGTGCAACCCCGGCGTTGTCAGTCCGTTTCAAGCACGCCGTTTGCGCGAACGACCATAAAGACCGGCCAGGCCGAGCAACGCGAACGACCAGGACGCAGGTCCGGGAACCCGGCCGGCAGTGGGGTTGGTGACTTGAGCTCCCTTGGGGGTGCCATCGAAGTTGAACCCGGGATTGTTCGTATTTCCCCAACCGAGCGCCAGCAACTGAGTCCAGTCGCTCTCACTTATGGCGTAAGCGCGGCCGGTGGAAAAATACGCAGTCTGCGCATCCGTGGTGCTCTTTGCCCAGTCGCTGCGATCACCGCTGCCCGAGTAATTGAAGTTGCCAAGATTGGTCACACCGCCATCGATCGAGAAGTAAGCAGCCTGGGATCCGGAGAAGCTGTGCACGCCAGATGCGGAATAGCGGAGCAGATCCAGTAGGCTGGCGTCAATCGGCCGACCCTTCAAGCCGGTCAATCGTCCCAGGACCTCTCCGATCTCGTGCGCGGCAACGCCCTGAAAATCATAAGCCCCCGTCGAGATGCCGCCGATCTGGTTGAAATCCCAAGTCACAGTGGACTTGAAGCCGATCCCACCGTCAATGGCACCTGATTGCGGAGGCAGATAGCCGACCGCCCGCGCCTGCGCGGTGGTGAAGAAAAAGGTGTCGAGGTGGGTCGGATCGACCGTTGGAAACGACGCCAGAACCGACCCCAGCGTCGTATCCTGCGGATTGACGGCGTGCGCACGGACGAGCGCTTCACGCAAGGCGTCGAGCGAATACCCGTCGATAAAATTCACCCGGCTCGAGCCGATTGTCCCGCTTGGGAGCGCTTGGCCACCCACAGTATTCCAGCCAACATTGATGTTGACAACAATGTTAGGCTGGAGCGCTGCCTCAAACTGGTTAGCCACGGCCGAGAATGCAGCCTCGATCACCGAAGCGTTCGCCTGGCTGGTAACGCTACTTTCATAATTGATTTTGATAGTGAGCGCGCTCGCCGTCGGGGCTTGCCCCAGTAAAACCACAGTCAGAGGGATTAATCCGGTCCTGGCCAGAATTCGGCACGAGGAACTGCGATACGCGGCCTTGCGTCCAATCATGATATACCACCCCTATTAGAAGTTAAGCAACAACCACATCGCAGGGCACAAGTTACTTAAAGAGTTAACTGAAAGCTGTTGGGTGCTACAAAAGATACACTCATTAAGCTTGCTACACTCTCTGGCAACTGATCGAGTCCCTGCTCGTTGTTGACCTGAAATATTATTTTGCCGACGTCAACGCGACCCGACCGCAAGGTTACGATTTTTACGGAACTTTTCAGTGGCGGCGCGACGGAGCGTGCATGAGGTCCGCCAAATGGCGACGCGCATAGTAAAAACCGGTGCTCGGACGGGTTCAGGCGTTGACTGCTCCAATCACCGTTCTGATGACGGAAAGGCCGTCAGTACGAAAATGGCGTCAGGCCGCCTCCGCCCGCTCGTCCTCTTCCTCGGCCTGCTGCCGCGCCCACATATCGGCATACACCCCGCCGCGCCCCACCAGCACGCCGTGCGTGCCGCGCTCCACAACGCGCCCCTGCTCAAGCACGATGATCTCGTCCGCGTCCGCAATCGTGCTCAATCGGTGCGCGATCACCAGCGTCGTGCGGTGCCGCGCGACCGCCCGCAGCGCCACGCCGATCTCGGCTTCGGTCTTGCTGTCCAGCGCTGAAGTCGCCTCGTCCAGAATCAGGATCGGCGGGTTCTTCAGGATCGTGCGCGCGATCGCCACGCGCTGCTTCTCGCCGCCGCTCAGCTTCAGCCCGCGCTCGCCGACCATGCTCGCATAACCATCGGGCAGCGCCATTACGAAATCATGCACCTGGGCCTGCCGTGCCGCCTCCTCGATCTCCGCCTGCGTCGCGCCGACGCGGCCGTAACCGATGTTGTACGCGATCGTATCGTTGAACAGCACGGTATCCTGCGGGACGATGCCGATCGAGCGGCGCAGGCTTTCCTGAGTGACGTCGCGGATATCCTGCCCGTCGATGATCACGCGGCCGCCCATGATGTCGTAGAAACGGTAGAGGATACGGCTCATGGTGGACTTGCCCGCGCCCGAATGGCCGACCACCGCGAGCGTGCGCCCGGGCGCGATCTCGAAGCTCACGTCGTGCAGGATCTGGCGGCGGGGTTCGTAGGCGAAATCGACATGCTCGAAGCGCACGCGGCCCTCGCGCACGTCGAGCGGTGACGCACCGGGCGCGTCGGCAATCTCGGTGTTGGTGTCGATCAGGCGGAACATATGCTCCATGTCGATCAGGCCCTGGCGGATCTGGCGGTAGACGACGCCGAGGAAATCGAGCGGGCGGAACAGTTGCGCGAGCAGTGTCTGGACGAACACCACCGTGCCAAGGGTAACCCGCCCCTCGCTCCATCCCCACACCGTATAAGCCATCGCGCCACCCATCATCAGGTTGGTGATCGCCGACTGGCCGATGTTCAACCACGATAGGCTGACCGCGAGTTTGGTCGCGATATTGGTATAATGTTTGAGCGCGGCGGAGTAATTGGCGTTCTCGCGTGCTTCGGCGTTGAAATATTTGACCGTCTCGTAATTCAGCAGCGCGTCCACCGCGCGCCCGCTGGTGCGATTGTCCGCATCTGTCATCTCGCGGCGCGCCTTGTTGCGCTTGTCGGTCACCCACTGGGTGAAGGCGACATAGGTGACCACCATCACACTCGTAGCGATCACGATCGGCCAGCCCAGCCGATAGAAGAACATGACCGAGATCGCTGCCAACTCGATCACGGTCGGGAAAATGTTGAACAGGAGAAAATAGAGCATTTCGTCGATGCTCTTGGTGCCGCGATCGAAGATGCGCGTCAGTTCGCCGGTGCGTCTCTCGAGGTGATAGCGCAGCGACAGTCGCTGCACATGCGCGAACACGTCCGAGCCGAGCTTCCCCGCTGCGGTTTGCCCCACGCGCTCGAAGATCGCGTTACGGATATTATCGAACAATACGCCTGAAAAACGCGCGACCGCGTAAGCGATCACCAGTGCAGCGGCAACCGTCCAGCCCGCGCGGCCGTGACTGGTCATCCGGTCGATCGCGTTCGCCAGCAGAGTCGCCATCGAGAGCGTGATGGCCTTGGAGAGCACCACGAACACGAGGCTTACCGCAACCCGGCGGCGCAGCGCAGGCTCCCCCTTGGGCCACAGATAGGGGAGGAAGCGCTTGATCGTGCTCAGATCGGCGGTGGGCTTGGGCTCGTCAGCATTGGCGACGACGGGGGCGGCGTGGGCATAGGACATCATACGCCGCTTACATGGGGCCGCGCGCGCTAGAGGGGAAGCAGCGCGACTGCCACGCGCCGCCCCTCGGCGAGCAGCATGTTGTAGGTGCGCGCGGCAGCGCGGCTGTCCATCGCCTCGATCGCCAGCCCGCGTGCGGCGGCGGCGGCGATCAGTGCGGCGGGTGGGCGGTGCTGGGCGGGGCCAGTGCCCAGGATGAGGAGATCGAGGTCGCCGCTGGGTAGATCGGCGTCGTCGATCGCATCGAGATCGGTCGCACCCCAAGCGGCACCGCCCCCCGCGCTGGCGATCACGCCGCCCGGATAATCGATCCCGCCTACCCGGAAGCCCCGCCCGCGAAACCCTTCGATTGCGCCACCGCCCGCAGTCAGTTCGGCCATCTTCACGCCAAATCTCCTAAGGCCGTGCCAGTCGCTCCGCCGCCTTGTCGCCCGGACCGAACGATGCCGGAGACAGACCCAGCGAAATCAGCAGCGAGGAGGATACGAACACGCTCGAATAGGTGCCGACCACAATCCCGATCAGCATCGCGGCGGTGAACCCGCGCAGCACCTCGCCGCCCAGTACCAGAAACGAGCCAAGTGCGAGGATCAGCGACAGCGAGGTGTTGACCGTCCTCGGCAGCGTCTCGTTGACCGAAAGATCGATCAGCTGGCCGATGCCCATCTTGCGGTATTTGCGCAGATTTTCACGGATGCGGTCGTCGATTACGATCTTGTCGTTCAGCGAATAGCCGATGATCGTCAGGATCGCCGCGACGACGTTCAGGTTGAACTCCCACTGCATCAGCGCGAAAATGCCCAGCGTCACGATCACATCGTGGATCAGCGCCACCAGCGTGCTCACGCCGAAGTGCCACTCGAAGCGCAGCCACGTAAACAGCGCGATACCGAGCATCCCGAGCGCCACCGCGATCATGCCGGTACGGATCAGTTCGGCAGAGACTTTGCCCGATACTGTCTCCACCCGACGGAAGCTCGCGTCCGGGTGCTTTGCCTTGATCGCATTCTGCACACGGCCGACCACGCGCTGCACCGCCGCCTGATCGCCGGGCGGCAGCGGCAGGCGCAGCGCGATCTTGTTGGGGCCGCCGAACTCCTGCAGCGAAACATCGCCCACATTCTGGCCGCGCACGATGCCACGCAACTCGTCGAGCGGCACGGTCTTCTCGAAGCCGACTTCCATCAGAAGTCCGCCGACGAAATCGACCCCGAGGTTCAGTCCGCGCGTGGCGAACAGCGCCATGCTCGCCACGGTGAGCGCGATCGTGAGGCCGAAAGCCCACCAGCGCAGGCGAACGAAGCCGATGTTCGTATCATCGGGAACCAGTTTGAACAGCCGCATCAGATCACCAGTTCCTTGGGTCGACCGCGCAGCCAGTTCGCCACCAGCAAGCGGGAAACGGTTACGGCGGTGAACACCGCCGTCACGATCCCGATCAGCAGGACCACCGCGAAACCCTTTACCGGACCCGATCCAAAAAAGAACATCACCACGGCTACAAGGCCGTTACTGATATTCGCGTCCCAGATCGTGCGCGTTGCCTCTCGATACCCTGTCGCTACCGAATCGACGATCTTTCGCCCGCGCCGTTGCTCTTCACGAACACGCTCATTTATGAGCACGTTCGCGTCCACCGCCGCGCCGATCGTGAGCACGAGGCCCGCGATCCCCGGCAACGTCAGCGTCGCCCCCGTCACGCTCATCAGCGCGAGGATCAGCACGAGGTGGCACAAAAGGCCGATGTTCGCGTAGACGCCGAAGCGCCCGTAGGTCACCAGCATGAATAGCGCTACCAGGACGATCGACACGGCGGACGCGATCGCGCCCGCGCGGATCGAATCGCGGCCGAGATCGGGGCCGACGGTGCGTTCCTCCACCACCGTCAGCGCCACGGGCAGCTTGCCCGATCGCAGCAGGATCGAAAGCTGGTTCGCGCTTTCGGTGGTGAAATTGCCCGTGATGATGCCCGATCCGCCGAGGATGGCGCTCTGGATCGTGGGAGCGCTGATCACCTTGTTGTCCAGAATGATCGCGAATGGCTTGCCGATATTCTCCTGCGTTACCTTGGCGAACCTGCGCGCGCCGCCACTATCGAACCGGAAATCGACCGCGGGCGAGCCATTCTGGTCCTGCGAGATCTTCGCATCGATCAGTTGATCGCCGCTAACCATCACGCGCCGTTTGACCGCGATCATCGCGGGCGTGGTCCGCCCGATGGTCTCGGTATACGGCAACACCTGCGATCCCGGCGGTGCGCGACCCGCCTGCACCTCGGACGGGTTGGCATCGTTATCGACCAGCTTGAACTCGAGCTTCGCGGTCTTGCCGATCAGAGCCTTCAGCGCGGTGGGATCCTGCAGGCCCGGCACCTGCACCACGATGCGGTTGGTGCCCTGGCGGATGATGGTCGGCTCGCGCGTGCCCAGTTCATCGATACGGCGGCGAACGATTTCCACCGCCTGGTCCATCGCGGTGTTGAGCGCCGTGCGCACGCCCGCATCGGTCGGCGTGATCGTCACCCGCGCGCTGTCCACCACCGCCACATCGTAATCGCGCGTGCCACCGCCCGAAGGCCGCGTCATGCCACGCATCCGCTCGACCGCCTTGTCCACCTCGGCGGGGTTGCGCAGCAGGAAGCTCAGCTTTCCACCCGCGAGCGAAAGATCGCCCGTCTCGATCTTTCCACCATTGTCGTCGCGGTGCAGTTCGGCGCGGACCTCTTCCTCGAGTGTCTGCAACCGCTGCGCGGCCACATCTTCGGGCGAGGCTTCGAGCATGATATAGCTGCCACCGCGCAGATCGAGGCCGAGGTTCACCTGCGAATGCGGCGCGAAGCCGGGCCACGTCTTGACAACACTCTCGGAGAAGAAATTGGGCAGCGCGAAGATCGCGCCCAGCGCGATCACCGCCAATATTGCCCACCGCTGCAGCGCGGGAAACCCGAGCATCAGGCCTTCGCGTCGTTCGCAGGCGTGGTCACGCCCTTGGCGCGTACCTCGGCCAGCATCGTCTTCACCACACGCACGCGCATGTTGGGGCCAAGCTCCACCTCCACTTCGGTGTCGCTGACCTTGATGGCCTTGCCGATCAACCCGCCGCCGGTGACCACCTCGTCCCCGCGCTTGACCGCCATGATCTGCTCGCGCTGGGCTTTCGCGCGCTGCTGTTGCGGACGGATCAACAGGAAGTAAAAGATGACGAAGATGAGCACATAGGGTGCGAGCATCAGCGGATTGAAGCCGCCCGCGCTTGGACCGGACGCGGCCTGTGCGTAGGCCGGGGAGATGAACATGGGATTGGGTCTCGAACCAGGGAGCCTGGAATTGCCAAAGGCGTCTAGGCGGTGAAACGACGCCGCGCAATCCGGGCGTCGCTGGCGCGCATCGCCGATGCGCTCGATCGGCTCGCGCCGCCGCCGCTGGCCGAGGCAGATGCGCGAGACGGCGCGGCATTCATATGGGCGCAGAAGCACCTCGCGCGCGCCATCCCGCGCGCGCAGCCGCTTGGCCTGTTGCTCGGCGTCGATGCGCAGAAGGCCGCGCTGCTGGCTAATGTGGAACGTCTCGCGGCGGGCCGTCCCGCACACGACGTGCTGTTGTGGGGCTCGCGCGGCATGGGCAAGAGTGCGCTGGTGAAGGCTTGCGTTGCCGATGTCGCGACCCGCGCAGACATCGCGCTCGTGGAAATCGCGCGCGACGAGCTGGCCACGCTGCCTGCGTTGTTTGCCCGGCTCGAAGCCGCCGCTCCGCGCGCGTTCATCGTCTTCGCCGACGATCTGAGCTTCGAGGCGGACGAGCGCCAGTGGAAGGCGCTGCGATCGGTGCTGGAAGGCGGCATCGCCGCGCGCCCGGACAATGTGCGTCTCGCCGCGACCTCGAACCGCCGCCATCTGGTGGCGCGCGAGATGAGCGAGAACGATCCGGTCCACCCGCGCGATGTTGCTGACGACCGGCTGGCACTGGCGGACCGCTTCGGGCTGAGCCTGGGGTTTCACCCCTGTGATCAGCCGACGTACCTGGCGATGGCGGAAGGCTACGCCGCCGCACATGCCCTCCCCTTCGATCCCTCAGATGCGCTCGCGTGGGCGATGGCGCGGGGCGGGCGCTCGGGACGCGTGGCATGGCAGTATACGCAGGAGGTATCGGGGCGCAGCAATCGCCGCCGTTAAGGATCATGAACCGCTGATAGGGAACTGTCTGAATATTTTACACATCCGTATCGATCGCTGATCGATACGTAACTAAAATTGGCGGAATTCCTAAGATTGGTAAATTCTGGCATAGATTTTGCTTGTTGATCAATAGTCGGCACATTCGAGTCGGCTTGCGATTAATGGAGCAATCAATGATCCGCACCCTTATTACCGCCGCCCTCGCGGCGACCGCCCTCACCGCCAGCGCGCACGCTGGCGTTGTGACCGGTTACATCTACCTCGACTCGCCCGCCGCGGGCAATGCAACGATCGCGAACCGCCCGGCGGGCCCTTGGGACGCGACGTTCACGTTCAACGGCACCGCAAACTTCGATAACCGTTCGCTGAGCCCAGTGGACAGCAATTTCAACACGATCGATCAGTTCCTCGCCACCGGTGGTGTCGCGGGCATTGGCGGAACC
>JBBSFH010000028.1:0-31667 GCA_038238915.1 Sphingomonadales bacterium
CCCCTCCGCCCTTCGGGCACCTCCCCCAGGGGGGGAGGATCGATCCTACCCCTCGGGCGGTGGTGGCGGCGAAGCCGACGGAGGGGGTCGCGCCGCGATGAAACCCATCTTCATCCTCAACGGCCCCAACCTCTCGCGCCTCGGCCACCGCGACCCCCCCCAATACGGCACCGCCACCCTCGCCGACATCGAAGCGCTCTGCCGCACCGAAGCCGCCACGCTCGGCCACAGCATCGATTTCCGCCAGACCGAACGCGAGGGCGAACTCGTCGAATGGCTGCATCTGGCGGACGAATGGGCGATCGCCGTCGTCCTCAACCCCGCCGCCTACGGCCACACCTCGGTAGCACTCCTCGACGCGATCCAGTCGATCGCCGTCCCCGTGATCGAATGCCACCTCAGCAACATCGCCGCCCGCGAACCTTTGCGCCACACCACCCTCACCGCGCGCGCCTGCAAAGGCGCAATTTTCGGGCTCGGCCCCATGAGCTACACCCTCGCCCTCCGCGCCGCCGCCGCCCTCGTCGCCTGAAATGCCCCCACACCCCCAACCCGTCATCCCGGGCTTGACCCGGGACCCACCTTCTTCTCCGTTCCACTCCGGCCCAACAGAGGCAGGCAGGTCCCGGGTCAAGCCCGGGATGACGGCAAGTTAAACCATGTCCGATAACAGCTTCGGCCGCCTCTTCCGCGTCACCACCTGGGGCGAGTCGCACGGCCCCGCGATCGGCTGCATCATCGACGGCTGCCCGCCGCGCCTGCCGCTGACCGAAGCCGACATCCAGCCCTGGCTCGACCGCCGCCGCCCCGGCACCAGCCGCTTCGTCACCCAGCGCCGCGAACCCGATACCGTGCGCATCCTGTCCGGCGTCCACGAAGGCCTCACCACCGGCACCCCCATCAGCCTGATGATCGAGAACGAGGACGCGCGCTCCAAAGACTACGCCAACCTCACCCAAGCCTACCGCCCCGGCCACGCCGACTACACCTACGACGCCAAATACGGCCACCGCGATCCGCGCGGCGGCGGCCGTTCCAGCGCGCGCGAAACCGCGATGCGCGTCGCCGCCGGCGCGGTCGCCCGCATCGTGCTCGGCCCCACCATCCGCATCCGTGGCGCGGTCGTCGCGCTCGGCGGCGACGCAATCGCCACCTGGGACGAAACCCAGATCGACCAGAACCCCTTCTGGTCCCCCGACGAGGCTGCTGCCACCCGCTGGGCCACCGCGCTAGACGAAGCCCGCGCCAGCCTGACCTCGCTCGGCGCACTGATCGAAGTCCGCGCCACCGGCGTCCCCCCCGGCTGGGGCGCCCCTATCTACGCCAAACTCGATGCGATGATCGCCGCCGCGCTGATGGGCATCAACGCGGTCAAAGCGGTCGAGATCGGCGACGGCTTCGCGGCCGCGGCGGCGAAGGGTCACGACCACGTCGACCAGATGTCCCCCACCCCCTCCGCCCTGCGGGCACCTCCCCCTGTGGGGGTGGATCTAAGAGCCTCCCCCTCTGGGGGAGGTGTCGGCGAAGCCGACGGAGGGGGCCCGGAAAAGCCCCCCGCAACCGCCACCCAACCAATCTTCACCACCAACCACGCCGGCGGCATCCTCGGCGGCATCTCGACCGGTGCGCAAATCCTCGCCCGCCTCGCCATCAAACCCACCGCCTCGCTCGCCCGCCCGCTAACCACCATCACCCGCGACAACACCGCCACCCAGATCACCACCACCGGCCGCCACGACCCCTGCGTCGGCATCCGCGCCGTCCCCGTCGCCGAAGCGATGCTCGCCTGCGTGCTCGCTGACGCGATGCTGCAGCAGAGGGCGCAGGTGGGGTGACAGCCTCGCCGATGCGCCTCACGAGGCAACGCCAAAGGAGTCATACCGGAGTTGACACGGAGTAAAACCGGCGCCATTATGGAGTCTTGTCGTTAAATTCTGGAACCAGCCATGGCCGAGATTCGCCTTCAAATCCCCGACGACGTCATCACGAACTTTCAGGAAAAGCTCAGCATGAACACAAAACCTACGGACATCGCGCGCGATGCGATGACGCTGTATAACTGGGCGGTTGATGAGGCGTCCAAGGGGCGCGTGCTCCTCTCGTCGAATGCTGCGGGCTCGGATTTCACCAAGCTGGCGATGCCCAGCCTGCAGTCCGTCAAGTCGTAACGACCCCTGGTCGGCATGGCCCAGACCGCGCAGCAAGCCATTGCCGGGAACGGCACTACCCCGCCCGTAGTGCCGACCTTAGCGTCACTGGACGCGCGGACTGCAGCGGGCGTCGATCTCGCCCGTCGCACGATGGTGATGATCGCGGCAGCGATCATCATCCTGATCATCGTGCTCTTGGTTGCCGAGGTGAGCGAGCGCAATGCGATGGATCAAACCAACGCGCAGGCGATGGCGATCGTCACCGCGAAATCCCTCGGCACGCAGGACAGCCGCTTGCCCGGCGTCCTCGCCGGTTTGCGTCGATCCGCCTCCGACGCGACCTGGGCGATGCCCAAGCCGGATACCGACGACGCACAGGCGATGATCGAGCAGGCGCGCAAGAACCCCACCATCACCGACAGCCAACGCGCTGACCTCGACAAAAAATGCATTCCCTTGCCCCTTGCCACCGTCAAGGATCGCGCCGCGATCCTCGAGCGCTGCGCCAGTGCTCTCCAAGTCCTCTCGGTTGTGGAAGGCTCATTGGGTCAGCGGATGGGGTTTATGGAAGTTCTTGCGAAATCATTAGGCGAAGAGCGCGCCGCCGAGCGGGCATTCTGGTTGCAGGTCGCGCAACTGGTGCTGATCAATCTTCTCCTGCCGATATTGACCGCGCTGCTAGGCTATATCTTCGGAACGCAGCAGGCGCAGAAGTCCGCTTGACCCGCCGAGGTTCGCGCTGCCCGGTCGTCCTCGCCATAGTATATCGCCCGCCCGCCCCCCCTCAAAACCGCCGCTCCCACGAAAGCAGCAGCCGCGCCTGCCCATCGCTCCGCTCCGCCGCCGGCCCCGGCAGAGCGAACAGATAGCCCGCCTCGATCTCGAGCTCGCCGCCGATCGGCAGTCGTTCGAGTTCGGTCTTCAAGATCGGGCCCAGATAATGTTCGCCGCGCGCGCCGAAATGATCGGTATCGCCCGCCGCGCCGAACGCCGCCGCACCCAGCCGCACATCGCCCACGGTTCGCCAGTCCGCCGAGGCGGCATAGCCCAGACGTGCCGCCGCGCTGTCGAGCGTTTTGTCGACGATGAGGTTCAGCCGCGCATCGAAACGCCCGCGCGCGCGTTCGAACAGCGCCTTCGCCTCGATCTTGTCGTGGCCGAGATAGCCATGTTCATACTCGAAATACGCCGCCGTATCGATGCCGAGCGCACCGATCCGTCCCAGCGTCACGATCCCCTCCACCGCGACACTGTCGAGGCGGCGCGGTCCCGCCCCTTCGCGCGTCAGCTCGGCCAGAAACGCGCCGTAGAAGCGCCGCGAGAAGCCATGGCTGAGTTCGAGCCTGAGCGCATCCTCGCCGTCCGCCGCCCCTCCCGTCAACCGCCCGTAGCGCGTTTCAAGCTCGGTCACCCCGGGCGCGATCGTCGCTCCATAGACCGCGTCGCCCAGGCCGGGCGCGGCGTGGACGGCGGTGGTGGCGATGGCACCGAGCAGCACGCCGATGAGAATGATCCGCATTCGCAATCTCCTTGGCGGAGATTGCTACTGCGAGGCGTTCGCATTTGCAAGGCGACGACGGCCGACGCTCGGCCACATCTGGTCGACAAGATCGCTCGATGCGGCGAGGCCATGGCCTCTATTGGGGGCACCCACGAAGACCTCAACCGCGACGAGGCTAACGCACTGTGGGCACACCTCGCCGCGTCGGTCTGCGAAGACTGGTTGGGTGGTCGCGGACGCGGGCGAGGCCGAGGGCGCGGGTGCGGGCTGCGATCACGCCGCAACCATAACGCCCCCCGCCAACGCCGCAGTCACGCCGCCAACGCAACCATCGTCGTTAATTGGATGCCAGCTGCACGTCCTCGTCCAGATAGCCCGTTACCTGCATGTTTATCGGAAACGACGCGCTCGTCCCCGTCATGAAGAACCCGGCCACGGGCAATATGGCGATCGCGCCAACCACGCCCGCCGTGCCCGTCTCGCCGCGGCTGTCGAACGTTCCGCTCATGCGCACGTCACGACCATTGACGTTTACCGAGACCATCCGCGCGTGAATTGCGCCGGATTTGCCCCACATGCCCTTGTTGCGCACGCTGGTCACCTCGGCGACCGCATGGCTACCGACCGGGATGACGACCATGCCATTGCTGGCAACCGCGCCAGTTGTCTCAAGATTGAAACGCTGACCGGCGTGCAACTGCTTGCCGTTCGTCGTCAACTGCTCAAGCGTGCGCAGCGGCACGGCGGTCCCTGAGCGCAGCATCAAGACAACCGGCACCGTCACCGATGCCGCCGCCACGGCCGGCGTGGCGGGCACGACCACCGTTTGCGCCATCGTCGGCACGCAGGCGACCGACGTCAAAAACGCACAAGCAAATGTTTTCAAAAGTTTCATATGTTCTCCCCCGTTGGACTGCCCATCAGCCCCCGATCGTTTGAGCGTGCCGCAACCGCTTCGGATACGCAACGGCTTTCTCGCGCAAAAACCGCCACATCGGATCGATTTCTCCGCGCGCTGATCGCCGCCAGCTTCGCGCCGCTTCACCATCCCAACCACCCTTGCCTTGTAGGATCGCCCGGTCCACGCCCGCCCCCATGCCCAGGCAACGTCATGACGGCTGGACCCGTCCCCGCCAGATCGATTTCCTCCGCTCGCTCTCGGTCCACGGCGTCGTCACGCGCGCCGCCGCCGAGGTCGGCATGGGGGTCGAATCCGCCTATCGGCTGCGCTTCCGCGATCCCGAATTCGCCGATATCTGGGACGAAGCGCTCGATGTCGCGCGTCTATGCGCGCTCGGCCTCGATGCGGACGGCTGTTTGCCGCGCTGACTTTCGTGGACTTCATGGCCTTTGCCAGCGCAAAGCGCGCGTTTGCGCCATTTCCTCGCGCGATGGCGTACCGTTTTCTTAACCCGTTAACCACATTCGGGGCACGATCTGGCGCGAAAACCCCCGCTCCACCCCGCAAAAGCCACCCCAAACCCCCGATTCAGCCGTCCGCATCCAGCCCATAGGCGGTGTGCAGCACGCGCACCGCGAGTTCGGTATATTCCTCCGCGATCAGCACGCTGATCTTGATCTCCGATGTGCTGATCGCCTGGATGTTGATCCCGCGCTCGCCCAGCGCGCGGAACATCGTGGTCGCCACCCCCGCGTGCGAACGCATCCCGATCCCCACCACGCTCACCTTGCACACATCGCTGTCCGAAAGAATCCCCCCGATCCCCAGCCGCTCGCGCGCCTCGCCCAGCACCGCCAGCGCGCGCGGCAACTCGCTCGCGGGCACGGTAAAGGTCACGTCGGTCCGCCCGGTATCGTGCGCGATGTTCTGCACGATCATGTCCACGTTGATCCCCGCCTCCGCGATCGGCGCGAAGATTTCCGCCACTGCACCCGGCCGATCGGGCACCTCGAGGATCGTCAGCTTGGCCTCGTTGCGGCTGTAGGCGATGCCTGTGATTACGCGTGATTCCACGATCTCGTCCTCATCGACCACATAAGTTCCCTCGGCGTCGCTGAAGGAGGAAAGCACGCTCAACCGCACCCGTTCCTTCATCGCCAGCTCGACCGATCGCGTGTGCAGCACCTTCGCCCCCACGCTCGCCAGTTCGAGCATCTCCTCATACGCCACCCGGTGCAGCTTCTGCGCGCGCGGCACGATGCGTGGATCGGTGGTGAAAACCCCCTCCACATCGGTGTAGATCTGGCACTCGTCCGCCTTCAGCGCGGCGGCCAGCGCCACCGCACTCGTATCCGATCCCCCGCGCCCCAGCGTCGTCACGCGGCCCTCGGGGGACAGGCCCTGGAACCCTGGCATCACCGCAACCTCGCCCCCGGCCAGGGCGGCGAGCATCGCCCCGGTCTCGATCCCGTTCATCCGCGCGCTGCCATGCGCCGCATCGGTCCGCACCGGCAACTGCCACCCCTGCCAGCTCCGCGCGCGCACCCCCATCGCCTGCAGCGTCAGCGCGAGCAGCCCGCTCGTCACCTGCTCGCCGCTCGCCACCACCACGTCATACTCGCGGGCGTCGTGGACCGAAGCGATCTCGCGGCAGAAGCCCACCAGCCGATCGGTCTCGCCCGCCATCGCGCTCACCACCACCGCAATCTCGTGCCCCTGTGCGTGCGCGGCGGCCACCCGCGCGGCGGCCGCGCGGATGCGCTCGATCCCGGCCATCGAGGTGCCGCCGAATTTCATCACGATGCGTGCCATGGCGCGGGGCGGCGGTCCTTCGTCGCGGTGAATGCGCAAGCCTTGGGGTCCGGCGCGCGGGCTGTTACACTGCAGTGCAGCGTCCATGGCAAGCCAAACCGCCCCCAGCATCGATCCCGCCTCGGCCGCACTGTTCGGCCGCGAGGCGTCGGCGTGGTGGGATCCGCGCGGCTCGTCCAGGCTGCTCCACCGCGTGAACCCGGTGCGCCTCGCCTATCTGCGCCAGCAGGGTGGCGCGCATTGGGGCTGGTCCGCCACCACGCTCCGCCCAGCGCAGGGCCTGAGCGCGCTCGATATCGGCTGCGGCGGCGGCCTGTTGACCGAGCCGCTCGCGCGCCTCGGCTTCGCCGCCACCGGCCTCGATGCCTCGCCCGAAGCGATCGCGGTCGCGCAGGCGCATGCCGCCCAGACCGCCCTCGCCGTCACCTACCGCGCCGGCTCCGCCGAAGCTCTCGCCACCGAAGGCCACCGCTTCGATCTCGTCACCATGATGGAAGTGATCGAGCATGTCGCCGACGTTCCCGGCTTCCTCGCAGCGGTCGCCACGCTGCTCGCGCCCGGCGGCCTGCTCCTGTTCAGCACGCCCAACCGCACCGCGCTCAGCTGGGGCGTCATGATCGCAGGCGCCGAGCGCATCGCCCGCGTCATCCCGCAGGGCGCGCACACGTGGAAACAGTTCCTGCGCCCCGAAGAACTCTCGGCCGCGCTCGGCCTCGCAGGCCTGCGCGTCATCGATACCCAGGGCATCACGCTCGGCCGCGATCTCGCCTTCGCGCTCGGGCGAGACCGGTCGGTCAACTATATCGGCGCGGCGGTCCACGCATGATCGACAAGCCCCACCCGCCGTTCGAAGGCTTCGGCAAGACCGCGATCGACTGGTTCCACCGCCTCGAAGCCGACAACAGCAAAGCCTTCTTCCTCGCCACCAGGCCCGAATGGGACGATGCGATCCGCGCGCCGATGGAATCGCTGGTTGCCGAAGCCGCCGAAACCTTCGGCGGCACCACCAAACTCTTCCGCCCCTACCGAGACGTCCGCTTCTCGCCGGACAAACGCCCGATCAAGGCAAACTGCTCGGGCTACGTCAGTCGCCCCGGCACGATGGGCTTCCTCTACGCCGAAATCTCCGCGCAGGGATTGTACGCGGGCACCGGCCTCTACGATCCCGCCAAGGATCAGCTCACCCGCCTGCGCGAAGCAATCGACGATGATCGTCGCGGCAGCGAACTCGAAGCCATCGTCGCCGCACTCGGCCGAACCGGCGTCGAAGTCACCGGCGACGCGCTCGCCACCGCGCCCAAGGGCTATCCGCGCGAGCATCCGCGCATCGCGTTGCTGCGGCTCAAATATCTGGTCGCGGGTGCCCGCCTCGTCCCCGGGCCATCGCTCGCGGATCACCGCGCACTCGATCACGTCTTCTCGGTCTGGCGCGAGGCCGAACCCCTCGTCGGGTGGCTCGACGCGCATGTGGGGCCCAGCGAGATCGCGGTCGAAGAGCGGTTCGCGCGGCGCTGAGCTCGGCGTGGCTGGTTCGGCCGCTCCATGTTATAGCTTAGGGATGCAACTCTCTATCGCCGAAGCGCAGATCCGTTTCCCCGAAGTCGTCGAAGCCGCCGTGCGCGGTGAGGAACTCGTCCTCACGCGCGACGGCACGCCATTTCTCACGCTGGTTCCCAAGCCTGAACGCAAGAGCGGTATCGATTGGGAGGCAGGTGCCCGCTGGCGCAAGGAGAATGGCTGGGAGGATCTCGTCATCGAACTGCCCGAGAATTTCGATGATCCGGCGTTCAGCCGACAGGTTCTTGGCCTGGAAGATTGAAGCTCCTGCTTGATACGCATTTCGCGCTCTGGCTCTCGACCGCAAAGTGGAAGCTGACGCCAACCGAGCTGGTGCTCCTGGACGAAAACCCGATCACGGTGTCGGCGATCTCGATCTGGGAGCTACGGATCAAGTGGCACAGCTTCCATGTGTCCGGCCACCGCAAAGGCGAGGCTGCTCCCGAAGTCGTGCTCGCGTGGCTCTTCAACGCGGGCGCATCGCTGCTACCCATCACGCCGGAACACGCCGCAGCCAGACTACTCCATCCGATCGCCCACAAAGACCCGTTCGATGAACTCCTGCTCATCCAGGCCCCGCAGGAAGACCTCCGCCTCCTCACCCGCGACCGCCTGCTCGCGGATCACCCGCTCGCGTGGCGCGCACCATTATAGAAACCGCGCTACTACCTCACGGTAGCTCCGGCTCACCTTGATCTGCGCGCCGCTGCCCAGCACCAGAAAACACTCGCCATTGGTGTGCGGCTTCACCTGGCGCACCAGCTCCAGATTGACGATCGTCGAGCGATGCACCCGCTGGAACTTCCTCGGATCGAGCCGCCTCTCCAGATCCTTCATCGTCTCGCGCAGGATCAGCGTCTGCTCGCCCGTGTAGATGCACATGTAATCGCCCGCCGCGTCGATCCGTTCGATCGTGTCCACATCCACGCGGAAGATCTGCCCCCGGTCCTTGATGTTCAAAAGCTTCTCGAACCGTCCCGCTGATGCCACCGTCGGCTCGGGCGTATCCAGCCCCGCGTGCGCCTCGGGCGCCACCTCGGCGAGCAGCTCCTTCAGCCGCACGCTCTCCTCGGCGCTGCGCCGGTCTGCCAGCCGCTGGTGGACGCGCTCCATCGTCGCCTTCAGCCGTTCCTCCTCCACCGGCTTCATCAGATAATCGACCGCCTGCGCTTCGAACGCCTTGACCGCGAACTCGTTGTACGCGGTCACCATCACGAACAACGGCGGTTCCAGATCGACCACGGCCGCGATCACCGAAAAGCCGTCGAACCCTGGCATCTGGATGTCCAGAAACACCAGATCGGGCTTGTGCGTCTTGATCGCCCGGATCGCCTCGCGCCCGTTCGCGCAACGCTCCACGATCTCGACCTCGGGCCAAGCCGCGAGGCGCATCTCCAGTCCCTGGATCGCGAGCGTTTCATCGTCGACCAGCAGCGTGCGGATACTCATCATGCGGCCTCTCGGGTAGCGATACTCGCGGGTTGGAAGGGGATGTCGATGGTAACCACCAGACCGCGCGGAAGGTTCGGTCTGATATCGAGCCGATGGTCCGCGCCGTAGGTCTGCATCAGCCGCTCGCGCGTGTTCTGCAGCCCCACGCCCGCGCCGCGCGACGATGCGGGAGAGGCTCCCATGCCCGGTCCCGAATCCGCAATCGTAATGATCACGCGTCCCTCACGCTGGCGCGCGTGAACACGGATGTCCGCGCCTTCCTCGAGCGGCGTCACCGCATATTTGACCGCGTTTTCCACCAGCGGCTGCAGCAGCAGCGATGGCACCAGCGCCACCTGCGCAGGCGGTTCGATCTGGAAGCTGGGCCGCAGCCGGTCCTCGAAGCGCATCTTCTCGATGTCCAGATACAGTTTGAGCGCCTCCACCTCCTGCGCGACCGACACCAGCGCGGCTGGCTCGCCCAGCGAGTAGCGCAGGAAGGAGGACAGGCGGCTCAGCATCGCATTCGCCCGCTCGCTCTGCTTGAGCAGCACCAGCGTGGAAATCGAATTGAGCGTGTTGAACAGGAAATGC
Source organism: Sphingomonadales bacterium (assembly GCA_038238915.1). GTDB lineage: Bacteria > Pseudomonadota > Alphaproteobacteria > Sphingomonadales > Sphingomonadaceae > JAVVHE01. The sequence goes on from JBBSFH010000028.1 coordinate 9,947, forward strand.
GGGTTGAGCTGGTAGCGCAGCATGGTGAGCTGCGCCTCGTTCGCACGCGCACTCACCCGGTCCATCGCGTGCGCCTGCTCGGACAGCATCAGATAATAGTTTACGCCGTAGTAGAGCCCGGTCCACGCACCCAACACCGAGAGATCGAGCAGGATGCCGCCGAAGAACTCCATCCCCACCGGCTGCCAGCCAGGCCGGTAGAAGGTTGCGGTCGCCCAGACCTCCAGCACCGAGAACAGCGCCGACGCCGCGACGATGATCAGCAAGGTGAGCGTCCAGACGAACACGACGCGCATCGCGATGATCCGTCGATACGCCGCCGCCATCAGCAGAGTCAGCGAAAAGCCCGTGGCCGTGATGATCGCGGTGGGCAGGATGAAGCCCACACCCATGTTGTTCGCGAGGCCGCCGAGCGCGCGCAGCAGGAAATAGCCCGTCCAGCCACCGATCTGCAGTAGCCAGAACGCGCGGTCCTTATCGGCGAAAAACCCTTCGCGCCCGATGACGCTAAGGCTCACCGGCCGCCAGCCTCCGCGCGCACGCTCGCCGATCATACGGTGATGATAGGGCGGCGGTGCGCCGGACCGCAAGCGCGCTCAATCTTCCGGCGCAACCGTCACCGCAAGACCGTCCATCGCGGCCGTGAACGCGATCTGGCAGGAGAGGCGCGAATTGGCGCGACGGTGGTCCGAGCTGTCGAGTAGATCATTCTCGTCGAGCCCCGGTGTGCCCGTCGCGGCAACCCAATCCTCCGCCACATAGACATGGCAGGTCGCGCACGAACAACAGCCGCCGCAGAGCGCGAGCAGTTCGTCGATCCCCGCATCGCGGACGTTCTCCATCACGCTCAGGCCCACGGTCGCGGCGAGTTCGCGCGATTGTCCGTCGCGGGTGGTGACGTGAAGCTTGGGCATGGTTTGGCGTGTCCGAATGATTGACGTTCCTTGCTGCTATGGACGCGCCCGCGCGCGCCGCGCAAGAAGCCGCGCGCATGAGCCTCACCGTCGAACAACTAAGAACAGGGATCGATGCGGTCGCCGCCCGCGAACCCCGCGTCGCCGCCGCGCTCGCCCGCGTGGGCTATCCCGAGCCGCGCGCGCGCGGCCGCGGCTACGCCACGTTGCTGCGCACGATTTTGGGCCAGCAGGTCAGCTTCCTTGCGGCTGACGCGATGTGGCGCAAGTTCGAGGCGGCTGCCGGCGATGCCGCCGATCCGCGCGCGCTGCTGGCGCTTGACGATGCGGCGCTGCGCGCGTGCGGCTTCTCGCGCCAGAAGGCTGCCTATGGGCGCGGTCTGGCCGAAGCGGTGACGAGCGGCGCACTCGATTTTGACGCGCTGCCTCCCGACGATGACGAGGCGGTGGCGGTGCTGGTCGCGCTCAAGGGCATCGGCCGGTGGTCGGCGGAGATTTACCTGCTCTTCTCTGAGGGCCGGACCGACGTGTTCCCTGCGGGCGACCTCGCAGTCCAGATCGAGGTCGGCCGCATTATGGAACTCGACGAACGCCCGAGCGAGAAACTGACGCGCGAGCTTGCCGAGACATGGCGGCCGTGGCGCGGCGCGATGGCGACGTTCCTGTGGCACCATTACAAAACCGAGGTGATTTGAGGCGCAAGGTCGGTGACCTAACAGCGTCCGTCGATAGCGCTACTTGCTCACCCCCTCGGCAGCGGAAACGCCACCACCCCGCGTCGCCCGTCTGCATCGACCGCGCGCACGCCAAACAGCCAGTTGTCCTTGGAATAGGGCAGTGTCACCCGCGTCACCCGCACGCTCGCGAGCACGCGCCCCCAATCCGCCTCAGTCGTCCGCCGCGCCACCACCTCGTAGGAAACCGCGCCCGCCACCGGTGCCCAGCTCAGCGTGGTGTCGTTGGTCAGTTCCCGGGTCTCGGTCTTCGCTTCAACGCGCCCCGGCCCCATCGCCAGGCTCGCCAGCACCGCCACGTTATAGCGCGCCACGCGCGCCAGATAGTCGAAGTCCATATATTCGGGCAGGTCGCCATAGTGTACCCCACCCTGCACGCGCACGTTCTGATGCTGGTGCTCGTAGGTCTCGAACGGCTCGACGAAGCGGATGGCGGCGAACCCCGCCTCGTTGAACGCCTCGTGGTCGCCGCCGCGCAGGAAGCGGTCCGCCCGCGAGATCGGGTCGCCGCGCAACTCTGCCACGTAGGCATCGCCCACAGCGTGCGCATAACGCGAGAGCTCACGCGACGGGCTGTCGTTCTCGTTGCCGATCGCGTTCACCCGCGCGACATCGCCGCCCGTCGCCACCGCTTCCGAAAAGATCCGCACCGTCGAACCATCGTGCGCGCCGCCGCGCCCCAGCGACGTGCCGATGATGTCGTTGTTGAGATCGCCCTGAACGTCCGTCCCCGCCGCTTTCAGCCCCTGCGCAAAATGCGCGGCCCCTAGCAGCCCCTGCTCCTCGCTATCGAAGATCGCGAAGACGATCGTTGCATGCGGCTTCATCCCCGCCATCACGCGCGCCGCCTCGAGCACCGCCACCGTTCCCGAACCATTATCGTCCGCGCCGGGCGCGTCCGCGACGCCATCGTCGTTCGACGAATTGCGCGAGTCGTAATGCGAACTCATCACGTAAGTCCGCCCACTTGGCTCATCGCCCTTGATCGTCGCGATCACGCTCGAAATCTCCACGTCGCGCGCGACGCGCTTGCCGTCCGGGTGCTGGATGTAGCTGTCGAGGCTCACCGTCATCCGCCCGCCGGTGTTTGCCGCGATCGCCTCCAGTCGCGCCTTCAGCCACGCGCGCGCCGCGAACACGCCGCGCCCGGGTGCGGCCTTCTCCGAGAAGGTGTTGCGCGTGCCGAAGCCCACGAGCTTCAGATCGTCCGCTTTTAGACGCGCGGGCGAGACCTCGGCCACCGCGCGGGCGATGGCGGGATTGGGGGCGGGCGAGGGCAGCGCAGCACGCGCGCCGGACGAAAGCAGCGCGGCGGCAATCAGGGCAGGCAGGCGCATCGACGATCATCCTCCAGAACAGGCCCTAGCTTACCCGATCCAACAGCTACCCCAAGCCCCTGTCGCGCGCTGGTCGATCCGGCTACCCTTTCGCCACCAGTCTGGAGGACCGCAATGAACCCGCTCGCCACCGATCTGCCTCTCACCCGCCGCGCGGTCGGTTCGCTGTTCGTCGCGGGCTATGCCGCTGCGGCGCTTTCGGCCGATGCCGCACCGATCGCCACGCCCACCACCGGCCTCACCATCGCAGACGCCATGATCCCCAACGGCGCGGCGCATCCGCTGCCCGCTTATGTCGTGCGTCCGTCCGGCCCCGGGGCGCACCCGGCGATCATCGTCGCCAATGAGATTTTCGGCATCCACGCCTATATCCGCGACATTTGCGCCCGGCTCGCACGCCTCGGCTATGTCGCGATCGCGCCGGATTTCTTCTACCGGTCGGGTGCCGATCTCCCCGCGATGACCAGCATCGATCAAATCCGCCCGATCGTGATGCAGGCCACCGCCGATCAGGTCGATGGCGACGTGCGCGCGGCCACAGCGTGGCTGAAGTCGCAATCCTTCGTCCAGCCCGCCAAGATCGGAATCACCGGCTTCTGCTGGGGCGGAGCGGTCGTGTGGCGCTCGTCGATGGTCAACCGCGATATTCGCGCAGGCGTCGCTTGGTATGGCCAACTGAAGCCGCTGATCGCGCGCGCGGCCGAACTCCACGCCCCCGTGCTCGGCCTCTACGGCGCGCACGATACCGGCATCCCGCAGGAGGATGTGGAGGCGATGCGCGCCGCGCTCACAGCGGCGGGCAAGACCGGTTCGGACATTCACGTCTATGCAGACGCAGGTCACGGCTTCCACGCGGACTACCGCGAGAGCTATGTCGAGGCGGACGCAGAAGATGGCTGGTGGCGGCTGCTCGCGCACTTCCGCGCGAACGGGGTCGCCTAACGCGGCAACTCGGCGATACCCCGGTTCGCCAGCATGTCCGCCCGCTCGTTATCTGGATCGCCCGAATGCCCCTTCACCCAGCGCCAGTCGACGCGGTGAGGTACGGCAACATCGAGCAGCGCCTGCCACAGTTCCGCGTTCTTCACTGGCGCACGCGCTGCGGTGCGCCAGCCGTTCTTCAACCAGCCGTGGACCCACTGGGTAATCCCGTCTTTGACATAGGCACTGTCGGTCGAGATCGTCACCGCGCTCGGCCGCTTGAGCGCGCGTAGCGCCTCGATCGCTGCGGTCAGTTCCATCCGGTTATTGGTCGTCAGCGTCTCGCCGCCCCACAACTCCTTCTCCACCGTCCCCGCACGCAAGATCGCGCCCCAGCCGCCGGGACCGGGGTTGCCCTTGCATGCGCCGTCGGTAGCGATGACCACGGGAGTCACGCCGGAGCCTGAAAGTGGCGCAGCCGGGCGAGATAGGCGAGCGGATCCTTGCGCGTGACCGTGGCCCCCTCGGGCGTGTTCAACCAGTCATAGGCGCGCGTCAGCAGGAAGCGCAGCGCCGCACCGCGCGCCAGCACCGGCAGCGCCGCCACCTCGTCGGCCGGAAGCTCACCATAACCCGCGCGCAACGCCGCCTCCATCGCGCGCAGATGCGTGCCCTGATCATCGAAGCCCCATGCGCCGAGCATCACCGCCAGATCGTAGGCACGAATGTCGGTGCAGGCGAAATAGAAGTCGATCACGCCGGTCACCGCGTTGCCGTTGAACAGAAGATTGTCGGGAAAGAGATCGGCATGAATCGCCGCCTCGGGCAGTCCGCGCGGCCACAGTGCCGCGAGCGCGACCAACTCGTGCTCCACTTCGGTGCGCAGTCCGGCCGCAAGTTCATTCAGCCGCTCGCCGCACGCATCCGCCAGCCGTCGCCATCCGTCTGGCCCGAGCGCATTGGCTCGCCGCCGCCCGAAACCCGCCGTCGCCCGGTGAAGCTGCGCCAGCGCCCCTCCCGCAGCATGAGCGTGCGCGGGCAAGGGCGCACGCGGCCAATCGCCGGGCAAATGCTGCACGATCGCCGCGTGCCGCCCCGCGACCGTCTGCAAAACCTCGCCCTTAAGGTCGCGCATCGGTCGCGGCGCGGGCACGCCACCTTCGGCAGCACACTCCATGAACCCCAGGAAGAAGGGCAGATCGGCCTCGGCGACGCGCTTCTCGTAGAGCGTGAGCACGAAGCGCCCAAGCGTGGTGGTGAGGCGGAAATTGCTGTTCTCGACACCTTCAGCGATCGGATCGAGCGCCACGCCGACACCAAGATCATAGCGCGAGAGCAGCCGTTCCAGCTCGGCTTCTGAAACGCGCGTATAGACCGCCATTGAACCCCACCATTCGCGCGAGCACCCGGGCAACCTCGCCCGCGTTTCGGATGATGATGCCCCTGCCGTCAACCCCGCCTCCGCAAGCCAATCCCCACGCGCTTGTCGCGCTAGGTTCAGCCTCGCTATGATCAAGCGACTACGCTTCCTCGAAAGTCCACGCCTTGCGCTTCTCCCCCACGTTCGCCGCCGTGCTCGGTGCCGCCACGCTCGCCGGATGCGCGCGCGATCCGTTCATCGTCAAACGCTCGCTGTGCCCTGCCGTCAGCGTCGCGCAATATGCGGGAGATATCACCCGCTTCGATCCCGCCAACCGCCGCGACGCAGGCGCGCTCTCGCTTAGCGCGACCATCACCAATCTGCGCGGCGCGTGCGTGCAAGGATCGCCCGAAGTCGCAACGCGCGTCGGCTTCGATGTCGTCGCGCAGCGCCGCGATGCGCGCGCGGCCGCGCAGATCACACTCCCCGTTTTCGTGGCGGTCGCGCGCGGCGGCGAGATTGTCGTCACTAAACAGGTCGTGCCCGTGACGCTCACCTTCGCTGCCGGTGTCGCGCGCGCGCTGGCGCATGGTTCGGCCGCGACCGCAATCCAGCGCAGCGCGATCGCGCTGCCCGCCGATATCAACCGCCTGGTCACACGCGAACGCAAGCCCGGCGAAATCGATGCCGCGACCGATCCGCTCGCCGAACCCAAGGTCCGCGACGCAGTCCGCCAGGCGAGCTTCGAGGTGTTGGTGGGCTTCGAGCTGACCCCGGACGAACTCGCTTATAACGCCACGAAGTAGCCTCATCGGAGGACAACCGCTCCGATGCGGCAGGGCCGATCCTTCGGCGTGCTTTACGCCACCGCCTATCGCGCGCTAGCACCGGCTCACCTCGGAGCACTGTCCATGCGATCCCGCCTCGCTGCCATAGCCCTGCTGATCCCCGCCGCATGTGGCACTGCTGAAGCCCGCAAGGGCCCGACCGGCCAGTCGCTCGCCGCCAGCCCCGAAATTGACGAACATGCGCTGAAGGAACATACGCGCGTCCTGTCCTCCGACGCATTCGAAGGCCGTGCGCCGGGAACACCCGCCGAGGACAAAACCGTGGCCTACATCGCCGCCGCGATGGAGCAGGCTGGACTGAAACCGGGCAATGGAACGAGCTGGTTTCAGCCCGTTCCGCTCGTCGAGACCAAGCTCGATCCGGCGATGCGCTTCGCCTTCGCGGGAAAAGGTGCGCCTGCTCTGGTCTATGGCCGTGACATCATGGTCGCCACCAAGCGCACCACGTCCGCCGTGGCCGTGACCGATAGTCCGATCGTGTTCGCAGGCTACGGCATCCACGCGCCCCAACGCGGCTGGGACGATTATGCCGGACTGGACGTGCGCGGGAAGACCGTACTCGTGCTGGTGAACGATCCCGATTGGCGCAATCCTGTTGGCCAGGGCCCCTTCGGTGGTCGCGCGATGACCTACTACGGCCGTTGGGATTATAAGCACGACGAAGCCGCGCGGCGCGGCGCGGCGGCGATCCTGGTGATCCATCAGACCGAGCCCGCCGGTTACCCTTGGAGCGTGGTCACCAGCAGTTGGGCGGGCCACAAGGTCGATGCCGCGCGCGACGACAATGGTGCCAGCCGCCCCGCGTTCGAGGGCTGGATCACGGGTGTCGCTACCGACAAGCTGCTGCGCGCGGCGGGCACCACGCTCGCCGAGGCGGAGGCGCGCGCGGGGCGACCGGGGTTCAAGGCGATCGCACTCCCGCTCAAGATGAGCGCATCCTCGCCGAACACGGTGCGCCGCTTCAACTCGCGCAACGTGGTGGGCATTCTTCCAGGACGCACGCGTGCGGACGAATACGTCCTCTACACCGCGCATTGGGATCATCTTGGCCACTGCCCGCCAGCGTCCAATGGGGACGACATCTGCAACGGTGCGCTTGACAATGCGAGTGGTGTCGCGGGCCTGCTTTCGCTGGCGAAGGCGCAAGCGGACGCGGGTCCGGCGGCGCGTTCGATGCTGTTCATCGCGGTGACCGGCGAAGAGAGCGGGCTGCTCGGATCGGAATATTACGCCACCCACCCGGTCTATCCGCTGTTCCGGACGGTCGGCGGGGTGAACATGGACGGGCTGAACGTGATCGGGCGCACCAGCGATCTCGTTATCATCGGCGCGGGCAAATCCGAACTCGAACCCATGCTCACCGCCGCCGCGGCGCGGCAATCGCGGCGGATCGAACCCGAACCCACGCCCGAAAAGGGCTATTATTATCGCTCGGACCATTTCAGCTTCGCCAAGCAGGGCGTGCCGATGCTCGATGCGGAAAGCGGGATCGACGTGCGCGGCAAAGGCAAGGCGTTCGGCCAGGCAGCGCAGAACGATTACACCGCTCACCACTACCATCAGCCGTCGGACGAGTATAAACCGAACTGGGACTGGTCGGGCGCGATCGAGGATCTGGCGCTCTATTTCAACGTCGGTCGGCAAATCGCGCAAAGCCGCGCCTGGCCCAATTGGTACCCCACCGCCGAATTCCGTGCCGCGCGCGATGCGTCGCGCGCCGGGCAGCCTGCGATGTCGGTGCCCGGCAAGGGCGAGCGATCACGCCCGGAGCGCGAGGAGCGTGCGGCGCGGGAGAATGGCGCGCCGCTCCCCCACCCATGAGTTGGCGCGCGCCCCCCGAATGGGCTCCGCACGCGGCGATGTGGACCGCGTGGCCCAGCGATCCGGACCTGTGGGAGGAAAACCTCGCGCCCGCGCGCAAGGCTATCGGTGCCATGGTGCGCGCGCTTGCCGAAGGCGAGCCGGTGGTTGTCCTGACCGCCAGCGACGAGGCCGAAACCGACGCACGCGCTGTGCTGCTCGCGAGGCCCGCCGCGCATCCCATCCACATTCGAAGGGAGCGCTTCGGCGACATCTGGCTGCGCGATACCGGCGCGATCATCCTTTCGGACCGCGCAGGCGGGTGCCGCGCGGCAGGGTTCCGCTTCAACGGCTGGGGCGGCAAATATGATCTCCCCGGCGACGGCGAGGTCGCCCAAGCGATGGCGGACGCGCTTGGGCTGTCTTACACGGCGCACGATTGGGTGCTTGAGGGCGGCGCGATCGATGTCGACGGCACGGGGCTTGCGGTGACCACCGAACAGTGCCTGCTCAACCCCAACCGCAACCCCGGCCTGTCGCGCACTGACATCGAGGCGCGACTTCGGTGCGATCTCGGCATCGAGCGGGTGGTGTGGCTGGGCGAGGGATTGGCGGGCGACCATACCGACGGCCATGTTGACAACCTCGCGCGCTTCGTCGCTCCGGGACGACTGGCGATCCCAGTGCCGCATGGCGCGGACGATCCCAACGCCGCCGTTTATCTGAACGCTGCCGCGCGCGCGCGGGCGTTCGGGTTGGAGGTGGTCCCCCTGCCCTCGCCGGGCCGCGTCGAGGTCGGGGGCGAGATCGTCGCCGCGAGCTACATGAACTTCATCATCGGCAACGCGGCCGTGGTGGTGCCCGTGCACGGACGTCCAAACGACGAAGCAGCGATGGCGGCGGTGGCGGCGCTGTTCCCAGGGCGTCGGACGGTCGGCGTTCGCAGCGACGCGGTCCTGACGGGCGGGGGCAGCTTCCACTGTATCACCCAGCAGGTGCCGAGTTGATTAGCGGGACGGAACCTCAGGTTTAGCTTGTCCGCGCATAGGGCATCAGCACCGGTGCGCCCGAGCGGTCGCGCCCCACGAAGACCTCTACACCGTACACCGAGCGCAGACGATCGGCGGTCAGCACGTCCGCCACCGGTCCGGCGGCAGCCAATCGGCCACCCGAAATCAGTAGTGCATCGTCGGCGGCGCGTGCGGCGTGGCCTAGATCGTGGAGCACGATCGCGACCCCCGTGCCCGCAGCCGCCGCGTCGCGTAGTCGCGCGAGCACATCGAGCTGGTGCGCGGGATCGAGACCCGCGAGCGGTTCGTCCGCGATGATCCACTCGGGCGCGCCCGATAGCACGCGCGCGAATAGCACGCGCGCGCGCTCGCCGCCCGAAAGCTCGGCGGTGGGGCGTCGGGCGAAGGCGGTGGTGTCTGTCAGTTCCATCGCGCGGTCGACCGCCGCCCAATCGGCCGCACTCATGCCACCGAAGCGCCCGCGATGCGGCAAGCGGCCGAGCGCGACCAGCTCGCGCGCGGCGATGTTCCAGTGCACCGGCGAATCCTGCGGCAGATAGCCGATCCGCCGCGCCCGCTCGCGCGCCGGGAGGCTGGCGAGCGGGCGATCGCCCAGCGTTGCCGTACCGCGATCGGGCACGCGCAGCCCCGCCGCGACCGAGGCGAGCGTGGATTTTCCCGCGCCATTGGGGCCGAGAATCGCGGTCACTCGGCCGGGCGCGAGCCGCGCGCTCACCCCGTCGAGCGCGCGCGACTGGCCGAGGCGGACCGCGACATCGGCAAGAATCAGCTCCACGCGAGGCTCCGGCGCAAGCGGTGGAGCAGCAGAAAGAAGAAGGGCGCGCCGATCAGCGCCATCGCTACGCCGAGCCGCACCTCGCCCGCGCCCGGCGTCAGACGCACGAGGCTATCGGCGGCGAGAACCAGCGCGGAGCCCGCCAGCGCGGAGGGGACGAGGAGCGCGGACGGACGCTCGCCCACCAGCGGCCGCATCAGATGCGGCACGATCAGGCCGACGAAGCCAACAACGCCCGTCACCGCCACCGACGCGCCGACCGCGAGGCCAAGCCCGGCCACGATCACCGCCTGCAGCCGCGCGAGATTGACGCCGAGTGAGCGTGCCGCGGGCTCGCCAAGGCTCAGCGCATCGAGCGCGCGACCCGTGGTCAGCAGCAGCGCGCCGCCCAAGGCCATCAGCGGCAGCGCAAAGCGCGCCTCGTCGAACCCCCGATCGGTCAGCGCGCCCATCAGCCAGGTGACGATTTCCGAGGTGGCGAACGGAGAGGGCGCGAGGCTGATCAGCAGCGCAGTCATCGATCCCGCGAGGCTGGCGAGCACGGTACCCCCGAGGATGAGCGCCACCGGGTTGGCGGAGCGGCCGACCAGCAGCGCGAGCAAAAGCATCGCCCCGCCCGCGCCCGCCATCGCGAAGGCGAACAGCGCGGCGGGCGTGGCGGCAATCCCGAGGAAGATCGCGCTGACCGCACCCAGCGCCGCGCCCGAGGATACGCCGACCACACCCGGATCGGCCAACGGATTGCGGAAATAGCCCTGCAGCACCGCGCCCGCCAGGCCGAGCACCGCGCCCACCCCGACGCCAAGGATCGCGCGCGGAACGCGCAGTTCGAAGATGATCCACCAGCCGGTATCGTCGCCGAACCACGCCGAAAACGGCACCCAAACCTTGCCCGCCATCAGCGAGGCGGCGAACAACAGCGCGACGAGCGCAAGCAGCGCGGCGGAGAGGCGGGTGGCGCTCACGCGTGCGGGCGCAGGCGGCGGCGGGTGGCGGCGAGGCGTTCGGCGGCAGCGATCAGGTTGGGTCCGGCGCAGAACAGCAGGCGCTCGGGAAAGTTGGCAACCAGCGTGCGCCCGCGCAACCGGGCGAACGCTCGCGCCTTCAGCGTGCGCGACGCCCCCTCAAAGGAGCCGTCCTCAGCCGATTGGTCGGCGAGCGGGGTGAAGATCACGGCGGGGGGGCGGGCGAGGATCTGCTCGGCGGTCATGACATCCCAGCGTTGCAGGCCGTAGGCGTGGCTGAGGTTGGCGAAGCCAGTACGGCGAAGCAGTTCGTCGGGCAGCGTCCCCGCGCCGGGCACCAGGCCGCCTGCCTGATAGATGATGGCGGGCACCGGCGGAGCGCCCGCTGGCGGCGCTGCGGCGGCGAGCGCGGCGGCGATCCGCTCCGCCAGTCTCGCTCCGGCGGCGGGCTGTCCTACCACATTGGCGATCGAGCGCACCTGCGCCTCGCTCTCGGCGACGCTTTGGGGGATGCCGATCAGGATCACGCGCAGATGAGTGCGCGCCATCGCAGTGCGCGCGGCGAGTTCGGTGTATGGGCTTGCGATCACCAGATCGGGATGGAGCGCGATCACCTCCTCGGCGGTGCCGTAGATCGCATGATGCGCGCGCGCCCATGCGAGCGGCACCGAGGTCGCGGCGGGGTCTTGCGAATAATGGCTGATCGCGGCGATGCTGGCCGAGGGCGTAACCTCGTACAGCACCGCATCGACGCACGGGTTGATCGATACGATCCGGCGCGGCGCGGGCGCTGCGGCGATCGCGAGCACGCCAAAGAGTAACGCTGCGCTGCACTTGGCTCTGGCGTTTCGCTTCATGCGCAACACACCGTCAAAAGGCCGCACGCACACCGCCATAGGCGGCGCGGCGGTAGGTGCCGTAGTTGCGGATCGTCTCGTAGCGCTGGTCGCCAACATTCTCGATCTGCCCATACACCTCGATGCCCTTGCGCAAGCGATACGCGGCGCGAAGATCGATGAGCTGGTATCCACCCAGCCGCGTCTGGTTGGCGGCATCGGCGTAGCTGTCGCCCACGATCGTCGCGGTTGCGCCCAGCGACAAGCCGAAGGCGAAGCGATAGTCCGCGCTGACGCTCGCGGTGTCCTGCGGGCGATTGACCAACCCGTGGCCGAAATCCCCGCCGGGCGAGCGGTTGCGCGCATCGATGTGGCTGAACTGCGCTTGCACCTCGAAGTTTTCGGTGGGCTTGAGAAGCAGCGTCGCCTCGACGCCCTCGGCTCGCGTGCGCACGGTGTTGTTGTACGTGCCGCCGGGGCGATTTGCACAAATGCCAGTTGTGATCCCGTCGCAGAAAACGAAGTCGATCTGGTTGCTCGTATCCCGGTGAAAATAGGTGAGGCCTGCCGCGAGCGTGTCGCCGATCAGTCGCTGCTCGATGCCCACATCGTAACTGCGCGCGGTTTCGGGCTTGAGGTTGGTGTTTCCGTAGATGCTGAGCAGCTGATACAAGGTTGGGGCCTTGAACCCTTCGGCATAGGTGGCGCGCAGCAGCGTGCGGCCCTTGTTTGGCGTCAGCGCGGCATTTGCGCCGAAGCTGGTGTGGCCGCCGAAAATATCGTGCTGGTCCTGGCGAACGCCGCCGGTCAGCGTAATGCCGTCGACGGGTTTGACGATCGCCTCGCCGTAGCCGCTGGTGATCCCGACGCTCGCGCGCGTGGGGATTGGCGTGGGATCGAAGATCGAGAGCGTGCGCAGGCTGCTGTCCTCATGCTCGGCCCCTGCGACCAAAGTCAGCGGACGCGCAACATCGAACACCCCCTGATATTCGTACCGTTCGATCCGCCCGTTCGAAGCGAAGGTGTTGGCGGGCGTCGCGGTAGGATCGTCGTCGTGGCGCGCGACATTGCTGTAAGTGAAGGCGAAGCGGTTGCGCAAGCGACCGCCGAGCAACTTCAGGTTCGCGCCCGCGTAAGTGATCAGTTCGGTCTTGGACGAAACTTCGGGCGTATCGCCGAAGTTGTAATCGGGTGGCGGATATCCATCGATGCCGCCCTTGCCGTGATCATAATAGGCGCGCAGATCGAGGTTCAGACTATCGGTGATGTCGATGCGCACCTTGCCGTTCAGCGCGAATTGTTCGTAACCGTCGCGCTCTCGCCCGCCGAGCGCCTCGTCGAACGCGGAGATGCCGTCGGTGCGGAAATAGCCGCCGCCCACACTGACGTGCACCAGGCCGAGTGAATCCGACACATTGCCGACTAGTTGCGCGGTGCCGCGATAGCCTCCCTCCGCGCGCGCGGTGACCGCGAGCTGGTCGCCTGGTTCGATCGTCTGGACGTTGACGACACCGCCGATCGCCTGGCTTCCCCAGATGACCGAATTGGGGCCGCGGAGCACCTCCACCCGGCTGACATTGCCGATCAGGAGCGAGCCGAAATCGAACCCGCCAGCGGGCGCGGAGGGATCGTTGACGCGAACCCCGTCGATCAGCACCAGCGTCTGGCTCGTTTCCGCGCCGCGAATGCTGACGCCCGTCACGCTTCCCACGGGGCCGTTGCGAGTCACGGTCAGGCCGGGCGTGGTGCGCAGCAGGTCCGAGAGGACAGGGGTCTGGCGTATCCTGATCGTCGCGGCATCGATGACGGTGATCGCTTGGCCCACCTCCTCGCGCGGTTGTTCGAAGCGGCCGGCAGTGACGACGATCGCGTCGCTGCCATCGCTTGCGATCACGGCGGTCTGGGCGTGGGCGGGGGCCGCAGATTGGGCGGCGAATGCAGCGGCGAGTGCTGCCAGTAGGGGATGGTTTCGCATGGGTGATCCTTCCGTTTGACCGGAAGCGCCGCCCATGCGGACACGAATTGCCCGCGCGAACGACACTCCACGTCGTTCGCGCGGGGATTTGCATCCCCGTCCGCTCGGCACACCCCGTCCGCACGGTGGATCGACTGTGGCGGGCAGGTCTCCTGGCTTCCGGGTCAGCGCCGTTGGTGCCCCGCCTTCCCAGGCCCGTGAAGGCCCAGTGGCGTGATGGAGCACCGGCTCGCCGGTTACAGTTGCGGGGGCAGCGTCGGTCTTGCCACCGAACTTCCCTTTTGATCCCCTCGCGGGGAACCCGTCACGCGGCTGTGGTTAGGCGTTGGCGCGTGGTGGGGCAAGCTGCGGCAGAGATTTCGTAATCGGCGAGCGTTCCGCTCCGGGGCCGAGCGGGCTACATCGGTGCGCATGACCCATCTCACCGTCGCCGCAATCCAGCTCGCCTTCACCGACGACATGACAGCCGATCTTGCCCATACCGCCCACGCCGCCCGCGAAGCCGCTGCCGCCGGGGCGCAGATCGTTCTGCCGCCCGAACTGTTCCAGGGCTTCTACTTCTGCCGCCACGAGCATGAACGCTTCCACGAGCGCGCCTTCCCCGCCGCCGACCACCCCGCGATCCACGCCATGCAGACGGTCGCGCGCGAGACCGGCACATACATCCCCACGAGCTTCTTCGAGCGCGAAGGGCCGCATTACTACAACAGCCTCGCCATGATCGACGATTGCGGGGAAGTGATGGGCATCTACCGCAAGTCCCATATCCCCGATGGCCCGGGCTACGAGGAGAAGTTCTACTTCCGCCCCGGCAACACCGGCTTCAGGGTCTGGCCCACCAAGCACGGCATCATCGGCTTAGGCATCTGCTGGGACCAGTGGTTCCCCGAAACCGCGCGCGCGATGGCGCTGATGGGCGCGGAAATCCTGCTTTATCCGACCGCCATCGGATCGGAACCGCAGGATCCGCTGCTCGACACCCGCCGCATGTGGCGGCGAGCGATGCAGGGCCATGCTGTCAGCAACGTGATGCCCGTTGTCGCGTGCAACCGGGTGGGCGCGGAGGAGGACCAGAGCTTTTACGGCACCAGCTTCATCGCCGACGAGCGCGGGGACATTGTTTCTGAACTGGACGACTGCGAGGAGGGGATGGTGATCGCCAGCTTCGATCTCGCGCGCACCCGCCAGCGCCGCAACGCGTTCGGCTTCTTCCGAGATCGCCGCCCCGAACTTTACGGCGAGTTGACCGCGAGCCGCTGACATCGCACGCCGCGCCGATGTCCGACACCATGCCCGTCCGCCCCGCGCTCGCCATCGACGAGGCAGCGCTCGCGCGCTGGATGGCCGCCAATGTCGAAGGGTACCAAGGCCCACTCGCGGTCGAACAGTTCAGGGGCGGCCAGTCCAACCCCACGTACAAGCTGACCACGCCGGGCCACGCCTATGTGCTGCGCCGCAAACCGCCGGGCCAGCTCCTCAAGGGCGCGCACGCGGTCGAGCGCGAGGCGCGCGTGATCGCCGCGCTTGGACCCACTGGCTTCCCCGTGCCGCGCACCTATGCCCACGGTTTGTGCACCGATGATAGCGTCATCGGCACGTGGTTCTACGTGATGGACATGGTCGAGGGCCGCATCGTCTGGGACACACGCTTTCCCGAAGTGCCGCGCGACGACCGCCCCGCCTATTTCGACGCGATGAACACCACGATCGCGCGCCTTCATACGATCGACTACGCCGCGATCGGACTTGCGCATTACGGCCGCCCCGGCAATTACTTCGAACGTCAGATCGCGCGTTGGTCGCAGCAATATCTGGCAGACACCGAGGCCGGCCGCGATCCCAACATGGACCGGCTGGTGGAATGGCTTCCAGCCAACATCCCGCCCGGCGACCAGGACGAGACCAGCATCGTCCACGGCGATTTTCGCTGCGACAACATGATCTTCCATCCTACCGAACCACGCGTGATCGCGGTCCTCGATTGGGAACTTTCGACGCTCGGTCACCCTCTGGCGGACTTCGCCTATCACGCGATGATGTACCGTATGCCGCCCACCATCGTCGCAGGCCTTGGAGGTGCGGACTTGTCCGCGCTCAATATCCCGAGCGAGGCGGACTATCTCGCCGCCTACTGCCACCGGACGAACCGCGCCGACATGCCCGGCTACAACTATTACGTCGCCTTCAATTTCTTTCGCCTCGCCGCGATCATCCACGGCATCAAGGGGCGTCTCGCGCGCGGGACTGCCGCCTCGGCGCAAGCCCAGGAGCGCGCCGACGCGCTCCCCGCGTTCGCCGCACTCGCATGGGACCAGGCTCGCCATGCCGGGGCGGCCTGAGCCGGGCGCGCTTGAGGTGAACGCTGGCGCGCACTAGGTGCGACTGCGCGGCGCAATGGCGCGCCCAGGGCGAACCTTGCTTTGACGATCGAACCCACGCGCACCGCCGCCACGCTGACGCACCTCGAGCGATTGGAGGCCGAGAGCATTCACATCCTGCGCGAGGTTGTCGCGGAGGCCGGGAAGCCGGTGATGCTCTATTCGGTAGGCAAGGACAGCGCGGTCATGCTGCATCTCGCGCGCAAGGCCTTCTATCCTGCGCCGCCCCCGTTTCCGCTGCTGCACGTCGACACCACGTGGAAGTTCAAGACGATGTACGAACTACGCGAACGCATGGCGCGCGAGAGCGGGATGGAGTTGCTAATATACCAGAATCCCGAAGCCAAGGAGCGCGGGATCAACCCGTTCGATCATGGTGCGCTGCACACCGACATGTGGAAGACACAGGGGCTGAAGCAGGCGCTCGACCTTTACGGTTTCGACGCGGCGTTTGGCGGCGCGCGGCGTGACGAGGAGAAGAGCCGCGCCAAGGAGCGCATTTTCAGCTTCCGCAGCGCCAACCACCGCTGGGATCCCAAAAACCAGCGCCCCGAACTCTGGCGTCTGTACAATGCGCGCAAGGCGAAGGGCGAGTCTATCCGCGTCTTCCCGATCAGCAACTGGACCGAGCTGGATGTCTGGCAGTATATCCATCTGGAATCGATCCCCATCGTCCCGCTCTACTTCGCTGCCGAACGCCCGACTGTGATCCGCGATGGGCTGATCCTGATGGTGGACGACGATCGCTTACGTCTGAACCCAGGCGAATCCCCCGTCATGCGCTCGGTGCGTTTCCGCACGCTCGGCTGCTATCCGCTCTCGGGCGCGGTCGAGAGCCATGCGACGACGCTGCCGCAAGTCATCCAGGAAATGCTGCTGACCACCACGTCCGAACGCCAGGGCCGCGCGATCGACCATGATCAGACCGCGTCGATGGAGAAGAAGAAGCAGGAAGGCTATTTCTAAATGTCGGACGCTTCCTCTTACCAAGCGCAAGATTTGATCGCGCGAGATATCGATGCCTATCTTGTCCAGCACCAGCACAAATCGCTATTGCGCTTCATCACCTGCGGCAGCGTGGACGACGGCAAATCCACGCTGATCGGCCGCCTTCTCTACGACAGCAAGACAATCTTCGAGGACCAGCTCGCGGCATTAGAAGCGGACAGCAAGCGGGTCGGCACACAAGGCCAGAACATCGATTTCGCGCTGCTGGTCGACGGTCTCGCCGCCGAGCGCGAACAGGGCATCACCATCGACGTCGCCTACCGCTTCTTCTCTACCGATAAACGCAAGTTCATCGTCGCCGACACGCCCGGCCATGAACAATATACGCGCAACATGGTCACCGGCGCGTCTACCGCCGATCTTGCGATCATCCTGATCGATGCGCGCAAAGGCGTGCTGACGCAGACGCGTCGCCACAGCTACCTCGCGCACCTGATCGGCATCCGCAACCTCGTGCTCGCGGTGAACAAAATGGACCTGATCGGTTACGATCAGGCGCGCTACAACCAAATCGTTACGGGTTATAGCGCGTTCGCCACCTCAATCGGCATTGGTGACTTCACGCCCATGCCGATCTCGGGCTTTATCGGGGACAATATCACCAGCTTGTCCGCGAACACCCCATGGTTTACGGGCGTGCCGCTGATCCAGCATCTGGAATCGGTGCCGCTCGACGTGACCGCCGATCAGGGCAAGCCGTTTCGGCTGCCCGTGCAGTGGGTTAACCGGCCCAATCTCGATTTCCGGGGGTTTGCCGGGCTGATCTCGACGGGCACCATCGCGCCCGGCGATCCTGTACGCGTGCTGCCTTCGGGCAAGACGAGCACGGTGGCACGCATCGTGACCTCTAACGGCGACCTGCGTCAGGCAGTCGCGGGCCAATCGATCACGCTGACGCTTGCCGACGAGGTCGATTGCTCGCGCGGCGATGTCCTCGCCCGCGCCGACGCCCCGCCGCAGGTCGCCGACCAGTTCGAAGCCACGATTGTCTGGATGGCGGACGAACCGCTGCTCCCGGGCCGCGCCTACTGGCTCAAGCTCGCGACGCAGACCGTCTCCGCGACCGTGCAGGAGCCCAAATACCAGATCAACGTCAACACGATGGAGCACCTCGCCGCCAAGACGCTCGACCTGAACGCGATCGGCGTCGCCAACGTCAGCACCGACAAGCCGCTGGTCTTCGAGCCCTATGCCGAGAACCATGATCTGGGTGGCTTCATCCTGATCGACAAAATCACCAACGCCACCGTTGCTGCGGGCATGATCCACTTCGCACTCCGCCGAAGCCAGAACGTCCACTGGCAGGCGCTCGATGTCACCCGCGAACGCCACGCCGATCTGAAGAACCAGAAACCCGCCGTCCTCTGGTTTACCGGCCTGTCGGGCGCGGGCAAATCCACCATCGCCAATCTGGTCGAGAAGAAGCTGGTCCGCATGAACCGCCACACTTTCCTTCTGGATGGCGACAACGTGCGCCACGGCCTCAACCGCGATCTGGGCTTCACCGACGCCGACCGCGTGGAGAACATCCGCCGCGTGGGCGAGGTCGCCCGTCTGATGACCGACGCGGGTCTGATCGTCATTACCGCCTTCATCAGCCCGTTCCGCGCCGAGCGCGAGATGGTGCGCTCGATGATCGCGTCGGGCGAGTTCATCGAAATCCACATCGACACGCCGTTGGCAGAAGCCGAACAACGCGACGTCAAAGGCCTCTACGCCAAGGCGCGCGCGGGCCAGCTCAAGAACTTCACCGGTATCGATAGCCCTTACGAACCGCCGCAAAATCCCGAAATCCGGATCGATACGACCGTGCTCACCGCCGAACAGGCCGCAGAGCGGATCGTGGAAAGCATTATTTTTTGATGCTGGCGTAGTCTCCCGGTCTCGCGACGCGATCGCCAGGATGGCCGGAAAACAGGGTTTTTGACCATCCCCCGGAGCGCCGTGAACTTCGCGCCCCTATCGGACGCCGCAACCGCCACTCGCATTCCGCGATGCGGCGCTCAGAGGCCTGTCCATGACGCTCGCGCAGCAAATGCCGCGCCGGGGAAATCGCAGAACACCGCATCGACGCCGGCTTCGAATGCGCGAGCAAGCTCGGTCGCCAAATCGCCGTGCGCCGCCGGATCGTCTCCGCGACACAGACTCGGCGGGAGGAAGTGGTTTTCCGCGCGGTACGTCCACGGATGCACCAGCAGGCCTGCCGCGTGCGCGTCCGCGACCAGACTGGTGGGCGTGCCGTCCGCGCCCACAGTCAGCCGCTTGTCCGGCCCGATCGCGTCCGCATAGCCAGCCACCGCGCGCAGGCCCGCGGGCGTTATCATCTGCGCGTATGACGGCCCCCCGCACGCGGGCGCGCCCTCGGCGGCGATCAGTTGGACGAGCGGGGCGTGCGTGGTGGTGCGCAGCGCCTGCAGGTTTGCGACCTCGAAACACTGGATGAACAGCGGCGCATCGGGACGATCGAGCCCCGCCGCCTCGATCTGACGAAACAATGTTTCTTCGAGCGGCAGGCCGAGCGCGCGGAAATAGGAGGGGTGTTTGGTCTCGGGATACACGCCGACCCCGTGCGCTGTCGCGAGCGCGAGGATTTCGGCGAAGGTGGGCACTTCGAAATGTCCGTCATAGGCGGCGTTCGCGCGCCGAAGCTCGGGCAGCCGCTCGCGTGCGCGCAGCGATTTGAGCTCGGCGAGCGTGAAGTCCTCGGTGAACCAGCCGTTCACCTCTGCGCCGTCGATGATCTTGTGGGTGCGGCGCGCGGCGAATTCGGGGTGGGTGGCGACATCGGTGGTTCCCGAAATCTCGTTCTCATGGCGCGCCACCAGCACGCCGTCGCGCGTGCTGACCAGATCGGGCTCGATGAAATCCGCGCCCTGCGCGATGGCAAGCTCGTAAGCAGCCAGCGTATGCTCGGGCCGTTCGCCCGATGCGCCACGATGCGCGATGATGAGGGGTACGGACATCTTGGCGCGTGTTCTGGCCCGGTGGGGTTGCCGAGGCAATGTTCGCTTCAGCGCGGCGCAGCGGTAATCGGCACGGGCCCCGGCCAATAATGATCGAACCCCGCCTTGGTCAGCGCCGCGATCGCTACCCCCCAGGCGAAGCTGAGCAGCGTGCCCACGATCACATATTCGGTCAGCTTGCGGACATGCTGCTGTCCGAGATCGCTGAAGCGCAGGATCGATTTTGCGGTGATCAGAAAGCCCACGCCCTCAGGTTTGCCGATCAGCACGAAGAGCAGGATTAGCGTGCGTTCGATCAGCCCGATCGCTGCGCCCGCTCCTTCGAGGCCCGGCTCGGCGACGCTGCCGACTGCGGCGGTGAAGGGCTTCATGAATTTGTCGAGCAGGAGACTGCCCGCGCGAAGCGAAGCGATACTTCCGGCAATCAGGACCAGAGCCGTAAAATAGGCGCGTCGCGCTTCAGGCGGCAAATGCGTCCATAGCCCGTGGTCGGCCAGCCCGGGAAAGGCGAACGCGACGATGACGATCACGATCAGGTGGGCCGCTTGGTCGACAAGGTATGGACGCCAGCCATCGCCGACATGCATCTTGATCAGATCGATGATCAGATGCGTGCCAAGGACGATGACAAGTGCGGGCCCGAACGTATTGGGGTCTCCAAAGCCGACAACGACGATCGTCGCGAGGCCGACCAGCGCGATGTGCAGCAGCAGTCCCCACCATCGGCGTTTGTGCGCGAGCACCCAGTTGGTCTGCAGCACGAAATCGCCGATGAGATGCCCGGCGAGCAGCGCGACGAGGGTATCGATCACGGTGCGCCCCTATCGATAACAACCAAAAACAGTTGTATTTGATATAACAGCCGAATTTGGTTGTATTGGAACGCATCACTGATTTGCCCGATCATGCTTCCTGCCCCGGAAACAGCCGTTCGAAGGTCTCGATCGCTTCGATCAGCACCGCCAGGCGTGCCCCGCGCTCGATCCGGGCGATCGTCTGCTGACGCTCGCCCAGCGCTTCGCCAACCGCGCTTTGCGTCGGCGGATCAGGCATGAGGCGAAGCTG
The DNA here is from genome assembly GCA_038238915.1 of Sphingomonadales bacterium. Taxonomy (GTDB): domain Bacteria; phylum Pseudomonadota; class Alphaproteobacteria; order Sphingomonadales; family Sphingomonadaceae; genus JAVVHE01. Next base: position 30,857 of record JBBSFH010000028.1, read on the forward strand.
CACCACCTCTGCCTGCCGCCGCGTCCATCTCCGCACCAGAGCGTCGATCATCCCCACATAGGGGGGCAGCAACGGCGGGTGAAAATCGAGCGCCACCCCCAGATACCGACCCCGTTTCATCGCTTCGAGCGCATGGCCCGAACGCACGAACGCCTCGCCCGTCGATCGCGCAAGACTCTCCGCCAACGCCGTCTTTAACCCCACCCCGATCGCCACGCGCGTATCAGGCTGCCCCGGCAGCGCCCGCAACACCGCCCGGATCGCGAGCGCCGCACGCAGCCCCAATGCGGGTTCGGCAAGCGCGAGCTGCCAGCCGTCCCCCCGGAAATACTCGGGCGCGCCGAGCAACAGTCCCGATCGCCACTCCGCGATCCCCCGCGCCGCGCCGTCCAGCGCCGCACGCACCTCGTCTAGACGCCCCGCAGACAATTTTCGCGAGCCGATGATATCGCCGGTCAACACCGCGATCGCCGACCCGGCGCTCAAAGGCGCGGCCCGTCTATTTGCCCCCCGGCTCGGGCGAGAAGTATTTCTCGAACTTGTCCGGCACGCCCTTCCACTCGTCCGCGTCCGCTGGCTCGGGCTTCTTCACCGTCAGGTTGGGCCACTGCGCGGAGAAGGTGGTGTTCATCTCCACCCAGCGCTCGGTTCCCGGCTCGGTATCGGGCAGGATCGCCTCCACCGGGCATTCGGGTTCGCACACCCCGCAGTCGATGCACTCGGCGGGGTTGATGACGAGCATGTTCTCGCCCTCGTAGAAGCAGTCCACCGGACACACTTCCACGCAGTCCATATATTTGCACTTGATGCA
>JBBSFH010000029.1:0-27151 GCA_038238915.1 Sphingomonadales bacterium
GCACCCTACATCATCGAGCAAATCGTCTCTGCTGTCGTGGGATGATGCGCATTACCACGGTAAGAGACTGATATTGGCTACAAATATCAAGCCGCGAATTCCTCCTTGTCGGAGGTTCAAATCCGGTGGACTGGCTGGTGCCCGGGGGCGGATTTGAACCACCGACACGGGGATTTTCAATCCCCTGCTCTACCCCTGAGCTACCCGGGCACGGACATGGGCCGCGAGCCGCGTCCTATAGCGAGTGCGGCGATGGGCTGTCCAGCACCTCGGGATCGTCCTCCGTCGGCGGCGCGGGGACGGCATAGGCCTCGCCGAGCCAGTTGAGCAGATCGCGGTCGCGGCAGCCCTGGCTGCAGAAGGGGGCGTGCGCTTGCGCGACGGGTTTGCGGCAAAGCGGGCAACGGGGTGGGGCCATGAGCTAGCAGGTGGGAAGCGGCGCAGCAGGTGCCAAGCGGACCGCGCGGCCGATGCGACGCGCGAGTTCGGCGAGAAGGCGCGGGCGCGCGGCGAGCCAAGCGGCGATGGCGGCGGAGGTGTCGAGCGTCAGCTCGCCAGTCCCCGCGTCGCGCTCCGCCAGACGCAGCCGGGCAAGCGCGGCGGTTGCAGGCGCATCGCCCTGCACCTGATCGAGAAACGACGGCCGCAGCTTGGGACGCACGATCTGGACGAGACCAAAGCCATTCATTGCGGTGCGCTCGAAGGGCGCGGGCAGGTGCGCATCGAGCAGATCGCCCACTGCGGTGCGTTGCGCCCGGTCCGCCAGGCTTGGGAAATCGACAACGATCGAGCCGCCCAGATCGAAGCGGCGGATCGCGCGGGCGAGCGCCACGGCGGCGGCGCGCGCGAGATCGAAGGGCGCGCCCGGCCCATCGACATCGACCGCAAGGAAGGCGGGCGTGCGGGTCAGCGCGAGCTGTCCGCCGGGGAAGGTGAGCCGACCGGTGCGCGCCTCCTCCACCGCTTCGGACCAGCCCGCTTGCTCCAGCCGGTCCGGCCCGTGGGGGACCGTCTGTTCGATGAGCGCGGGGAGGCGCGCCAGCAGCGTCGGGCCGGGGTGTGGGGCGGTCTCGGGTGGCAGGGCGATCGCACGGGCAAGGCGCGGCCGACCGGGTTCGGGTATGGCCTCGCGCCGCACCTCGATCATCAGCATCGCACCCTCGGCCACGCCGGGCGGTGCGGGATCGATCAGGGCTTCGGTATCGGCCAGCGTGACGAACGCGCGCGTTCCCTCCCGGCGCACCAGTCGCGCAGCGGCACGATCGCCCACGCGCAGGCCGGGGCGCTCGATCCGATATTCGACCGGCTCGCCACCCTCGAAAACGATGACGCGGTTTTCGCCGATGCCGGTTTCTTGGAGGGCAAGAGCTGGCGGCAACTCCCTCACGCGACCGCTACCCCCGCCGCGCGCAGCAGCGTGCGCGTTTCATGTAATGGCAGCCCCACCACGCCCGAGAATGATCCGCTGAGGAACCGCACATAGGCCTCTGCATGGCCCTGGATCGCATAGCCGCCCGCCTTGCCGCGCCATTCGCCTGTGCCGAGGTACGCGGCGATCTCGGCCGCGCCCAGCAGCTTCAAGGCGACGGTGGTGGTGGAGAGCCGATGACGCGTCCTCCCCTCCCCGTCCACCACGGTAACCGCAGTCAGCACCCGGTGCCGCCGCCCGCTTAGCAGTTGAAGGCACGCGCGCGCCTCCTCCTCGGTCGCGGCTTTGGGCAGCAGGCGACGGCCCACCGCAACCACCGTATCCGCTGCCAGCACGATCGCACCCGGATGGCGCGCGGCCACCGCGGCCGCCTTCTCCGCCGCCATGCGAGCAGCGAATCCCGGGGCGAGTTCCCCCTTGCGCGGGGTTTCATCAAGATCGGCGGGATCGACCACGCCCGGAACCACGCCAATCCGCGCCAGCAGTTCCAGACGTCGCGGCGACCCGCTCGCCAGGATCAGCATGCTACTTGAACCGGTAGGTGATCCGGCCCTTGGTGAGATCATAGGGGGTGAGTTCGACCAGCACCTCGTCGCCTGTCAGCACGCGGATACGGTTCTTGCGCATCTTGCCCGCGGTATGCCCCAGAATCTCGTGATCGTTCTCGAGCTTCACCCGGAACATCGCATTGGGCAGCAGTTCGACCACATGCCCACGCATTTCGAGCAGTTCTTCCTTCGCCATTCAACCTCTTGCAAATTGCCGTTCTCGCGGGCGCACATAGGCGCGCTTGCCGCGCTTGACCATGCGCGCGTGCACCGCCACCTGCCCATGATGCCCGATTTCGACACGATCCGCGAGGATTACCTGCTGCTCGACGATGCCGAGGACCGATACCGCTGGCTGATCGATCTGGGACGAACGCTGCCGCCGATGCCTGCCGCTCTGAAAACCGAAGCGACACGCGTGCGCGGATGTTCGGCAAACGTGTGGGTGTATCCGGTTGAAGACGGCGGCCGACTGGGGTTTCTGGCCGATTCGGACGCGCACATCACCAAGGGGATCGTCGCGCTGATCGTGGTCTTGGTGGACGCGCGGACGCCGGCCGACCTGCTTGCGCTGGATATCGAAGGCGAACTGGCCCCGTTCGAACTGGCGCGCCAGCTCAGTTCCAATCGCACGCAGGGCATCCCCAACATGATCGCGCTCGTCCGCGAAACCGCCTCGCGGCTGGTGGGTGCCATCCCCGGCTAAGCTGCTGGGAGCTGGCGGTACGCGACGCAGTGCGCGTCGGCTCAAGGATGAGCGCTGCGTTGACAAGCGCCGTATTGACGGGACACCTTGGCCGGGGCCGGGAGCTCGATGTCCCGACATCCAGATTAACGCACAGGGGCAAACATGCTTCGGACCTTTGTACTCGCAGTGTTCCTGCTATCTTCTACGCAATTATTGGCGCAATCGCTTGCCCATGCACCGGTCGCGGCGAAGCGACCGCACGACGTGGTTGCTCCCTTCGGAGCGTCACGAAACGATCCATATTATTGGCTTCGTGACGATACGCGTCAAAACCCCGAAATGCTGGCGTATCTTGCAGCCGAGAACGCCTACGCCGATACGCTGCTTGCGCCCACAAAGCCGTTGCAGGCGACAGTGCTGGCCGAGATTGTCGGTCGCATCAAGCAGGACGACGCCTCGGTCCCCTACCGCAAGCGCCGCTATTACTATTACGACCGCTTCGAAACCGGCGGCGATTACCCGATTTTCGCGCGGCGTGAGGGGATCCCGACCGCGCCCGAGCAGATCATGCTCGACGAGCCGCGCATGGCTGCGGGACGTGGTTACTTCAGCATCGGCGGCCGCGAGATCAGCCCCAGCAACCAAATGCTCGCCTATGCCGAAGATGTCGTCGGGCGACGGCAATATGTGATCAAGATCAGGAACCTCGTATCAGGCAAGCCGTTGCCCGATGCGATCGCCAATGCCGAGCCCGATCTGCTCTGGGCGGACGACAACCGCACGATCTTCTACATCGAGAAGGACCCGGTTACGTTGCTGAGCAAGCGCGTCAAGGCGCACACGCTTGGCATGCCGACGTCCGCCGACCGGCTGGTCTACGACGAGAAGGACGATAGCTTCTATCTGTCGCTCAAGCGCACTGCGGACGATCGGTATCTGTGCATCACGCTCATCAGTACCGTCAGCACCGAAGTGCGGTGCGCTCCCGCTGCTGCGCCCATCACTTTCACGCCGCTGGCGGCACGCGAGCGCGATTTACGGTACGATGCCGATCATATCGGGGATCATTGGGTGATCCACACCAACCGCGATGCGCCCAATTACAAGCTGGTGAGCGTTCGCGACGCCGATGTCGCGGCGGGCAAAACTGCCTGGCGCGATCTCGTCCCCACCGATCCGGCCGTGTTCATCCAGGATTTCCACCCCTTCGATGGTTTCCTGGCGATCGAGGAACGCGCCGACGGCAACAAAAGACTGCGCATCCTGACCGACGCGGGTGCCAGCCGGATCGTGGAGGCACCGGACCCAGCTTATACGATGGCGCTCGACGTCAACCCCGAGACGGCGACCCCCTGGGTGCGCTATAGCTACACGACGCTGAAGACGCCCGAGACCGTGATCGAGATCAACGCGCTCAGCGGCGAGCGCCGCGTGCTGAAGGTGCAGTCCGTACCCGGCTACGACGCATCCAGGTATGTGACCGAGCGCGTATGGGTGACCGCACGCGATGGAGCGCGCGTGCCGGTCTCGCTCGTGCACCTTAAATCTTTCAAGCGCGACGGAAGCGCGCCTCTCTTCCAATATGGCTACGGAAGCTACGGCGCCTCGACCGATCCCGAGTTTCAATTGTCCGTGCCTAGCCTGCTCGATCGGGGTTTCGTCTATGCGGTCGCGCATGTGCGGGGCGGACAGGAGATGGGGCGGCGGTGGTATGACGACGGCCATCTTATGCACAAGAAGAACAGCTTTACCGACTTCATCGATGTCACTCGGGCGCTTGTGGCCCAACACTATGCCGCACGCGGTAAAGTCGTGGCTGAGGGCGGCAGTGCGGGCGGCTTGCTTATGGGCGCGGTCGCCAACATGGCACCCGGGGACTATGCGGCGATCATTGCAATGGTGCCGTTCGTCGATGCCGTGACGACGATGCTCGACTCGAGTATTCCGCTAACGACGAATGAATATAATGAGTGGGGCAATCCCGCCGAAAAGCGGGCGTATGATTACATGCTGAGCTATTCGCCCTATGACAATATTGCGGCCAAAGATTATCCGGCGTTATACGTTGGCACCGGCCTGTGGGATAGCCAGGTACAATATTACGAGCCTACAAAATACGTCGCCAGGTTGCGCGCGACCAAGACCGATACGCGGCCGCTGGTGTTCCGCGTCAACATGGAAGCCGGACATGGCGGGAAATCGGGTCGCCTGCGCCGGTATGACCAGCAGGCCGAGGCGGCCGCGTTCATGATGGGCCGGGTGGGCATCACGCGCTAACCCGCGCTTGTAACCCCGTAGCAACGGTTCCACGATCAAACTCGGGTTTGCCACTTATCGCGCTTGCGCCGCTAACGGATTAAGACAAGCTGAAGCGTGTGGGTTGTTCCGTATTTGGAGGGTGTGTGGCGATGATCGGCAAGTGCAAATTCTGGTGGGCGTCTACGGGATCGGTCCTTGCGCTCGCCATCGCGGGGTGCCCTGGCGCGGCAATTGCGCAAACTGCGGCTCAAGCGCCGGTCCCTGCGTCGCAAGCCGAGGTGGCACCCGCGGACGAGATCGTCGTCACTGGAACGCGTATCGCGCGGCCCGAGATCCAGTTCTCCAACCCGGTCAGCTCGTACTCCGCCCAGACGATTACGCGCCGGGGAACGACCGATATTACCGAGTTGCTCGCCCAGTCGCCCGCGCTGGTCGGGTCGCTGGTGAACGGAGCAAACGCAGGATCGAACTCGCAAAACTATGGTGGCTCGTCGAACTCGGGCAATGTGGGAACCAGTGTTCTCGATTTGCGCAATCTTGGATCGCAACGCACGCTTGTGCTGGTCGATGGTCGCCGACACGTCAACGCGTACTCGGGCGAGAACTCGGTCGATATCAACACGATCCCGATCGATCTGATCGAGGGCATCGACATTCTGACCGGCGGCGTCTCGGCGATCTATGGTGCCGATGGCGTCACGGGCGTGGTGAATTTCCGTCTGAAACAGAATTTCGAGGGCTTGCTCGCGCATTTCCAGAACGGAATCTCGTCGCGCGGCGACGCGGGCAACCGGTTCGGATCCATCCTGCTTGGACAGAATTTCGGCGGAGGCCGCGGCAACATCACGCTGAGTTACGAGTATAACGCTTCGGACCGGCTCAACCAGCGCGACCGCGACTATCTCGGCGACCCGAAAGCCAATCTGCAACTGTTGCGCAATGTGGACAATCCTACGGTCAACGGCACAAACAATCTTAGCCTGCCCTACGACAAGATTTATTCGAACGTCAGCTGGTCGGACAGTGCACCCAACGGTGCCGTCGATATCGGGGTGCTCAATCCGGAAACTGGCATGACCGAGTTCCAGTTCTTCCCCAATTTCGATGGCGATGGAAAGCCATACGACCGCGGCATCCAGATTCCCGGAAGCGGCGGGCGCGCCTATAACAGCAGGTCGAACACGCCCACCGCTGGATACTTCGGCGATCTCGAACCAAAACTCGAACGTCATAATGTCAACCTGCTGGCTCACTATGAGTTCAGCCCCGCGTTCAAGCTGTTCGCGGAGGGCAAATACGTCCACATCGATGCTTTTACGCTGGTCCAGCCGTCGTTCGACTTCTTCACGATGCTGGCTCCCGACAACTATTACCTGCAGCAGCGCTTCGGTGCCGCCGCACCGATCGGCGCGCTGGTAAGCCGCGACAATTTCGATCTGGGCGTGGTTACTCAGACCGCCAAGCGCGAAACCTATCGCGGCGTGATCGGAGCCAGCGGGAGGCTTACCGAGGGCGAACGCAGCGGCAATCTCCGATACGAAGTCTCGTACGTCTATGGCCGCGCCAACTCGAAGGTCACGTCGGGCAACACCCGGTTGACCGATCGCTACTATGCTGCAGTCGATGCGGTAGTCGATCCAGCCACCGGCAAGCCAACCTGCCGGATCAACCTGCCCGGCGAGACCACGATCGATCCGAACAACTATGCGGGTATCCTGACGATCACCGGCACGCCGGTGTCCGGCGCGCCGCTGAGCTTCAAGCCCGGCGAATGCTCGCCGATCACGATCCTTGGATACGGCAACAGCTCGCGGGCGGGACGCAATTTCGTCTTCGTCGACGATCTGACACGGGCTTACAGCGAACAACACGTCGTATCCGGGAGCCTGGCGGGCGATCTTGGCTTCCTGTTCCGCCTGCCCGGTGGCCCGGTTCGCTTCGCCGTTGGCGGGGAATACCGCAAGGAAAAGACCGCGTCGACACCCTCGGCGTTTGCGCAGGGCGGCTTCTTCGATGGCGGCAACCAGACCCTTCCCAGTGGCGGTCAGTTCGACGTTAAGGAGGCGTATGGCGAGATCAACATCCCGCTGCTGTCTCACTTGCGCTTCGCCGAAGACCTGTCGTTCGGCGGCGCGGTACGCTATTCGGACTATTCTACGATCGGCTCCACCGTAACCTGGAAGGTCGATGGCGCTTACTCGCCAATCAAGGACATTACATTCCGCGGTACGCTGTCCCGCGCGGTCCGCGCACCCAATATCACCGAACTCTTCAGCCCGCTGCAGGGTGTCCAGACCTTCCTGAACGATCCGTGCGATCCCACGTTCCTGCCCGAGGGCACGCAGTATCGCGCGGCGAACTGCAAGGCGGCGCTGGCGGCAGCGGGCCTCAATGCCGATCAGATCGCAGCGTTCAGTCCCGCGACCGATCCCAAGCAGAGCACCAGCCAGCCGGGTCTTTCCGGCGGTAATCCCAATCTGAAGGCGGAAACCGCCAAGACCTGGACGGCGGGCATCGTGCTGCGCCCACGCTTTGTGCCGGGCTTCTCGTTCACCGCCGACTGGTATGATATCAAGCTGACCAATGCGATCAACACGCCCGATGTGAATGAAGTGTTCAAACTTTGTGTCGATCAGCCGACGCTGGCCAATGTCTTCTGCAACAGTTTCACCCGCTCACCAACCACCGGCTTCATCAACTCCTACCGCACGCAGACGCTGAATGTCGCCGGGTTCACGACATCGGGGTTGGAGATCAGCTCGAACTACCGTCTGCACCTGGCACCTTCGCTGGGAACCTTGGACTTCCGGCTCTCGGGCGGGTATCTGAACGATCTTACCTTCATCGCCACCATCGGAGGTGTCCCCGAGCAGCAGCGCAATCGCGTGTACAGGCCCAACTATAGCGGCAATCTCGATCTCACCTGGACCAGGGGCCCGCTTACGCTAAACTATGCGCTGGCATGGCAGGGCAAGACCGAGCGTTACACGCAAATCCAGCAGAAAGCGCATCCGAATTACGATCCGGCATACATCCTGTACAAGGAACGCTGGGAGCATAATATCCAGCTCAGCTACGACGTTGAACCGCGCTTCACGATCTACGGCGGCATCAACAACCTCGCCGATCAGCAGCCGGACATCGCCGCCGGATTCGCCTATCCGGTGAGTGCGGTAGGCCGTTACTATTATGTCGGCTTCAAGTTCAAGCTGGGGAAACTTCTATAGTCGGCGGCTGACGTCCGCGCTCGACGTTCAACGCCAACTGCCGACTCGACGTCTGTCTTCCTCAGCCCGAACCCGAGTGAAGTTTCACCCCGATTGCATCCGAGGCGGGGACCGATAGCGTTTACCTCACAGCACCAACTGGCTAATCCCCGGCTGTCTATTTCCCGAAGCGAACGCGAACGCCCGCCGACATCACGCTTTCGTCATAGCGGTTGTAGCGCACATAATCGGCGCGCGGTGCGCCGCCACGCGCCGAACTGAAGTTCTGGCGGAAAGGTTCGGTCGTCACGTTCGTCCAGTCGAAGAAAACCGTGGCATGTTCGCCGATATTATAGTTGACCGACATGTCGATACGCTGCGGCGGCAGGCCGATCTCGTAGTAATAGTCATCGCCGCGATACTGTTTCGCGGCGAGGAAGCTTGAGCGGCCATTCCACGTCACTCGTGCCGAGAACGGTCCGCGCTCGTACAGGCCGACCACACTATACAGGAAGTTCGATGTCCCGTTCTGCTGATCGACGATCCGATCATAACGCAGACCTCCCACACCGCCGTTCAGCGTGGGGTCGAACTGCTGCGTCTTCGCGTCGAGGAACGTCAGCGCAGCCTGGACGCCGAAGCCCTGCACCCATTTGGGCAGGCTCGGAATATCGAGGAAGGCCTGGCCCTGAACCTCGCCACCGTCGATACGGCCCTTGCCCGTGTTGAACGGCACGCCGAGGCGGACGTAGCCATAGACGGGATCGTTGGGAATATCGATCGTGCCGCGCTGGATGAAGCCGTCCAGCGTGCGGTGGAAATATGCGGCCGAAACGAAGCCCGTGCGTGAGAAATAATATTCGAGGCTCGCGTCGTAATTGTCCGATGTATAGGGCTTGAGGAACGGGTTGCCCGCAGAACCGCCCTGCGGGTTCTCCGGCGTGCCCTTGCCCTGCGAAGGCGGCGCGCCAAGCGAGACATTGGGATTGAGATCGCCGAAGTTGGGCAGCGTGCGCGTCTGGGTGAAGGACAGCCTGAGCTGCGCCTTCTGACCAAGATGCACGCGCGCGCTGACATTGGGCAGATAATCGGTGAACTCGTTCGTGCGGTTGAAGTCCGCGACCTGCGCTGGCTGCGGCCCCTGCACGCGCTCGCGCGTGCGCTCAATACGGACGCCGACGGTGCCATCGACCACATCGCCGAACGCGTAGTTCGCCTGCACATAGCCTGCGAGCGTTTCTTCGTATGCGTTGTATTGCAGCGAGGCGTTGACCGGTGCCACCGTGTAGTTGCGGCAGCCGTTGCCCCCATCGCCCATCGCCACGATGGCGGGGCAGGAATTGATCACGAACTGGCGCAGCGCGGTCAGATTGCTTCGGATGCCATCATAGGTCGGTGACACCCAGCCGCGCAGCCCCTGAACGTCGGTGCCCACGAAGCCCGTGGCGAAAACATTATACTGCACCGGCAGCGTGGCCGCGTTGATGCCGAGCGGGAGCAGATAGGCATAGCGGTTGCCGAATTGCCGCGTCGCACCGCGATCGGTGTAGCGCCCACCCGCCTGGATAGTCTTCAGGAAGCCGTTGTCGAAAGCATATTCGATATCGGCGCGGCCCTGCCAGCCCCGGCCAGCCGAACGCTGGTTCTCTTCGTACAGCCCCTGAAAGGTGTAGGAGGCCGCATCATAAGGGTTGAACCCGCTCACGCTGAACTGCGGCGTGCTGGTATCGAAGGTGACCGTGTGCGCACCGAGGTAGCGGCGATCGAGCGATTCGGTCGAGCCACGAAACGTGCTCGTCGTGCGCGCAATATCGGTCGATGCCTTCCAGTGCCCGCTCTTCCACTTCAGCCCGCCCGCATACTGGAACGTGTCCGTCGTGTTGTAGGTCGCACCCTGGAAGGTGAAGATCTGTCCGGGATTGACCACCGTTCCGCCAGTGACGAGGTTGGTGTTCGGGCGGAAGGTCACATTGCTGTAGGACTGGCCACCGTAAAGCGGGACTTCGTACAGCCGGTCGTCGATGCGGTTGCGGAAGCCTTGCCACAGAACTTCGGCATAGACCTCGAGATTACCCGATGGCCGCCACTGGAAGGCGGCATTGACCGACGGCCGCGTGCGATTGCCCGATCGGTCGAAAAGACGCTGGATGTCGGGCAGGCGCGCGGTCTGGCCGTTGATGTTGGGGGTGGCAATGAAATCGGTATTGGACACCTCGTTATCGAGGTAGCGAAGCTCGGTGTAGGAGCCGTTGATCAGGAACCCCATGTCGCCGATGCCGGTGGTCCAGCGCTTGGACAACAGGAAGTTGGCCTGCGGTTTGAACTCCTTCGCGTTGCGGGTGAAGTTGGTCTGCGCTGAAGCCGAAAACACCGTGCCCGCGAAATCGAACGGCATGCGCGAGACCACGTTGACGAGGCCGGCGAGGCCCGGTTCCACGAGATCGGCGGTCGAACTCTTGAAGACGTTTAATGCGGCGATGTTCTGCGAGGGAAAATCCTGCAGCGCCACCACACGCGTTTCCGCGGTGAAGATCTCGCGGCCGTTGTAGGTGGTGCCGAAGAAGGGCAGCCCGCGCACCAGCACGTTCGATGCTTCGCCGGCCTGGCGGTAGACCTGCACGCCCGCGATGCGCGCGGCGGTATCCGCAACCGAAATGTCGGGCAGCTTGCCGATATCTTCGGCCACCACCGAATCGACGATCTGCGGGGCGCGTCGCTTGATACCCTCGGCCGATTGCAGCGAGGCGCGGATGCCGGTGACGATGATGGCGTCCTGATCGGCAACCGGCGCGCCCGCCGGTGCTGCAGTGGCAGGACCGGGCTGGCCGGTGGCCGCGTCCTGCGCGAAGGCTGCGGACGGCATCGCGCAGGCGGCGATGGCGGCGATGGCGGCGATGGAAACGAGCAGTTGCGATTTGACGCGCACGGTGGACCTCCCTGATTCGAACCCGAGCTTTTCTGGCTTTCCAAACGCGACTTGCAGGGAGCGCGCGCACGAGGCAAGCTTATTATGCGATAAATAGGATTTTCAATCGATGCGTTGTAACGGGGCCACATCGGAAGGCGGCCAGGTGACGGCACGGCCGGGCTGCGTGCTCGCGCGAATCGGTCTCTGGACGTTGCCCGCGCTGCTGCTCGCGTCCGCGGCCGGCGCCCGCGCAGGGGAAATCCGGCCCGTGCTCGATCTGGACTTCGCGGACCCGTTCGTGATGCCGGTGCCGGACGGCCTCATCGCGTACGCCACCAACACCCGGCGCGGTGGAGCGCGGCTGAACGTCCAGATGTCCCGCTCTAGCGACGGCGCGCACTGGAGCGCACCCGTAGACGCAATGCCAATCGCACCGCGCTGGGCGCGCGCGGGAGAGCCCGACATCTGGGCACCCGAGGTCATGCGCGTCGGAGACACGTATGTGCTCTACTTCAGCGCGCGCCACGCAACGCTCACGCGCCCCGACGGGCTGACGCTGTGCGTCGGCGCGGCGGTGGCGGACCGGGCGGAGGGACCGTTCCGCCCCATGCCTGCGCCGCTCACCTGCGGTGGCGCGGAAGGCGTGATCGATGCCAGTCCCTTCGCCGACGGGAACGATCTGTGGCTATACGTGAAGACGGACGGGAACTGCTGCCACGCGCGCGTCCGCTTCCTCGCCCAGCGCCTGTCTCCCGATGGCCTGCGTCTGCGCGGACGCGCGACGTCTATCGCAGGCCTGGCAAGCGACCACGCCTGGGAGGGAAATGTGATCGAAGCGCCCGAAATGCGTCGCCATGATGGGCAACTCGAAATGTTTTTCGCGGCCAACAATTATGCGGACACGCGCTACGCGGTGGGTTTCGCGCGCTGTGCCAGCCCAAGCGGCCCATGCGAACAGGCGCGCGAAAACCCGATCCTCGCCAGTCGCGCGGGGCTGATCGGGCCGGGGCACGAATGCGTCTTCGAATGGCACGGCCAGAGCTGGATGGCATTCGCCGCGTGGCGCGAAGCGGTGCCGCGTTACCGGGCCATGTATATCACGCCGATCGTGTGGGAGGCGGACGCACCCGGTGTCCGGCTCGCAACGGCACCCGCGCCGTGACGCGCGATTTGCCAGTGAAGCGCAATTTTCATATCAATCGCATCAGGGCCGGAGAACGGCCGATAGATCGGGAGGATGGATGTTTGGCACTATGTTGCGGATCGCGTTCGGGTCCGCCGTGATTGTTGCCGCACTTCCCGCGCATGGCGGCACTGCGTCACGCGCGCCGTTCGGAATCGCGGACCGGCACGCGGTTGAGGCGATCACGCTCGCAAACGCGCACGGGATGCGCGTCACGCTGATCAGCTACGGTGCCAGTATCCAATCGGTGATCGTGCCCGATCGTGAAGGGCATCCGGCCGATGTCGCGCTCGGCTACCCGACACTGCGCGGCTATCTGGAACAGCCGCAATATTTCGGCGCGACTGTGGGCCGTGTGGCCAATCGCATCGCGGCGGGGCGGTTCATGCTCGATGGGCACGCGTACCAGACTCCGGTGAACAACGGCCTGAACAGCCTGCATGGCGGCACCAAGGGGTTCGACAAGCGCGTGTGGACGGTTACGCGCGTCGGCGCGGACCCGCATGGCGCTGCGATGGCGGCGATGGAACTGGTCAGCATCGATGGGGACCAGGGCTATCCAGGCACGCTCACTGCGACTGCGACCTACACGCTCGGCGAGGATAACAGCCTCAGTGTCGAATATGGCGCCACGACGGACAAGCCGACCGTCGTCAACCTGTCCAATCACGCCTACTGGAATCTGGGTGGGGAGGGCAACGCTCGCGGTGTGATGGATCACCGGCTCACCATCCCGGCGGACAGTTTCACGCCGACTGACGCGGGCGCGATCCCCACGGGCGAAATCCGGCCCGTGGAGCGCACGGTGTTCGATTTCCGCCGAGCCACCGCGATCGGCGCGCGCGCGCGCGACGCCGCCGAGGAGCAGATCCGCTTCGGGCGCGGCTATGATCACAACTGGGTGATCGCGCGCGACGTTGCGGCCGAACCCCGGCTTGTCGCGCGCGTGGAGGATCCGGTGTCGGGCCGCGTGCTCGAACTTCTGTCCGATCAGCCCGGCCTGCAATTCTATTCGGGCAATTTCCTCGACGCGACGTCGTCGGGGAAGGCGGGCAAGCTGTACCGTGAGGGAGACGCGTTCGTCCTAGAACCGCAGAAGTTTCCCGATACGGTGAACCGGCCCGCGTTCGGCTCGGTGCGGCTCGATCCGGGGCAACAGTATCGAAACCGCATCATGTTCCACTTTTCGACCGTGGGGCGCTGAGCCATGCGCTTCACTCCCATCCTGCTTGCGGTCCTGCTGGCGAGCGCGGTGCCCATCGCCGCCGCCCCCGCCGCCCCCATCACCGCCCCGGCCGCGTCCCAGCGCTGGTCTCCCGCCGCCGCCAATGCCTGGTTCGATCGCCAGCCATGGCTGGTCGGCGCGAACTACATCCCCGCCACCGCGATCAACGAACTCGAGATGTGGCAGGCCGAAAGCTTCGATCCCGCGCGCATCGATCTGGAGCTGGGATGGGCCGAGAAGGCAGGCATGAACACGATGCGCGTCTTCCTGCACGATCTGTTGTGGAAGCAGGACGCGGCCGGGTTCACGCGCAGGATCGACCAGTTCCTCGCCATCGCCGCCAAGCACCACATCCGGCCCATGCTGGTGCTGTTCGATAGCTGCTGGGATCCCGATCCCAGGCTCGGGCCCCAACACCCGCCGATCCCCGGCGTCCACAATTCGGGCTGGGTGCAATCGCCCGGCCGCTACGATCTCGTCGATACAGCGCAACGCCCGCGGTTCGAAGCCTATGTCAAAGGCATCGTCAGCCACTTCGCGCACGATCCGCGCGTGCTCGCCTGGGATGTATGGAACGAGCCCGACAACGAGGGCGGCGGCAGCTACGTCCCCCTGCAACTCCCCGGCGAGCAGGCCGCGATCGAGGCGATGCTGCCCCAGGTATTCGCATGGGCGCGCGCCGTCGGCCCAATCCAGCCGCTTACCAGCGGCGTCTGGCGCGGCGGGGACTGGTCACCCGGCAGTCGCGATCTGTCCCGCATCCAGCGTATCCAGCTCGAACAATCGGACGTGATCAGCTTCCACAATTACGATTGGCCCGAACAGTTCGAGGCCCGCATCGCCCAGCTCCGACCCTACGGCCGCCCGCTGATGGCGACCGAATGGATGGCGCGTGGCAATGGCTCGAACGTGGACACTATCCTGCCCATCGGCCAGCGCGCACGCGTGGCGATGTTCAATTGGGGCTTGGTACAGGGCCGCATTCAGACCAACCTGCCATGGGATAGCTGGGAGCGGCCCTACACGCTCCAGCAACCGCCGATCTGGTTCCACGATATATTCCGCACCGATGGCACCCCGTATCGCGCGCGCGAAGTGGAGACCTTCCGCGCGCTGACCGAGCGCGGCGTGGCGGTTCGCGCCAAATAGGTCCGGCTACTGGGTCTCCGCCTCGGATGAACGGCCGCAGGTCTCCGGCGCGCGGGGCGCGGCCGAGGTGAACGTCAGAAAGGGGTTTGTGCGGCTCGGCAGGGTTAGCCTCAGAACACCCCTCGCCGGGCGTTTGCCTTTCCGTCGAACTGCAGCAAATGACACACGACCGTTCGTTGCCATGTGAGTCAAATGCCCTTCGACCTTGCCATCCTTTACGAACATCCCGCCTGGTTCACCCCGCTGTTCGCCGCACTCGATCGGCGCGGGGTTCGATACGAGGCGCTCCACCTTTCGGGACACAGCTTCGATCCTGCCGATCCCGCGCCGCCCGCGCCCGTCATCCTCAGCCGGGTCGCGATGTCGAGCTTCCTGCGCGAGGCGGAGCATGGCATTTTCTACGCGCAGGCGCTGTTCGCGCATTGGGCCGCGCTGGGCGCGCGCGTGATCAATGGGGCGGACGTGATCGCGATCGACAGCTCGAAGGCCAGGCAGATGTCGCTGATCGCGGGACTGGGCCTCGGGATTCCGCGCACGCGCGTGGTGCACCGCGTGGCCGATCTGCTCGCTGCGGCGCAGGCCATCGGGTTTCCGCTGATCGTGAAGGCGAACCTCGGCGGCTCGGGCGCGGGCATCGTGCGCTATCATAATGCCGACGAGCTGATGGCATCGATCGCGGCGCGGACGGTGCCCGAGAGCGTGGACAATGTGCTGCTCGTGCAGGACTATGTGCCCGCGCGCGAAGGCACCGTCACCCGGATCGAGACGCTCGGCGGTAAGTTCCTCTACGCGATCGACATCGAGAGCTCCGCCGACAGTTTCGACCTTTGCCCGGCCGATGCCTGCCAGATCGGGCGCGGTGCGGCAGCCATCCGCATCACACGCGCCGATCCCGCGCCCGCACTGATCGACGCCGCCGAGCGCATCGCGCGCGCGGTGAGGCTCGACGTTGGCGGCATCGAGGTGATGATCGACGATCGCGATGGCACGCCCCGCTTCTACGACATCAATGCGCTGTCCAATTTCGTCGGCAAGCCGCTGGACGTGCTCGGCTGGGATCCGCACGATAAGCTCATCGACTATCTCGAAGCCGCGATCGCGGCGAAAAGGAGCTGACGCACATGCGCTATGGTTTCTGGGCCCCGGTCTTTGGCGGCTGGCTTCGCAACGTCCCCGACGAGCGCATGGAGGCGAGCTGGGAGTACATGCGCGAGTTGTGCGTGCGCGCCGAGCAGATCGGCTACGATCTGACGCTCATCGCCGAACTCAATTTAAACGACATCAAGGGGATCGACGCCCCCGCGCTTGATGCGTGGTCCACCGCAGCCGCGCTTGCAGCGGTCACGCGGCGGATGGAACTGATGGTAGCAGTGCGCCCCAATTTCCATCAGCCCGCGCTGTTCGCCAAGCAGGCTGCCAACATCCAGCTGATCAGCGGCGGACGGCTGAGCCTGAACGTCGTCTCGTCGTGGTGGGCAGAGGAAGCCAGGCAATATGGCCTGCAGTTCGACGCGCATGACGATCGCTATGGCCGCACCTCTGAGTGGTTGCGCGTCGTCGATGGGCTGTGGACGCAGGAGCGCTTCAGTTTCGAGGGGCGTATCTATCGGACCGATCGTGCCATTCTTGCGCCCAAGCCACGGCCCAAACCGATCCTCTATGCGGGCGGCGAATCCGAAGCCGCGAAGTCGCTCATCGCCGCGCAATGCGACGCCTATGTGATGCACGGCGACGAACCCCACGTGATCGCCGCCAGGATCGCCGACATGCGCGCGCGCCGCGAAAGGCTCGGCCTGTCGCCGATGACCTACGGCATGGCCGCCTATGCGATTGTCCGCGACAGCGCGCGCGAGGGCGAGGCGGAGGTTGCGCGCATCACCGACATGGGCGAGCGGCCGCCGCCCGGCTTCGACAATTTCGATCAATGGCTTTCGGGCACGCAGCTCGAGCGCGAACTCAAGATCCGCGAATATTCGGTCAGCAACCGGGGGCTGCGCCCCGGCCTGATCGGTACGCCGGAGCATGTCGCCGAGCGTATCGCCGAGTTCGAGGCGGCGGGGCTCGATCTGCTCCTGCTCCAGATGAGCCCGCAGATGGAGGAGATGGAGCGCTTCTCCGCGCAGGTAATCCCGGCCGAGCTGCGCAAAGCAGCGTGAACCGCGCGCTCGCGACGCTCTGCGCCCTCGCACTCGGGATCGCAGCCGGCTCGGTCGCCGTTGCGCGTGGCTGGCCGTCCGCCGATGCGCTGTCTGTGGCGAGCTTCATCGGCACGCTGTGGCTCGATGCGCTTCGAATGACCGTGCTGCCGCTCGTCGTCACGCTGACCGCGACCGGAACTGCGCGCGCGATCGCGGCGGCGCGGGGCGGCGCGATCATCCGGCGCGCCGCGCTGCTCGGCTTCGCGCTGCTGGTTGCCTCGGCGGTGGTCGCGCTCCTGCTCGGGCCAGTCCTGCTCGGAGCGTGGTCGCCGAGCGCGCCGGCGCTCGCCGCCCTGCGCAGTGCCGGCCCGGCCGCCACAGGACTGGCTGTGAGCGCGGGCGATGCGATGACCGGCCTCATCGCGCCGAACCTTGCCGCAGCCGCGTCGGCGGGCGCGGTCGCACCGCTGGCCATCTTCGCGCTACTGTTCGGTGTTGCGGCGGCGCGACTGCCGACCGCACGCACCGCCGTCGCGCTCGATGCACTGGCGCAGACGGCCGACATCGTGCTGGTGATCGTTGGCTGGGTGCTTGCGCTCGCGCCGCTCGGCGTCGCCGCGCTCGGCTTCACGCTCGGCGCGCGCCTCGGGCTCGGCGCGGGATCGGTGCTCGCGCATTATGTAGGTGTGCAGATCGCGGTCACCGCAGTGCTCGGGCTGTCGATGTACGCACTCGCGGCGGTTGCCGGACGCGTGCCGCCCGGCCGTTTCGCGCGCGCGGCGCTCGAACCGCAGGCGGTCGCGGCGAGCACGCAATCGTCGCTCGCCGCGCTGCCCGCGATGCTGACCGCGGCGGCGCGACTGACGGGGACCGCCGGTGCGTCGGCCGCGATCCTGCCGCTCGCGGTCGCGCTGTTCCGGCTTGCCGCCCCCGCCTCGATCGTTATCGTCACGCTGGCGACCGCACATATCCAGGGTGTTACGCTCGCTCCCGCCACGCTCCTGACCGTTGGCTCGCTCGCCGTCCTGGGCACGCTCATCATCGCGGGCCTGCCGAACCAGACCACCTTCTTCGCCGCTTATGCTCCACCACTCCTCGCAGCGCATCTGCCGATCGAGCTCCTACCGCTCTTCCTCGCGGTCGATGTGCTGCCCGATATTGCCTACACCATCACCAACGTCACCGCAGACCTTGCGGTGTCGATCGGCGCGAAGCGCGCTGGGGAAACTTCACCCTCGCCGAGCAAGGACACCGATTAACCGTTTCGAACCCGCATCCCGCAGGAGGATTGATGAACGACGCATCCGAATACACTCCATCCAAGGTATGGGTCTGGAACAAGGAGAATGGCGGCCGGTTCGCCAACATCAATCGACCGACATCGGGGCCGACGCATGAAAGGGAACTCCCGATCGGTCGGCACCCGCTTCAGTTGTACTCGCTGGCGACGCCCAATGGCGTGAAGGTTACGATCATGCTCGAGGAATTGCTCGCGCTTGGCTTTGAGGGTGCCCAATATGATGCCTGGCTGATTCGCATCAGCGAAGGCGATCAGTTCGGCAGCGGCTTCGTCGATGTGAACCCGAATTCGAAAATCCCGGCCTTGATGGACCGGAGCGGACCGACGCCGGTTCGCGTGTTCGAGTCCGGCGCCATCCTGCTCCATCTCGCCGAGAAGTTCGGCGTCTTGTTGCCGACCACCCATCGCGCCGAATGTTTGTCCTGGCTGTTCTGGCAGATGGGCAGCGCGCCCTATCTTGGTGGGGGTTTCGGCCACTTCTACGCCTACGCTCCCTTGAAGATCGAATATGCCATCGATCGCTTCGCGATGGAGGTGAAGCGGCAACTCGATGTGCTCGATCGCCGCCTGGCCGAGAGCGCGTATCTGGCCGGTGACGAATATTCGATCGCCGATATCGCGGTGTGGCCCTGGTACGGCCAACTCGCCCAGGGCCTGCTCTATGAGGGAGGCGAATTCCTGCAGGTGCAGGACTATGCGAACGTCCAGCGCTGGACCGCTGCCATCGCCGCGCGTCCGGCAGTCATCCGCGGGCGGATCGTCAATCGCACGTTCGGTGACCCAGCCAGTCAACTGCATGAACGTCACGACGCCGACGATTTCCGGACAAGGACGCAGGACAAGCTTGATCCTGCGAGCTGACAGGTCTGCCACAGCGCGAGCTGCCTGCCGGCCCAGGACTTGAACAGAAAGGGCGAACCATGATCCGGACGCTTCAGATTGATTTCGTGTCGGATGTCTCATGCCCGTGGTGCATCATCGGGCTCAGGGCGCTCGAGGTGGCGCTTGATCGGGTGCGCGACGTCGTCAGTGCCAACATCACCTTCCAACCCTTCGAGCTCAACCCGGACATGCCGCCCGAAGGTCAGAACATCGTCGAACACATTGCCCAGAAATATGGATCGACGCCGGAACAATCGGCTACCAATCGGGCGATGATCCGCGAACGCGCTGCCGAATTGGGCTTTACCATGAATGGCAGCGCCCAGAGCCGGATCTACAACACCTTCGATGCGCACCGATTGCTCCACTGGGCCGGGCAACAGCACCGACAGTCGGCGCTCAAGGAAGCGTTGTTTACGGCGTATTTTACCGACCAGCGTGACCCGTCGGATCACCAAGTCCTCGCGGATGTCGCGGCGTCCGTCGGGCTTGATCGTAACGAGGCCGAGGCAATCCTGGCATCGGGCCGCTTCGCGACCGATGTCCGGACGGCCGAACAACTGTCGCAGTCACGCGGGATACAGGCGGTTCCAGCCATCGTTATTGATGGCAAATACCTGATATCGGGCGGGCAGCCGCCCCAGTTGTTCGAAAAGGCGCTGCGCGAGATTGCGGCAAAGGGCTAATCGTGAACGGACACCCGTTTGCCGGTACGCGCATCGAACCGTCAAAATGAGCAACATTTGGCGCATAGTCGGTGCCCGACGGTCTTGAACGAATGTCCGCTTTGGCTAGCGAGTACGCACGAGCAGTCTGACCGGAAAGTCCTCGCGCCGGTCGCGCAACGAAAGACGTGTCGAAGGTCGGCGCTCTCGATCTCGTCGCGGGCATCGTCGGCGGTATTGCAATTTCCCGATTGCGGCCGCTCGCTTTTGCGCTAGCCTCATCACATGATTCAGTCGTCCGCCCCGACCGTCGATGCGTTTCTCGCCGACGTCGAGCCTGACCGGCTCGATGCGATCCGTAGGATACGCGAAGAATGCCGTGTTAGGTTAACCGGCTGGGAAGAACGGATGCAGTGGGGGATGCCGGGCTACGGGCCGCCCGATGGCGACGCGCTGATCAGCTTCAACAACCAGAAAGGATATATCTCTCTTTATATCGGCAAATCGACGATCGACGCGCACAAGGCTTCGGTGAAGAATGCTGGTTTCGGAAAAGGCTGCATCCGCTACCCCAATCCCGACCGTATCGATTTTGCCCTTCTCGGTACGATGCTGACCGAGGCCTTTCGCGCCAAAGGCGGCGTCTGACTGGCGCCGACGCCGGGAATGGACCCCATCGACGACGCTCTCTGCAATACCCAGAGCGTGCGGAAGCACTGTGACGAGGAGGGACGGAAGGCTGCCAGTCCGATTTGCGGGCGCACAAGATGGAAGCGGCCTGGGGGCCAAGGATTGCGAGCAGCGTGATCACCTCGCGCCGAAGCCGAACCCTGGTATCGGCCCGCGCACATGACCGTCAGGGCGCTTCGATTTGCACCGCGGCGCGACCCGCCGAGCAGCTACCGCGCGAAGTGAATGACGGCATGGCCGCGGCCGCCTCGTAATCGATTTTCGCCAACCTGGAATATGATCCGGTATGCACTCCCTCCCAAGGCGTCGATCCGCGCCCCTTCAACCCGCTCCGGTCTCCACTGTGTCGTGATCGTGAACGACGTCCTTTCGGGGGACGTCACCCACGCATCGACGTCCAGAACGCCGTCCGCATAACGCGCGCCAACGATCTTCAGTCCGCGATCGGCGTCCCCGATTGCCGGTGTCGTGTTGCCGACCCGAATGTCGATCCCCCCAGCAATATCGAGGCGCACGCTCGTCGAACCAGGTTTGGCGACGAAGCGCAGCCGGGCATGATCGTCCTGGGGATGATGCTCCGCCCCGAACTCGGCGCGTGCCCCATCGACCCAGGCGCCCGTCAACCTGGCCCCTAGCGGGAGCGCGGGATTGAAGTCCACCGTGATTGCGTCGCCGCGATTTTCGACCTGCAAGCACAGGGCGCGATCATCGCGCGTAAGGGACAGTGTCAGCGGGGCGGTCCCGATGATGACGTTGCGGACGGTCACCATCCGCCAATCGTCGGGCACGTGCGGCGCGAACGCGAGCCGATGCTCCGCCGCGCGCACCTGGATCCCGAGCCATCCGCGGACGGCAGCGTCAAGCAATGCGGCCGATGACCAGGTCTGCTCGGGCACCGATTCCATCTCGGGCCGGAACGCGTCTCCGGCCAGCACCTCGTGCAGATGCCCCGCGCTGTCGAGCGTGTTCCACGGCACGAGCGCGCGCCACAGCCCCCACGCGCTGAGCGGCCGGTGCGCCTTCCAGAAGGTCGCCGCGACGCTCGCCGTGCCCAGCGCCCACACGCTGCCCGAGCCGTAGAGATTGGGATCGTAGCCGTGAGCGTTCGCCGACAGGCTGCGCGTGCCCCAATCGGTCTGGAACTCGGGCGAGGCGATCCGATCGAGCACCGAATCGATGCGGGTTTGCGCGAAGACACCCTGCAGCAGAACACCACTCGCGTCGGGCCGCTCGCTGTGGACGGGTTCGCCGGTCAGCGTATGCCCGGACAGCCAGAAGTCCCGCGCCTCGTCCCACCCGTGCGCGCCGAGCGCATGGCGCGCGCGGTCGGCCTTCGCTGAAGCGGCGACCGCCTGCCCGGGGTGACCCGCGGTTTGCGCGAGCCTGGCGAAAGCCCCGGCGGCATCGATCCAAAGCGTCGATAAGCGGATGTCGTCGCGCAGGCGATCCTGCTCGTTCTGCCCTTCCTTGTCAGCGGGGATTTCGGGCAGGCCGGTGGCACCCAAGGTAGACAGGCAATAGCGATAGGCGGCCTCGATGCCCCGCCAATGCTCGGCCAGAAAGCGCGTGTCGCCCGTGGTTTGGACATAGTCCTCGACCGCCACCAAATACTGGAACGTGATGTCCACGTGGACGAACATATACGGGTAGTTCTTCTCCCACCCGATCAGCGGCGCGCTTTGCGACAGTTCATGCCAGATCATGCCGGTGCGCGCGTTCTGATAACGCGTCACGAACAGCAACTCGTCGCGTGCGCGCGTATACTGTCCCGCCGCGAGCATCGCCTGCATCGCGACCAGCCCGTCGCCCGCGAAGAACCAGGCATATTGCGGTCGTCGCCCCGGCCGCGACGGACCGTAGCCAGCGACTTCGCCGCAGCCGAGCGCGTCGCTGCACACCCACGCGGCATCGAGCGCCACCACGGCGGACGCGAGCGCGCGGTTCACGTCCACGTCCGGGGTGACGATCTGGAGCGCTTGCGCCCGCACCTCGGCGACATGAGCGCGGGCGTCGGCCTCCGACGATGCGAGGTTCGTTTGCCACGCCCGCAAATCGGCCGGGCCAACCAGGGATTGCGGCTTTGCCGCCACATAGAGCGTCGCCGTCCGCACCGCCCCGGCGGTCGCACGCGGCATGAGCAGCAGGCGGATGTCCGACGCGGCCGGGCGCGTGCGGTTGACGATTTCGTCGTGGCCGATCGTCTCGGGCGAGGCGATGATCGCGGCGAATCCATGGAGCGGTTCGCGCTCGACATAGGCCGAAAGCGCATCGTCCCATCCGATCGTCTGGCCGCCGAGCGCGCCGGGCCACATGAGATCGAGCGCGGGCCGGAAGGCGATTTCTATCCCCACCTCGGGCCGCCCCTCGACCTCGTAGCGAATGATCGCCGCAGCAGCCTGGCGTGGCACGAACAGATGCTCGCGAACGACGAAATCGGGGCCGACATAGACGCGCACCACCTCGGTCGGGTGGTGTTCAACGCGGCGGAGCAACAACGCGCCGTCGATACTCGCAACCTGTCCCGCCACCCGGAAACGCGGCCGATATCCGCTCAACAGCTGGAGGGGATAGGCCCACACCTCCAGACCGTCGGGATACCCCATGACCAGCGCGCGCTCGCCATGGGCGGCAACGAAGTCCTGCGCGGACCCCGCATAGACCAGTTCGCCCAGCGCATCGGCAACCGGTGCTGCGGCACCGGTGTCAGCGCGGACGCCGTTGGCCGCGAGCATTACGACGGACGCGAGTGCGCGCACCAGGAACCGCATCGGCGACCTCATGACTGCTGTTAGAGCGATCAATCGATCAGGGTGCAATGCGTACAGTCCACGGCTGAACCATCGAGGGAACATCGCTTACGCCACAGTAATCGCAACGGACATCCGGGGTCGCTTCGGCGTTGCCGCCCCGCCTGCAAATGCCACCGCCGTGCAGTGTCAGGCGCATGGGAACGGTCAGGCGACCCTGCCTGTACGCCGGTTGAGCACGCAATATTCAGGAACTCTTCCGCGCTGTGAGTATTCATCAAGCAGAAGCTCCAGAACTGGAACCTGGCATCGCCCGGGAAGCCGTCCAAACGCTGCCGTTGCCGGTTCGGCCTCCGACCGTTTGCGCTCGCGTCGCGTCGTGACGCCTGCGTCGACGATGGCGTTCCCGTTGGCCAACCTTCCGGCCCATCCTCGTCGCGCCGTCACGCCAGCCGATGAACTCGGGCTGCTGATCGATGGCGCGACCAACTACGCGATCTACATGCTCGATCCCGAGGGGCGGATCACGATCTGGAACCTCGGTGCCGAGCGCATCAAGGGCTGGACGCAGGCCGAGATCGTTGGCCGCCACGTATCGATCTTCTACCCGCCCGACGAGGTCGCGGCGGGCAAGCCGCAGAGCGATCTGGACCGCGCGCGCGCATGCGGGCGGACCGAGGAGGATGGCTGGCGCCTGCGCCGCGACGGGTCCGAGTTTCTCGCCAGCGTGACGATCACCGCGCTCCACGACGCGGGCGGCACGCTGCGGGGGTTCGGCAAGGTGGTCCGCGACATCACCGATCAGAAAGCGTCCGAAGCCGCGCTGGCGCGCCGTGAGGAGCATCTTCGCTCGATCCTGGCGACCGTACCCGACGCGATGATCGTCATCGCCGAAACGGGCGCGATCCTTTCGTTCAGCGCGGCGGCCGAACGATTATTCGGTTATGCGGAAGCCGATATGATCGGCGCGGATGTCGGCAGCCTTATCCCTCGGGCCGAGCGCGCCAGCTATGAAGGTCCGCTCCGGGCGTACCTCGCGAGCGGCGATGTACGTGCGATCGGGGGTTTGCATCTGGTCAACGCGCTGCGGCGCGACGGCACCACCTTTCCCGTCGAGCTGGCGATCGGCGAGACGCTGAGCGGCGGGCAGCGGATCTTCACGGGCTTCATCCGCGATCTGAGCCAGCGCCGACGGACCGAACTGCGCATGCAGGCACTGCAATCGGAGCTGATCCATGTGTCGCGGCTGAGCGCGATGGGGACGATGGCCTCGACGCTCGCGCACGAGCTCAACCAGCCACTGACCGCGATCGCCAACTGGCTGGAGGCCGCGCGCGACATGCTCGACGCACCCGATATGGCGACGCTGCCCGTGCTCCGGGCGGCGCTGGACGAAGCGGCGGGGCAGTCGATCCGCGCGGGGCAGATCGTGCGTCGGCTGCGGGACTTCACGGCGAGCGGGGAACTCGAACAAAGGCCCGAGCGCCTTGCCCCACTGGTGCGCGAAGCGGCCGCGCTGGGGGTGATCGGCGCGCGCGAGGCGGGAGTTTCGGTAACGATGGCCTTCCACGACGAGGCCGACACCGTGATCGCCGACCGGGTTCAGGTGCAGCAGGTGCTGGTCAATCTGATCCGCAACGCGGTGCAGGCAATGACCGACGCACCCGTACGCGAGCTGACGATCGTTACCGCGCCCGAAGCGCAAGGGTGCATGCAGATTACCGTCGCCGATACCGGCGCGGGCATCGCGCCTGAGATGCAGGATCGGCTGTTCCAGGCGTTCGTTACCAATAAGGCGAGCGGCATGGGGCTTGGTCTCTCGATCTGCCGCACGATCATCGAGGCGCATGGTGGGCGGATCTGGGCGACGCCACGGCCGGATGGCGGCACCGCGTTCCACTTTACGCTCCGGCATGCCGCGCCCGGGGACGCCGATGGCGGGTAGCCGGACGATCCACCTGGTGGATGATGACGAGGCGGTCCGCCGCTCGGTCGGCTTCCTGCTGCGCACAGCGGGCTTCGTGGTAACCGCGCATGCATCGGGCACCGACTTTCTTGCCGCGACGAGCGCGGCAACCCAGGGTTGCGTCCTGCTCGACATCCGGATGCCCGGAATCGACGGGCTGGAGGTCCAGCGCATCCTGGCCAGCCGGGGCATCGCGCTGCCGGTGATCATGCTGACGGGCCACGGCGACGTGACGCTCGCGGTTCGCGCGATCAAGTCGGGTGCGATCGATTTCCTCGAAAAGCCGTTCGAAAAGGTAGCGCTGCTCGGCGCGATCGAAGAGGCGTTCGCCAGGATTGAAGATACGAGCCGGACAAGGCTCGACGCGGCCGAGGCGACGCTCAGACTTGCCGCGCTCACCAGGCGCGAGCACGACGTCCTGGAAGGCATGGTCAGAGGCCAGCCCAACAAGATCACCGCGCACGATCTCGGTATTTCAACGCGGACGGTGGAGGCTCACCGCGCGAGCCTGATGAACAAGTTGAAGGTTTGCAGTCTGTCCGATGTGTTGCGGCTATCCTTCGCTGCCGGACTAGGCGCGATCGAACCTGGTGAAGTTCCGCACGACTTACGGGTTATTACGTAAAGACGATGGCCGCGCACCAATTTAATATCGCCGGATCGTAACGAGGAAATAGCCAGGTGCCGGTCCAGCAACCGACCATCGCGGTCGACGCACGGTGCATAGCGCTGGTCGACGGCGATCCCGCGATGCGTCACGCGCGCCAGCTGATGCTGCGCGCCGAAGGCTATGAGGTGCGCTCCTATCCGTCGTGCGCGGCGCTGCTCGCCGATTCGTCCGCGCTGCGCAGCGCATGCGTGGTGGCGGACGTCGAGATGAACGGGGTCGGCGGCCTCGCGCTGCTGCACGGGCTGCGCCGCGCAGGATGGCACGGAGCGGCGATCCTGCTCGCCGATACGATCGCACCCGAACTCGCCGCCTCCGCTGCCGCCGAGCAGTTCGTGGCGCTGCTGCCCAAGGCGCTTGCCGACAAGCCGCTCCTGCACGCGATCCGCACCGCAATCGCCCGAGCGGCGGCGAGCAACTGGACCGTTCCCGCTCCTCCCGCCGCCGGTCCGTCGTCTCCAGGTGCGCCGCCATCGCCGCGCATGTCGCTCGCGGTCGCGATGGTCGCGTCGGCGAGCACGCCGCTCCTCCTGCTCGATGGCGCGCTCACGGTCGTGGCGGCCAGCCTGACCTTCTGCCGCGCGTTCGGGATCGATCCGGCCAAGGTGGACGGCCGATCGATCTTCGCGCTTGGCGCGGGCGAATGGGATTCGCCCAGGCTCCGCTCGCTGCTGACCGCGACGATGTCGGGCGGTGCCGAGATCGACGCGTATGAGATGGATCTGGTGCGCGTGGCGGAAGTCCCGCGCCGCCTCGTGCTGAACGCGCACAAGCTCGCGTATGACGACCGCGAAGACGAGCGGCTGCGCAGCGCGATTTTGAAGCGCCGCTTGAAATCCTCTAGCGCCGATTGTCCGACATATTCTTGGCCGAACTGCTCTTTGAGCATCCACCAAGTTAGCCCTACCGGCCGACCAATCCGGGGCAAGCGCTGCACCAGGTACAAATACACGTCCATCGCCATCGCCGACCCTTTCAGCGATGAAAGGGCGCGGAGGTCTATCGGCACAGCGTGATCGATCAACGTTTGATAGAATCGCTGCCCTAACACCATTTGGGAGGGCCATAGGGATCGTTGGCCTTCCTGCCCCGGTATCCACGCCTCGAACTCTTCGATGGGGCTGCCATGGAAGGTGTGGGCTATCTCGCCACTCGTGAAACCGAGTGTGAGCGAGCACGCCGCTAACGCGGAAACCTGGGTGCGAAACATGCGGAAGCCCTGCCCGCTCTTTTCGATGCCCAGCAGCCTCAGTGCATCGTTAGCGCTGTCGCCGAATGGTATACATGCCGTCCGCTCCCGAACCGCGTGGGTAGAAATGAACGCCATAATTAGGCGCGGGATCGGGCCGTATGGAACGGGTTGCGGAAGCATCTGCTGGCCGTTCCACAAGCTCCCTGCGCTGACCATCAAGGCGGCGTTGCCGTTGCGACGCTCGAAGCGGTCGCCAGTTACTTTCGACCTTGGCAACCCAATCTGACAAAGGATCGAGTGCATGAACGA
>JBBSFH010000030.1:0-24941 GCA_038238915.1 Sphingomonadales bacterium
CTAGGTGTTTCGGTGACCTGGACCCCGCCCGAGCAAGCCATACTGCAATTCTAGAAGACGATATTTGGAAGAAGGATCGCACCCATGATCGAAGCCGTAATTGTCGCCACCGCCCGCACGCCGATCGGCAAGGCTTACCGCGGTGCCTTCAACGATACGCAGGGCCAGGCGCTCGCGGGGCATGTGATCGGCGAAGCCGTGCGCCGCTCGAGCGTCGATCCCGTCGAGATCGATGATTGCGTGATGGGCTGCGCGCTCCAGCAAGGATCCACCGGCTTCAACGTCGCGCGTCAGGGCGCTCTTTGGGGCGGCTTGCCGCAATCGGTCGCGGGGATGACGATCGATCGCCAGTGCGGCTCGGGCCTGATGGCGATCGCCACCGCCGCCAAGGGCGTGATGGCGGGCGAACTCACCATCGCGGTTGCGGGCGGGGTCGAATCGGTCAGCCTCGTCCAGAACAAGCATCACAACAGTTTCCGCGCAGCCGATCCCAAGCTCGTCGCCCAGATCCCGCAGCTTTACATGTCGATGCTCGAGACCGCCGAGATCGTCGCCGAGCGCTACAACGTCAGCCGAGAGGCGCAGGACGAATATGCGCTCCAGTCGCAGCAGCGCACCGCTGAAGCGCAGGCCACGCACCGCTTCGATGCTGAAATCATGCCGATCACTGCAACGATGATGGTTACCAACAAGGAGACGGGCGAGACCAGTCCGCGCGAGATCACCATCGCGCAGGACGAGGGCAATCGGCCGCAAACCCGCCTTGAAGATCTCGCCAAGCTCCAGCCCGTGTTCAAGGACGGCCAGCGCGTCCGCGAGGGCCGCTTCATCACCGCAGGCAACGCCTCGCAGCTCTCGGACGGCGCAGCCGCCGTGGTGGTCATGTCGCGCGCGGAGGCGGACCGGCGCGGGCTCAGGCCGCTCGGCGCGTACCGGGGTCTCGCGGTCGCGGGCTGCGGCCCCGAGGAGATGGGCATCGGCCCCGTGTTCGCGATCCCCAAGCTACTCGAAAAGCACGGACTAACGATCAATGACATCGATCTGTGGGAACTGAACGAAGCATTCGCCTCCCAGGTGCTCTACATACGCGACCACCTCGGCATTCCGAACGATCGCCTGAACGTCAGCGGCGGCGCGATTTCGATTGGCCATCCCTACGGCATGTCGGGCGCGCGCATGACGGGCCACATCCTCCATGAAGGTCGCCGCCGTGGTGCGCGATACGGGGTTGTCACGATGTGCATGGGTGGAGGCATGGGCGGCGCGGGCCTGTTCGAGATTTTTGGCTGATCTGGCATTGGACGCTGTTGCCTACCTCGCCGCCGAACCGCTCGGCGAAGATCGTTTTGCGGGCGTGGCGGGCCGGACGGACGAGCCCCGCACCTACGGTGGGCTGGTGATCGCACACGCGCTTGCGGCGGCTGCGGCGACTATCGATGGGCGCCCCTGCAACGCGCTCCACCTGCTTTTCCTGCTGCCCGGAGATAATGATCATCCGGTGACGATGGAGGTTGAGCGGCTGCGCGACGGGCGCAGCTTTTCAGCGCGGCAAGTGCGGCTGCGGCAGGGTGGGCGCACGCTGGCCAATGCGCTTGCCTCGTTCCATGCCGGAGACGACGGCCCCGCGCATCAGATCGCCATGCCCGACGTGCCCGATCCCGAGACCGTGGAAGACGTGCTGGAAGTCCGCCGTCGATTGGCACTGGCGAAGGGCAAACCGCTCCGCCGCTACAGCTCCCAAATCCTTCTCGACGTCCGGCCGGTCGGCTTGCCGCCCGGTCCAAGCTGCGAAACCGAAGCGCGCCGCGCCATCTGGTTCCGGTCGCGCCAGCGTCTGCCCGATAGGCCCGCGCTGCATCAGGCGATGATCGCCTTTGCGTCGGACATGGGGCTCGTCAGCACGGGCCTCAGCGTGCACGGCACGCCTGGCGGCGGAAATCGTCTCGAAGATGCCAGCCTGGATCATGCGCTGTGGTTCCATGCGCCTGCACGCGCCGACGACTGGCTGCTCCACGTCCAGCGCGCGCCCGTGATGCTTGGCGGACGGGGGATGACGCATGGCGCAATCTTCGACCGTGAGGGACGACTGATCGCAAGCGTGGCACAGGAGATCCTCGCGCGTCGCAAGCGCGATTGAAGACGCCACGACCGATCCACATGCCGGCATCCTGACAACATTCTGGCCGCAAGGATCGCGCGACTGGCAAGCGACCCGACCAGCAGCGGGGGAAACATCGATGGCGTCCGTCTCGCCCTCCATCGCCACGCCCGCGCCCGAGGCAGGTTGGGCCGTGCGCGCTGCTCGCCGGGCTGGCGATCATGCTCGCGTTGGTCGCGGACGCATTTTTCTGGATTTCGCGGACGGCTATATGTCCGATTATTTCGGAATTTGCTGTGTCGTCGCGAGCCGTCGCGCCTCGGAGAGCGCACTGTAGCGCTGACGCATGCGTGCTATAGTTCTACGCATCTTCCTTCGCGCGCACTTGTAATGATGGCGTCTAGAATCTGCATGACCTCGATCGACTCATCTTCGCCGATGCCATTCCAACGCCCCGGCCCCTGGCGCACTGCATCGGCGAAGGACTCGGCCTCGGCGCGAAAGCCGTTGCAGGGGGGAAAGGCGAGGTGTTCCTCCTGTTGCTCCCAGCCGCCACGCCGGACCTCGAGCACCCCTGGATCGGCAGGGGTCAGATGGTTGAGGAAGTCTGTCGTCACCACCCCGTCTTGGCACGCGATGAGCGCGCGGCGGTAGATGCCGGTGCCGAAGCTGCATGCCATCTGGGCGACAAGACCGCTGGGGAAATCGAGATTGGCGATAAGCGACGCATCGACCCCGCGCTCGGTCCACTGAGCAAGTGCGCTCACTCCCTTGGGCAACTCGCCCGCGAGAAGGCGGATGAGGCTGACTGCGTAGCTGCCCGCATCGAGCAAAGCGCCGCCGCCGAGTGCCGGATCTAGACGGATGTTGGCGGGGTTGGCGACCGGAAAGCCGAAGCCCGCCTGGATCATGCGCGGCCGACCGATCTCACCCGAGGCGATAAGCTTGGCGAGCGCGTGCGTCTGCGGCTGCGAGCGATAGGGAAAGGCTTCGAACAGCAGCCGCCCTGAGCGCGTGGCGGCAGCGAACATCGCGCGAGCCTCGGCCGCAGTGACGGCGATGGGCTTCTCGCACAGGACATGCTTGCCGGCTTCGAGCGCGCGGATCGACCACTCGGCATGGAGGCTGTTGGGCAGCGGGTTGTAGATCGCCTCGACTTCGGGATCGGCGAGCAGCGCTTCGTAGCTGTCCAGCGCGCGCGGGATATCGTTCCTGGCGGCAAAGGCTTCGGCGCTGGCCGCGTTCCGGCTCGCGACCGCGACGATATTCACCTTCGCCGAACCATGAACTGCGTCGGTGAAATGGCGGGCGATGTTCGCGGTGCCGAGAATGCCCAGCCGCAGCGGACCGGGATCGATCGATGTCATGATGGTGCTCCTCGGCTTTCTCGCCGAACTTGGACTGGCTTGGAATGCGGCTCAACCCCTCAAGGGAAGCGAATTTGGGGGCGATGGTTTTCAGCACTCTGCCATCTGTTCCACATCGCCCGCCTGTGCCATTTTCCCGAAGTCGGCACGGTGTCGGCCACTGCAAGGCTTCCACGATGACCGATACTACCCATTGATGACCCCCGCCGACCGGTCGTTTTTCGGACATCCACGCGGACTTCGCGTGCTCGCATCATCGCAGGCATGGGAGCGCTTTTCCTACGCCGGGATGCAGACGCTGCTCGTCCTCTATGCCGCCCACACGCTGTTCCAGCCGGGGCATATCACCCGCATCTGGGGCTATAGGCTGATCGTCGCCGCCTATGGCCATCCGACGCCCGAAGCGCTCGCGTCCAACATCTTCGGGCTGTATGCCGGATTGGTCTATCTGACACCCATCCTCGGCGGGGTGGTCGCGGACCGCTGGCTCGGCAAATCGCGCGCGGTGATCCTGGGGGCCGGGCTGCTCACGTTGGGCCATTGGCTGATGGGCGGGGAAGCGACCTTTCTCATAGCATTACTTTGCCTCGTCCTCGGCGTCGGCTTTTTCAAGACCAACATCACCGGCCAGGTCGGCGACCTTTACGCGATCGACGATCCACGCCGCGCCAGCGCATTCCAGCTCTTCGTGCTGTTCATCGCGGTCGCCGCCGTCATCGCGCCGCTGGTCTGCGGCACGCTTGGCGAAAAGGTCGCGTGGAAATGGGGGTTCGGCGCGGCGGGTATCGGCATGGTTATCGGCCTCGTCACCTATCTCACCGGCCGCAGATATCTGCCAGCCGAACCGCTCCGCACGCGCGAGCGCGGTCCGGCGCGACACGCCACAACGCCGGACGAACGGCGCGTCATCCTCGTCCTTATCGGGTTGCTGCCGGTGCTGGCGCTGGCGAGCGTCGGCAACGAGCAGATGTTCAACGCCTATCTGCTCTGGGGGGAGCGCAGCTACCGGCTGGTTATCGGCGGCTGGACGATGCCCGTCACCTGGTTGATCTCGATCGATTCGGTCATCGCCATCGCGGCGATGAGCGGATCGCTGGCCTTCTGGCGCTGGTGGGCAATACGCCGCCACGAACCCGACGAGATCACCAAATTGGCGTTGGGGGCGATGATCTGCGCCGTGGCACCACTGATCCTTGTCGGGGCGGCTTTGACCGCCACGGGCGGTGGCCGCGTCAGCCTCGGCTGGGCGCTGCCCTTCCACGCCATCAACGAGATCGGCTTTGCCAATCTTTATCCCGTGGGCATGGCGCTGTATTCGCGCTGCGCGCCGCGCGGGCTGGGCAGCACGATGATTGCGGTGTTTTTCCTCCACATGTTTGCGTGCAACCTGCTCGTTGGCTGGCTCGGAGGATTCCTTGGCACGATGTCAGGGCCGTCGTTCTGGCTGCTCCACGCCGGGCTGATCGGTGCGGCTGCCCTCGTCCTGCTGCTGGTGCGCCAGCTTGGAGGGCAAATTCTGGCGCCGACCGAGCGCGTTCAATCGATGGTGACCGCGTGATCGATCCAATTATCCTCGTCGGCTGTGGCAATATGGGCGGCGCGATGGCCGCTGGGTGGGTGGCACAGGGGCGTGCGACGGCGCTGACGGTGATCGAGCCGATGCTCGAACTTGTGCCGAAGGGGGTGCGTGGCGTTGCTGCGCCGCCCGCGGACGAGGCTCCCCCGTCGGTGCTTGTGCTCGCGGTCAAGCCGCAGATGCTCGCCGTCGTCGCACCAACGCTCTGTGCGCTGGCCGGACCGGACACGATCCTGCTGTCGATCATGGCCGCCGTCGAGATTGCAACGCTGCGCAGCTGGTTTCCACAGCCAAAGGCCATCGTGCGCGCGGTCCCCAACTTGCCCGCTGCCATCGGTGCGGGGGTCACGGCTCTCGCCGCAGATGCGATCGATGCCGCCGGGCGCGACCTGATCACAATGCTCTGCACGCCGCTCGGCGAGGTTGTCTGGCTCGACAACGAGACGCAGATCGACGCCGCCACTTCGGTTTCCGGGTGCGGCCCCGCGTTTCTGTTCCGCTATGCCGACGCGGTCATCGAAGCTGGCATCGCCCAAGGGCTTGATGCCAGCCAGGCCCGCCAGCTGCTCGCGGCAACCATGATCGGCGCGGGGCGGATGATGATGACCAGCGAAACGAGTCCCGGCGAAATGGCCCGCCGCGTGGCAAGCCCCGGAGGCGTGACACTGGCGGGACTGGCGGTGCTCGATCGCGACTCAGCGCTCGAACGCCTGCTCGCCGCCACTTTGGCCGCCGCCGGGGCGCGGAGTGCGGAGATGGCATTGCAGACCCGGCCAAAGGGTTGAAACTTTCCTCGGGGAGCGCGCCCTCAGCCGATTTCTGCCTGACGGATGCATGCGGCCGCATGATTGGCGTCGCCCACGAGCGGCGGCACAGCCTCGGAGCAGTCGGCAATGGCGTGCGGGCAACGGGTCCGAAAGACGCATCCCGACGGCGGCGAAACCGGGCTCGGCAATTCGCCCGCAAGCACGACCGGAACGCGGCGCAGTGCAGGATCGATCTGTGGCGCGGCGGCAAGCAGCGCGCGGGTGTAGGGGTGGCGCGGCGCGCTAAAGACCGCATCGGTGCGGCCGGCCTCCATCACGCGTCCGAGGTAAAGTACGATAACCCGGTCACACAGGTGATCGACGACCGCGAGGTCATGCGCGATGAACAGCATCGCGAGGCCGAGTTCGGCGCGCAGATCGCCGAGCAGGTTGACGATCTGCGCCTGTACCGAGACATCGAGCGCCGACACCGCTTCATCGGCGACAATGAGATCGGGTGACACTGCGAGCGCCCGGGCGATGCCGACGCGTTGGCGTTGGCCGCCGGACAAGGCATAGGGAAGTTTGGCTGCTGTATCGGCGGAAAGGCCGACGCGTTCGAGCAATGCCGCAACCCGGCCGGGCCGGTCCCGCCGGTTGCCGATGCCGTGGATGGCGAACGGCTCGGCGATTGCGGCACCGACGGTCATCACCGGGTTGAGGCTTCCCGCAGGGTCCTGGAACACCGCCTGCATACGGCGACGGATGGGCAGCATCGCGCGCGGGCTCAGCCCGGCGAGATCGACCCCATCGAAGCGGACCGCGCCGCGCGTTGGCTCGACAAGCCGAAGGATCGCACGGCCGAGCGTCGTCTTGCCCGAACCCGATTCGCCGACAACGCCGACGATCTCGCCGCGTCCCACACAGACCGACACCCCGTCGACGGCGCGCAACCGCTGCGGCGCAGCAAACGGCGTGTCGCTGCGGATCGGGAAATCCACACCAAGATCGGTCGCTTCGAGGAGTGCGGTCACAACGCGGCCCAGTGCAGGCAACGGCTGGCGTGGTTGACGGCGACCGCCGCCATCGGCACGGCACCGGTGGTGCAGGCGGCATCGACATGGCCGCAGCGCGGGCCGAAGACGCAGCCGGGCGGCCGTCGGCGCGGATCGACCACGCTGCCCGGAATGGCGCGCAGGCGCTGGCCGCGCTGCCCACCGGGAAGGCTCGACAGCAGGCCACGGGTATAAGGGTGGCGAGGCGAGGCGAACAGCACTGCGGCGGGTGCGGTTTCGACGATGCTGCCGCCGTACATCACCGCCACCCGGTCGGCGATGGCCGCGACCACGGCGAGGCTATGGCTGATGAACAGCATCGCCATGCCGCGCCGCGCCTGCAGGCTCTGCAAAAGATCGAGGATCTGTGCCTGCACCGTCACATCGAGCGCGGTTGTCGGTTCGTCCGCGATCAGCAGCTGGGGGTTGCACGCCAGCGCGATGGCGATCAGCACGCGCTGGCGCATCCCGCCCGACAGTTCGTGCGCAAAGGCGGCGGCGCGGCGAGCGGGATCGGGAATGCCGACTTCGGTAAGCGCGGCGATCACGGCGTCGCGCAGCACAGCGCCTTTCAGATGCTGATGGCGGCGCAGCGGCTCGGCAATCTGGCGGGCAACCGTCATCACCGGGTTGAGGCTAGTCATCGGCTCTTGGAAGATCATCGCCACGTCGCGGCCGCGCATCCGCGCGATTTCGGCCGAAGGGAGATCGAGCAGGTTGCCCGCGCGTCCCTCGAAGTGAATCGCGCCGCCAATGCGTGCGCGGCGCCGATCGAGCAGCCCCATGATCGCAAGGCCGGTGACCGATTTGCCCGACCCTGATTCGCCCACGAGCGCCAGCGTTTCCCCGGCTTCGATCGCGAGATCGAACCCGTGCAGCGCGCGCCAGGCGGTGCCATCGTCATCGACGAAATCCAGCGTCAGGCCGCGAATATCGAGCAGCGGCGTCAATCGAGCTGTCCAGCCCGCGCCATCTCGTCGGCCACCCACGCGATTGGCACATGGCCGTAGCCGAGCAGCGTATCGTGGAAACCGACGGCCGATCCCCGCCACCGCCGACGCAATGCCCGGATCGCCTCGGTACCAAGCCAATACATCAGCCGGGTGCCAGGCAGCATGATGTTGCGGGTGACTTCAGCCGCGATGCGCGCCGGGGCAAACCCGGCCGACGCATAGAAGTCCATCGCGTGCGCCGGGCTCCACTCGCCGGTGTGGAGGCGAATATCGACCAGTACGCTCGCGCTATTACGGCGCTCCAGCTGCTTCAGGAACACACGCTCGGTCGCCGAATAGAAGCCCGGCACCTCGGCCATCAAATCCTGCGCATAACAGGCCCAGCCTTCGACCATGGTGCCCGAGGGCAGCATTGCGAGGCCCAGCGCGCAATCGGTCCCGGCCAAACGCGCCAGCCGAGACGGCGCGGTGCGGGCGCGGGCGTTCTGGGTGTGATGGCCGATGCTGCCATGGTGGACGGCGTGGATGACCTTCACCGTCGCGACCGCATTGGCGGCAATATAGGCGGCACCGGTACCGGGGATGACCCAATAGACGCTGCCCTCGCCAGCCGCAGCACCCGGTGGCGAGCGATAGGGGAGGAAATAGAGATCGCGGGCGATCTTTGCGAAATATGGCGGCAACCAGCGATATTCGAGGCCGTAGCCCGTCGCTGGCTTCACCAGCGGGGGCGCGTTGGCGAGCACCTCGGCGTCGAGGTGGCGGTAGAGCTCGATCACATCATCGGAGCTTGCCGCGCCATGCTCCGCCAGACCGGCGATTTGCTCGTCCCATGTTCGCTGAGCGTCGTTGGCATGGGCCAGGGCGGCGAGTTCGGCACCGAGTCTCGCATAGTTCGCCTCGGCACGGGCGAGGGCCGAACTGGCATCGAGATCGAGGCCGTGGCCCGCCTGCATCAGCGTTTCCAGATAGGCGCGGCCGGTGGCGGCGGGGGCATCGGGCAGTTTTTCGATGCTTTTGCCGAACCGATCGAACGCGGCGGCGGCACGGTCGGCGGCGGCGGCCCAATCGGCGCGCCAATCGGGATGTTCTCGCATCGCGCCGCGCAGGAAGGCAGCGAAACTCGCGACCTCGCGCAGCGCGCGATCGGTGAGCATGCGTGGCGCGGCGGTCACCCGGGCCTCGCCCTCGGCCAGAAAATCGGGGACCGCTCGGAGACGGGACAACACACCGTCTTTCCCACGGCCGGGGGAGTCATAGGATGGTAACAGCAGCGAAATAATCCCGAAGGCCGCTTCGCCCGTGAACCACGCGGGATTGGCAAAGCGCGGCGCCACGTCGAGCGCGGCCCCGGTCAGGGTGAGCTGCGCTTCGATCATGCGGCGGTCCAGACGGTCGCCAGAGGTGTCACCAACGGGCGTTGCCGCCAGCAGGCGGCCGAGCTGCGCCAGCCCGACGCGTTCGGCTGCCGCCGCGCCGGGGCCTGCGGGCGGCAGGCAGTGGTCGTACCCGCTCACGCCCATGAAACTGGCATCGACCGGACGATAGGTGAAATGGTGCGCCAGATAGGCGTCGACCAGATCGCCCACCGTGGTCACGCGCCGACGTCCACCCAGCGCCGCTCGAAATGCGCCATTATGATTGCATCGACGATCTGCTGACTCTTCGCCCCATCGAGGAACGTACATTCCTCGGCACGGTCTTCGAGGATTTCATCGGCGAAGAAGCGAACGAGGTTGCGGTAATATAGCTCCGGCCACGGGGTATGCAGATCGGTGCCGGGCGGTAACGCGCCTTCGGCAGGCGCGACCGGTCGGAACTCAACCTGATCCGGCGTTGCGAAGTGCAGAGTTTCCGCAATGCCATTCTCGGTAATCAGCCGCGCGACTGCGGCCCCCTTCGAACCATAGACGCGGATTTCGACGCCGGGATAATTGCCCACCGCGATGAAGCTCGATTGTAGCAGCCCCTGAGCGCCGCCGGTGAACTCGACGAGCGCCACCGCGCCATCCTCGACCATGAAACGCTGCCGCCCTTCCAGCCCGCGCACGGCGCGTTCGGGGACGAAGTTCTTCATCGTGCTGCACACGCTGCCGAATTCGCCACCCAGCCAGCGCATCAGATCGACGAGGTGCGAGCCATAGCCGATGATCGACGCGGGGATCAGCCGGTCGCGCGGGCTATCGACATCGAACTGGCGCAGCGGAAAATCGGGCGAGAGGAACTGCGAATTCTGCTCGAAGCCGTGAATGTGGAAAATCTCCCCGAGCACGCCGCCGTCGATCCATTGCTTGATCTGGCGGATGGCGGGCGAATAGCGAAACGTGAAACCCAGCTTCGTGCGCACGCCCTTTGCCGCCGCCTGGCGGGCGGCATCGAACGCGGGTTCGGCGAGCGTGTGCAGCGGCTTCTCGCACAGCACATGCTTCCCCGCCGCGATCGCCGCCAAGCTGAGCGGCAAATGCGTATCGGTCGGCGTGCAGACATCGATCATCGCGATGTCGGCAACCGCGAGCATCTCGCGATAATCGGTATAGACGGCGCGCGCGCCGAACTTGTCCGCCATGGCCCGCGCGCGCTCGGGCACGGTATCGCAGATGCCCGCGATCTCGACGTCGGGGTGGGCCGCATAGCCCGGCAGATGCGCCTTTTCGGCCCAGCTATGCGCGCCGATCAGGCCAACCTTGAGCTTTCCGGTCATGCGGCTTCGAACATGGCAAGGCTTTCAGGGCTGTGGACGCGGCTGTAGAGATAATGGTGGAAAGCCGGGCGGTCCTTGTCGGCGACGCGTTCGCGCACCCGGCGGACGCTCTCGTTGCCTGCGGAATAGCTGGCGATGAACGCCCCGCGAAACGGGTGGCGTGCCATGCGAAGCCGCCCCTGCACCCACGCCTCCTGCCCGCAGCCCACGGTCCGCATATAGTCTGCCACCTCGGCCTCGGGTCTAGCCTCGGCCATCAATCGCCACGCGGCGGTGGTCTGCACGGCGCTCTTGAGCGTCCGCAAGACAGCATGGATGGCGTCATCGTCATCCTCGATCCAGTCGATCAGTTCGACGCCCTGATCGCCGATCCCTTCTTGCACGCAGCCCGTGACCGCGTTGGCGGTACACAGCAGCGCATCGAGATCGGTCCGCCCGGCCGCAGCTTCGGCATAAGTGTAGAGCAGCTGCGTCGCGTGGCCGGGAAAGACTTCGTGGCAGACGAGGTGCTTCAGCGCCGCGCGGGTGAAGCGCAGATCGATGTTCAGATCCATCCGACGGTCATCGAACCCGCACCGCGCGGTGAACGGGATGCCACGCAGCGGGTTGAGCGCCATATCGTAATCACCGGTGACGA
Organism: Sphingomonadales bacterium; assembly: GCA_038238915.1. Lineage (GTDB taxonomy): Bacteria > Pseudomonadota > Alphaproteobacteria > Sphingomonadales > Sphingomonadaceae > JAVVHE01. The sequence goes on from JBBSFH010000030.1 coordinate 11,134, forward strand.
AAATCCGCGCATCGGTGCGCGCCTTGGCCTTGGCCATCAGGTCGCGGAAGACGGCTTCGATGCGCTCGGGCGCGACCGCGCGGGCATCTTCCCAGGCATCGACACGCGCCTTGAGGGCACCAATGCCGAAACCGGCGCGGGCGAGCGCGGTATCGAGCGCGTGGGTCAAAGACGCGATTTCGGCCTCGGGTACTGGCGCGGCGTCGGCACCGACGAGATCGCGAACCTTTTGCGCGTAGCTGAGCACGTCGCCCGAAAACAGCCGCGCCGCGGTGGTGACCGAGCCGACCATTGCCCGCAGGAAGACACCGCGTGCATCGCCCGGCAGCGCCGCGACGCGCTCGGCGAGCGCGCCGAGATCGGCAAAGATCGCGTCCCACCCCGCATAACTGCGCGGCGACACCAGCGCTTCGCCCATCCAGATCGGCACCAGCCCTTCGCCATCGAGCAGGCTCGTCCCCGCCGCGCCGCGCCGCTCGAACCGATCGATCCCCATCGTCACCGCCGTCAGTTCGCGGTCGATCGCGTGCGTCATCGAATATCCATGAAAATCGCTCTTCGCCCGCAACCTGACGCATCGAGAAACCGCACGCAACCGGTTGCTGCCCGGCAACGAGCGGCTAGGATGGTTCAATGAAAACGGTTTTCGTCGCCGCTCGTGCTAATCCCGAGGCGATGGCCGCGATGTTTCGCACCCAACTGCCGGATCACGATGTTGTCACCGTCGCTCCAACCGATCGGCCGATTGCTTATGCCGTCGTCGGCAAGCCGCTGCCGGGAACGCTGAGCGGGCTTCGCGGCCTCGAGCTCGTCCTCAGTCTAAACGCCGGGGTCGAGCATCTGCTCGCCTCAGGCGAAGTTCCTGAGGCCGTGCCCATCGTGCGCATGGTCGATCCGGGGCTTGTCGAGGGGATGGTCGAATGGGTAGCGGCGCAGACGCTCGCCTGGCACCGCAACCTGTTTGTGTACCGCGACCAGCAACACGCCGGGCTGTGGACCCAGCACTCCGAACTGCTGGCGCGTGAGCGCGTGGTCGCGGTGCTCGGTGCCGGGGCGCTGGGCGGCCCGGTGGCGGCGATGCTGGCGAGCCTGGGCTTTCGCACGCGGGTGTGGAGCCGGTCGGGCCGCGCCGTGCCGGGGACACAAAGCTTCGGTGGGGCGCAGCTTGCCGACGCGGTGACGGGCGCGGATGCGCTGGTCAATCTGCTGCCCGCGACGGCCGAAACCGCCGATCTCATCGACGCCGCACTGCTCTCCCGGCTCGCCCCCGGCGCGCTCTTCGTCAACGCCGGGCGCGGCGCTGCGGTGGTCGATGGCGATATCATTGCCACACTCGATACAGGACAACTCGGCTGGGCCGTCCTCGATGTTTTCAGAACTGAACCGCTGCCCGCCGAGCACCCGTTCTGGGCGCACGCCCGCGTGTTCGTTTCGCCCCATGTGGCAGCCCCCACCCATGCCCGCACTGCGGTGGCGGTGATGGCCGACAGTATCCGTCGCCATGAACTGGGTCAGCACGTGCCCCATATCGTTGATCGGGCGCTGGGCTATTGATCTCGCGGCGCACGTTGCTGCTGGTTGCCGGCACGGCGGCGTGCGTTCCAGCCCACCGGAGCAACCGCAACAGCCTCGTCGTCGGGCTGACGTATGATATCGATACCCTCAACGTCTATTCGACCGGTTTTCTGGGCGATGTCGAGGCAGCGGTCGTCGAGGGCCTGCTCGCCCCCGATGCCGATGCGAAGTACGTACCCGTGCTCGCGACCAGCGTGCCGACGATCGAAAATGGCGGCATCGTGCCAAACGCCGATGGCGGCATGACGATCACCTATCGCCTGCGCGAAGGCGTCAAATGGCACGATGGCGCGCCGTTCACGTCAGCCGATGTCGCCTTCACCTGGGACGCGGTGCGCAACCCGGCATTCATCGCGGAATCCAAGGATGGCAGCGAGGACATCGCCGCCATCCAAACCCCCGATCCGCTGACCGTGATCGTCCATTATCGCAAGATCGTGCCGGGCTTCGCGACAACGCTGTTCACCTTTGGCATATTGCCCCGGCACCTGCTGTCCGGCGTCGATCTCAACACCGCGCCCTACAATGATCGCCCCGTCGGCACCGGCCCGTTCCGCGTCATCGCCTTCAAGCGCGGCCAATATGTGCTGACCGAACGCAACCCCTATTACTGGCGCCGCGACGCCGCCGGACGACAACTGCCCTACGTCGACAGCCTCATCTTCAAGATCATCCCCAATTCGAACAGCCTGCTGATGCAGATCCGTTCGGGCGAACTCGATCTCGTCGTGGCGACGCCCTACGATCAGGCCAAGCAGATGGGGGGCCTCGAAGGCGTCGATCTGGTTCGCTCGCCGCTGCTGCAATGGCAGCATCTCGATTTCAATTTTCGCAACGCGAAGTTGCGCGAGCGCCGGGTGCGACTCGCCATCGCCCATGCCATCGACCGTACCGCCATCGTCCGCGCGCTTGGCGGCTTTCCCAGGCCGATCCAGTCGGTCGTCGTGCCCGTGTTCGATTTCCACGATCCGGGTGCCGTCATGCCAGCGCATGATCCGGCGCGAGCACGCGCCATCCTCGAAGCCGCGGGCTGGCACCTCGGCGCAGACGGGGTGCGCGCCAGGGGTGCCGAGCGCTTGAGCTTCCGCCTCGTTGTCCAGGCCGGCAAGGGCGATGACGAGCTGGCGCAGCAGGTGATCATCGCACAGTTGCAGGCGATCGGCATCGAAGCCAAGGCCGATAATCGTGCCGGGGTCGCCTACCGTCAGGCGCGCTATAAGGGCGATTTCGATCTGCTCTACAGTGCCTGGGTCACGGGGGCTGATCCGATCTACAGTCGCTTCCTTGGCAGCAAGGGCACCAACAACAGCCTCCAATACCGCAACCCGGCGCTCGACACGGTGCTGGCGCGGATGGAAGGCACGCTCGACCCAGCGGCGCGCAAGGCGGCCGCCTTCGAGATGCAGCGCATCCTGGCCGAGGACCTGCCGACGATTCCGCTCACCACCAATGTGGCCGTGGTCACCAAACGCCGCTCGTTGAAGGGTTTCACGCCGAACCCGACGAACATGACGCCGTTCGTGGGCGCTGCCTTCTGGCGGCTGGAGGCATGACCGCCCGCTGGCTGCTCGGCCGCGTTGCCGGTGCGCTGCCGGTGCTGCTCGGCATTTCGCTTGTCCTGTTCCTCGTTATCCACCTTGCACCGGGCGGGCCGATGGATGTCTATGCGGACAATCCTTCGGTCACCCCCGCCGCGCTCGCGCGCATCGCGGAGGCCTATGGGCTCAACCAGCCGCTGCCCGTGCAATATGGCCGCTGGCTGGGCGCAATGGTCAGCGGGGACTGGGGCTATTCGATCCGCACCGGCCGCCCGGTGCTGACCGAAATCGTCGAGCGGCTGGGGCCGACCTTGCTGCTCGGCGGCATTGCCATGGGCGCGGCGTTCCTGCTGTCGGTGGCGCTGGGAGTTGTATCCGCAGCGCGCACGGGGGCCTGGCCCGATCGGGTGATCGGCGGCTTCACGCTCGCGGGCCTGTCGATCCCGGTGTTCTGGCTGGCACTTGTCCTGCAGCTTGTCTTCAGCGTGTGGCTCGGCTGGCTTCCTTCGGGGGGCCTTCGGACGATCGGCGTCGAGGCGGCATCGGACCGGCTGGCGCATATCGTGATGCCCGCAACCGTACTCGCCCTTGCCACTACCGCGAGCTGGAGCCGCTATATTCGCGCGGGCATGATTACGGTGCTGCGGCAGGATTACATCCGAACCGCGCGCGCCAAGGGGCTGGGCGAAACCGCCGTGCTGCTGCGCCACGGCCTGCGCAACGCCATCATCCCCGCCGTCAGCATCGTCGCGCTCGATCTCGCCAGCGTCATTTCGGGCGCGGTCATCACCGAGGCGATTTTCGGGTGGCCGGGCATCGGCAGCCTGTTCGTGCAAAGCATGGACGGCCGGGATTATCCGGTGCTGATGGGCGTTCTGGTGATGGGATCGGCAGCCGTCATCCTCGCCAATATCGCTGCCGATCTGGCGCAGGCAATGCTCGATCCGCGCGTGCGCAATGGTTGATCGCCGGGTCGCTGCCGGGCTTGGCATTCTCGCTGTCATCACTGTGGCGTGCGTGTTCGGACCGCTGCTTTCTCCTTACCGCTATGACGAGCAGGCCCTCGATCTGCTTGGCCGGCCGCTGCCTCCTTCCCCCGCGCACTTGCTGGGGACGGACGAGCTCGGCCGCGATGCACTCACCCGGCTGCTTTATGGCGGGCGCATTTCGCTGGCGGTGGGGCTCGTCGGCGCGCTGGTCGCAACCGCGTTCGGCACGGCTATCGGCGCATTGGCGGGCTATTTCGGTGGCTGGACGGATCGGCTGCTGATGCGCTTCACCGATGTGATGCTGTCGATTCCGGCGCTGCCTCTGGTGCTCGTCATCACCGGGCTGGTGCGACCTGCCCCGCCTTTGCTGGTGCTGATCATCGCCGGCCTGACCTGGACCGCACCGGCGCGGCTGGTGCGTGCGGAGGTGCGCGGGCTGAAATCGCGCGACTATATCGCCGCGGCGAAGGTGCTCGGTGCCGGGCGGCTGCGCATCCTTTCACGCCATGTCATTCCCAACACGCTCGCCACGATCGCGGTGGCCGCAACACTGGCGGTCGGCAGCGCGATCATGCTCGAATCGGCGCTGTCGTTCCTCGGCTTCGGCGTGCAACCGCCGGTGCCGACCTGGGGCAATCTGCTCAACAAGGCCGGTCCATGGCTGGTCAGCGCGCCTTGGCTGTCGCTGCCGCCGGGCGTGCTCATCTTCGTGACGATCCTGGCCGTCAGCATGGTCGGCGACGGGTTGCAGCGAAGACGGTGAGGAACTTTATGAAATCCCCGGCGCGTGCCAATCTCGACCCGGTCCTGCGCAATCTGATCGTGCTCACCTTCGCCGCTCGCGAGGCGGCGATCTCGGGCAAGGCCGAGCCGCTGGTTGATCGCTCCAGCCGACAGCATCCGACCCGGCTCGTGCGGCTGAGCTACCTTGCTCCCGACATCGTCGGCGCGATCATCGAAGGTCGCCAGCCGCTTGAGCTCAACGGTCGCCGTCTGCTGCGCATCGCCGATCTGCCGCTCGACGGGAGCACCCAGCGGCAGCTGCTGCTGCTGGGGTTCGTGCCGAGCGAACGCTCAGTGGCATCTGGGTGCTGACAACGCTCTTGTTGAGCAGGCTGGCAGCCGTCGCTCGAAAAACTATGGGCCGTGACCTTGTCCGTCGAATATGCACGCAGGTGACGAGGACCTCTGGCGCGTCCCGACTGGGTTCGCGCCTCATGTTCGACGTTGATCAGGCTCGGTCTCGAAGCTAAAATTTGAGCGAGGCGCTAACATACCCTAGTCGACCGAGCGGCGAATAGGTCGAGACGTCGGCGGTATTGTCTGTATACGCCGCACTCGGCGTGAAGACATTGGAGGAGACGCGCGGCGCGATGTTGAACACGTTGTTCACGCCTGCCGCGATCGAGAAGCCGCTCGGCGTCCCGTCGCGGTCCGCTACCGTGTAGGCGAGCCGGAGATCCCAGCTCATGTACGGCCGGATGTGGCCTGCGAACGCGGTGGGCGGCGTCTTGGCCGAATTCGTCTCGTATGTGATGCCGCCCACACCAAGATCGGTCACGCCCGAGACGTAGGTGCTGCCCACCGTCAGATCGATATGATGGAAGTTCCAGTTGAGTGTAGAATAGGAGCGGAAACGCGGCAGGATGCCCTGCACGCCCGTACCCGCGTTGGTCGCGGTTCCGGCATATTCATAGGCCTTCTGGCTTGGCAACACCTGGAACTGGTAATTGAGGAAGACCGCCGCGTTCGAACTAAAGCTGAACGTGCCGAGACTGCTCGTCGGGACATTGTAGCTGAGATCGAAATTGAGCGTCTTGACCTTGATCTTGCCGAGATTGGTGAAGCGATCGATCGCGAATACCTGGTTGTAGTTGGCGGGATCGGCCTGCAGGAACGCTTTTAGATCACCCGGGTTGGCAAACGGGGTCGCGCCGGGCAGGCCAGGGAAATTGCCCTTGGCAATATTGCCCGAGAAGATCGATTTCGCGCCGTTCTGGTTCACGTCGAGGAAGATGTTGCTGAAACCGATCCCGCCCGGAAAGCCGCTCTCGATCACCGAGGCGAATTCCACGTCGAGCACCAGCCGAGGCACGAAATTGGGCTTGATCACCACGCCGAGCGAGTAGGAGGTCGCCTGCGCGGGCTTGAGATCGGGGTTGACGCCGTCCTGCACGGGCGTGAGGCCAGGCGTGACGCCGAGCGCGGCGGTGACGATATTGGGCCCTGCGAGACGATTATTGGTCGGGCCATACTCCTGGTACAGCGGCGGCGCGGTGAAGGATTCCGAATAGGTGCCGCGGATTGTCAGTTGCCTGTCGAACGGTTGCCAGCGAAAGCCGATCTTGGGCACGGTCGAGTTGCCCGCGTCCGAATATTTCTCGTGGCGGATCGCGCCGATGATATCGAAGGCGTACAGGCCGGTGACATGCCAGTCCTGGCTAGTCACGGGGATGCGCACTTCGAGGTATTCCGCGACGATGTTGCGCGAATTGGGTGTTCGTGAGCCCGGCGTCGCGCTGGAGCAGGTAACCGGGAATGGGTCGGCGGACTGGCCACCGATATAATTAGACGGGTTATTGAGGAGTTTGCCGCCGTCGTTGCAGTAATTGGGATCGGCGTGGACATAACCGTTGGCATCGGGCGAGCCGGCAAGCGTCTCCTTGCGGTACGATGCGCCGATCGCCATGCCGACCTGGCCGCCTGGCAGTCTGAGGATATTGCCGGTCAGCTTGCCATCGACCGAATCGAGTTCGCTGCGCGCGTACAGTACCTCGGTCGCGAACAGGTTGTTAAGGCTGGCGCGGTTGGGGCTGCGCGATAGCGGATCGAGCGCGGGTTGCAGCACGAGCGGGCCGTTCAGTGAGAAGTTGGACAGCACCTTACTGAAGCCGCCGCCCGCGACCGCGTTGCCGTTCGCGTCGAACCCACCCGCGATCGCGCGCGCGATGTTGGGGGCGTAGATCACGTTCGATTGTAGCTGGCGCAGGCTGTTCTCGCTGCGAACATAGGCGATCTCGTAGTTGAGCGAGCGGCCTAACAATCCGAAGCCGCCGCGGATGCCGGCCGTGATCCGGTAGCTTTCGTTGCGATTGTCGTACCGCTTGGGATCCGCAGTGCTCCCGAAGGTTACGCCGCCGAGCGTGCCCGCGATCGGATTGAATGGCGATCCCTGGGGCAATGTCACACCCGTTGTTACGGGTCGAAACTGCGTGAAGCTGGTGTTCTCCGCGACGAGCGCGTCCGCGAAGAAGACGAGGCTCTTGCCCAATATGTCCGCGCTCATGCTCGCGTAGAGCGACTTCTGCTCCTGCCCGAGCAGCAAATACTGGAAGCGGGAGAGATCGTAAGTGCCGCCGACGCCGGTGCCGACGATCGGGATGTTGCTCCGCGCTGTGGCGGGCGTGGTTTGCGGGGAGATGGTCGTGGGCGTGAAAATATAGGTGCCGTTGGCGACCAGCGCTGCCAGATTGGGCGCGGTCGCGTTCACGCCTGTCGGATTGCGGTCCGCCGGGCTGTTGAGGCCGGGCGCGAGCACGTTCGCGCCGACCGCGCCGGGAACCGCGCCCGACGTGGAGTAGAAGGGCGAGGTGAAGCCGCGCGCGTTCTGCAGCAGCGGATCAGATTTGGTGTAGCTCGCCGAGACGGTGAAGCGAATCGAATCGTTCAGCGCGTGGCCGAAGGTCACGTTCGAACTGTATTCGCGGTAACCCCCCGCCGAAAAGCCGGCACGTCCGTCGATGCCGATCACTTCGCAATGATCCTTGAGAATGAGGTTGATCACGCCACCAACCGCGTCCGATCCGTAGATCGCGGACGCGCCGTCGGTCAGCACCTCTACGCGCTCGATCGCGCCGACGGGTACTTGCGCCAGATCGACGAATACCTTGCCGCCCAGCCCCGCGATCGCGTTCACCGCGACGCGGCGACCGTTGATCAGCACGAGCGTGTCCAGGTTGCGCAGCTGCGCCTGCGATCCGCCCGCCGTATTCTGGTTGGTGTTGTTGGCGTTGCTGTTGCCGGTGTTGCTGCGCCCCGCAAAGGCAGGAATCTGTTTGCGGATCAGTTCGAGCACGTTGTTGCTGATACCGCCGCGGCCGATCGCCTTGGTGTCGATGATGCTGACCGGTACTGCGACCGCGTCGGGCGTGGTCGGGATCGCCGAACCGGTGACGACGATCAGGTTGGCATCAGGATCGGGCCGACTCGCGACCGGCGCCGGGGCGCTCGGCGGAGTCGCGGGCTGCGTAGGAACCGCCTCGGCAGCCACCGCCTGCGCCAGCGCCAGGCTCGGTGCGCAAAGCGCGCTGGTCAGCAGAAGCGCGCGCAAAGTCATGCGGACCGCTCGATCCATAACCCATCTCCCAAGCTATTCGTTCGTTATTGGCCAAAGTGGCATGCTTGGTTAAATGCAACCTTAAAAGCTGCACGAGCACGGCTACTGTGCTTTTGGTGCACCATATTCCAGAACGACGAAACTGTCGTCGAGAAACGCGTTCGGGTAGAATTCGGAAGGCCCCCGGTTGATCGGCCTCGCCGGATCGACCACCCCCTCCGCCGTCACCGTGAAAAGCCGCCCGCCCGCCGCGTCCAAAGCGAGTGTGCGCGCACCGGGTCGCGTAGTAATCGCCTGTTCCAGCCGGTAATGATCCGTATCGATCTGGCGGTAGATGGTCAGATTGGCCTCGACGCCGTTGGTGGCGAACACACGCCCTGCATCATAGGCGATCCCGTCGTTCCCGCGCCCGAGCGGCAAGGTCTGGACGACATGCCCGTCGGCCATGTCCATCACTGCAAGCACCGGAGCCGCGCCCCGGCAGCCCAGCATCACGCGCCCGTGCGCTTTGTCCATCGCGAGGCCCGTTGGCTGTACGCAGCCGGTCGTCGGCCATTCGTGCAGCACGCGCCGGGTGCGCATGTCGATGTGGGCTAGCATGTTGCGATCGCGCTCGGCGAGGTACAGACCGCCCGCACCATCGGCGGCCGCGCCTTCGAGCTTGTTGCTTGGCATCGCGAGCGTGCCCGTAGTGGCGAGCGATCTGGCGTCGATGAAGGTGATGTGCTTGCTGTCGCCTGACATGAACGCGATCTGGCTCGTTACTGCGTCGTACACGCCCGAATCGGCATCATCGGCGAACTTCACTCGCTTGATCGGCGCAAAACTGGCCAGATCGAAAACGGTGGTCGAGCCATCCTCGTTCGTGGTGAACCCCCTGCCGAGCGCGGGGATCAGCAGCACCGCGCCCGCGCCTTCGGACCGCGCGATGTGCGTGCGGACGGCGCGCTTGCGCGTATCGAAGACTGTCAGCCCCTCGTCGCGTCGACCGACCATCAGCAGTGCGCGCGTGGAATCGTAGGCAAGATAATCCCATTCCGGCGCTTTGCCAGGCAGTTTGGTCGCGGCGCGTAGCCGGAAGAAGCTGCCGGGAACGCCCTTGGGCACGTCGGCCGCGGCCGAGAGCGCGGCGGCAACCAGCAGTAAGGCGAGCGCCCGCGCCAGCCGCATCAGTTGCCGACCTTGATCCGCAGCACCTGCGCCATCGCCTTGCTCTCGCCCGGCGACACCGCGACGAACATCTCGTTCCGCTCGGGCACCAGGATACCTGTCTTCGCCCCGGGCGCCGTGATCAGGCGCGGAAGCTCGACGAAATGCTGCGGGTCAAGCTCCCCGATGATGCTTATCCAGCCCTCGCCGCCCATCGCGTAAGCGCGGTGGCGCTTGGCGTCCCAGATGATCTGATCGATACGCGCGGGCGCGTCGAAGGTCGCCAGCGTCGTGCCGGTGTCCGAGTTCAGCACCAGAATCTTGCCCGGCTTGCGTGTGACCATGAACATGCGGTGGCCCGGCTCATCGAACGCGAAGCAGCAGTTCTGTTCTGCAGCGGTAACGGGCCAGCTCTTGATCACCTTAGCGCTGCGCTTGTCGATCACATCGACGCGGTTCTTGTCGGTCACGTTAATCCAGATGCGCGGGCCGTGCTGCTCGACCGCCATGGCTTCGACATGATTGGCGTCGAAATGGATGCGGCTGTAATGCTTGCCCGTGCTTGGATCGATCTCCTCGAGCCACGAATCCTTCATGTCGACGTCCTTGCCGCCGGTCACGATATAAAGCCGGCCGCGCGGTGCATCCCAGCCAACCGAATCCGCGCCGGGAACGAGCTTCATGTCACCAGCCGGTGCGAAGCTGCGGGAATCGAAGTAGTGCGACAGGCCGTTCTTGCCGCTGTCGGTCACCAGCAACTTGTGCGCGGCGGGCATGTATAGAACACTGTGTGGCGTCTCGATCGAACCTTTGACCGTGTGCTGCAACGCGCCCGTAGTCAGATTGAACACCTCCAGCGTGCCGTGATCCTCGGCGGCGAGAAACAGTCGGTTGCCGGTCACGTCGGCTTCGAAATGATCGAAATCGCCCGTGTAGCCCGGCAGATTTGTGCGCCCCACGATGCTGAGCGGCGACGTGCCCGCGATCGCGGCCGCGCCGCCATGCGCCGGACCCAGCAACTGCGCCGCACTCCCGGTCCGCGCCTCATAAGCCGCCAGGATCATGTGCGCCTGTCGGCTGAGCGCCTGCTGGTCCGCGCCGTGCGGATACGGGTACACAACGCCGAGCGCGCCGATGATGCGCCCCCGCTTGTCATGCAACGCCATCTCGTTTTCGAAGCGGTCCCTGGTTTCGTTGAGCTCGAGCTTTTCCTTGCCCGTGCGGATCACCGCCAGATCATCTTCGTCAGCGAGCTTGCCGATGCGCCCGATCGACGACGCGGAGATGACGTTCTCGGTATCGGGCCGCCTTGGCGGGGTCACATGCACCGCAAGGATCGCCAGCTCGGGATGCGCGTCGAACAACTCGTCGAGCACGGCCTGGCTGTAGTTGCCCGGCGCAGTCGTGGTGTCGAAGCGGTATGGCTCGTTCAAATTCTTCGCATGGCTGATGCGGCGGCCCATGTAATCGCGGATCGCGGTCGCCTCGGCCTGCATCGCCGCGGTGTCTGCGCCGGCCTTGTAGGCGAACACCGTGCCGAGTGCGCCGAGCAGGCGGTGTGACGCGTCATACAGCGGCAGCTCGACCTCGTAGCGGTCCCCCGCCTTGTTGACGGCAAGATTGGGCTTGCCGGTGTTGATCACGCGCATGTCGTCGGGATCGGCCACCTTACCGATGCGGCCGATGTTGCTGGCGATGATCACGTTCTGCGTCGATCCGGGCGGCGTCGCGTGGACCGCGAGCACGACCACATCGGGGTGCGCGGCGACGATCTGATCAACCAGATGCTGCGCGTAGTTCGGCCCGTCGGGCGCGGCGGCGAAGGCGGGCATCGCGGTGCCCAGCAGGGCGGCCACCATCAGCATCGTCGGACGGATCATCGCATCACTCCCAAGATTATTGCCAAGATTATTACTTGTCGCTCGCCATAGTCCGGTGCCCTGAGCGGCGGCTGAGCGCGACCTGAATTTGCGTTCAGATGATTCACGCTGCGCCGCAAGATTTACAACGACGGGGCGGCGGACGAAAACGCGCTCATGAAAATCCTGGTCGTCGAAGATCAGCTCCGTTTGGCCGAGTTCCTGCGCCGCAGCCTCGTCGAGCGCAGCTATACCGTCACCACCGTAGATAGCTGCGCGGCTGCCAAGGACGCGCTCGCCGAGACCGCCTACGATGTGATCGTGCTCGATCTCAGCCTGCCCGATGGAGACGGGCTCGATCTGCTCTGCGAATGGCGACGCGCGGGCTTTAACGAGCCGGTGCTGATCCTGAGCGCGCGCGACACGGTCCAGGACCGCATCAAGGGCCTCGATCTGGGCGCGGACGATTATCTTCCCAAGCCGTTCAGCATGGAGGAACTGCTCGCGCACGTGCGCGCGCTGATCCGTCGGCAATCAACCACCAAGAACTCGGTGCTCGAGCATGACGGGCTGAATATGGACCTGCTCGGACATCTCGTCCATATGGACGGTGCTCCAGTCGATCTCACCAGTCGCGAATTCGCGTTGCTTGAAGTTTTCATGCAAAACGCGGGGCGCGTGCTGACGCGCACGCTGATCTCCGAAAAGATCTGGTCGTCGCATTACGACATCGATACCAACCTGCTCGACGTCTACATGAGCCGCTTGCGCTCCAAGCTCGAACGTCCGGGGCGACCACGGTTCAAGACCGTGCGGGGGATCGGGTATCAGTTGATATGAGATCGATCGGAGCGCGCCTCGTCACCTACTACGCGCTCGCGGCGACGATTACGACGGGCGCGCTTTTCGTCACGGGATATGAACTGCTGAAACACCGGCTCGTCCATGGCCTCGACGAACTGAACGTGGCCGAATTCGCACAGCTGAAGACGCGCCTCGGTCCCGACTACGCCAAGCTCGGACCTCGCGTCGTCGACGAGCGCATCCGCGACAGCGCTGACGCTGCATCAGCCTTATTCTACATCAACGTCGATGTGCCGCGCTCGGGTATGGTCTTCTATTCGCGCAATCTGGGCGGTCGCCCCATCCCCGACGTCAAGGGGCGCGCGATTTACAACGTCGATATATCTGGTCTGGGCGAACTGCGCGCGCACGAGTTCGTGATGCCGCCCTTCGACATCACCATCGCCACGCCGATGAGCCAGGTCCGCGAGGGAATGCGCAGCTATATCGAGGTGTGCGCGGGCCTGCTGACGCTGATGCTGATTGCGAGCGTCGCGATCGGCCTCGGGCTCAGCCGCATCATCCTGAAGCCGCTCCGCTTTATCCGCGAAACCGCGAGCCGAATTAGTTCAGACAATCTGGCCGAGCGCATTCCGGTCGCCGAACATGGCAATGAACTCGCCGATCTCGCGCGGCTGCTCAACCGGATGTTCGATCGGCTCGAAGTCTCCTTCAGTCAGATCAAGCGTTTTTCGGCCGAGGCGAGCCACGAACTGAAGACGCCACTGTCGCTGATCCGGCTGCATGGCGAGAAGCTGCTGAGTGATGGCGCGCTGCCGCCGGGCGCGGTCGATGCGGTGCTGGTTCAGCTCGAGGAGGTCGCGCGGCTGAACCAGATCGTCGAGGAGATGCTCTTCCTCTCGCGCGCCGAGGCCTGCGCGATCCGACTTGACCTCAATCCCCAAACGCCCACGCGGCTACTCGACGGCTTCGAGCAGGACGCGACCGCGCTTGCCGAGCATCGCGGCGCGCATTTCCACCTGATCAGCACGGGCAGCGGCACGGTGGCGCTCGAGGAGCGATGGCTACGGCAAGTGTGGCTGAACCTGCTCACCAACGCGCTCAATGCCTCGCCGCCTGGCGGGTGCGTGACGATGCGCTCGGTATTCGGCGTGCGCGATTGGCGCGTCACGATGGAGGACGAGGGCGCGGGACTAGCCCCGGATCAGCGCGCGCGGATGTTCGAACGCTTCAGCCAGTTCGGCACCGCCGAGCAGCGCGCGCGGGGTAGCGGTCTGGGCCTCGCGATCTGCCAGAGCATCGTCGGCCTGCACGGCGGCACGATCGAGGCGGACAATCGTGCGGACCGCAGCGGTCTTAGAGTGATCGTCAGGCTGCCGCTGGCGTCGGAAGCGGTTCCGGCCTGATCCCACGATCCCGTCGTTCGCCGACCCGCAGTGCTGCTGGCAGGAACAGCAGGACTAGCGGTGCTCCGATTGTGAGGCCGAAGATGATTGCGGTTGCGAGTGGTTTCTGGAGGCCCGCACCGCGGCTTAGGCCGAGCGCGAGCGGAGCGAGC
>JBBSFH010000031.1:0-24851 GCA_038238915.1 Sphingomonadales bacterium
CGCAACCCGCTCGCGCAAGTCCTGCGAATACGCCCTCGCCATCCCATGCCGGCCTCCGTCCCCGGCCAGCCGCTTGAATCAGATCACCCCGCGCTTGGGAATCCCCCAAACGATTCAAGCGGGACGAGTCAGACTCTAGGCGCCGCCAATATCGGCGACGGCGTCGGGCGCGGCTTCGGTCGCGGTTTCCGGATCGCGCGCGGCAAGCTCGATCAGATCATATTCCTCCTCCAGCCGCCGGAACGCGTCGTCTCCCACCTCGCGCGCGTCGCGCAGTTCGATGATGCGCGCGCGCGAGGCCTCGATCGAACGGCGGCGCAGCGCATTGACTTCGGTATCAGGCCGGTCCCCGTCGGCGGCCTCGGTCAACCCAAGCGCGTCGCGATATTCACGCCGCAGCAGCCGCGCCGCCGTGCTGTGCTCGTGCGTGATCGCAGCGAGCGCCGCCTTCAACCCCTCCGCGCGTGCGTGGCCGAGTTCCACCGCCACCATGTCGTCAGGCGGCAGCTTCAAGCGCGCGATCAGCGGGCGCAGCGTCAGCCCCTGCAGCACCAATGTGGTCAGCGTTACCGAGAAGGCGACGAGCACGATCAGATCGCGCTTGGGGAAGCCATCGGGCAGTGCCAGCGCCGCCGCCACGCTCACCACGCCGCGCATCCCGCACCAGCTGATCAGAAGTCCCGTGCCAACCGTGGGCGCAGACATCCCCTTGCGCGCGAGCCTGATGCCGAAGAGATGATTCTTCAGCGCCATCGCCTGATTGTAGCTCATGATCCAGACGATCCGCACGACGATCACGGTCGCCACGATCACGGCTGTCGCGATAAGATAATCATGCTGCTGACCGTGCGTGAAATTATCGAGCAACGGTCGGATCTGCAGCCCGATCAAAGTGAACGCGGCGGCATTGAGCATGAAAACCGCGGTCTCCCACACCGCGCCCGCCGACAGCCGCCGACGCGCTTCGAGCAAGGTTGGGTTGTGCCGCGCGAGCGTGATTGCGAACACCACGATCGTCACCACGCCCGATAGCCCCACGCGGTCCGCGATCAGCCACACGCCAAACGCACCGATGAACTGCAGAACCACCGTACTCGCGACCTCGGTGATCCGGTTCAGCGTGAGCAGGTAACCGCGCGCAAGCAGCCAGCCCGCAGCGACGCTGCCCAGTCCCACCGCGAAGAAACTGGGCACCGCGCGTTCGAGCGCGAAGCTGCCGGTGATCGCCGCCGCGACGGCAAAACGGTAGATGAGCAGCGCGGTGGCATCATTGAACAGGCTTTCGCCCTCCAAAATCGTCATCACCCGGTGCGGCGGCTTGAGCGCGCGCAGCACCGCAGTCGCCGCAGCCGCATCGGGCGGCGCGACGATCGCCCCCAATGCGATCGCGGCGGGCCATGGCAGGTTGGGCACCAGCCAGTGCGCGACCACCGCCACCGCTGCGACGGTGACAGCGACGGCGATGAACACCAGCGTCGAGACCGGTCGCCAGTTGTCCTGCAGATCGCGCAGCGAGGCGTTGTACGCCGCTTCCAGCAGCACGGGTGCGACGAAGATCGCCAGAATCAGTTCGGGCGGGATCGCTACCGTTGGCGCGCCGGGCACGAAGGCGAGCGCAGCACCTCCGAGCGCGAGGAGCGCGGGATAGGGCGCGCCGATCCGGCGCGCGGCGGCGGCGAGAAGCACCGCGCCCAGCATGATCGCGAGCGCGAGTTGAAACAGATGCATCGCGGCTTCTAACGCGCCGCGCGCGCTCCGGCCGCAATGACCGCCAGAAACTCGGCCGCAACCAGGCTCGCGCCGCCGACCAGCGCGCCATCGACATTTGGGACGCCCAGAATTTCCGCGGCGTTGGCGGCCTTGACCGAGCCACCGTAAAGGATGCGCGTGTCCACCGGTACGACCCTGCGGATCGCGGCGTGGACTTCGGCGATTTCGACCATGGTGGGCGTCACCCCAGTGCCCACCGCCCAGATCGGTTCATAGGCGACCGCGATCGCGGGCCCCGGCCCGCGTGGCAGGGCGCACGCAAGCTGGGCCTCGATCACCGCAAGCGCTTCGCCCGCGAGCCGTTCGGACTCGCTTTCGCCGACGCACAGGATCGTCAGCAGTCCTGCGGCGCGTGCTGCTTCGGCCTTGGTACGGATCAGCGCGCAGGCTTCGCAATGATAGTGGCGGCGCTCCGAATGGCCGACGATCACCGCGCGCGCCCCCGCATCGACGAGCATCGCCGCCGAAACGTCTCCCGTGCGTGCGCCGAACGCGCCGGGTGCGACATCCTGCGCGCCAATGATCACTGCATCGCCCGCGCGCTCGGCGAACAGCGCGAGAAGCGTCAGGGGAGGGTGGATCGAAACATCCACCCCCGGCGGCAGCTTGGCGATCACCGCATCGAGTTCATCGACCGAGGCGCGCAGGCCGTGCATTTTCCAGTTTCCCGCGATCAACTTCTGCGCCGGTTTCAATCTCGTCTCCCAAGTGTGAGCCCGCATGGCGGCGATGCGCGGCTCGGGCAAGCCTCGTGGCAATATTGCGTTGCCCCGCGCGCGACACCGCAGCATGAAGCGGACATGCCCAGCTTCGACAAAAGCCGCCTGCCCTCGCGCCACACGACCGTCGGCCCCGAACGCGCGCCGCACCGCGCGATGCTCCACGCAATGGGCCTGACCGCCGAAGACATCGCCAAGCCGCTCGTCGGCGTGGTCAGTTGCTGGAACGAGGCCGCGCCTTGCAATACGGCGCTCGATCGCCAGGCGCGAGTGGTCAAAGAAGGCGTGCAGGCGAGCGGCGGCACGCCGCGCATGTTCACCACGATCACCGTCACCGATGGCATCGCCATGGGCCACGAAGGGATGAAGTCTTCGCTGGTGTCGCGTGAGGTGATCGCCGATTCGGTCGAGTTGACGATGCGTGGACATTGCTACGACGCGCTCGTCGGCGTGGCGGGCTGCGACAAGTCGCTGCCCGGCCTGATGATGGCGATGCTGCGGCTGAACGTGCCGAGCGTCTTCATGTACGGCGGCACGATCCTGCCCGGACGCTTCGAGGACCGCGACGTCACGATCGGGGACGTATTCGAGGCGGTCGGCGGCTGGGCGGCGGGAACCTGCCCGCTTGCACGCCTGACCGCACTCGAGAAGGTTGCCTGCCCCGGCGAGGGCGCGTGTGGCGGCCAGTTCACTGCCAACACGATGGCGTGCGTGTCCGAAGCGATTGGCCTTGCGCTCCCCGGCTCGGCGGGCGCGCCCGCGCCCTACCTGTCGCGTGACGAATATGCGCGCGCCTCGGGCGAGGCGGTGATGCACCTGCTCGCCTCCAACCTGCGCCCGCGCGACATCTGCACCCGCGCCGCGTTCGAGAATGCCGCGCGCGTGGTGGCCGCAACCGGCGGCAGCACCAACGCCGCGCTGCATTTGCCCGCGATGGCGGCCGAAGTGGGGATTGCGCTCGATCTGTTCGAGGTCGGCCGCATCTTCCGCGAGACGCCGCTGATCGCCGACCTCAAGCCGGGCGGGCGTTACGTGGCGAAAGACCTTTACGAGGCGGGCGGCGTCCCCATGGTGATGAAGGCGCTGCTAGACGGGGGCTTCCTCGATGGTTCGTGCATGACGGTGACCGGCCGCACGATCGCCGAGAACCTCGCGGACGTAGTCTGGAACCCGGATCAGGACGTCGTCCGTCCCGTCTCCAACCCGCTCTCCACCACTGGCGGTGTCGTCAGCCTCCAGGGCAATCTCGCCCCCGATGGCGGGATCGTGAAGATCGCGGGGATGCACCGCCTCCAACACACAGGCCCCGCGCGTGTGTTCGATTGCGAGGAGGATGCCTTCGCCGCAGTCGAAGCCCGCGCCTACCAGGAGGGCGACGTGTTCGTCATCCGCTACGAAGGCCCGCGCGGTGGCCCGGGCATGCGCGAGATGCTCGCCACCACCGCCGCGCTCTACGGCCAGGGGATGGGCGACAAGGTGGCGCTCATCACCGACGGCCGCTTCTCGGGTGCGACGCGCGGTTTCTGTGTGGGCCACATTGGTCCCGAGGCCGCCGACGGTGGCCCCATCGCGCTGATCAATGATGGAGACGCCATCCGGCTCGATGCGACGGCGGGCACGATCGAGCTTGACGTTCCCGAAGCCGAACTCGCCCGCCGCCGCGCCGAATGGAAGCCGCGCGCGAACGGCTTCGGCTCGGGGGCGTTGTGGCGCTACGCCAGGAATGTCGGCTCCGCACGCCACGGTGCGCTCACGCACCCCGGAGGGTTCGGCGAAATACGCGCTTACGCCGATATCTAACGCGGTTGCGGCTCTTCGGGGCGCGGTTGGCCGATGCGGCTCCAGATGGGTCGACCGCGGTTGTCGCGTGGGATTTCGCCCGGAGTACCGATAACCCTGTGCCCGACGTACAGCGGGGATGGGGCACAGGCGGCGAGCAGAAGGCCCGCGAGGAGGATGATACGCATCGCAACCCCTATCGGCGCACCGGCGCGCGCACGCAAATCCGGCGGTACCCATGACTAGCATCCTCACCGCAGCCGAGCTTCGTCTCGCCGAATCCAACGCGATCGCACGCGGGACAGATGCGGCAGCGCTGATGGCGCGCGCAGGAGCGGCGGCCGCGCGTGCGGTTCGCGGCTTCACCGCGCCGCAACCCACGCTCGTCCTGTGCGGCCCCGGCAACAACGGCGGCGACGGCTATGTGGTCGCCGCCGAACTCGCGGATGCGGGCTGGCCGGTGCGCGTTGCCGCCTTGGACGAACCGCGCGCCGATCCCGCGCGCGCGGCGCGCGGACGCTGGACCGGGCCGATCGAACCGCTCGCCAACGCCACGCCCGCGCCGTTATTGATCGACGCGCTGTTCGGCATCGGTCTGGCGCGCTCGCTGGCTCCCGAGGTTGCCGACGCGCTGGCGCGGCTCGCGGCGGCGGCGCGCATGTGCGTCGCGCTCGATCTGCCGAGCGGGGTCGATGCGGATAGTGGCGCGCTGCTCGGAGCGCGCGCGCACTTCGTTCTCACGATCGCCTGTGGCGCGCTCAAGCCCGCGCATCTGCTTTATCCGGGTGCAGCGCTGTGCGGTCGCGTGGTGATAGCCGGGATCGGGCTGAATATGGACGTGGCGCGGCTGTCGACCAATTCCCCGCCCGCGCCGCTGCCGCTCGGAGCCTCCGCGCACAAGGCCGAGCGTGGGCATGTGCTCGTGCTGGGCGGCGGGCCCGGCCATGGCGGCGCCGCACGGCTCTGCGCGCGCGCGGCGCTGCGCACCGGCGCGGGGCTGGTGACGATCGCGGTGCCTTCGCCAGCGCTCGCCGAGAACGCCGCGCGCGTGGATTCGATCATGCTGCGCACGCTCGACGATTCGGGCGCGCTCGCCGTGATGGTTGCCGAGCGCGCCGCGCGCGTGGTCGCGCTGGGCCCGGCACTGGGCATCGATGCGCCCGCCTATGCGCTGGCAAAGGCCGCGCTAGCACTCGATGTACCGCTGGTGCTCGATGCGGACGTGTTCACGCTGTTTCGTGGCAACTCGACAGCACTGCGTCGAGCCGCCCCAACGGTCCTCACCCCGCATGCGGGCGAATTCGCACGGATGTTCGGCCACCTTCCTGGCTCGAAAGTCGATCGCGCACGCGCTGCCGCCGTGCTGAGCGGGGCGGTGGTGCTTCTCAAAGGCCCCGATACCGTCATCGCGCATCCCGATGGGCGCGCCGCAATCAACTCCTCACAGGCTCCATGGCTTGCAACCGCTGGATCGGGGGACGTGCTCACAGGCGCGATTGCCGCGCGGCTGGCGGGCGGGGACGATGCCTTCAACGCCGCATGTGCGGGAGCGTGGTTGCACGCACGTGCGGGTGCGATCGCGGGTGGGCCGGGACTGATCGCGGACGATCTGCCCGAGTTGTTGGGCCAGGCGGTGCGCGCGCTCGCGGGCGGCGACGGGGACGGCTACACACCCGCGCGATGACGCCAGCCGCCGATCTGCAGACCATCGTGCGCCTCGCCGCGCGGGGCGATGGCGTCACCGCTGACGGTCGCTTCGTCGCACTCGCCGCGCCCGGGGACCATGTGCGATTCATCGGCGACACCCCCACCATCGAACCCGGCCGCAACCACGCCACACCCCTTTGCCGCCACTTCCCCGAATGCGGCGGCTGCCAGATGCAGCATGTCGCCGACGCGGCCTACGTAAGGTGGATGGGCGAGCGGATCGGGCACGCGCTTGGCCAAGCAGGCGTGACGATCGGCGAGTTGATGCCCGCGCACCTCTCGCCGCCGCGCAGTCGCCGCCGCGCGGCGCTGCGCGCAGTGCGCCATGGCCGCACGGTGACGTTGGGCTTTCACATCGAGGGCACGCACCGCGTCCTCGATCTCGCCGAGTGCCACGTGCTGCGCCCCGAACTGTTCGCGCTCCTCGCCCCGCTGCGCCCGCTCCTCGCCACCCTGCTGCGCGACGGTGAGGGCGCCGGGGTGTCCGCGACGCTGACCGATACGGGCATCGATCTGATGCTCTCCAACGTCGCCGCCGACGGTGCGGGCGCGCTGACCGCGCTATCGGGGTTCGCTGCCGCGCACGATCTCGCGCGGCTGTCGGTTGAGACCGCTTTGGGCGTCGAGACGATCGCGCTTGCTCGTGCCCCCGCCGTGTGCTTCGGCGGCACGATGGTGGAGGTGCCCCCCGCACCGTTCCTGCAGGCAACGCGCGAGGGCGAGGCGGCACTGGTCGCGGCTGTGCGCGCGGCGATCGGCGCCCGGGCGCGTGTTGCCGATCTATTCTGCGGTCTCGGCACCTTCGCGCTGCCGATCGCGGCGGCGGGCGCGCGCGTGAGCGCGATCGATGCGTCCGGCCCCGCGATCGCGGCACTCGGTCGGGCGGCGGCGGGCAAAGTGTCGACCGAGCACCGCGACCTGTTCCGCCGACCGCTCACCGCAGCCGAACTCGGACGCTTCGACGCGATCATCTTCGATCCCCCGCGCGCGGGTGCGAAGGCGCAGGCGGCTGGAATCGCGCGATCGAATGTGCCAACGGTAGTGGCGGTCAGCTGCAACCCCGCCACCTTCGCGCGCGACGCGGCGCTGCTGCGCGAGGGCGGCTATGCGCTAGCGCGGCTGTGGCCGGTGGGGCAGTTCCGCTGGAGCAGCCATGTCGAGCTGGTCGCCGAGTTCACGCGCTGATCCTGAGCGCGGCGCGCGCGGCGAGCTTGTCCGCCCCCACCTGTGCGACGAGCGCGTCCAGTCCGTCCAGTTTCCATTCGGGGCGCAGATAGGCGATCAATTCGATGGAGAGCACCTGCCCGTAAAGATCACCGTCGAAATCGAAGAGATATGTCTCGAGCAGTTCGATCGGCGGATCGAACATCGGCCGCACGCCCAGATTGGCCACGCCGTCGAGCCGCGCGCCGCCAAGCAACAGCGCGCGCACCGCATAGACGCCGTAAGCGGGCCGCACATAGTCGCCAAGCCGCATGTTCGCGGTCGGGAAACCGAGTGTGCGCCCGAGCTTTGCGCCATGCTCGACCACGCCCGTCACCGCGAACGGCCGTCCGAGCAGCCGCGCGGCGGCATCGGGCCGCGCATCGCGCAGCGCCTCGCGCACGCGCGTGGAGGACACGGGCGCACCGTTCTGCATCACCGCCCCCAGCGCTTCGGCGGTAAAGCGCATCGCAGGACCAAGCTCGGCGAGCATCGCGGCCCCGCCGCCACGCTTCGCACCGAACGTGAAGTCCCAGCCAGTAACGACATGTTCTGCGCCAAGAACCGCGTGCAGATCGTCCCTCATGAAGTCGGTGGCAGCGACGGCCGCAAGCTTGCGGTCGAAGCGCCAGACCACCGCGGCGTCCACCCCGGCCGCCGCCATCAGCGCCAGCCGCTGCTCCATCGTGGTGAGCGCGATCGGTTCCAGCGAAGGCGTGAACAAGCGTGCGGGATGGGGATCGAATGTACCAACCAGCGCGGGCCTGCCCTGCGCGCGGGCGCGCTCGACGGCGCGCCCAACCACCGCCTGATGGCCGAGATGGAACCCGTCGAAATTGCCCAGCGCCACCACGCCCCCGCGATAGGGCGCGGGAAGCGCAGTGCTGCCATCAAACCGCTGCATCCGCGTCAGGCGGCGGGAAGATCGGCGCGCATCACGCGGATCGCGTTGCCGCCCATCGCGGCTTCAACCTCCTGCGGCGTGAAGCCCTGATCGAGCAGTGCCTGCGTCAGCGCGACGAGCCCCGCCACGTCGATCGGCTCGGCCACCGCACCATCGAAATCGCTGCCCAGCGCAACCGCCTGGATGCCCACCAGATCGCGCACATAGCGCATTGCCTTGGCGGCCCCCGCAGGCGTTTGTGCGCAGCTTGCCACCTCCCACAAACCGATCCCGATCACGCCGCCGGTGCGCGCAACACCGCGTATTTCGTCGTCGGTCAGGTTGCGGTTGGTGTTGCACGTGCCTTTGACCCCACCGTGGCTAAACACCACGGGCTTGCGTGCGACCGCGAGGACGTCGGCGACCGTCTGGTGGCTCGAATGGGCGACGTCGACGATCATGCCCTTGTCTTCCATCGCGGTCATCACGCGGCGGCCGAACGGGGTCAGCCCGCCCTTGCGCTCGCCGTGCATCGAGCCAGCGAGCTCGTTATCGAAGAAATGTGCGAGACCGCCCATGCGGAAGCCCGCGCGGAAGAGCACATCGAGATTGGCCGCGTTGCCCTCCAGATTGTGCATCCCTTCGATCGACAGGAGCGCGAGCGAGCGCAGCTTGCCACTACGCCTCGCCTCAAGCCCCGCGTCCAGATCGCGCACCGTGCGCACGATCCGCAGCCCCGGATCGGCCGCTTCGGCGCGGCGCAGTTTCTCGGCATGCCAGAGCGAGCGCTCGAGCAGCGAATTCCAGGTGCGTATCGGTTGCAGCTGGGCGATCGCAAGCCACGGAATGATGTCCGTCTTGTCTGAATTGGAGAGGTAATTCTGGCCGCTCGGCACCTTGGTGACCGAGCTGAACACGCTCAGCGTCACATTGCCCGCCTCGAGGCGCGGCAGGTCGACATGCCCGCGATGGGCGAAGCGCGTCATGTCGCGCTGCCAAAGCAGCGTGTCCTCGTGCAGATCGACGATGGTGAGCGTGCGGTGCAGCGCCGTCGCGGCGGGCGAGACTTCCCACGGCGCGTGGGTGACCTTGTTCGCGGATTTCTCGAACAACCCCGGGCCCACGGCGAGCACCGCCACGATCGCCGCCGATATCAGCGCCAGCGCGCCCCACAAAACGCGCCGCATTACGTCGCACCACTCCCAGATCGTGAGACGATGGTGCTACCGGGGAGGATTGAACTCCCGACCTCAGCCTTACCAATCCACTTTTTAACCTTCGCCACACTAGCCGATTCTACGATTTATGGCGAGATTACATTGACTTATTTCGACGATCATACGATCCTCTATCCGGCAATTTGCTTTCAACTGCTTCCGATACGCTTCCACATTTCGGCATCGGAAGCGGCGCGAAAGGTTCGGGATGGGTATGACGGTGAAGCCCCAGCGTATCAACAAGCGGTTTGTCGACAGCTTAGCGGCAGACGGAACCGAACGCCTCCTGTGGGACAGCGACGTGCTCGGCTTTGGCGTGCGCGTTTCGAAAGCTGGCGGTGTTACCTACGTCCTGCAGTATCGGGCCGAGGGCCGTCCGCGTCGCTTCAAGATCGGCACGCACGGATCACCCTGGACGCCCGAGACGGCAAGGCAAGACGCGAGGCGACTGCTCGGCTCGGTCGCCAACGGCGACGATCCCCAACAGGCTAAGTTCGACCAGCGCGCCGAACTTTCGGTTACCCAGGTTTGCGATCTCTATCTGGCGGAAGGCTTGCTGACGCGGAAGGCGACGTCGGTCACCGCCGCCCGCTCGGACATCGAGCATCACGTCAAACCACTGCTCGGCATCCGCCGGATCAGATCGCTGACGCGCGCCGATCTCGAGGGACTGTTGCGCGACGTTGCCGGCGGAAAAACCGCCTGCACGATCAAACAAGGACCACGCCGCCTGGCGCGGGTCAAGGGCGGCAAAGGCGCGGCGAACAGCGCGCTCACGACGCTAAGTGCCGCGCTCGGCTTCGCGGTCGCGCGTAATCTGCGGGCGGACAATCCCGCGACCGGCATCCGCAAGTTCCCCAGCAAGAAAGTCGAGCGCTTCCTCTCACCTGCGGAACTGACGCGGCCCGGGCAGGTGCTCGCCACCGCGGCCGCGCTTGGTGTGGAAAGTCAATTCGCGCTCGCAGCGATCAAACTGCTGATGCTGACTGGCTGCCGCAAGGGTGCTGTCAGGCTAACGCTAAGGGTCTCCGCCTCGGACACGGGCGGGGGGAAACCCCTCCCGGTTCGGGATCCGCCTGACCGCAAGCCGAGTGCCCGATGAAAGCCGTCTCCTAGAAACGCCACCGTTTTCCGCCCGATGTGATCCGCCACGCGGTGTGGCTCTATTTCCGTTTCACGCTCAGCCTGCGCGACGTTGAGGAGCTGCTCGCGCAGCGTGGGTTGAGGTCAGCTACGAGACGATCCGCTCCTGGACGCGAAAGTTCGGGCGGCTTTATGCCTGGAACCTGCGACGCAACCGCTGCAAACCCACGGCTCGCTGGCACCTCGACGAGATGGTGGTGAAGGTCGGTGGCAAGCGCATGTGGCTGTGGCGCGCGGTCGACGATGAGGGCGAGGTCCTCGACGTTTTGCTGCAGAAACGCCGGAATAAGGGTGGCGCGCGGAACATCATGCGCAAATTGCTGAAGACCACCGGCCTGCACCCCAAGACTATCACCACCGACGGACTCGCCTCGTATCGCGCCGCGATGCGGGAGATGAATTTGACCAAACGCCATCGCCCTGGCGGCATGCGCGCCAACAAAAGGGCCGAAAACTCGCATCTGCCGATCCGACGACGCGAGCGGAAACAGCAGAAGTTCAAGTCGCAGGGCTCGGCCCAACGGTTCCTGTCCACCCACGCCGCCGTCTACAACACCTTCAACGTCCAGCCCCACCTCGTGTCCAGACCAACCCTACGCCGCTTCCGGGCGACGGCGCTTCAAACGTGGGCGGCGGCGACGGCCGCCGCATAAACATCGAGATAGGGCAAGGGCACTTTCAGCTCGGCGGGGTTAACCTGACAGCACCCCCGCTTACCCCTGATCCGGGCGATTGAGCCGATCGCGGCATGGCGTTACGCTCGCTCGACGGCGAGGGAGTTTTTGGGACGATGCGCGTTTTGGTCATGGTTCTGCTCGCGCTTGCTCCTGTCGCCGCGCTCGCGGCGACTATGTCCGCAAAAGACGGAGCGTCGCCCGCCCTCCCGCCGCGCGCCGAGCGGCCGATCGTGGCCCCGCCCGCCGAGTGGGTGCTGCCCGCGACGATTCCGGCCGCAGACCCCGCGAATATGGGCGTCGCGGTCAGCGTCCTGCTGCTCGACCAGCAGGCGCATCTGACGCGCGAAGCAGACGCGCGATATGTGGAAACGGCGATCCGCATCGGAACGTCACAAGGGCTCCAGGCAGCGCCGCTTGCGCTTGCGTGGGACCCGAGCCTCGAGACACTCGTCATCCACCGCTACCGGCTGCTTCGCGACGGCAAGGCGATCGATCTGCTGGGCGATGGCTCGAAGCTCACTGTGGTTCGTCGCGAGACCAATCTCGAACTTGCGACATTGGACGGGCAGCTGACTGCCACACTGCAGCCCGAAGACGTGCGCGTGGGTGATGTGATCGAGATTGCCTACACACAGACGCGGCGTGATCCCGCGTTGCAGGGCCGCTCTCAATTTGGCTTCACGGTTGTACCCGGCCTTCCGGTTGCAAGAATGCGCGTGCGTGCGTTGTGGCCGGCGGAAAAGCCGGTCCACTGGCGCGCGAGCGTGGGAGACATCCACCCCACCGAACGCAAGCTAGGCAACGAGCGCGAGCTGATGGCAGATGTGTCCGGCATCACTACTGCGCGCCCGCCCAAGGGCGCACCGGCACGTTACGAACTGGTGAACTTCCTGCAGTTGACCGACATGGGGAGCTGGCAGGACCTGTCACGCCTGATGGCCCCGCTTTACGCACATGCCGCCGCGGTGGTGCCGGATAGTGCGCTCAAGCTGGAAGCTGCGCGAATCGCCGCCACGTCCGCCGATCCCAAGGTGCGTACGCTCGCCGCGCTCAAGCTGGTGCAGGAGCAGGTGCGCTATTTGCTGCTGGCGATGGACGATGGCGGATATATTCCAGCCCCAGCTGATCTCACTTGGTCGAGGCGCTTTGGCGATTGCAAGGGCAAGACCGTGATGTTGCTCGCACTGTTGAAGCAGCTAGGCATCGAAGCGCGCCCCGCACTCATTGCTACGGCGCTGGGGGATGGCATCGATACGCGCCTGCCGATGGCAGGGCTTTTCGATCACGTGCTCGTAGAGGCGAAAATCGGCGGGCGCACCTATTGGCTCGACGGCACGCGACCGGGCGACCGCGATCTCGATCGCATCCGTACACCGCAATTCCATTGGGCACTGCCGATCACTGCGGAAGGGACCGGGCTGGTCAAGCTCGTGCCGGATCCGTTGCCCGTGCCGCAAGAAATCGTGACACTGGAGATGGATGCGTCGAACGGGATTGACTTGCCCGCGCCGGTCGAGGGCGAGGTTCGGCTCGAAGGCGACGCAGCGCTCGTAATCCGTCTAGGCTATGCGCAGCTCGCTGCGCCTGAGCGCGACCGCGCGATGCGGGAATATTGGCACAATCAGTATGATTTCATCACCGCAACTACGGTCACGCTAATCGACGATGCCGCGACCGGCAGCGTGCGTCTGACGATGGCGGGGACCGCCAAGATGGACTGGAGCCGCAATAACGGCGCGCGGTGGTACGAACTGGACGGTGCGCGCGTCGGCGACAAGCTCGACATTACTCGCGAGCCAGGCCCTAATCGCGATGCGCCGTTCGCAGTCAATTTCCCGAGCTGGACCGAACATCGCGAGACGATCCGTCTGCCCAACGAAGGTCATGGCTTCGTCCTCGATGCGACCGACGTGGATCGCACGGTGGGCGCGTATGCACTCAAACGGACGGTCAAGCTCGATGGCGCGACACTGCGCATGGTATCCAGCACGCGCACGCTCGCTTCCGAAATGGCGTATGCGGGTATCGAACCGATCAAGACCGATCTTGCGTCGCTATCGGAAAAGGGAGCGTTTGTAAGGCCGCCTACAAACTATGCGCCAACCGATGCTGAAGTCGTGGCGCTGCAGGCGACGACGCTCGCCGATTTCGACGCGTTCTTGGGGCGCGCGCGCATTTTGACTGACCGTGGCAACTTCGCGGCTGCGGACAAAGATTGCGAAGCGGCTATCGCACTCAAGCCCGGCTCGGCACGCGCGCACGCTATGCGCGCGCTCGCGCTCGGGTCGATGGGCAATCCCGCATTCCAGGCTTCGGCAACCCGTGCGCTCGCGCTCGATGCCAAGGAATGGATTGCTTGGAATGCAAGGGCGATTGATGCGTTCCACCGTAGTGACTTGCCCGGTGCGGAAACTGCACTCACGCAGACGCTCGCGATTGACCCCAATAACAGCTGGGCGCGTCAGCAGCGCGCGCACGTTCGCCTCCAGCTTGGCCATGTTGACGCCGCGCTCGAAGACATCGAGGCGCGGATCAAGGCAGAGCCAACCAATACCGACGTGAAGTGGGTGCGCGTGTACGCTCTCGCGCACGCAGGACGCCAAGAAGCGGCAATAAAGGATGCCGACGCGATCGTAGCGGCCGCGTCCGATCTACGGGCGCAACGCTGGCTGCACGGCAATTTTCTCAAGAGCATTGCAAAACTAGAGGCCGCACGGGCCGATTACGATTATGCTCTCGCGCAAAAGATGGAGGCCAATGTGCTCGTAGACCGAGCGCAGGCATGGCCGCCGACAGACATTGTTCACCAGCTTGCTGACGTGAATGCTGCACTGAAACTCGAACCAGCAAGCGAAACTGTGCTGAAGGCGCGTGCGCTGCTGCTGGAACGGGCCGGGCGCTACAACGAAGCGGAGGTCGATCTTGCGACGGCTGAGCATATCATGCCCAAAGACGGGCAAATCCAGCAAATCCGGATTGACATGCTGAAACGACAAAAGCGGCTGGACGATATGGCACGCGAACTTGATCGGTGGATCGCCAAATTCCCGCCCTCGGCAATGGCGTTCAACAATGCGTGCTGGGAGAAGGCAACCAACAACGTACAGATCAAGAGTGCGCTCGCCGACTGCGAGCACGCCGTCCAGATGCAACCCGGACAAGCGGCTTATCTCGATAGTCGCGGGCTGGTTCGGTTGCGCTTGGGCGATCTGCAGGGGGCGCTGGCGGACTATGATGCCGCGCTCAAACTTCGGCCCGCGCAGGCTGCCTCGCTGTTCGCGCGCGGGCTTGTGAAGGTGCGCCTCGCGCGCGCCGACGCGGCGGACGATTTCGCCGCCGCACGCAAAGCCTATTCCAAGGTTGACGAAGAGTTCGCCGCTTATGGCCTTGCCGCGCCCGGTGTTGCCAAGACCAAGGCTACACCCAGCGCCGCAGATCAGGCGCGACTGCATCCCCCCGCCGCTGCCCCTATGTAAATGCGTCGTAGCCGGACCGCCCGCCTCACGGCCCGGTGCGTAGGATATGTGTCAACTCAGCGCTGTCAGGCAAATGCTATGGCTCTCCGCCTCGGATGCGGGCACGGCGAAAGGGCTGTCAGGTAAACGCTCCGGGTCTCCGCCTCGGATGCGGGCAGGGCGAAACCCCACTCGGGTTCGGGATCCGCCTAACCGCAAGCCGAGTGCCCGATGAAACCCGTCTCCTACAAACGCCACCGTTTTCCGCCCGACGTGATCCGCCACGCGGTGTGGCTCTATTTCCGGTTCACTCTCAGTCTGCGCGACGTCGAGGAGCTGCTCGCCCAGCGCGGGATCGAGGTCAGCTACGAGACGATCCGCTGCTGGACGTGCAAGTTCGGTCGGCTCTATGCTTGGAATCTGCGGCGCAACCGCTGCAAACCAACCGGCCGCTGGCACCTCGACGAAATGGTGGTGAAGGTCGGTGGCAAGCGCATGTGGCTGTGGCGTGCGGTTGATGATGAGGGCGAAGTGCTCGACGTACTGCTGCAGAAACGGCGGACTAAGGGTGCGGCGATGAAGCTGCTGCGCAAATTGCTGAAAAACACGGGCATCCATCCCGAAACGATCACCACCGACGGGCTGGCATCATACCGCGCCGCGATGCGCGAACTCGGGTTGACCAAACACCACCGGCCTGGCGGCATGCGTGCCAACAACCGGGCGGAGAACTCACACCTGCCGATCCGACGACGAGAACGAAAACAGCAGAAGTTCAAGTCCCAAGGCTCGGCCCAACGCTTCCTCTCCACCCACGCCGCCGTCTACAACAATTTCAACATTCAGCCCCGCCTCGTATCCGGCCCACCCTCCGCCGCTTCCGGGCGGAGGCGCTTCAAACGTGGGCGGCCGCGACCGCGGCATGAAGGCCAGCGTGGGGTCGGGATCACCAAACAATTCACTGCGGCTGCGATCGTGCTGCTCGCCACGGACGGCAAACTCGCTTTTAGTGACAGACTCTCCCGATTTTTGCCGCAGGTCCCGCGCGCGGACGAGATCACGCTGCACCACATGCTCACGCACAAGGCTGGACTGGGAAATTACACCGACAGGAAGCCCGCTCAGGCATTCCTCGCCTCGGCGCGGCTGGGCTACGATCACGATGCGCTACTCGCGGACATGATCGCGCATACCGATCCGTTGTTCATCGGCGCGCCCGGCGCGCAGTGGGCCTATAGCAATACAGGTTACGTCCTCCTCGGGCTGATCGTGGAAAAGATCTCGGGCGCATTTTACGGGGCGTTCTTTCAGCAACGGCTTTTCGCGCCAGCAGGGTTGACCCAGACCGCGGTCGACGAACTGTCGGCGGTCGTGCCGCACCGCGCTTCAGGCTACAGCGGCCACGCGGGTTCGGACGTCGCGTTCGACAACGCCGCCTTATATCTCGATGACCTACCCAGGCGGTGCGGGCTCGATGCGATCGACGCCGCGCGATCTGTGTCGGTGGCACACCGCGCTGCTTGGCGGGCGTATCCTGCCGCCCGACGGCCTCAAGGCCATGCTCACTCCCGTGCGGCTGTCGAGCGGCGCGCAGCCGACCGCGATCCAGGGACCTGGCGGACCCACGCCGGTCAACTACGGTTTTGGAATCGAACTCAAGCACTTCGCGGGCCATGCGACCGTGGAACATGGCGGCGGCATCTTCGGCTTTGCATCCGATTTGCGCAGCTTTCCGGCTGAGCATGTCTCGGTCGCGATGATCGTCAACTTCGACGGGCAGGGCCATCCATCGTTCGCGGAGCGCTTTACGGCACTCAAAGACGCCGCCGCTCGCGCGACGCGCGCGGCGTGACTGGGGCCGATACCGGACAGGCAGGTTTCGGGCAGGCGAACGCGATAGCTGCCGCGCCAGCGGTCACGCGAACAGGCAGTTTTCGCCAACAAGCTCGACGCCACCTGCACGGCCGCGCTCGCCGAACATCCTTGCCTTGCCATTACAGGCCGATACAACCTTGGATGCAGTGGGTGTTGATCGCGCTCAACGGCGTTGCCGCACTGGTCGCTTCGAGTGCTATGATAAAGTTCGTCGCTCCAGTTGGCGCGGGCGGAGGCCGCGGGCTGCGCGGCAGCGGCGCTGCGGATGAGCCGCCTCTCGATGCCATCGATCGGCATGCGGTCGGGCTGCCCGCAAACGCGCCTACTCTCAACATTCCCGTTTATTATTTGGCGCGTTCGATGATTCGGCATTGCGCGGCGGTTTTTGACGCAGTGTTCCTCGCGCGCTTTCCTCCTACGCGTCACGGGTGAATGATGCCCGCCCAGTCAGTCGAGCGCTCGATCAAGGGTGCTTGCTGCCCACCGCAAAGGGACCGTCGTCATAATCGATGCCGACATAGGCGAGGTGGTAACACTCGCCCGCCGCGAACTTCTGGGCCTCGCCGCCGCCGGAGCCGTGGCCGCGTGCGCGCGCTCGCGCGGTCGTGGGCTGACGTGGTGGGCAATGGGGACCGCGGGGGAGAACGCGCCGCTCCTGTTACCGCCGTTCGAACGCGCGACCGGGAACCAGGTCGATATCCAGACGATCCCCTGGACGGGCGCACACGAGAAACTGCTCACCGCGTCGGCGGGCAACTCGCTTCCCGACGTGATGATGCTCAACAGCGCGTGGCTGCCGGAACTGGCATTGATCGGCGCGCTCGCCCCGTTACCGCCGCAGACCGCGCTGCTCGCCGATCAGTTTCCAGGCGCGGTCGAATCGATCAAGGTCGGCAGCCACGCGGTCGCGGTGCCGTGGACGGCGGACAGCTGGGTGCAGTTCTACCGCCGCGATCTCGTGCGCGAGGTCGGCTACGATTCCCCGCCGCTCGACTGGGCGGAATGGAAGCGCATGGCGCGCGCGATCGTGCGGCGACACTCCGATCGCCACGCGACGCTGCACCTGCTCGATTGGCCCGAGCCGCTGTTCGCCTACGCCGCGCAGCAACCCGAGCCGCTGCTGCGCGACTGCGCGAGCCGGGGCAATTTCGCCTCGCCCGGCTTTCGCACCGCGCTGGCCTTCTACAAGTCTATCTACGACGAACGGCTTTCGCCAACGCTGACCGGCGCGGAAGTCGGCGATACCTACATCGCATTCCGGCGCGGCTGGTTCGCAGTCCTGCCATCGAACGCGGTCACCATCGGCGATCTGCGTCTGCGCGCGCAGATGTTCCCGCGCGCGCTGTGGGGCGCGGTCCTCACCCCGGGACCGGGCGGTTCGGGCAATGCCATGGCGCGCGGTGCCAGTCTCGCCGTCAGCCGCCATGCGCGTGATCCGCACGCGGCGTGGAGCCTCGTCGCCTACCTGACGAGCCCCGAAGTGCAGCGGCGCATTTACGGCATCACCGGCGATCTGCCCACCCGGACCGGTGCCTGGGACGCCGCGGGTCTCGGCGGCGATCCCGTGTCGCGGGTGTTCGCCAGCCAGATCGCGCGCAGCGTTGCACCCCCGGCCGTGCCCGAATGGGAACGCATTGTCTTCGAAGTGCAACAGGTCGCCGAGCACATGGTGCGCGGCGAATACGGCGTCGATGCCGCCACCCGCGAGATGGACCGGCGTATCGATCGCATCCTCGAAAAACGCCGCTCGCTCCTGGATCGCGGGCGCATCGCATGAACCGCCAGGCCCGCGCCGGACTGGTCTTCACCGCGCCCGTTCTGCTCGCGACCATCCTCCTGCTCGTGCTACCCACCGCAGGCGCATTGCTGCTCAGCGTCACCGATTTTGATATTTACGCACTCGCAGACCTAGCGAACCTGCGCTTCATCGGCGCGGGCAATTATGCCGAACTGTTCCACACCCCGTCCTTCTGGCGTGCCGTCGGCAACACGCTCCTGTTCGCCGGGCTCGGCGTGCCCGCCGCGATCGGCACCTCGCTGCTGACCGCGATGGTGATCAACGCGGCGACCGTGCGCTGGAAGTCGCTGTGGCGGCTGCTGCTGTTTGCGCCCTATGTCACCACGCTCGTCGCCACCGCGCTCGTCTGGCGCTACGTGCTCGATACGCGCAGCGGCCTGCTCAACTATGCGCTCTCGGGCTTTGGGCTGGCACCCGTTGCCTGGCTCGAAAACCCTCGCACGAGCGTCCCCGCAACGCTGATCTTCATCGTCTGGAAGGCGTTCGGCTACAACATGCTCGTCTTTACGGCCGCGCTGTCGACGGTTTCCACCGAACTGCAGGAAGCAGCTCGGCTCGATGGCGCTGGCGCATGGGCGCGTTTCCGCCACGTCACGCTGCCCGCCATCGGCCCCGCGCTGCTGCTCGCCGCCGTGCTCAGCGTCGCCAACTTCCTGCAAATCTTCACCGAACCCTATGTGATGACCCACGGCGGCCCGGCGCAAAGCACCGAGACGGTCCTGTATTTCATGTTCGATCAGGGTTTCACCTGGTGGAACTTGGGGATGGCGTCCGCCGTCGCGGTGATCCTCTTCGTCGCCATCTTCGCGCTAACTGCCGCACAGGCGCGCCTTGGCAGGCGCTACGAATGGCTGTGAAGCTGCGCACGGTGGCGCCAAACCTCGCCATCGCCCTGGTCGCGCTGCTCACCGCCGCGCCGCTCGTCTGGATGGTCTTGGTCTCGCTGATGCCCAAGGGCACTGCCACCAGCTTCCCGCCGCCGCTGTGGCCCGATCACGCCACCCTCGCCAACTACCGCGAACTGCTATTCCCTCACCAAAGCTTGGGCGGGGCGACCAGCTACAAGGTTTTCCCCGCGCTGCTGAACAGCCTTGCGCTCGCCGTGCTTGCAACGCTGCTCGGCCTCGGCCTAACGGTCCCCGCCGGATACGCGTTCGCCAAGCTGCGCTTTACCGGCCGCGCGCGCGCTCTCCAAGCGCTGCTCGCGCTTGCGGTCGTCCCCGCGCAGGTGGCGATGCTGCCGCTGTTCCTGATGCTCAAATGGGCGGGCCTCGTGAACAGCTACGCGGGCGTCCTCGCGCCGGGGCTGGCCGGCGTCTACGGCGTCCTCTTCGTGCGCCAGGCCACGCTCGCCATTCCTGACGAGATGCTCGACGCCGCGCGTATCGATGGCGCCAGCGAATGGCGCGTCTTCACCCGCATCGTGCTGCCGTTGATGCAGCCCGTCGTCGTCACACTCGCGCTCTTCACCTTCCTCGCGAGCTGGAGCGATTTCCTCTGGCCACTGATCGCGATCACCGATCAACGCCTCTACACGCTCCCCGTCGCCTTGGCCGCTATCAGCCGCGAACACGCGCAGGATACCGAACTGATGATGGCAGGTGCGGTTATCACGACCGCGCCCGTGCTGCTGCTATTCGTCGCGATGCAACGCTATTATTTCACCGGCGTCCTCGGCGGCGGCGTCAAGGGCTGAGACGCGGGTAGGCCGATCCGTCCGCCGCGAACAGGTGCGCGTCTTCGGGCGCGACCGAGAAGCGGACCCATTCGCCCAGCGTCACGTGGCGGTCCCCGGGCAGTTGCGCCACGACGGTGGCGCTCGTGCCGCCCTCGCTCAGGTGGGCGAACGAAAGTGGGCCGAGGCGCTCGAACAGTTCCAGATGTCCGCCGAAGATGCCGTCGGCATCGGGCGTGAGGTGCTCGGGCCGGACGCCGAACGTCGCCGCCTTGCCGATATCGGCTTCAGGAACCCGCGCCGCGACGCAGCAGCGGCCCCCGCCCGCGAAGCGCACCGTCGCGCCGTTCCTGTCCGCCGCCTCGATCGTCACACTGAGCAGGTTCATCGCCGGAGATCCGATTGCTTCGGCCACCCGGATTGTCGCGGGCGCGGCATACAGATCGAGCGGCGCGCCAACCTGCTCGATCCGCCCCTCCGCCATCACCACGATGCGGTTGGCGAGCGTCATTGCCTCGAGCTGATCGTGCGTAACATAGATCATCGTCGTGCCGAGCCGCTGGTGCAACCGCGCGAACTCGTGGCGCATCTTCACGCGCAGCGCCGTGTCCAGATTGGACAGGGGCTCGTCGAGCAGCAGCACGGCCGGATCGCGCACAATCGCGCGTCCGATCGATACCCGCTGCCGCTGCCCGCCCGACAGCGCCCGCGGCCGCCGGTCGAGCAGACCGTCCAGCTCGAGCATAGCCGCCACCTCGCCCACCTTGCGCGCAATCTCGTCGCGCCCGCGCTTCGCCTGGCGCAGCGGGAACGCGATATTCTCGCGCACGGTCAAATGGGGGTAGAGCGCGTAAGACTGGAACACCATCGCGATCCCGCGCGCCGCCGGATCGCTGGCGGTCACATCGCGCCCGCCAATCAACACCCGCCCGCCACTCGGCTCTTCCAACCCCGCGATCAGGCGCAACAAGGTGGATTTGCCACAGCCCGATGGCCCCACGATGACCACGAACTCGCCATCCTCGATGCTGAGATCGGCGGCATACAGCGCCGTCGTCGGCCCAAAATGCTTGCTCAGCGCCTGTACCATCACGCTGCTCATGCGCATCCTCGCCTACCCGGACACATTCGCCAGGCATGTCTGTCGAACATGGAAGGTGCTCCCGCTTTCACCAGTCTTGTCAATCAGTGCCCCGAACGCGCGCGCTGCTGGGCGGAGCCGGCATGCGATGCCGAGACGCACCGCATTTACCGGATAGCACCGTCTATACCGCCCCCGGCTTTGTGCCGATACAAAAGTACGATTGAGACACAGGAAGTAATAATGAAACGCCCAGACATCGCGACCATCACGGGCACCGCAGTCCTATCGCTCCTCGCATCTGCCCCGGCGTTCGCCCAGACTTCGCCCACGCCACCGTTGGCCGATACCGTCGCCGCTCCGCCGGCCGCCGCGCTCGCGAGCGAGGCGATCGTGGTGACCGGCTCGCGCATCGCACGCCAGCAGTTTGCAACCCCCAACCCGATCATATCCTTTGACGCCGCGGCCATTCAGGAATCGGGCAACACCAACATAACCAACTTCCTCGAACGTATCCCCGCTCTCACCGGTTCGCGCGACTTCACCCAGACGAGCGGAGGCAATGCGGTGTTCGGACAGCCGTTCGGCGCGGCGGGGCTGAACGAACTCAATCTGCGCGGTCTGGGGATCCCGCGGACGCTCGTGCTGGTCGATGGGCGCCGCCATGTTGCGGGCGACGTCAATACAGCGGCGGTCGACATCAATTCGATTCCGACCGACCTGATCGAGCGCGTGGACGTGCTGACCTCGGCCGTCTCGGCGATCTACGGTGCCGATGCCGTCACGGGCGTCGTCAACTTCGTTCTTAAACGCGATCTCGACGGCGTGCGCGCGCGCGCCCAACAGGGCATCTCCGGGCATGGCGACGCTGCCAACAGCTTCGCTTCGATCGCGGCAGGCAAGAACTTCGCGGGCGGCAACGGCAACATTACGCTCTCACTTGAATATAACGAGGATGATCGGCTGGAGAACGACCAGCGCAGCTTCTTGCGTTTCGATCAGCGCCAGTATCTTATTCCCAACGATGCCGCGGTGAGTAACCCGGCGCTCCCGCAGAACATTCTCGTCGGCCAGCTGCGCTATCCGAACGAAAGCCCGATCGGCGCTGTGAGCCTCGACGGCGGGAGTACCTTCACCTTCAACGGGCTGGGGCTGCCCTACAATCACGGGAAGCCAGCAGCCTATTACACGACTGGTCCTGGGGACGATACACCAGTGGCCGGCTTCTATTCGGGCGATCTCGCGCCCAAGCTCCGGCGGACGGACGTCAACCTGCTGAGCCACTACGACGTATCGAATGCGTTCAAAGTCAGCGTAGAGGCCAAGTACGCCGAGACGCGGGCGACCACGTTCGACTATTATTTCGGCACCTACGGTCAATCGGTGCCGATCACCAATCCTTATGTGTCGGCCAGCATCATTGCAGCCGCGACGGCGGCAGGGGTAAACTCGGTCACCGTCAACCGGGACGATCTCGATTACGGCAAGCACGGCGAGAGCGACTTGCGAAAGACCTACCGTGGCGTGCTCGATCTTTCGGGCCGGATCGGCGAACACGCTACATACGATACCTACGCCGAATATGGCGAGACCGACGTTGCGATCACCAAGCTCAGCGAGATTTTTAACAGCCGGTATCAGCAGGCGCTCGACGTCGTGATCGATCCCGCAACGGGCCAGCCAGCCTGCCGCTCGGGCTTCAGCAGTGGCTGCCTGCCTGTAAATCTTTTCGGCCGGGGCCCGATCAGCGGCCGGGCGCTCGCCTACTTCCAGACGAACGATTCGGGCACGAACGAGGCAATCACGCAGACCGTCGGTAGCGCGTCCATTAGCGGCGATCTCGGGCGATTGTTCTCGCTGCCCGGCGGCCCGATCGGCTTTTCTTTCGGCGGCGAGTACCGCCGCGAGACGAGCCGCTTCAATCCGAGCATTAACTTCGTTAACAACAGTTTCAACTCGAACGGCAACGAACCGTCTCTTGTCGTCCCCTCGCGCGGCGCGTTCGACGTCAAGGAAGCGTTCGGCGAACTCAACGCACCGATCTTGAAAGACAGGCCGCGTGCCTATCTGCTCTCAGCAGGCGCGGCTTACCGCTTCTCAAGCTACTCGACAGGTTTCCAAACCCACACCTACCAGGTCAATGGCGTCTACGCGCCGGTGCGCGACATCAGCTTTCGCGGCTCCTACGGCGAGGCGGTGCGCGCGCCCAACATCGGCGAGCTGTTTCAGCCGCAAGCGGGCACGGGTACGTTCCTGGTCGATCCGTGCACGCCGCAGCAGATCGGCAATGGCTCGAGTTACCGCCCCGCCAACTGCACTGCGCTGCTGGCGCGGTATGGCACCGTGCCCAATAATGGTCTGCAGACGGGTAGCATCATCAGCGGCGTGCAGGAGGGCAACGCTGGCCTCAAGCCCGAAACCGCGCGCACCTGGACCGCGGGCGTGGTGCTGCGGCCGCGCTTTCTGCACGGACTCACTGCTTCGTTCGACTGGTACGACATCAAGCTGCGAGGCGCGATCAATACAATCGACCCCAGCACACTTGCCGCTCTGTGCGTCGATGGTCCCACAATCAGCAATCAGTTCTGCGCCAACATCACGCGTTTCAACGGCGTGGGGACGCTACCCAATTTCCCCGTGCAGCCACCTGTGGGCACGGTTGTGAGCTACGTCGTCCAGCCACAAAATGTGGCGAGCTTTGCGACGGCCGGCGCGGACGTTAATGTAGATTACGTACTTCGCACCGCGAGCGCGGGGCTCTTCGATATTCGCTTCGTCGGCGGATATGTGAACAAGCTCACGACCGTCGGTCTTCCGGGCGCGCCCACCAGCGATAATCTCGATCAACCCGGCAATCCGGAATTCACCTTCAATCTCTCACCGACTTGGGCGATCGGGGCCTTGACGCTCGGGTATAATCTGCGCTGGATTGATGCGCAGCGCACGCAAAGCAAACAGACCACGGAGTCCAGTCCGAACTATGCTCCTGCCGCGCAGCTACGCTACAGCGAGCTGTGGCAGCATGACGTGCAGGTCGCTTTGCGCGTACGCGGCGACGCATCGTTCTACGTCGGCGTGCTCAACCTGACAGACCAGAAGCCCGATCCGGGCAACGCAATCAATGAACCTATTTCAGCCGTGGGACGGTATTTTTACACTGGCGTGAAGGCCAACTTCAGCCGAAGGTAGACGATCTCGTAAGTCGTTTAAGTCCGTTTTGTAGGGTGGGGAGGAACGGACCGCGCCAAACGGGGCGCTAAAGGTTCCACTGAACCGCGCCGGGTTTTCCGGAGGCTTTTTGGTTTGAGTCTGTCCGGCGTTAGCACCAGTGAGACAGATTGAGGGTTTTCGATAGCGGAGGATTTTGGTCTCATCGCAGAGACGAAGGACCTCCGATGCGACCAAAATCACCGACCCCCAGAGCGATGCCCGGCGAGCGGGTGGCGCAGGACATCAAGCGCGCGACGCGGCGCCCGTTCTCGGCTGAGGAGAAGATCCGGATCATCCTCGATGGCTTGCGCGGCGAGGACTCGATCGCCGAGTTGTGCCGGCGCGAGGGCATCGCCCAGAGCCTTTATTATGTCTGGTCGAAGGAGTTCCTCGAGGCCGGCAAGCGGCGCCTCGCGGGCGACACCGCGCGCGCCGCGACCACCGACGAGGTCAAGGACCTGCGCCGCGAAGCGACCGCTTTGAAGGAAGTCGTTGCCGAGCAGGCGCTCGAGCTGCGGCTGCTTAAAAAAAGCATGATTGCGGCTGGGGGCAACGAGGCATGAGATACCCCGCCGCCGAGAAGGCCGAAATCATCCGCCTCGTCGAGCAATCGAGCCTGCCGGCAAAAGCGACGCTGGCGCAGATCGGCATCCCCCGCG
>JBBSFH010000032.1:0-19979 GCA_038238915.1 Sphingomonadales bacterium
CGCCCGCGCCATAGCTTGGTGGCCATAGCGTCCGTGACCCACCCGATCCCATCTCGAACTCGGCCGTGAAACCGGACAGCGCCGATGGTACTACCGCTTAAGCGTTGGAAGAGTAGGTCGCCGCCAGGCTTTGCCGCGGGCGCGAGGGAGTGCGAGGTTTATAAAACCCATTCACAATGACAGTTCCCGCTGGGACGCCGCGCCCAACAGCGCAGTGGCTCAGCCACCGCGGGATGGAGCAGCCCGGTAGCTCGTCAGGCTCATAACCTGAAGGTCACAGGTTCAAATCCTGTTCCCGCAACCAGATCACAGCCCTCGCACTCCTAACCGGAGTGCGGGGGCTTTTGGTTGTTTGGGCATGCCTCCCCCGAACGTCTGGGCGGCCTCGACGCTGCTGCCGTCACTCCCGACGACCCGCAGCGATCAACTCTTGAGGCGTAGTTCGCCCTGTTCGACGGCCCAGCCATCGAGCGTGCGCAGGAATCGCATGCCCAGCAGGTCGATATCGGCACCCGGGATGATACTGACCGGCATGTCGGTCCGCACGATGGGGCCGACGCTCAGCCGATCGACGCGCGCGTCCGCGGCTTCGACATGGCCGCTCGCCGAGACGCCAGGCCGGTCGTAGACCAGCGCGCCCACATCAATGCCGACACGACGCGCGGTCGCTTCGGAGAGGACCACGTCGCTCGCGCCGGTATCGACCAGAAAACGCACGGGGTGGCCGTTGATCGCTCCCTTCACCCAGTAATGTCCATCGAGCGCGGCGCGCACGCGCACCTCGCCGCCGGTCTGCGGGGGAATCTGGCCGACATCCTCGGGCGTATTCAGCCGCGCGATATAGCGTTGCGCCTGCGGTGAACGATCGAGTGCCAGCCAGCCGCCGCCGATGATCACCGCCCACGCAAGCGCGTACCCCAGCAGGCGGCCCACCCCGATGCGCCGCAGCGGCAGCGAGAACATCGCCACCATCAACAGTACCGCGAGCAGATACAGGAACCGCCCCTGCTCCCAACCGCCAAGCGTGTCGAACCATTCCATCAGGCGTGCAGATCGATCATTTGCCCATCATAGCCGGGTTCGACCCCGGGGGGGAGTTCGGCCGTGAGCGTCTTGTGGTCCATGCTGCTGTCCATGTGGGTCAATAACGTCCGGCGCGGCCGGAAGCGCTGCACCCATTCGAGCGCGAGCGCGAGGTGGGGGTGGCTCGGGTGCGGCTTCCTGCGAAGGCAATCGAGGATCCACAGGTCCATGCCTTCGAGCAGCGGGTGCGCATCGCGCGCGATGGCGTTCAGGTCGGTCGAATAGACGCAACTCCCGCCGTCGGCCTCGAACCGATAGCCGACGCTGTCGATCATCCCGTGGATCTGGCGGAAGCTGCGCACCGTGATGCGGCCGATGCGGTGGGTTTCGGCCACCCGGTTCGCTTGCGCGATCGAGGGATAGCCGTGCTCGCCCTTGAAGATATAGCCGAAGCGCGCGTGGAGAAGTGTCAGCGTCGGCTCGTTGGCGTAGCATTGCACGCGCTTTTTGGTGATGTTGTACAGCCCGCGCAGATCGTCGATCCCGTGCGTGTGGTCCGCGTGATCGTGCGTGTAAAACACCGCATCGACCGCCGACACGCCCGCATCGAGCAACTGTTCGCGCATGTCCGGACCGGTATCGACCAGGATCGTGGTGTCGCCCGATTGCACGAGGATGGAGACGCGGCGGCGGCGGTTGCGCGGATCGAGCGGATCGCAGTTGCCCCAGTCGTTACCGATGCGGGGCACGCCCGATGAGGTGCCGGTGCCGAGCAGGGTAATCTTCATGCGCGCGGCTCGCGGGATTGCGCGCGGCTGCTCCCCCTCCGTCGGCTCCGCCGCCACCTCCCCCAGAGGGGGAGGATCTTAGGTCCTCCCCCTCGGGCGGTGGTGCCCGAAGGGCGGAGGGGGAGCCGGGCACGATCCATCCGCAGCCGCTTAACCCGCGCGCGTGAACAGGCGATGGAAATTGTCGGTGGTCGCTGCGGCCAATTCGCCAAGCGTTATGCCGCGCAGCTCGGCCACGAAGGCCGCCGTCATCGCCACATGCGCGGGCTCGCAGGTTTTGCCGCGCACGGGTTGGGGGGCAAGGAAGGGGGCGTCGGTTTCCACGAGCAGGCGATCGAGCGGCAGATCGCGCGCGATCGCCTGGAGGTCCACTGATTTCTTGAAGGTGACGATGCCGCTGAGCGAGATGTAGAGGCCCAGCGGCAGGACGGCCTCGGCGAAGGCTTGGCTGGCGGTGAAGCAGTGGATCAGCGCGGGGAACGC
Organism: Sphingomonadales bacterium; assembly: GCA_038238915.1. Lineage (GTDB taxonomy): Bacteria > Pseudomonadota > Alphaproteobacteria > Sphingomonadales > Sphingomonadaceae > JAVVHE01. The sequence continues at coordinate 2,295 of JBBSFH010000032.1, forward strand.
GCCCGCCGCCATTTCCTCGCGCAGGATCGCGGCGGTGTCCGCTTCCGCGTCGCGCGTGTGGATCACGAGCGGGAGCTGCGTGGCGCGCGAGGCTGCGATGTGTGCGCGGAAGAGGGCGCGCTGCGCGGCGCGGGCCGAGCGGTCATAATGATAGTCGAGCCCACTCTCGCCAATGCCAACGATACGGGCGTGTTCGCACTCGGCGATCAGGCGTTCGGCGGTGATGTGCGCGTGCGCGTCCGCCTCGTGCGGGTGGATGCCGACGGTGGCGAACACGTCGGCGTGCGCCTCGGCGGTGGCGCGCACCGCCGCCCATTCGGCCTCGCGCGTGGCGATGGTGACCATCTTCCCCACCCCCGCCGCGCGCGCGCGGGCGAGCACGCCGGGCTGATCCTCGACGAGGCCGGGGTAGTTCAGGTGGCAATGGCTATCGACGAGCATGACGCGCTCAGGTGCGGGCGACGGGCGGGAGCGTCAAGCGGGGGCGCGAGTTTCAAGCGGACGCTATCAGGCACTCAGCTATGGCTAGATAAAGCCCCGACCGGTTATGGTCGGTAGTCTTCGCGGCGAGGCTTGACAACCATTGTTTAATCTATAGCCCTATACGTGTCGTGCGTACAATCGAGTGTCGAAGTCACTGAGGATGCGCCATGATCATCAAAACGTTGAAAATTTCGCTCGTTTTGGGGCTGAGCCTCGGCGGGTGCGCCGGAGCATCTGGCCCTAGCCCTGCCCCTATTCACGATCGGGATCTGTATACTGGAACGGTTTGGCTGCTACATCGTCAACCTCGACCAGGGACCGTCGTGCGCGTTTTCGATGCTACCAAAGACACCTCCAATACGTCCGTTGTATCAAGTTTCATAGCCGACAATATAACGACGACGAACGCTCCTGCGCTTTCCGAACACATCGTTGTTGATCGTACGGGTGGAATTGCAGCGACAGTAAAGTTTATAACGTCGTTTTTACCTTCCGCTGATGCGCACTTCAAAACTAGCAGCCATATCGAGCGCGACGCTAAGAGTGTGACAAGTGTCTTGGGGCCAGAGCGGACATCTTTTCTTCAAACGATTTTTGCTCTCGATGGTGGCAGCAAAAATGCTGAGGGCAGCAGTCTTTTTGCATCAATCAAGAGCCAGCCTCTTACGGCAGTCAATCCAAAAGCAGGCGCATTGTATATCGTGACATCTGTTTCACTCTCGCCGGACGTAACGTGGATCGCCAAAAGTAGCCGTGACATCGGTGCATCAGTGAAAGAGACGGCTAAAGTCGCTACGGGATCGCTTGACGGAAGCTTAACGTTTAACGGTAGTAATGAAGCGAATTACAAAGGTACACCAATGGTCGTGAGTGTCGTGTTACGACGCATAGGGCGTGATGGGGATGTTATCAGATACGACGATAACTCGTTTGGCCCCAAGGTTGCTACTGGCGAATAGCGGGTCTGCTTTCCTAGCGCATTACGGACGTGGGTGTATCTACTCGCGGGAACACGGGTGTCGGCGCAGCAAGGCGGAACTCCGAACCCGCCAGCCGCCTATACCACCCCCGATCAGCCATCGCCCGCATATCGCGCTCCCCCTCCGGCACCCCCATCGCATCAAACAACCGCGCCGCTGACCCCGGCACCACCGGCGAGATCGCCAACGCCAGGTCGCGGATGCACACAAACAAAGTCGCCAGCACCGCGCCCATGCGCGCAGGATCGGTCTTCTTCAGTGCCCAGGGGGCCTGCGCGTCGACATACTGGTTGCAGGCGTAGACCGCGCGCGTCCACGCCTCGATAGCAGTCGAGATCGCGAACTGAGCCCAAGCCCGGGGCATCTCGACCCTACACGCGTAATCAACAAGGGCGATGAGCGCGACGTCCTCATCCGGCTCCGCCCCGGACGGGGTTATAGGCAACACCCCGTCCAGATTCTTGTGAATCAGGCTCAGCACGCGCTGCGCCAGATTGCCGAAGCTGTTGGCGAGTTCGGCGTTGGTGCGCGTGACGATCGCCTCGTCCGAATAGCTTCCGTCCTGTCCGAACACCACCTCGCGCAACAGGAAGTATCGCAGCTGATCCACGCCGAACGCGTCCGCCAGCGCGAACGGATCGGCGGCATTGCCCGCGGACTTGCTCATCTTCTCGCCGCGGTTGAGCACGAAGCCGTGGCCGAACACGCGTTCGGGCAAGGGCAGCCCGGCGGACATCAGGAAGGCGGGCCAGTAGACCGCGTGAAAGCGCACCACATCCTTGCCGATCACATGCAACTGCGCGGGCCAGGCAGGCGCGCCCGGCCCGCCCACGCCCGGATAGCCCGTCGCGGTCAGATAGTTGGTGAGCGCGTCCACCCACACGTACATCACGTGGCCGGGGCTATCGGGGACGGGCACGCCCCAATCGAAGCTGGTGCGGCTGATCGAGAGATCGCGTAAGCCGCCCTTCACGAAGGCGATCACCTCGTTGCGGCGGCTGGCGGGCTGGATGAACTCGGGATGCGCCTCGTAATGCGCGAGCAGGCGGTCGGCATAGGCGGAGAGGCGGAAGAACCAGCTTTCCTCTTTCGTCCACTCGACCGGCGTGCCCTGCGGCGACACCCGCGCGCCGCCCTCGCCGTCGATCAGCTCGTCCTCGGCGTAAAAGGCCTCGTCGCGGACCGAATACCAGCCCTCGTACCGGTCGAGATAAATGTCTCCGTTCGCCGCCATCGCGCGCCACAGCGCCTGCACGGCGAGATGATGCGCGGGTTCGGTGGTGCGGATGAAGCGATCGTGGCTGATGTTTAGCGTTTGGCTGAGGCGCTGGAACTCGGCCGCGTTGCGGTCGGCGAGTTCCTGAGGCGTAACCCCCTGATCGCGCGCCGCCTGCGCCATCTTCAGCCCGTACTCGTCGGTGCCGGTCATGAAGAACACCTGGCTGCCGTTCAGCCGGTGCCAACGCGCGATCGCGTCGGTGGCGATCACCTCGTAGGCGTGGCCCACATGCGGGCGGCCGTTGGGATAGCTGATCGCAGTGGTGATGTAGAAAGGTGTGGTCACGGCTGCTCCCGGTCGATCCCCGCCACCAGTGTTGCGAGTTCGGCCACCACGGCCGCCGGATCGAGGCTGAGGCCGGGCGCGGACGCGGCGAGGCCCTGCGCCTCCTCCCATAGCGCGATCGTGCGGGCAAGGCGGGGGCCAGTGGCGCGGCGGGCGGCGGCGGCGAGGCGGCGCGGTGCCAGATCGAGGAACGCCTCGTAACGCGGCTGCGCGGCCTTGCCCGCGAGCGCACGCCCCAGCGCCAGCGCGCGGGCGCGTGCCTGCGCGGGCGCGGCGAGGGCGAGCGCATCGAGATCGGTGGCGAGCTTGCCCACCTGCAGCCCCGCATAGCGCAGCGCCCGGCCCGGCGCGCCCTCGGCCAGATCGGCGAGCGCATCGAGCTCGTCCTCGTCGAGATCGGGCGCATGCACCGCGATCACCGCGCGCGTCTCGGCGTGACCGAGCGGCCGGAACACGAGGCGGCGCGCGCGCGAGCGGATTGTGGGCAGCAGACGGCCCGGGCTGTGCGATACGAGCAAGAACAGCGCGCGCGCGGGCGGTTCCTCCAAGGTCTTGAGCAAGGCGTTGGCGGTCTGCACGTTCATGTCGTCGATCGCATCGATGATCACCACGCGCCATTCTGCGATCGACGGCTTGCTCTCGAACAGGCGCGCGACGTATTTCTTTGAATCGACCACGTGCGACCGGCGGATCGTATCGCTCGGATTACCCCGTACCTGATGGATGACAATCTCTTTGGCGATCCTGCCCGCCTGCAACGGCTCGCGCTCGATAGCCATGTAATCTGGATGACTGCCGGCGGCGATCAGGTTGGCTGCCTGGCTGCCCGCCGACTCATCGAACGAACGCGCCCCCGCGAGCACCATCAACGCGGCCGCATCGGCGAAAGCGCGCTTGCCAATGCCTTCCGGACCCGCAAGCAGCCACGCATGGTGCAGCCGATCCTCGCGCCAGCCCTCAAGGAAGGCGGCGGTGGGGAGGGGGTGGCCGACAATCATAGCAGCGCCCCCCCCCTCTCCCCTTGTGGGAGAGGGATACGGAACCTTGGGTCGTGTTCTTTACGCGGCCCCAGGCGCAGTTGGGTGAGGGGTTCCTTCGCGCCCACCGAAGCACCCCTCACCCAACTGCGCCCGGCTTCGCCAAGAGGCTCACCAAGGCTTTGTATCCCTCTCCCGCAAGGGGAGAGGGGGCTAGAGCGCCAGCCGGTAGCGCACATAGCCGTCCGCCTCCGCGTAACTGTCGTAAAGCGCACGCGCGCGGTCGTTGTACGCCTCGGTCACCCAGTAGACATGGCTCCAGCCCTTGGCGCGGCCCTGCGCGATCAGATCGTCGATCAGCGCGCGTGCGATGCCGCGGCCGCGCGCATGCTCGGCGACGAACAGGTCTTCGAGATAGCAGCTTGGGCCGATCGACCAGGTGCTCGGGTGCAGCATATGGATCGCGAAGCCATCGATCGGGCCGTGCACGCCGGGAACGACGCGCATCGCGATCGGCGATCCGGGATCGAGGCAGCGCTCCCACGTGTGCGCGGTCTGGGCGGGCGGGAGCGTCTGGCTGTAATGCGCCAGATAGCCCGCCCACAGCCGCTCCCAGCCGGCGCGGTCGTCCACCGTGGCGTCGCGCACGATCATGCGCCGTGCTGCGGCACAAGGCGGTGAACCTCGGCCCAGACGCGCTCGGCGGTCGCCTCGATGCCGCCATTGGTTTCGACGATGCGATAGGTATCGGGCGACGCTTCGGCGAGGCCCCAGAAGCCCAGCCGGACGCGATCGTGGAAGTCGGGGCCTTCGGCCTCGAACCGGTTCGTGGCCCCGCGCGCATGTGCTCTGGCAAGCCCCTCGGCGATGGGGACGTCGAGCAGCACGGTCAGATCGGGGAGCAGTCCGCCGCACGCGATGCGGTGGAGATCGCGCAGATCGCCGCTGCGCATCCCCTTGCCCGAACCCTGATAGGCGAAGGTCGAATCGACGAAGCGATCGGTCACCACCCACGCGCCGCGCGCAAGCGCCGGGCGGATCAACCGCTCGACGTGATCGGCGCGCGCGGCGTTGAGCAGAAGCGCCTCGGTGATCGGGGTCCAGCGGTCGCGCTCGCCGGTAATCAGCAGCGCGCGGATCGCTTCCGCCCCGGGTGTTCCGCCGGGTTCGCGGGTGAGGATCACCTCATGCCCGCGCCCGCGCAGCCGCTCGGCGAGCAGGGCTGCCTGCGTGGATTTGCCCGTGCCCTCGCCGCCCTCGAACGCGATCAGGCGCGCGGTCACCCGCCGATCCGGTTACGGATGCGATCGAAGAAACTCGCCTTGCCCACCGCTTCGGCGGCGACAACGGGCGCGCGCCGCTCGAAGCCCGGGCCGGTGATCACGAGTTCGGCGATGGGCTGGCCAGCGGCGAACGGGGCCTTGATCGGGCCGGTATAGACCAGCCGTGATTTGACCAGATCGCGCGCGGCGCGCGGCATCGACACGAAGATGTCCGCAGGCGCGATCAGGCCAACCATGCGCTTGTCGCCATCGAACACCGCTGCGTCGCCAAGGTGTGCGCCCTTTTTGGCCACCGGCACCGCCTCGAACGCCTGGAAGCCATAGTTGATGAAGGAGACCGACTGCGCGATCCGCTCGTTGAAGCTGGTGAGGCCCGCGACGACCATCACGATGCGGCGCCCATCCTGCACGGCGGAACCGGTGAAGCCGTAGCCCGCCTCGTCGGTATGGCCGGTCTTTAGCCCATCCGCACCCGCCACGCGGCCGAGCAGCGGGTTGCGGTTGGCCTGTTCGATGTCCTTCCCCGCGCCGAGCGTCTTGCCCCATTTGTACGAGGTCTGGCTGTAGAACTGGCGGTATAGAGCGGGATAATCGTGGATCGTTCGTTCGGCGATTGTCGCAAGATCGCGCGCGGTCACATACTCCTGCGGATCGGGCCAACCGTTGGTGTTGGCGAAATGGCTGTGCTGGAGGCCGATGCGCGACGCCTCGCGGTTCATCAGCGATACGTAATTCGCTTCGTTGCCCGCAATCCCTTCGGCGAGCACCACGCACGCATCATTGCCCGAAAGCGTCACGATCCCGCTCAGCAGATCGCGCACGGTGGGCTGTTCGCCGACGCCAAGGAACATGGTCGAACCCTGGCTGTGCCATTTGGTCCAGGTTTCGGGCCGCACGAGGATTTTCTGATCGAGGCTGAGATGCCCCGCTGCGATCATGCCGAACGCGGTGTAGACGCTCATCATCTTGCCCATCGAGGCGGGCGGCATCGGCTTGTCGGGCTGCTTGCTGAACAGCACGGTGCCGGTGGTCAGATCCTTCATGTACGCGATCGGCGCGGCGGTATCGAAGCCCTGCGCGGCGGCGGGGAGGGCGGACAGAAGCAGGAACGAAAGGATTAAACGACGCATCGGCACCTCATGGAATGGCGGAGGGGGCAGGGGCCACGATCCACGCTTCCCCATACCCGGCCGAGTGCACGCGCGAAAGCACGCTTTGGGCTTCGGGGCGCGAGGCAAACGGGCCGAGCCGAACGCGGTGCAGCCCGCCGGGCGTGGTTTCCACGCGCGCGGGGCCGAATTGCGAGAGATAGCCCGCGAGCCACGCCGCGCGCCCCGCATCCGAGACGGCGGCAACCTGGATGAGCGGGCCGGTGGCGGGCGCTGGGGCGGGCGTGGCGTGCTCGGTCGTGACCGATACGGGATCGGCGGCGCGCACCACAGCGGAAGCCGCGATCGCGGGATCGGTCGCGCGCGGTGGCGGCGGTGCTGCGGCAGCCAGCGCGGGCGCGCGCGCTGGCGGACGGAGTGCTGCAATGGTGGCCGTATCGGGAAACACCCGCCGCACGTGCACATGCGCGGTGCCGGGCCCGTCCACCCCCAGCAACTGCGCCGCGCGCCGCGACAGATCGAGGATGCGGCCATCGACGAACGGTCCGCGATCGTTGACGCGCAACGTCAGCCGCCGCCCGTTATCGAGGTTCTCCACCTCGACATAGCAGGGCATCGGCAGCGTCTTGTGCGCCGCCGACAGCCCATCCTGATCATAGGTTTCCCCGTTTGCGGTCGACAGCGCGTGGAAACCGGGGCCGTACCACGATGCGATCCCGGTCGCGTCGTAGGCGCGGTCGTCGGCGGGCACATACCATTGGCCGAGCACCTGATAGGGTTTGCCGATCTTGGGCGCAGCGTCCCACGGCGCGGGGGAGGCGGGCGACGCGGGCGCTGGTGTTTGGGCGACGCTCGCCGCCCGTGGCGGCGGGGGCATCGCAGATCGGCTAGCGCAACCCGCCAGCAGGATCGTCAGCGCGCAGCCGATCGGCAAGCAGCGCGACCGAGAGCGCGTAGAAGTTGGAGCAGTTGTAGGCGAGGATGGCGCGATAATTGCCATAGGTGAGATACGCTCCCTGCCCGGGTCCATCGGGTTCGATCAGCGTGGCATAGGCGCTGTCCGGTGCCCACGAATAGCCCGGCGCGGGTGTCAGCCCCAGCGCGCGCCATTGCGCGATGTCGAGCCAGCGGCTGTGGCGGGCGAGCGGTTTGGCGCATGCCGCCGCCGGTGTGGTAGCGCGAAGCCGGGCACGGTCGAGCGCGGTCGGCACGATCACCGCCATTCCCCACGGCGCGTCCGCTCGCCAGCCATTTACGCTGAGGTAATGCGCGATCGAGGCGAGCGTATCGGCCTCGCCCCCCCAGATGTCGGCGCGCCCGTCCGCGTCACCATCGACCGCGAGCCGATCGTAAGACGATGGCAGGAACTGCGGTTGGCCGGTCGCACCCGCCCACGAGCCGCGCAGATTGGCGCGTGCGACGACGCCGCGATCGATCAGGCGCAGCGCGGCAATCAGCTCGCCTTCGAACAGCGTGCGACGCCGACCATCGTAAGCGAGTGTTGCAAGACTGCGCACAAGATCGAACCGGCCCGTGACCGCGCCATAATCGGTCTCCATCCCCCAGACCGCGAGCAGGACCCCGCCGGGCACACCGTAGCGCGCCTGCGCCGCGAGGAGCGCGCGCGCGTCCGCCTGCACGCGGCTGCCCCCGCGCGCGATGCGGGCGGCGTCGAGGTGGCGGGCGAGATACGCGTCGAAGCGCGGCTGCACCGCCGAGCGCGCATCGGGCTGCGCGCGATCGAGTTCGACTACCCGCGGATCATATGCGAGGCCGGCGAGCTCGCGAGACAGCGTCGGAGCGCTCACGCCGGCCGCGCCCGCGCGCGCAGCGAAATCGGCGAGCCATGGGCCGAACCCCGGCGTGGGCGCGTCTGAAGCCTGCATCGCTGCGAGCAGGATCGCGAGGGGAAGGGCAAGAACGCGCCGCACGCGCATCGCACTGCCATGCGCGAGCCGCCGGGGCTACCCCGCGCGGGTAAGATCGGCCGCGACGGGGCGGACCAACCCGGCGCTCGCCCTTCCGATGCGGCGATGCGCGTGGCAAGATCATCATCATGGCAAGACCGCAGGCGGCCGATTACGACGACAAGCGCGCGGGCATCGTCGAGGCGGCGGCGCGATTATTCGCCGCCAAGGGCTTCCCCAGCACGAGCGTGGCCGAGCTGGCAGCGGCGTGCGGCGCGTCGAAGAGCCTGATCTACCATTATTACCCGGGCAAGGAGGACATCCTCTTCGCGGTGATGGAGGGGCATCTGGCCAGCCTGCTCATCGCCGCGCGCGATGTGCCCGACGGCCCTGCGGAAACCCGGCTGCGCGCGCTCGCCGATGCGCTGATGCGCGAATATGCAGGCGCGGCGGCCGCGCAGAAGGTGCTGCTGAACGAACTCGATCAGCTACCAACTGAGCGTCGTGCGCGCATCGTCGCTGATCAGCGTGCGCTGATCGCGATGGTTGCCGCGATCGTGGGCGAGATCGCGCCCGCGCTCGCGCCCGACGAGCAGATGGCGGCCGCGATGCTGTTCTTCGGCATGATCAACTGGACGCATACCTGGTGGGATCCTGCGGGGCGTCTTGGGCCGGAAACCATCGCGCGCATGGCGGTGGACACGTTTCTGGGCGGCCTGCCTCAGGCGTCGTAATCGACGATCACGCCCGCTCCGATCGGCACGGACTGGCAGGTGAGCACGTAGCCCGCCGCGACCTCATCTGCGGAGAGGCCGTAGTTGGTGGTCATCTCGACCTGCCCGGCGGTGACGCGCGCGCGGCAGGTTGCGCACACGCCCGCCTTGCACGCATAGGGCGCGGCGAGACCGGCGGCGCGCGCGCTATCGAGCATGTTGCCGAGTACGGGATCGAAGACGATCTGGCGACGGCTGCCGCCCAGACGCGCGGAGAACGTCAGCCCCGCCGCCCTTTCCGCCAGCGCCTGTGCGGCGGCGAGGCGCGCGGCGGATGGCGGGCCGACGGTGAAGCGTTCGGTGAGGATATGCGCCGGGGCCATGCCGTGCGCGAGGAGCGAGGCTTCGACTGCATCCATCATCGGGCCGGGGCCGCAGATGAAGGCGGCATCGAGCGTGGCGGGATCGACGAGGCCATCGAATACAATGTCCGCCTTGGCACGATCGAGGCGACCGTTGAAGAGATCGAGATCGTCGTCGACCTCGTCTTCGAGAAAATGGTGGAGTGCGAGACGATCGAGGAAGCGGTCCTTCAGATCGGCGAGCTGTTCGAGGAACATGACCGACTGCGAATGGCGGTTGCCGTAGAGGAGCGTGAAGCGGCTGCGCGGTTCCTCGACCAGCGCGGTCTTGAGCAGCGCGAGGATCGGCGTGATGCCCGAGCCGCCAGCGACGCCCAGATATTCGCGGGTGTTGGCGGCGTCGAACGTCCAGGTAAAGCTGCCGTGCGGCGGCATGACCTCGATCGAGTGGCCGGGTTGCAGGTGGGTGTTGGCCCAGGCGGAGAAGATGCCGCCGGGGATAGCCTTGACCGCGATGCGCAGCTCGTTCTCGTGCGGCGCGACGCACAGCGAATAGTTGCGGCGAATGTCCTCGCCGTCGATCGTTGCGCGCAGCGTGACATGCTGGCCTGCGGTGAAGGCGAAGTTCGGACGCAGATCGGCTGGCACGTCGAGCAGCAGCGAGATGCTGTCGGCAGTCTCGCAGCGGACTTCGCGGATGGCGAGGGAGTGAAAGATGTTCATCTCGCGGCGCTCAATGGCATTTGAACCGGTCGAACGGCTCGGCACACGCGTTGCATTGCCATAGCGCCTTGCAGGGCGTGGAGCCAAAGCGGCTGATCTCGCGGGTGTCGGTGGAGCTGCAACGCGGGCATTCGGCGGGCGCGGCGTTCATCAGGCTGCGCGTGCCGTGGCCGATGGGGGGCGGCGCGATGCCGAACGCGCGGAGCTTGGCGCGGCCATCGTCGGTGATCCAGTCGGTGGTCCACGCGGGGGCGAGTTCGGTCACCACATCGTGGGGGAGGTGCGCGGCGGCGAGCGCGGCGCGGATCGTCTGTTCGATGACGAGCGTGGCGGGGCAGCCCGAATAGGTGGGGGTGATGATGACCGCGCGGGCATCGACGCGCCGCACAATGCCGAGATCGACCACGCTGACCGCGGGGATTTCGGGATCGGGCACTTGAGCGAGGACGGACCAGACTTCGTCCAAAATCGTCAGCCCGGACTTGTTCCGGGCCATTGCTTTCTCGGTACGATCGTTTGGCGAAAGGCAGCCCTGGCCCGGAACAAGTCCGGGCTGACGGTTTGAAGCAGTCGTCACCACACCGCGCCCGGATAGCTGCGTGGCAGATGCTGCATCGCTGCAAGCAGATGCCCCAGATGCTCGCTGTGGTGGCCGTTGCGACCGCCGGTGACTGCGCGGCGCGGAGCGGGGCGGGGCAGGTTCGCCTCGGCGAGGACGGCGGCGACGCGGGCGTCCCACGCGGGGCGGAGCGCAGGGGTATCGACGGCGATCCCCGCCGCAACCAGCGCGGGATCGACGGGTTCGAAGAGCTCGTCGACGAAGCGCCAGTGCCACTCCAGCCCCGCCGCCATCCGCGCGGCGCTCTCGGGCGTGCCGTCGCCAAGCCGGATCACCCAGTCTGCGCTGACCTCGGCGTGATAGGCCACCTCTTTCACTCCCTTGGCGGCGATCGCGGCGAGGGTGGCGTCGGTGGAAGCGGTGAGGCGCTCATAAAGCATGTGCTGATACGTCGAGAACAGGAACTGGCGCGCGATCGTCTGGCCGAAATCGCCGTTCGGCTGTTCGACCATCAGGCAGTTGGTGAAATCGAGCACGTCGCGGTGGAAGGCGAGCGCGTCTGCATCGCGGCCATCGCCTTCGAGCGCGCCCGCGTGGCCGAGGAAGCTGGTTGCCTGTCCCACCAGATCGAGCGCGAGGTTGGCGAGGCTGAGATCGATTTCGAGCGCGGGGGCGTGCCCGCACCATTCGCTGAGGCGCTGGCCGAGGATCAGCGCATCGTCGCCGAGGTGGAGCGCGTAGGCGGTGTGGGCGTTCACGCTTTAACCATGATCGCCATAGCGGGCCATAGGGGCGTGCCACAGAAGTTAGATTTATTGAACACTGTTTGCCACCGGCCAACCCCCGATCGCTCGCTGGCGACCCATCCAGGCGCGATTAAACGCCTATCTGGTTTCTGCCACCGCATCAGATGTGCGTGATGTGATCGGGAACGGTATAGAAGGTGGGGTGGCGATAGACCTTGTCGTCGGCAGGCTCGAACATCTGTCCTGCCTGCGCGGGATCGCTCGCGTGGATCGCCGCCGACGGCACCACCCACAGCGACACGCCCTCGCTGCGCCGCGTGTAGGTATCGCGCGCGTGCTTGACCGCCAGTTCCGCGTCCGGCGCGTGGACGCTGCCGACATGGCGATGGCTAAGCCCGCCACGCGCGCGCAGGAAAACCTCCCAGAGCGGCCAGTCTTTCACGCCGCGCGGCGCTCGGCGCGTTTGGCCGCGTGTGCGGCGGCGGCTTCTCGCACCCACGCGCCCTCGTCCCACGCCTTGTTCTTGGCGGTGAGACGCTCCTTCGCGACCGGGCCCTCACCGCGCACCACCGCGTAGAACTCCTCCCAGTCGATCGTGCCGTAGCTGTAGTGGCCGGTGGTCGCATCGAAGACCAGATCGGGATCGGGGATGGTGAGGCCAATCGCTTCGGCCTGCGCCACCGTCACATCGATGAACTTCTGGCGCAGATCGTCATTGGTGTCGCGCTTGATGCGCCAGCGCATCGACTGCGCGGTGTTCGGCGAGTTTTCATCGGGAGGCCCGAACATCATGATCGCGGGCCACCACCAGCGGTTCAGAGCGTCCTGCGCGATGCGCTTCTGCGCCGAGTTGCCCGCCATCAGCGCCATCATGATCTCGTAACCCTGGCGCTGGTGGAAACTCTCCTCCTTGCAGATCTTGACCATCGCGCGCGCATACGGCCCATAACTCGTGCGCTGGAGCGGCACCTGGTTCATGATCGCCGCACCATCCACCAGCCAGCCGATCGCGCCCATGTCTGCCCAGGTGAGCGTTGGATAGTTGAAGATCGTCGAGTATTTTGCCTTGCCGCTCAGCATCGCCTCGGTCAGATCATCGCGCGACACGCCCAATGTTTCGGCCGCACAGTAGAGATACAGCCCATGCCCGCACTCGTCCTGCACCTTGGCGAGCAGGATCGCCTTACGCCTGAGCGACGGGGCGCGGCTGATCCAGTTGCCCTCGGGCAGCATGCCGACGATCTCGGAGTGCGCGTGCTGGCTGATCTGGCGCACGAGCGTGCGCCGATATGCGTCGGGCATCCAGTCGCGCGGCTCGATGAACTCGTCCGCCGCCACGCGCGCCTCGAACGCGGCGAGGCGGGCGGGATCCTCGGCGATGGGGACGACGTTGGACGGGGCGGGCTTGGTGAGTTCGGTGGTGTACATAGGCGGCACTCCGGATCTGAAGGCGGCGTAGCATTCGCCGACCGCACGGTCAACTAATGCGCGAGCGCTAGACGCGTTCCACCACCATCGCGATCCCCTGCCCAACGCCGATGCACATCGTCGCCAGCCCATAGCGCCCGCCCGTCCGCCCCAGTTCCTCCACCAACGTCAACGCCAGCCGCGCCCCCGACATCCCTAGCGGATGGCCAAGCGCGATCGCGCCGCCGTTCGGGTTCACATGCGCTGCGTCGTCCGCCAGCCCCAGCAGCCGCAGCACCGCCAGCCCCTGCGCGGCGAAGGCTTCGTTGAGTTCGATCAGGTCGATGTCGCCGATCGCCAGCTCGAGGCGCGCGAGCAATTTCTGCGTCGCGGGGGCGGGGCCGATGCCCATTACGCGCGGGGCCACGCCCGCCACCGCCGCGCCAACCACGCGCGCGCGAGGTGTAAGACCGTAGCGAGCGGCCGCCGCCTCGTTCGCAACGATAATCGCGGCCGCGCCGTCATTCACCCCGCTCGCATTGCCCGCCGTCACCGTGCCATCGGCGCGCACGATCGGCCGCAGCTTGGCCAACGCTTCGACCGAAGTCGCGCGCGGATGCTCGTCGCGGTCGACCACAAGATGATCGCCCTTCTTCTGGGGCACGTGCACGGCCACGATCTCGGCAGCGAACCGCCCGCTCGCCTGCGAGGCGGCGGCGCGCTCCTGCGAGCGCGCCGCGAACGCGTCCTGGTCCGCGCGAGACACGCCATAGTCCGCCGCGACATTCTCCGCAGTTTCGGGCATCGAATCGGTGCCGAACCGGTGGCGAAACGCGGGGTTGACGAAGCGCCAGCCGATCGTGGTGTCGAACACCTCGTTCGCCCGCGCGAAGGCCTCGTGCGCCTTGGGCATCACGAAGGGCGCGCGGCTCATGCTCTCCACCCCGCCCGCGATCACGATCTCCGCCTCGCCGCAGCGGATCATGCGCGCCGCCATCGCCAGCGCATCGAGCCCGCTGCCGCACAGCCGGTTGATCGTGGTGCCGCCGACGCTATCGGGCAGCCCCGCCAGCAACGCCGCCTGCCGCGCGATGTTGCGATTGTCCTCGCCCGCCTGGTTGGCGCAGCCGAGGATCACGTCGTCCACCGCGGCCCAGTCGACGCCCGGATTGCGGTGCTTGAGCGCGGCGATCGGGATCGCGGCGAGATCGTCGGGGCGCACCGCCGACAATGCTCCGGCGTAGCGGCCGATGGGGGTGCGGGCTGCGTCGCAGATGAAGGCTTGCGGCATGATGATCTCCTTGCGGGGCGATATGCGCGCGGCGCGCGCGGCTGTCATCGGGCATCCGCGGTTGATCGACCGGCGCGTCGGCTTATGGTGCACCGATGATGTTCGAGACGATCCTTTTCGAGATGGCGGACGGTGTCGCGCGGCTCACGCTCAACCGGCCCGAGCGGCTGAACGCGTTCACGGTGGCGATGCATGCCGAGGTGGCGGCCGCGCTCGACATGGTGGAGGCCACGCCGCCGCGTGTTCTGCTGCTCACCGGCGCGGGGCGCGGCTTTTGTGCGGGGCAGGATCTGGCCGATCGCGCGGTCGCTCCCGGCGGTACGGCGGCGGATCTGGGCGAATCGGTCGAAAAGCGATACGCCCCGCTGATCCGGCGGCTGGTGGCGCTGCCCTGCCCGGTGGTGTGCGCGGTCAACGGCGTGGCGGCGGGCGCGGGCGCGTCGATCGCGATCGCGTGCGATATCGTGGTGGCTGCGAAATCCGCGAGGTTCATCCAGTCCTTCGCGGGCATCGGCCTTATCCCCGATTCGGGAGGATCGTGGCACCTGCCGCGCCTCGTCGGCCAGGCGCGCGCGCTCGGCATGGCGCTGCTGGGCGATCCGTTGCCTGCCCAAATCGCCGCCGAATGGGGGCTGATCTGGCGCTGCATCGAGGACGATCTGTTCGCGGCCGAAGTCGAGGCGTTGGTGACTCGCCTTGCCGCCGCGCCGACGCGCGGGCTGGGCGAGACCAAGCGGCTGATCCGGGCAAGCTGGGGGGCCACGCTTTCGGACCAGCTCGACGCCGAGCGCGACGCGATGCGTGTGCTGGGGTATAGCGCGGACTATGCCGAGGGCGTCGCGGCGTTCACCGCGAAACGCAAGCCGGTGTTCACCGGTTCGTGAACCACCGTGACGCCGCTATGGACCACATGCGACCGCGCGGCGGGCGCGCACGTTACCGTGCTGGAGGCGAACATGGCGACCGCTCTCAGGACTGAACCCGAAGATCCGGCGCACGGGACCGTCGCGCCCGCGATCGATTGGGCGCGCGTGGCGCAGCTCGTCCAGGTCTCGCGCGCGATGGATCGGATCGAGGAGCGCGAACTCGTGCCATCGGGACAGGTCCGCTACCAGTTCTCGGCGCGCGGGCATGATATGGCGCAGATCCTGCTGGGGCTGCAGCTGACCGATACGCACGACGCGATCTGTGGATACTATCGCTCGCGGCCGATCCTGCTGGCGCTCGGCGTCGATCCTGAGGACGCGCTCGGCTCGGCGATGGGCAAGGCGGGCGGCTATTCGGACGGGCGCGATATCGGGGTGGTGTTCAACTATCCCAACGCGCACGGCCCGTCCGCGCTGCCGATGTGTGGGGGAGTGGGATCGCAATATACGCCGATCGCGGGCTATGCGCAGGCGATCCGCTATCGGCACGAGGTGCTCGGCGAGGGGGTATACGCCCGCGCGATCGGCGTGGTGCTCGGCGGTGACGCGTCGGTGGCGACCAATGGCTTCTGGGCGGCACTGACGATCGCCACCACGCTCGCGCTGCCGATGCTGTTCTACATCGAGGACAATGGCTTTGGCATCTCGGTGCCCGGCCGCTTCCAGACGCCGGGCGGCAACATCGCGGCCAATCTTGCGAGCTTCAAAGGGCTGACGATCTTCGATGGCGACGGGAGCGATCCCGAAACCGCCGCGCGACTGACGGCGGACGCGGTGGCGCATGTGCGTGACGCGCGCGCGCCCGCGCTGCTGCGGCTGACGGTGCCGCGTCTGGCCGGGCATAGTTTCCAGGACACGCAGGCCTACAAGTCCGCCGAGGTCGTCGAGCTGGAGACCGCGCGCGATCCGCTGCCCAGGCTGCGCGCGCATCTTGTGCCGCGCGTGATGAGCGCGGCCGCGTGGGACCGGACCGAGGCGGACGCGACGGCTGCGGTCCAGCGCGCGCGCATTGCCGCCGAGGTGCGGCCCGTTGCCGATCCTGCGACCGTCATGTCGCACGTGTTTTCCGAGGCCGAGACGCCGCAGCGCGAGGGCGGGCTGCGCGCGGAGGGCTATGTGGCCCCGCCCGCCACGGACGTTGCCGCTCCATCCGGCCCGCGCGTGGCGATGGCGCAGGCGATCCGGCGGACGCTCGATCAGGAGCTGGCCATCAACCCCAGGGTGCTGCTGTTCGGGGAGGACATCGGCCCCAAGGGCGGGGTCCACGGCGTCACGCAGGGCCTGCAGGCCAAGCACGGCGAGGCGCGCGTGTTCGATACCTCGCTGAGCGAGGAGGGGATCGTCGGGCGCGCGGTGGGGATGGCGCTTGGCGGTTTGATGCCCGTGCCCGAAATTCAGTTCCGCAAATACGCGGATCCCGCGTGTGAGCAGATCAACGATTGCGGCACGCTGCGCTGGCGCACCGCCAACCGCTTCGCCGCGCCGATGGTGCTCAGGATGCCCGGCGGGTTCCTCAAATGCGGCGATCCCTGGCACAGCCAGACCGACGAGGTCCGCTTCGTCCACGCGCCCGGCTGGAAGGTCGCGGTGCCGTCCAACGCCGAGGATGCGGTCGGGCTGCTGCGCGGGAGCTTGCGCGGCGACGATCCGGTGCTGTTCTTCGAGCACCGCGCGCTGCTCGATCATGCGTGGGCGCGGCGGCCGTGGCCGGGCGACGAGTATGTGCTGCCTTTCGGGCGTGCCAGGGTGACGGTCGCGGGCGAGCGCGCGACACTGGTGACGTGGGGGGCGATGGTGGAGCGGTGCGAACTCGCGGTGGCGCAGACCGGGCTGAGCGCGGACGTGATCGATTTGAGGACGCTGATGCCGTGGGACGCGGCGGCGGTGCTGGCTTCGGTGCGCCGCACCCGGCGCTGCCTGATCGTGCATGAGGATTTGCGCACCGGCGGCTTTGGCGCCGAGATCGCTGCGGTGGTGGCGGACGAGGCGTTCATGGATCTGGACGCGCCGGTCAAGCGGCTGACGATGCCCGATATTCCGAGCCCGCATCACCCCGATCTGCTCGATTACGCGGTGCCTTCGGTGCAGCGCATTGCCGCCGAACTCTCCAAACTGGTGGCGTTCTGATGGCCGATCTGATCGATGTCCTCGCTCCCCACGAGCAGGAGGGGACCAAGGCGAGCGTGCGCGCCTTCCTGAAAGCGGTGGGCGATACGGTTGCGGTCGACGAGCCGCTGATCGAGCTGGAAACCGACAAGGTGGCGATGGAGGTGTCCGCTCCGGCGGCGGGCGTGCTCGCGGAGATTTGCGCCGAAGCCGGGGCGGACGCGCCGCCCGGTATGCTGCTCGCGCGTATTCGCGTGGGCGTGGCCGAAGCGGTGCCTGCCGCGCCTATGCCAGCCCCGGTGCACGCCGACGCCGCGCCCGAGATGCGGCTGTCCCCCGCCGTGCGCCGCGCGGTGGCCGAGCATCGGATCGATCCGCAGCAGATCGACGCGAGCGGCCGCGGCGGACGCCTCACGCGCGCCGATGTCGACGCGCATGTGGCCGCGCTGGCGGCGGCGACCGACGTGCCCGCCCCCTCCGTCTCGCTGCGCTCGCCACCACCGCCTGAGGGGGAGGACCTAAGATCCTCCCCCTCTGGGGGAGGTGCCC
>JBBSFH010000033.1:0-19124 GCA_038238915.1 Sphingomonadales bacterium
GCGCAAATCGATCGGCGTCGGCTTCAGATACGGCCGATCAATCCCCGCCGCATCCGCGCTGAGCACAGCCGCAACCGGCGGTGAAAGAACTTCCGCCGAATCGCCAAGCGCCACAGCACCGTAATGCGCGCACGAGGCGAGGCTGATGAGCGCGGCCAGCGCCGCGCATCGCCGCGCCAGGGCGGGCCGGGTCAGCTTCATCACGCCTTGCTCGCGCAGGTTCGGCCGCTGGTGAAGATTCCGTTAACGCGCACGCTCGAACAACGCCGCATAGTTCGGGATGCGCGATTGCAGCCGGTCACGAAGCGTCGTGCCCGCGATGAAGAAGTCGCGCTCGGTGCGCTTGTCGCCAGGCTTCAGCCGGTAAGCCGCGACCGCGAGCCCGATGTTAGTACCGTGCGCGTCTCGCAGCGGCATTTGCAGGACAAATTTCGCTATTGCGTCGTGGCGACCCCAACGCGGATCGACCGAGGTGATGCCTTTGACGATCACGTCGACATCGTCGGGATCGTCGGGATTGCCGATGCGATCGGGATAGGAGCCCGCGAACATCGTATAGACCTTGTCCATTCCCGGCGGCACGCCGTGCAGCGTGAAGCTCAGCAGTTCGGGGTGCGCCTTCATCACCTCGTCCGCGAGCGTCTGCGCGTAAATCTTGTACGCGGGATGCGTCCAGTTCTTGGCGTGCGCGGGTGGCGGGGGTGCGGGTTGAGCAGCAACCCCAACCGCCGGTCCGATCGCAAGCACGGCTCCAAGCATCAACCGCGCGACACACTTCAACGTCATTGCTGACCTCCCTTGGGTGGAGCCCCTGAGCGGGCCCGGGCGCGCTGCGGATGCGCGCTCATTTGCGCGATGGCGTAGCGACGCAAGCTGAACACAACCTCGCCCAAGGCTGAAAAGCCATTCAGGTGTTTGTCGGCAAACGATCGGGACCAGCGATGGCAGCTCCGAGTTAAGGCTGGTGTCAGGGACGCGGCACACAACAAACACCCGCGGTCCAATCGAAAATCATCACTTAGGAGTGTTCATATGCGCCAACAAAACCGGGGCAAACCGCGTGGCGCGATTCGCGATCGCCTATTCGCGGCCTCGCTGGCGCTTATCGCGCTGGGCCCGGTCGCCCACGCCGCGCCGCTCGATCCGGCGGTTGTGGGGGGCAAATCGGTTCTCTACGTCGCCAATATGACCAAGCTGGAGAAGGCGCGCGCGACCGCGCAGTCCGATCCCAAGCGCATTCCCAGCCTGGAAGCGTGGCGGCGCAACGATATGGCGGTCGTCGCTTATCTGGGCAAGCTCGGCTTGCGCGTGAAGCAGGTCGACGAGTTCGCACCCGCCGAGGTCGCGCGCGGGCAGGACTTGATCCTCATTTCCGAATCGGTCGATGCGCTCGAGGTCGGCACCAAATATCGCGCAGTTGCGATCCCGCTGATCGATTGCGAGAACGATCTGCTGGGCGAACTCGAAATGTCGGGCCTTAAGAACGGCCGCGATTACGGTACCGACGACAACCAGCGTTTTGTTTACGTGGTCAACGCTCCGCATCCGCTAAGCGGCGGGCTCGCGGCGGGCATTCAAAACGTTCTGACCGACGAGCATTTCAAGATGAATTGGGGCAAGCCCGGCCTCGGCGCGGTCACGATCGCGACGCTGCGCGGCGAACCGGACAAGGCGGCGGTGTTCGGTTATGAGCGTGGTGCCACGATGAACGGCGAGTATCTCGCCCCCGCGCGGCGCGTCAGCTTCTTCATATGGCAGGACACGTTCGAGGCGCTGCGTCCCGAAGGGCTGGCGATGTTTCGCGCCGCCGTCCTCTGGTCGCTGACGAAGCCCGAATGAGTGTGGGTACGGACGCAGCGCCGGGCGACCATTATGATGGCCGCACGATTGCGCTGCACTGGATCGTCGCCGGGCTGGTCCTCGCGCAGTGGCTGTGCGGGAAGACGATCGACTGGTGGCCCAAGGGGCCGCTGAAAATCGATGCGCGCACGGTGCACATCCTGTTCGGCGCGACGCTGGCGATCGTGCTCGCCTACCGGATCGGCTGGCGCGCACTGCACGGCCGCAAGTTCCCTGATGGCGCGGGTCGCCGTGGGCTGGACGGAATGTTATCGTCGATCGTGCACGTTGCGCTCTACGCGACGCTGGTCGTGCTCGTCGGACTTGGCCTGTATCTGGAGGGCCTGCGCGGCGACAGCATCTTCGGGCTGTTCCACGTTCCGCAGCTCGGCAATTATGCCAAAGAAGCGCGGCACCTGCTCGCCAATCGCGTGACCGACTGGCACGCGCTGGCGGCGAACACGATCCTGATCCTGGCGGGGCTGCACGCGGCGGCGGGGATCGCGCATCATGTCTTTCGGCACGATGGGGTGCTGCGGCGGATGGTGCCGCGCTGGGTGTTTGGAACCGCCGACTGACGGGCGCTTCAGCTATGCGACAGTTTACGGACAGGGTAACCCTGCATTGGAAACAAGACTGCGGGTGAAGCCGCGCACGCGCCCGAGAGACCACGGAGGGGAAGCCGATGCAGATCGCCGGAATGCTGTATGGCGCGCGACTGCTGAGCTTCGTCGATTTCCCCGCGAGCGAGGTGCTGGGGCCGGACGCGTCCGAGGATGCGATCGAGGCGCTGATCGCGCGGCATGGGACGATTTTCATCAAGCCGGTGTTCAAGGGCGGCATCGGCGGCAAGGGCAAGGCGGGGCTGGTGGGTCGCGCGCGCGACCTGAAGACCGCGCTCGCCGAGAAGGAGCGGCTGTATTTCGCCGAGCATCGCGCGGGGCATCTGGTGGCGAAGGCGAACGGGGTGACGTTTGAGGGCGGGGTGCCGGCCGAGCATGAGGTGTATTTCTCGCTGAGTGATTCAACCGTGTTCCGCGCGCCGACGATGACGCTGACACACCGGGGCGGGGTGGAGATCGAGGAGCTCGATCCGGGCGAACTCGCGCAGGTGCCGTTCGATGCGCTGACGGGGCTGAAGGCGTTTGTGGTGGCGAATGCGCTGAGCGATATTGGTGCGCCGGGCGAGATCATCTCGCCACTGGTGCAGCAACTGCCCAAGCTGTGGGAGCTGATGCACCACTATGGGATGACCACATTGGAGTTGAACCCGATCCGGATGCGGCGGGGGAAGGACGGGCGGCTCACCCCGGTGGCGTGCGATTTCAAATGCGGTTTCGACCGCGACGATCATCGCTGGCAGCGGTTGAACCTGCCCGCGCATCTATTCGCGACCGATGCGTCGCCCTTCGAGCGCGAGGTGAACGAACTGCGGACGCATCAGGGGCAGTCCGACGTGTTCGTCATCAACGATCAAGGAACGATCCTTGCGCCGACGTTTGGGGGTGGGGCGAACTCGCTGGTGACGCAGCTGCTCGATGATGCGGCAATCATCTCGACCGATTTCGGCGGCAATCCACCGTACGAGAAGATGAAGCAGGTGGCCTCGATCTGCTACAAGCATTGGTTGAAGCAGACCAACGTCCTGTTCATCGTCGGCGGCAAGTCGAACAATACCGATATCTTCGAGACCTTCCGCGCGATGGGTGATGCACTGCGCGAATATTTCAGCGCCAACGGACCGACGCCGCTGTATGTCGTGGTGGCGCGCGGCGGCCCTAATCTGATCCGCGGCATGGGCGCGCTCGCCGAGACCTGCGACAGTCTGGGACTGCCCTATCGCCAGTTCGGCTTCGACAGCGCGATGTCCGAAGCGGTGCTGTACGCGCGCAAGATCGATGCTTGGATGCTTGGCGGCGGGCGCGAGATCGTCGCCGCGAGCCTCGGCGGCGCAACCCAGGCGAGAGCGGCATGAACAAGCCGGGGATCGCGGGGCTTCCCTATTATCTGAACGTGCGCTCGCTGGGCGAGATCGCGCCGCGTAGCGACCGCATCTGCGTGCTCAACATCATGGGCGGCGAATCGCGGCAGGTGACGCCGACGGGGCATGTGTTTTCGGGCGGAAATGTGGCGTTTGGCACCTCGCCGGGGCGGCGCGGGCAGGCGCTGAAGACCGCGATCGGCGATATTCCGGTGTTCAATAATGTGCGCGAGGGGCTGGATGCGGGGCTGACGTTCAATACCGGCGTCGTCTACCTGCCGCCTTCGGGCGTGCGCGACGGGGTGGCCGAGCTGGTGCGGGTGAACCGCGACCTGCAGAAGATCGTGATCATCACCGAAAAGGTCTCGGTCCACGATGCGCGCGAGATCCGGGCGCTGGGGCAAAGCGCGGGGATCGACATCTTTGGCGGCAATTGCCTGGGGATGGCGGATAGCTGGAACCGAGTGCGGATCGGCGGCGCGCTGGGCGGGGATAATCCCGAGGAGGTGCTGCTGAAGGGATCGGTGGCGATCTTTTCCAACTCGGGCAGTTTCACCACGACGATCGCGCAATATATGGCGACCTATGGCTGGGGAACGACGACGCTG
The DNA here is from genome assembly GCA_038238915.1 of Sphingomonadales bacterium. Lineage (GTDB taxonomy): Bacteria > Pseudomonadota > Alphaproteobacteria > Sphingomonadales > Sphingomonadaceae > JAVVHE01. Next base: position 4,429 of record JBBSFH010000033.1, read on the forward strand.
GTCTCGTCGGGCAAGGACATCTACATACACTATTCGGCCAAGGATTTCGCGCTGGGGTTTGCCGCGGACTACAGATCGAAGGCGGCGGTGCTGTATTCGGAGCCGGGGGGCTATTACGAACAGGGGCTGGTGTTCGACAAGCCGGTGATTGCGTGCGTTGTGGGGCGGTGGAAATCGCGGCTGACGCGCGCGGTGGGCCATGCGGGCGCGATCGCGGGGACGGGCGATGATGCGATTGCCAAGGAGCGGTGGTTTCTGGATGCGTTCGGGGTGGAGCGCATCTTCACGCCCGGCGATCCGTGCGTGAGCGCGCGGGGCGCGCTGGTGACCAATATCGCCGACATCCCTGCTGCACTGAGCGCGGTGATGGCGCTGAACGGCATCGCGCCCGATTTTGCGGGGCGCGGCGATCTTTCGCTCAAGCCGTGGATCGCCAACGATCAGGGGCTGCCGATCCCGCCCGAACTCGCACTCCCGCCGGTGCGCGCGCTGCCGCCCTATGATGCGCAGATCGCGGCGCTGGGCCAGCAGATCGGTGCGGTGATCGCGCGGCAGAGCATGAAGGACCGATCGGGCGCGAGCGTGATGGACGCGGCCACGCAGGTGACCGGTATCTATCGCCATTCGGTGCTCGATTTGGCGCTCGAACCGCTCGAGGCGAATTATGCGCTGCCGCTGATCCACGAGCTGGCGGGCGAGCAGGACCGCGCGCTGATCGGCATTGCGATCGCGGCCGAGATGAACCTTGCGGGCGATCCGGCGCTGGCGGCGGCCGAGGCGGCGCGCGCGGCGGGCAACGCGCCCAATGTGGTGATGGCGGCGGCGGCGGCGCTGATCGGGCCGGGCCGGGTGGAGCGCGCGCTCGGCTGCGCGCGCGCGCTGATCGATCTGTTCGCGCGATCGGGGCTGACCGACGCGCGTGACGGGGGCTTTGATCTGTCCGCCATCGTGGCGGACACGCGCACGCGCGCGCTGTTCCTCGCCGATCCGGACGAGGCGGACGATCCGCGCGCCGCAGCGATGCTGGCGGCCGTGCAGGCGCGCGGGGCGGGATCGGTGTTCCTGGAGTGGACCCGGTCGCTCGGCGCACCCCCGTCGCGCGATGCGGTGCTGGCGGCGATCACGGTGACGCTCGCATGGGGGCCACTGGTGCGTAAGCGCATCTCGCGGCTGACCGCCGGGACGCTGCCCGCTTATGTGCGCCTGTATGGGGTGATGCTGGGCGCCTCGATCCCGGCCGCGCAGCACCGCGCGGCGATGTTGTGCGGCGTGGCCGATGCGGAGCGGTTGGGCGACTGGACGATGGCGGATTTCCTGTTCCGCACGCTGACGGGGCGGACACCGGCGGGTGGCGAGGCGCTGCGGCTGCAGATGCTGGTGGGGCTGCTGATCTCCAACGGGCCGGGCGCGATCAGCGCGCAGGGGGCCAAGGGCGCGGTCTCCGCCGATGGGCCGCAGACGCCCGCGCGCGTGCAGATCAACAAGGCGATGATGGGGTTTCTGACGCACAGTGGCTACAGCCACGGCGGCAACGGCTTCGAGGCGATCGCCTTCCTGCTCGAACGCTTCGAGGGGAGCGAACTGGGCGATCCGGGCGATCCGGCGCATGGTCTGGATCTGCACGCGATGGCGACCGCGTTTGCCAGGGATTATCGCCGCGAGCGTGCCGGGGCGAAGGAGGGCGGCGGCGAGGGGCCGCGCGCGCTGCCCGGGATCAATCACCCGATCTTCAAGGGGGAGGCGATCAACCACGATCCGCGCGAGCAGTTCATCGCCGACTTTATGGCCGGGCGGGGCGAGTATAACATCTTCCACGCGTGGTATCGCGCGCTGGTCCACGCGCTGCACGAGGTGGGCGCGACGCCCAATGTGTTCTGCGTGAATGTGGACGCGGTGATTGCGGCGCTGCTGCTGGCGATGCTGTGGGGCGAATTGCAGGGCGGGCGGCTGGTGGTTGCGGACCTCGAACGCGCCGCGTTCAACCTGTTCCTGTATGGACGCATGATCGGCGCGGCCGCCGAGATCGACGATCATCTCAATCGCGGGCGCAACATGGATACGCGCACGCCGCAGGAACGCTGCGGATTCGTGGTGTGAGCGGTGCCGCCTGAACGCGATTTCAGGCGGGCTGGAGGTTGGGTTTACTTTCGTGCGCCATGCGGGCTTCAATCGTGCGAACCGCGCGAATAACGCAGCGACGGCAAATGTCGCGGACGGCCATGGGTGGAGCAGGCGAATGGCCGAAACAGTGGCCGACACGAGCAGCGATAGCGCGGTTGCGGTGGTGGCCGAACCCCGGCCGCCGCTGCTGATCGGGGTGATCCCGTGGCCGGTGTATGCGGTGCTGATCGCGGTGATCGGCGGCTTTCTGGCGCTGGGCAAGCTGCCCACCGACATCAGCCTGATGATCGCGGTGCTGGCGGTGGGCGGCTTCACCTGCGCCGAACTCGGCCGCCGCATCCCCGGACTGAGCGCGCTCGGCGCGGGAGCGATCTTCGCCACGTTCGTGCCTTCGTATCTCGTCTACAGTCACGCGATCCCGGCGGGAATGGCGGCATCGATCAAGACCTTCACCAAGGACAGCAATTTCCTCTACCTGTTCATCGCCGCGATCATCGTCGGTTCGATCCTGAGCATGGACCGCAGCGTGCTGGTGCGCGGCTTCCTCAAGATTTTCGCGCCGATCGTCGCGGGGACGCTCGCGGCGGTGGCGGCGGGACTGGCGACCGGAATGCTGCTGGGGATGAGCGCGCACCAGACGTTCTTCTACGTGCTCGTGCCCGCGCTGGGTGGCGGGGTGGGCGAGGGCGCGATCCCGCTCTCGATCGGCTACGCCACGCTGACGGGGCAGCCGCAGGGCGTGGTGCTCGCGCAGCTTCTGCCCGCAGTCATGTTCGCGAGCCTGACTGCCATCGTGTTCTCGGGCGTGCTGAACCATCTCGGCCGCACGCGGCCGCACCTGACGGGCTATGGCACGCTGCAGATGGACGAGCATGACGACATCGGGCTGCTGAGCGCACAGCCTGCCACGCCGATCGGCCCGCTCGAAGTCGCAGCCGCGGGGATCACGGCAGTTACGCTGTATCTGATCGGGCTGCTCGGGCAGACGTTGTTCGAGTTTCCCGGGCCGATCACGATGTTGTTGCTCGCGATAGCGCTCAATCTGGCGCGCGCTGTGTCGCCGTCGCTGAAGGCGGGGGCCTATGCCTACTACAAATTCTTCTCGACTGCGGTGACCTATCCGCTGCTGTTCGCGATCGGGGTGTCGCTGACGCCTTGGGACAAGCTGCTTGCCGCTTTCACGCCCGCGACCGTGATCACGATCATCGTCACCGTGACCGTGCTGATGGCGACGGGCTGGTTTGTTGGCCGTGCGCTGCGGATGTATCCGATCGAAGCGGCGATCGTGACGGGCTGCCGCGCGAGCCAGGGCGGGACGGGAGACGTGGCGATCCTGACCGCGTCCAACCGGTTGCAGCTGATGCCGTTTGCGCAGATCGCCACACGGATCGGCGGGGCGCTGACGGTGATCATCGCGCTGGGGCTGCTGCGGGTGGTGGGCTAAATGCAGCGGCTTGCAACGCAATGAGGCGCGAGGCTTGATCATGAAGATCCTCGTGCTTCCCGGCGATGGCATCGGCCCGGAGATCACCGCTGCCACCCTCGATGTCCTGCGGGCGGCCGACGCCGCTTTGTCGCTCGGCCTGCGGTTCGAGACGCGGGAGATCGGCCTCGTCGCGCTGAGGGATCAGGGCACGACACTGCCGCAGGATGCGATGACGCGCATCCCCGAGGTTGATGGCGTTCTGCTCGGCCCGGTATCGCATTACGAGTATCCGACGCGTGACAAGGGCGGCATCAACCCATCCGGCGAACTCCGGACGGTGTTCGAGCTGTACGCCAACCTGCGCCCCTGCCGCTCCCGCGAGGGGCTGACTATCCTTCGCAAGCCGATGGACCTGGTGATCGTGCGCGAGAACACCGAGGGCTTCTACTCCGATCGCAACATGTTCGCGGGCGGCGGCGAGTTCATGCCCGATCCGGACATGGCGTTCTCGCTGCGCAAGATCACCGCCAAGGCGTCGGCCCGGATCGCGCGTACCGCTTTTGATCTGGCGCGGCGGCGGCGCCGCAAGGTCACGGCGGTCCACAAGGCGAACGTCGTCAAGCTGTCCGATGGGCTGTTCCTGCGCGAGGTGCGCAAGGTTGCGGCGGACTATCCGGACGTGGAGCTGGAAGAGCTGATCGTCGACGCGGCGGCGGCGTTGCTGATACGCACGCCCGATCGGTTCGACGTGATCGTGACGACCAACATGTTCGGGGACATACTGTCGGACGAAGCGTCCGAACTGTCTGGCAGCCTGGGCCTTGGTGGCTCGATCAATGTCGGCGACACCATTTGCGTCGCGCAGGCGCAGCATGGCTCGGCTCCCGATATCGCGGGCAGAGACCTCGCCAACCCGAGTTCGCTGATCCTTTCCGCAGCAATGCTGCTCGACTGGCGGGGTCGCCGCGATGGCAATCGAGCGCTGACGGCGGCGGCGGCGTTGATCGAGGGGGCGGTGGAGGCAGTGCTGCGCAATCCGCAAACCCGAACCCGCGATATCGGGGGCACGCTCGGCACGGCCGCGTTTACCGGTGCGGTGACCGCAGCGATTCGATCTGGCGTCGCCGTGACTGCACCCTAACTGCTTTAGCACAGAAACGATGAGCCCCATGCCAGAGCAAACCGCACCAACCGCGAGGCAAAAAGCCACCGTACTCCGCCCGTCCGACATCCCTGCGCGCGAGCGCGGCGGCGGGGCCAAGACCATTCCGCTGGTGACCCGCCGGACGGGTTCCACCAGCTTCATCAATGGCATCACGATTTTCGAGCCGGGCGCCGCCATCCCGCTTCACAGGCACAACTGCGAGGAAAGCGTCCTGATGCTCGAAGGCAATGCGGTCGCCGAAATCGACGGCGTCGAGTATCCGGTCAGCGCGGGGGACGTCACCTTCATCCCCGCCGAAATTCCACACCGCTTTCGCAATGCCTCCGATACCGAAGGCATGCGCATTCTATGGACCTACGCCTCGCTCGACGCGACGCGAACGCTTATCGCAACCGGCGAAACGAGGAGCATCGATGAGGAACATGAAGGGCCCATCGCCGCCTGAGGCAAAAGCGGCAAACATCTGCGTCTTCGTCTGAGGCGCGTGTGGTTGGCGAACGATCTCGTCCGCGCCATTGCGCTCAACCATGTCGGGGCCGCGATCGATCTGGGCTGCCAAACGGACGGCATTGGACAGCTCGCCAAACCTGGCCGGAGCGGATCGCGCGATCGTTGCGTCAGCCCGGAAGCCGCGCCGTGTAGAGCGCGGTGAGCGTGATATTGGGTGCCGCTCCCGCGAACTCGTCCTCGACAATCGACACGATCCGGTCAACCAGTTCGCGACGGCGATCCTCCGGCAGCAGGCGGACGTAGGAATAGCTCTCGTACATCGCACGCACTTGCCCGGCGCTTACCGTGCGCTCGCGCCGGAAGACCTGGTCGTGCACATCGATGAAACCTGCACCTTCCAGCAGGGTGCGATGGTACGCGACGTCGAGCGAATAATGGCCGAGCGGTCGATCGGAGGGCGGCAGCGCCACGCCGTCAAGGAGCGGCGTAATGCGGTCCGCCAGCGCGTCACCGACGCCGTGGTTGCGGTAGGAATTCCACCACACCGCCCAACGTCCGCCCGGCCGCAATAGCGATTTCACCCGCGCCAGCGCGGCATCGGGATCCATCCAGTGAAAGGCAGCGGCGCAGACCGCAAGATCGAACTGGCCCGCGATCGCCACGTCCGGGAAGGGCGCGGTGATCAGCGTGAGCCGGGGATCGGGCAGGCGCGTGCGCGTGTAGCCAACGAGTTCGGCCGAGGGCTCGACCGCGACCAGCATGTGCACCCCGCGCGCGAGCAGCGCCTGCGTGACGAGCCCGGTGCCCGTGCCGATTTCGAGCACATCCGGCTCTTCGGGCACACCCGCAAACACGATATCGTATAGTTCGTCGGGGTAGCCGATGCGGCCGGCATGGTAGCCGGCCGCCTCGGCCCCGAAGATCGCGCGACCCGCCTCGCGTTCAAGCTGCGGGGGGGCGGGTTCGCGCACCGCCGTGTCCACGCGTCTAGAACTTGGCCTTGAGCGACGCGAATACTGTCCGGCCCACCACGTCGTACGTCGCCGCGTCGGTCGTCAATGGCGCGCCGCTAACGAACGGCGGTGCCTTGTCAGCGATGTTGGTGACGCCCACGCCCAGCGTGAAACGCTTCAGAAACGTGTAGTAGGCGTTCAGATCGAAATAACTGTAGGCTGAAATGCCCGGCGTGGTGGCGGTGGGGGAGGCGATCCGATCGGCATGCACCGCCTTGTCGATATAGCGCCAGCGCCCGGAGATCGTGAACCCGCCGTTGGTGTAGCCAAGCGAGGTGACCGACTTCCAGCGCGGATGCGAGATATCACCCCTCACCGAGCCGAAGCCGACGCTTCCCGCATAATCGAGTGTGGCGACCCGAGCAGCCCGGATACCTTGTAGCTGTTCAGGTACGAGACGACCGAATTGATATCGATTCTGCCCGCGCTGGCCGACGCGCCCAGCGCATCGAGACCGAAACGCCAGCTGATCTGCGTATCGATCCCGTCCAGCTCGTAGCGTCCGAAGTTGAACAGCCCCTGCTGGCCGCTAACGATATCACCGGTTAGCGGATCGCGCGCGATACGCGCGCAATAGGGGTTGGCGAGCGAATACCCCGGATTGCTCGCGCCGTCCGAGTTGAAGCAGCGCGGCAAAATATCGGTCAGCAGACGCGATCCGATAGCGTTGCTGACCTTGATATTGTAATAATCGACCGAGATCTGGAACGCGCGGAAAAGACTGCTATCGAACTTGGGCGAGATCACCGCGCCGACCGACCAGGTATCGGCCGTTTCGGGCTGCAGTTTGCTGTTGCTGCCGTCGCTCCCCGCGACCGAGACCGAGCCGTAGGTGAAGCTGGAGAGCAGCGCCGCAGGGATGCCCTGCGCGGCGCACAGCGCCTGGACCTTGGCCCCGTTAGCCCCGGTGCGGAAGCGGCTGTTCACATCGCAAGGATCGCCCGCGCCCGGTGTCGTGCCGATGTTGAGATTGCCCGTCGACGAAGGCCCGTACAGATCCTGCAGGCTCGGCGCGCGGAACGCGATCGAATAGCCGCCGCGGAAGCGCAGCCCGTTAACCGGCTGCCAGTTCGCGTCCGCCTTGTAGGTGCTGCGTCCCGAGAAGCTGTTATACTTGGAATAACGGTAACCAAGATCGACCGAGAGTTCGCGTGCAAACCGCTGGTCTTTCAGGACCGGGATCAGCAGTTCGCCGAACACTTCGTAGACGTTCTGCGATCCCGAGGCGGCGCTGACCGAACCAAAGGCAAGCGAATCGTTGGTGATCAGCGTCGAATCCGGCCGGTAGTTAAAATCGATCCGGCGATAATCGCCGCCCGCCGCAAATTTGAGTTCGCCCGCAGGCAGCTTGAACAGCGGGCCTTCAATCGTGCCCTCGATCACCGATTGCGTCTGCGTATTGACGCTGTTGTCCGTTCGCCCGGCGTAGGCGAGGCAGCCCGCGCTGACGGGGTTGTTGCCGAGCGCATTGTAGGCGTAGCCAGTGCAGCTGCCGCCGTTGCCGGTATAGTTCGCGGTGCCGTTCAGGATGCTGTTGATCGCAGTGCGGCTGATGTCGCCATAACCGATGTTGGTGAACTCGCTGCGGCCATAAGAGCCGTAAAGGTCATAGTTGAGCTGCGTGCCTGGAATTTTGCCCTTGAACCCACCCAGCGCCTGCCAGACCTGATAATGGAAGGTCTCCACCCGGTTGCCGAACGGGGTGAGCAATTTGGTGATGATCAGCGGCTTGGTCGGCGTTGGCGTGATCGAACCCAGGATCTGCTGAAGCGCCGGGTTACCCGTGACGAACGGGCTGTTCTGCGGCACCAGCAGCGGCACGGACGCCTTGCTCGATCCCGGCCCGGTCTGATCGAGCGCGGACGAATCGGAGAAGTTGAACTGCGCGTAAGCCGAGATGCTGTCCGTCAGATCATAGGTCGCCCGCGCGAACACGTTATATTTGGTCAGCGGCACCTGCACCGCGAAATACTGCCCCAGCGCGACCTGCGCCTTGGTGCAATCCGAGCTGATGTTGATGCCCTTGATCGTGCCCAGGCCCTTGTAGTTCTGCACGCAATTGGGCGCTGCATTCTGCGTGAAGATAGTGCCATCGGTGTTGACGCCGATCGCACCTTTATACGCGCCGGTCCCCGCGATTGGCGTCGTCCCGGCATAGCCCGCCAACACTGAATTGACCGCGCTGATCGTCGGTGCGCCGCCGCCGAAATTGCCCGCCGCGATGATGCCCTCGGGCGGGCGTGCAAGTTGGCGGATGTTCTGGAAGAACGTGCGGTTCGCGCCGTCCACCGCCGCGCGGTCGGAATATTCGACCGCGACGATCGCGTTGCCGCGCCCTTCGGCGAAATTGCCGCCCACGATGCCGCTGACATCGTTGGTGGCGCCGTCATCATGCGTGGTGCCGCCGCGCGTATAATTCAGCTCCAGCCCACTGAACTTCTGCCGCAGCTTGAAGTTGACCACGCCCGCGATCGCGTCCGAACCATAGGTCGCGGATGCGCCACCGGTGATCACCTCGACCGAATCAATGAGCGCGGTCGGGATCGTGTTCAGATCGATCGAGCCGTCGGGCGCGGAGGATTGCAGCCGCCGCCCATCGAGCAGCACGAGCGAGCGGTTCGGCCCCAGTCCGCGCAGATCGCTGTACGATTGCCCGCCCGCAAAGCCGATCGAGCCCTGCGCGTCGCCCACCTCTGAAGCGCCCTGCGCGCCTGAAAACTGCGGCAGTTCGCCGATCGCGCGATCGAGCGAGGGCTGCCCCGCCGCCGCGATCGCCGAACTGCTGATCGTCGAGATCGGGCTGTCCGACTGGAAATCCCGCCGCGAGATGCGCGAACCGGTGACCACAATATCGGCGTTCGCAGGCTTGTCGCTCGTCGGCGCAACGCTCTCGGGCACGGGCTGCGCGAGCGCGGGTGCGCCGATCAGTCCGCTCGTCAGCAACAGCCCGGCGAACAGGCGTGCGTGCAGGCGGCGTTGGACGGTCGGCGAAGACACGCCGATCGTTGCGATTTGAATGATTTCCAATCTTCTCTCCCAAGGATTTCGCGGGCCTGGTTCCGAGCCTCTGCGGACAGTGCTGCGCTTGAAACTTAAACGCTAGCTGAACTGGCGATCGCTCTCGACGTCCTGCTGCTTCCCGCGAGCGGGAGGTGGGTCATCAATGTTCGCCGACAAATTCCGGTGATGCAACCTTGTCGCCTAAACCCCCAATTGCAAATAATCGCGGTTGGCCCGTGTTGGACGCAAGATGTTGTCGCCAACACATTGTTTTAATTGACCTTGGCGTGACAAAAGAACTCACCGCGGCAGGTTCCGATCCGATCCTCGACTATCACCGCATCATCCTCGCTGCCCGGAACGGGCCCTCGTTAAGTTTGGCGCCGCGAAGTGGACAGGCCGGGAGTATTCGTTGGGTAATTGGCGATTGAGTTTCCAGAGCGAACAAATTCGTTAACTGCTGGACGTGGCCATTTTTGAATTTCTTGGCTCGCAGTTCTTGTAAGTGCAAACTGTCGCAAGCTGGAGCTTTCTCGCCGAGCCACTGATTTTGGTACGCTTGCCGTGGCAGAACATCGGGAGACGCTCCGCACCATCAAGTACGAACTCAGCGGACGGCGTAATACTGTTTCCGTGTCGCCCTAAACACCGCCGGTAGCCCCGCTCCGCGCCCGTCGCGTGCTGAATAGTGTATTCAGCAGCGCGGGACCCGCAGCGAGCATCAGCGGAAACGCAGATTGCACTCCGATTGCCCCACGCAGCACGATTATCGCCCCAAGCAGCAGGACGAGCGGCATCACCACGGTCACGTTGCCCTGGATGCGCGTCCACAGCCCCTTGGGGGCATTGCTCTGCCAGATGCGCAGCAATTCGGGACGTTCGACCGACCGTACGAACTGCGTGAAGCTCCGGTTCATCAAGCGCGGCGCGGGATCGAAGACGACGATGCCGCGGCGGACCAGCGAGCGCAGCGCATAGGCCACGCGCACGTTGGGCAGTTCGCCCGCCGCGAAACGGTGGATCAGGATCTGTTCGGCGCGGGACGAAATCGTCCAGAGGTAATTGTAATGCTCGATCAACTGCGAAGCGAGGAAGTCCGAGATGGACCGCTCGCGCGCGTCCTCCAGGAAACCACCCCACTCGATGATGTCCCGCTCGGTCAAAGTGTCGTCCAGATCGGGGAGGAGCGCGCGGACGGGAACGTCGGCAACATATTCGAGCTCGCGCAGCAGATACTGCATGCCCGCCGTCATCCCGTCGCGCGTCACGGTGCGATCGCGCGGCTTGACGCGGCCCGTATAGGTTGTGAAATCCTCCAGGAGGCGGCTCCAGCGGATATTCTCGGCGGGGTCGCCCAGCCCGCCTTCCGTGCCCCCCTCCTCGCGTGATTCGCGATACTCTGTCGCCTGGAGGAACCGGTCGAGCGGGCTGATGTCCGCCAGCAGCATCAGCCGGAAGTGGCGATAGGGCCGACCAGTCCGTTTGCGCGCGTCCTGCAACCGGGCCACGTCTTCGAGCAGTTTAAGAGCTTCGCACCGCCCGTTGTCGTCGCGCAGCAGCAGCTCCAAATTATGGACGACAACTAGGGGCCGCGGCCTATCGTCGAGCTTCGTGAGCCGCGCTTCAAGCTTGGCGAAGCTGCGATTGACATACAGATCGATATTCACTTTCGCGTAACGCTCCAGACGAAGGCGTCGGTCGCCACCTCCCGCAACGAGAATGGCGCGGTCCGGAGTCTAATCTTCATCATAAGGGGGATCAGCGCTTTCGCTATCAGCCATCTTGGGGTAATCAACCGCTTCTAGCGGGACCCCGAAGCCGAACAGATTGCGGCACAGCATCAGGATCGACCATCCCGCGATCGCGACGCACGCGAGTGCAATCACCACAAGCAGGAGCGTCTGCCCGTCGGTCAGCGACGCTTCGTCCAGCCTATCGTCCGCATGGTTCCCATGGGTTTGCGGGCAAGGCACGCGTTCAGTTTGACACAGCAGTTTCTCGGTAATGGTGGCGGGCAGATTGGCCGGTTTAGGCGCACGGAGCGGCGGGATCAGGTAATATTTGCTTGGAAATAGACTGTCAGAGACACGCACGCGTTCCTGTTCTTTACGCCCCGCCCCGATTTGCGTCGATCGTGCGATACCGAGTACCTGCGCCCCATGGGAGTATTCGCGCGCGTCGCTCGCAAACAGCAGCACCGGGACTATCGCAAGAAGCAGGACGATCAGTCCCATGACCGCCGCGAACGACCGTTCGGTGGCGCGGTCAAGACGCGTGGGCGCAGTCCCGTCGCGCGACAAAGCAAGATTCTCGGCCGCGAGCCAGCCGATTATCGCCAGACCCGTCGCTACGCTCAACACCACGAACCATCCCACCCCAACGCTTGCCCCAAAGGCGAAATAGAATAACGTGACGCCGACGGTCGCCACGAACGCCACGGTGGCGACATCGACGTAAATCGTTTCCAGCCTGGGGTCCGGCCACAGCGTCCGAAGTAACGAGCGACCGACATCCATTGCGGCAAACCTCACGGCGATCAGGACGAGCACCACGAGCGCCATTCCGCCCAGCCAGATCGTGACCGCCATCTCGGCGGGCTTGGCACTCATCCGGTCCCGGACGGCGTCGGGGCGAAAGGCCACGACCGCCCACGGCGTGCACGGGACGCGGAGCGCCGCCATGCGGTATGCCGTTCCGATGTACGTCCCGGAAAACGGCAGTGCATGCAGCAACTTGACCCTGCAATCCCCGCCATCGTCGCTGCCGATGCGGCTAAGGAATGTAGCGTGCGATGCTTCCGCCAGACTGAGCTTGAACAGCTCCGTCATGGCGCGCTGAGGATCGCCATGAAATACCGTCTTCCAGCCGGGGTCCGCGAGATCGACGACCGCGAGTTCCATATCGGGTGCGATGTTGGGTGCGAGCATCGACGTCATGGTAAAATTAAGGCCAGCAACCACCGCTTGGCCCGCTCTGACATGAGCAGTGTCCGCGCAACGTTCAGGCTTGCCGCCGCTCGTCGCGGTGGCACCTTTAGAGTCTCCGCATAGGCGCAATGCGAAGACCGTCCGCGCGACCCCGTCCGTACGCGACAGTACGCGTTCAATGCCGTATCCAACGTCGGACGCAAGTCTCAGCCCAAGCGAGGCTGCTAGATCTTCAGCGATCTTGTCGGTCCCCAGGACCGTATCGCCATCGCGTGCTTGCTGAAAGTACGAGCGATCGTGAGCATCGTAAAATGCAGACGTGCGTTCAGAAAAACTGAGCGTCGGGCAATCAGTCGACTGATGACCGTCCTCGTCGATAAAAATGACCATATCCGGCTGCGGCTGCAGCTCCCGTGACTTTTGCACCGACAGCGCATATCGGACGACTTTGTCGCTGGGTACGCAAACATCGCGTTTATTGAGATTGCGTTGCTTCAGCAGACGACGCGTTTTGTCAGGAAGACCACCAATCTCGTGTGCGATCTCCTTTGCCAGACTCTGGGCGGTTCGCGTGAGCTGCAGGTCCTCGCGCGTTTTCTCTCGCGCCGAATCCCAAGTCAGGACGAACAGCCCCGTCGCCAGCGCCGCAACGAGCAAAAGCCCGAAACCTAGCGCGGCGCGCTCGATCGGCTTGACCCCGTCGACCGGTCCCAGGTTGGCGAGCCGGAAAAACGGCACCAGCGCGAGCAGCAGCGCCGTCATCAGTCCGAACGCCAGCAGATCGTCATCGTCCAGACCCAGCAGGAAGCTCGACGAGCGGGCGGACATAACGCCGACAATCAGATAGTTGTCGGGTGCGGCTTCGTCTTTCTGCCGCAGTTGGATCGGATAGGGATAAAGTCGATATTCCTTGCCCGCGATGATCGTTTCGATCGGCTTGAGCAGATCGGAGTTGCGCGTTTCGATGTACGCGCGTGCCGCCGCGAACGCTTCCGCCGAATAGGTGGCTCCGTCCTTCGGGGTGGCCTTGACGATCTCCTCCGCGCGGCGCTTGAGCGTCGCGTCCAGATCGGGAAGTTCGTCGATCGATCGGATCGGCAAGAATTCGTTGCCCACCTGAGCGATTACCACCCCGTCGCGCATTCCGGCCCTTGGCTGCTTGTAGGCAGTGGGTATGGCAATTGCATCACCCGGTTTGCTTTTACTGTTGCCCTTCTTGTCCAGTGCCTGCGCGCCGGGCGCCCCGGGGGAAGAAAGATCTCCATTAACTTCTGGGCGCTGACGGATGATCATCAGCGAAAGAAAGCCCTCGGGAACCGGCAAGATCTTTTCGAAGCCGATCGGCCCGAGTTTGAAGCAGACGCGTCCCGATTCGGTAGGATCTAACGAGTGTAGCGATGTTTTGACGAGCGTGCTTTTGTCGAGCGCAGTTCGCGCCCGTTCGCCGTAGATGTCGTCCCACGTCACGGTCGGGCCGGTGACTGTCACCCCGTCGGACTCTAGGTCGGCGACGACGGGCGGCTTCTTGGGGACACCGGACTGCTCCGCAGTCGCTTGAGCGCGTATTTCATGGCATCCTCCGAACGCGACGGGCACACGACCGAGCTGCGGCGTGCGGATCACGTGCTCGAACTGCGGGGCATCCGCTCCCGTCCCATCAGCCTTCCAGGGCAGGTCCGTCGCGCCGATCCGCCCGGCAACGTCGGGCCACCGCGCGAAACCTTGCGCGGCGATTGCCAGTCGCTGGTACGCGGCCATGTCCCGCGCGGCCGACACCGCCGAACTTTGCTTGATAATGAAACCGGCGAACCCGCCCAACAGCAACAGCAGCGCGATCAGCAGCGAGATCAGCCACCCGCCGCCGCGCCGATCAACACGCCGCGAAACGGGATCGTCCGCCCTTGTAGCGTCAGGATCGCTGTTCAAGACAACTCCCCCCCTTTCGACACTTTTTCCTGTTGAATGTTAAACATAGATCAGGGTCTAGTCAAACGTTTATTAGCCCACGTCGCGTCCGTGCCATTCCTCCCGCTCGCCATTCACATGCCGCCGCGTTCGCAGCGCCATTCCGCTTCTCGACGTAGAGAGAACGATTCGCGTAGAGACTATGGTGTCTGTTTTCGGGCGTCTGCGTATGTGTGACTTATGGCCGGGATACGCACTTAGCGGCCGACGGTTGCCGTCGGGGAACGTCCGCCTATGTCGCGTCTCGTTGGACAACTGCCAGCCCGCCCGGATCGTATTGTGGCCGTAACATTATCCAGCCCGCAGGGGCGTTTTCGCAAGGCGGTCTGGAGGCACAATTGCTGCTCAATTTTGGGCCGACTCTGAAGCCGGATTTTGTCACCGGCGCATTGTTTCATGCGATCCTGACGTGGCCGACGACCTCTCGGCGAGCTTGCGGGTTTCGCCACAGCTTGCATTCGACGGCGATCAGCCGGCCATGCTCGCTGACTAGTCCGTAGACTCATAAGTTCGCAACCACAGTCGCATTGAGGCGAGCTGGACCATTGCGAGGAAGTTTTCGGCGAGCTTGTCGTATCGGGTTGCGATACGACGGAAGTGTTTGAGCTTGCTGAAGAAGCGCTCGACGA
>JBBSFH010000034.1:0-19102 GCA_038238915.1 Sphingomonadales bacterium
GAAAAAGCGTGGAGGATGCCGCCACGCGAGTGGTCGATGGCCAAGGCCCAGTTCGCCGTCATCTTCGGCGAGCGCTTCACCAAGGCCATGGTCGGCTGATGTTCAACCGCCCAGCCATACACGGAATTCCTGACAGTCCCCCACCTGCGCGAGCGTCTGCGCTGCGACGAGCCTGCGCTGCCGCTCGGTCACTTCGCGCGCGGCATCGGCCGCGCTCGATGCGACGACCAGCTTCACCATCACCGCGACGAGGGCGACAAACGCCAGCACAAGGCTGGCCCTATCCAGAAACAATCGCATCTCCGCCCCCGTAACGAATTTAGATGGTCTTGGCGAACCGTCGCCGCCCCAGGACGACCGCCGCGCCGAGGCCGAACAGCGCGAACGCCGCCGGTTCCGGAACCGCCACCTGCCCGGTCAGGAACAACGCGGCGTAGCGCGTCTCGCCTGCGGGATCGGACGCGTTGGTGCCCACGCCGTTGAACGTCAGCTCGCCGGTGAAAGTGCCCGCGCGGCGCGTGTTGACGTTGATCCAGAATTGATCGGAGATGCTACCCGCGCCGAGCGGCCCGACCGTGATCGGCCAGGCGAGCGAGAAGATGCTCGACGGCCCATTGCCGATGATCCCGGAGAGCGAGTCCGCCGGGCCGGAGACGAAGTTTTCGAGCGCGAAGCCGGACAGCGTGAGCTTGCGGTTCTCGAGCACCTTGCCGAAATCGAAGACGTAGCCGCCGAGCGTTGAATCGTAGCTCAGCAGCCCGCCGCCATTCAGGAATGCCGCGTTGGCATGATTGTTGACCGTGCCCGAGAGCGCGACCGTCTGGCTGCCGAGATCGAGCGTCGCCAGCCCCGAGGTGCCCGCGCCATCGGACGCGAGATTAATGAGCGTGCTGCCCGCTTTGAACCCCGCGCTCGACGTATCGAGGCTGACGGTGATGCCGTTGCTCGAGCCGCCGGCCGCAAGGTTGGTGACGCCGCCGCTCGCGCCGAAGCCCGCCGATGTGGTGCCCGTGCTTGCGTCCAGCCCCTCCTGATAGCCGACGGGCACGCCCGTAACCGCGCTGTTGGTGATGGTGAGCGTCTGCATGACCGTATCGCCCACCCGGTGGACGCCGAACGAAACCGGCGCGATCGTGTTGGGGCTGGCGGTCTGGTAGACCTTCGCACTGACCACCGCGATGTTCTGGCTAAGCGCCACCGGCGTGCCACCATTGATCAGCGTGCCATCGCTTGCCAATTGTACGATTGCAAAATCGCTTCGTGACCCGGCCTTGCTGGTATCCAGCGAGACGCCGAGCTGCGCGGAGCCGCCGGCTGCGATCGTACCTGCAGGGAGTGCGCCAACGTGCACAATCCCCGCTGCGCTCGTGGCACTCGTGACCTTCAGTCCCTCGCTGAAGCCATCATTGGCAGCCGTATTGGTGATCGTAAGATTGCCGCCCGCTGCCTGACCGACGCGCACATTGGGGAGCAAAAGTGTGGCAATCGTAGCGCCGAAGAACTGTGTCGTCCCGGTCCCCGTCAGGCTTGCGACTGCCTGACGCGCGGTTGCGCCATCGAAGCCCAGGATGGTGCCGCTGTTGATGGTGCCGAAATTGGCAGTCTGCGTGCCGATGCCGACATCACCCAAGTTCGGATCAATGCTGCCCTGATAGACGGGGCCGAAATTCCCATGAAAGCAGCCGCAATACTTTCCAAACGGCCCAAGATCGGCCGTGAAGCCCACATCGACGCCTCCGGTCACTAGCGAAAGACCGCCCGAACCCACGAAACCAAGCGAGCGCTTGCTGGCGAGCTGGCCGGTGATCGCCGTGTTGGACACGATCTTGACCTTGCTGAAATCGAAGGACCCGTCACCGACCTGGAAGCCGAGCGAAGTGGAGTTACCGGTCAGACCGGTTTGCGACCGGGTAAAATTGGTGATCGTGTGCGTGAAGCAGCTTGCCGGGCCCGACCCAATCGGACTTTTGCTTCCTGTAAGATAGGTCGCCTGATTAGAACGGAATTGGCTCTTGCCACAATTTTCGGTGTGACCTCTGACATTGTAAGATGCATCTGGATTTAGTATATACTTTTCGGTTGTGTAGTCGATCGGCACTTCAACCGCTATCCCTGTCTGGCGACTGACAAAACTCACCGAGCTGGCATAATTGAAGTTCGCCTGCTCCTGGCGCTTGAGGTTGACGGTGAGGCCGAGTCTCGCGACCCCAAGATCATAGTCGAATGTGCCAATTCCCACATCGACCTTCCGCTTGATGTCGAGGTGATATTTCGACGCCAGGATACCAACCACGTCGGCACCGAAAGACAGGACGTTGTCAAGCAGTGAAACCGGAACCGCGGAGGTTATTGTCTTGGGCGCGCTGTACAGTGTGAAGTCGACACCCTGAGCAGAATAGTTAGTATCGAGCCCAACGGCAGTTTTGTAACCAAACAATGATACACTTCCATTCAGACCATTGTTCGCATTCAGAATGGTAGGCTTCTCATTCACATTGCCAAAAAAATCGGCATTCGCACTGGCACATTTGCCTGCGCAAGCGCGCGCACTGGCCGATGCGGCGAAGCTGAAGTCGCCGTCCAGCGCGAGGTTCGCCACTGGACCTGTATCGCTGAATTGTTGCGCGAGTTGCTGCGTTGTGAACGCAATCGCATAGTGAGACGAGTCGAGCGAGCGGACCGTAGTCGTACTGTTGCCATTGTAATTGAGCGTCGCCTGTGAGGCGCCGAACGAAGTATTTACATTGAGCCCTAGGTACCCTGACGTCTTAAACCGTGCCTCCGCGCCCAAATCGAAGCATGTTTTGGTAAAGCCAAGATCAACACACTCGCGGTGAATTCCACCGACCGACGCGGAAGCGCCAATGTCAGCACCGACCGATTGCGTCCCGGTCCCCGTCGCGCCGATCGTGGAATTGCCCGAATAGGCGAAGTTGGACGTTGTCGAGAACGTCCCCGCGCTCGCCGCCCCGGTCGCAACCGCGGCCGCGCTGGAAAGCAATAAGGCGAGGGTCAGTTTGTGAGACTTCTTCATGTTTGCCGCTCCTGTTAGGTCGGCGCTTGCCGGGCGCCCCCGTCGATCCGTTACCAAAGCGACATGGCGCGCTCTATCGGCCAAATGGCCTAGCCAGATGGCCGATCGACTTGCGTCCGGCCGCGTGGCGCGGACACATGCGCGTTGAGGAGCGCGCATGACCCGACCCGCGATCAGTCCCGTGCTGCGAATTCAGCTCGCCTCGATCGTCATTCTGATCCTGATCGCAGGCTTCTGGTCACTCGCGCTTGCGGGGACGATCCCCCGCACGCCACTGATCGCGAGCGAACTGCTGTTCGGTGCGTTCATCGTGTTCCGGATTGTCTCGATCGCGGCGATCCGCCTCGATCCCAAATTCCATGACGACACGCCCGATGGTTGGAGCCGCCACACCCTCATCAGCTTGTGGGCGGCCGCTTGCGTTATCGTTGCGGAGTTCTGGCTGGCCATGCCATATCAAGGCGAGGCCGAACGGCTTCTGGGCGTGCTCTTCTGCCAAGCTCCGGTCGCGGTCGCCGCGATCGCCACCGTGCAGCGGCCGCTCGCGGTGGGGCGCAGCCTCTCGCGGTGGGTCGTGCCGTGCGCGGTGCCCGTTGGCGTGATCGGCTTCTACGTCGCGTACCCGAGCCGGTTTACGCTTCCGGTCTTCCTGTTCTCGGCCGCCTTTTGCGCGCTCATGCTGCTGTTGCGCTCGACCGTGCAGGCGACCGCAACGATGGTGTGGATCGCCAAGGGAGAGGCGGACGCGCAGCGCGACGCGAAGGCGCGCTTCGTCGCGTCCGCCAGCCATGATCTGGGGCAGCCGCTTCAATCGGCGCGGCTGTTCTTCGATCAGGCGATCCGTGGCCCCGATCCGACGCGGCGCGCGCGGGCGGTCATTTCGGCGGAGGCGGCCTTCGACGCGGTCGAGCAGCAGCTCCGCCTGATGAACGAGCATCTGCGGCTCGAGGCCGGAGCCGTCGCGCCCCGAATCGGCGATGTCGCGCTGGGCGGGCTGATCGCGCGCGTCGTGGCGACGGCCGAGGCCCGCGCCGCGAGCACGGGGATCGCGATCCGGGCGATAGACTCGCGGGAGCAGGTCAGCGCCGATCCCGCGCTGCTCGAACGCGCGCTTTCCAATCTCATCGAGAACGCGGTCCGACATGCCAAGGCCCGGCGACTGCTGGTGGGCGTGCGGCGGCGCGGCGACCGGGTGCAGCTGTGGGTGATCGACGACGGTGTGGGCGTCGCTGCACAAGATGTGGCGACGCTGTTCGACGATTATGTCCAGGGATCGAACCATGGCGACGAGATGCGCGGCGGCTTCGGTCTGGGGCTCGCGTCGGTGCGGCGGATCGCAGCACTGATGCAGGGAACCGCCGGACTCGCAACGAACGGGCGGCGGGGTGCCGCTTTTTTCCTTGAGTTGCCCCGGAGCACCACCCAAGCATGAGGCATGCGCTCGTGCCTCATATGTGATGATCACGCGATGATGCGCGATGCGCTCGCGGGGACGGTCGCAATGTTGTGGCCCGAGGCATCGATCGCGCTCGCTGCCGATTTCCCCGCTGCATGGGCGTCCGCCGCCGCGCGGCCAGATCTCATTCTCTGCGATTTGGGGATGCCCGGCGCGACTCCGCTCGCGGGCTTGGCGGGCGTGCGCGCCGCCGCGCCGGAAACACCGCTCGTCGTCGTCACCGCGAGCGACGACGATACCGTCATGCTCGAGACGTTCGGTGCCGGCGTCTCGGGCTATCTGCCCAAAAGTTCAACTGGTGCGGTGATCGAGGCCGCCATCCGCCTGGTCCTCGCGGGTGGCCGCTACATACCGCCCCGCATGATCGCGCTTGCCGCCGGAGCGGACGAAGCGGCGGAGATGCCTGCCGCGCACGCTGGCGTCGCACGGCTGACCGATCGCCAGCTGGACGTGCTGCACGAGTTGGCGCGCGGGCAAGCCAACAAGGAGATCGCGCGCGCGCTCGGCCTCTCGCCAGCGACCGTCAAGACGCATGTGGCGGCCGTGATCGCGGCGCTGGGCGCGACCAATCGCACCGAGGCAACCTTCAATGCACGCGCGTGGGGGCTGTTGTGAAGGGCTGACCGACCGCGTGAATTGATTTCGATTGATGGCGCTAGGGAATCGTTATAAGGTCGCAAGGATAAACGCGAGGGCCCGCGATGCCGGTGACAGCTGGACCTGACGCCGAGGAGTGGACGGTGGGCACGACATCGCTCGGCCGCGGCGGGCTGCTATCCGGGCAATCCTTCCCGGCGCTCGCCGCGGTATTGGGCGCGGTCGGCGCTTCGCTCTGGAAGCGGCCGTTCCGCCTGGGCTCCTACGTCATCGCCGCGCGCCACGCCGATGTGACCGAACTTCTGGCGCGCGATCTGGATTTTCTCGTCGGGCCGGTGAACGCGACCGCGATGAATGCGGTCAACGGGCCGTTCGTGCTCGGCATGGATCGCGGCGCGCGGCTGGCGGGCGAACGACGCGCGCTTTACGCGGCGCTGGCGCGCGTGGATATGGCCGCGCTCGGCGCCGATGTCGCCACGCGCGCGGCTGCACGCCTGGGCGCGCATGACGATGCGATCGATATCGTCGAGGAGTATGCGCGCCCGGTCGCAGCCGAAACCGCGCAGCGGCTGTTCGGCGTGCGTGGTCCCGATCTGCCGGCATTGATGGACGTGACGCGCACCGTTTTCGGTTACACGTTCCTCAGCACGGGCAGCGATCCCGCGGTGGCGAAGCGCTCGCTCGCGGCCGGGGCGCTGATGCAGCGCTGGCTGGCACACGAGATCGCGCGCCGACGCGCGGACAATACGCCGGGCGACGACATGATGGGCGAACTCCTCGCCGATGGCACGCTCGACGACGAAGGCGTGCGGCGCACGCTCGGCGGAATGCTCGTGGGTTCGGTCGATACGACCGCGAGTTCGGTTGCCAAGATCGTGTCGGTTATTGTGCGCGATCCTGCGCTTGCGCTCCGGGTGGAGGCGGACGCGCATGACGCGCCCGAGCGCCTCTACGGCTGGTGCCTGGAGGCGCTGCGGCGCTGGCCGCACAATCCCATCGTTCTGCGCAAGGCGGCGCGCGACACCGATCTGGCGGGAACGCGCGTGCGCGCGGGGGACCGCGTGTTTGCTTGGACGCAGGCGGCGATGCGCGATCCCGCGGTCTTTCCGCGTCCCGACGTGATGACGCCCGATCGGCCGCGCCATGCCTATCTCCATTTCGGCGGCGGTCTGCATCCGTGCGCCGGACGCGCGGTCAACGCGTTCCAGATCCCTGTGCTGGTCGGCGCGCTCGCGAAGCGCGGCTTCGGCACGCTCGGACCGATCGGCTGGGCGGGCCCGTTCCCGGCGCGCGCGCGACTGACGTTTCGGAAGGATCGCGCATGACGCACGCGCTGGTGACGATCGTCGCACCACTCGCGCCGTCACGCGTGCGTGAGGCCGAAGTGGCGATCGACGCGCTCGGCAACCCCCCCGAGTCCGAGCTCAAGGCCGCGCTCGATCGCGTCGGCGGCGTACATTTCGCCAGCCTGCACGCGTTCGCCTCGGTCGATGGCGCGCGCGCGCATTTGATCCTCGAATTTTCGGCCGACGGCGATGAAACCGCCGCAGTCGATCGCGTTGCCCGCGCGCTTGCGGACGGCCTTCAGCGCGTGTTCGCGTTCGCCGCCGATTGGCGCGCGGGCGATCTGTTCGGCTATCTGCTTGCGCACCGCGCTGGTGTCGGCGTTGGGGCGTTCGATCAACCGGGGCTGTGCTTCGTCGGCACGCCGGGGATGAGCGTCGAGCGGATCAAGGCCGAGGTGGAGATCGCCGCTGCCGCGCGCGAGCAGCTTGCCGGCCAGCCCGGGTCCATGTCTGCGCTGGAGCGGCTCGCCGAGGTCCGACGTGCGGTCGCCGCCGACCCCGCGCTCCGGTCGATGCTCGAAGCGCCGCAGCCCGGCGCGGATTTCGTCCAACCGTCGCTCGGCGCTATCGCGCTCCCCATCTTGGCAGCGTTCGCCAAGATTTTCCTGTGGCCCTTTGGCGTGGCGATCCTGCTGTGGACGATCGGCTGGACGGTCGGGCACGCCCCCTACCCCGCCATCGTGCCGCTCGTGTCCCGCCTCTGGCAGGGGTTCGCATGGAGCACCGGGATTGCATTTGCGGTGGTCCTGCTCGGCGCGGCGCTGCTGCTGTTCCGCCTGCGCACGATGGAGGGTAGCGACTGGCTCGACGCGCGTGCGCCGGATCTCTCGACCAATGCGCAGATGTTCGCGCGCGAAGGCTATGGCGCGCAGAACCACATGGTCTCGGTCACGCAGCGCAAGCCCGGCTGGGTGCGCTGGCTCACCAGCCGTATCGCCTTCTGGATCATCGGCGCGCTCGCCGCGCGGCGCTATCCGCCTGGTTTCCTGTCGGACATCGGCACGATCCACTTCGCACGCTGGGTGACCGTACCCGGCACGCCCGACGTGATCTTCCTGTCCAACTATGGCGGGAGCTGGGAAAGCTACCTCGAAGACTTCATCACCCGCGCCGCCTCGGGCCTGACCGGGGTCTGGTCCAATTCGATCGGCTTCCCTCGCTCGCGCTTCCTCTTCTTCGACGGCGCGACCGACGGCGAACGCTTCAAGCGCTACGCGCGCGCCTCGATGGTGCCCACCCGCTTCTGGTACAGCGCCTACCCGTCGACCACCACCGCGCGCGTGCGCACCAACGCGCTGATCGCGCGCGGGCTGGCGGGCGCGCTGACCGAAGACGAGGCGATCCGCTGGCTGGCGCTCTTCGGCTCGGCGCTGCGTCCCGCTGCGACGATGGTCAATTCTGACGTCCAGAGCATCGTCTTTGGCGGCCTGAGCTTCCTGCGCAGGAGCGAATGCGTGGTCGGCGATTTGCCCGAGGATGTCGATCTGGCGCGGACCTGGCTGCGCTCGGTCGCGCCTAAGATCGTCTACAATGACGGCCGACGGTTGAAGGACAACGATGAGGCGGTCATCTGCCTCGCGCTCAGCCCACGCGGTATGGCGCGGCTCGGTTTGCCCGCGACCGCGCTCGCCACCTTCCCGTTCGCCTTCGTCGAGGGAATGATGGGGGAGGCGCGCGCGCGCATGCTCGGCGATGCGGGCAACAGCGCGCCCGAATATTGGCGCTGGGGCCAGGAAACACCCGACGCGGCGCTTCTCCTCTACGGTAATACGGAAAGTGCGGTCGCGGAACTCGCCGCGTTCGCGTCGGAGGGCCTCACCGGCGTCCACAGCATTCCCCTGAAGACGATCGACAACGGCAAGCGCGAGCCGTTCAACTTCGTCGACGGGGTGTCCCAGCCGGTGATCCGCGGCACTTACAAGGGGCTGCGCAGCGCCGACCCGATCCATCTCGTCGAGCCGGGAGAGTTTATCCTGGGCTATCCCGACAATCGCGGCAACCTTCCCCCCGGACCAACGCTTTCGGCGCTCGCCGATCCGGAAAGCCTGCTGCCGCTTGTCCCCACGCCCACCGGCTTCGATCGCGCGGTGGTCGATTGCCCGCGCGATCTCGGCCGCGACGGGAGTTTCCTAGTGATCCGAGAGCTCGAACAGGATGTCGACGGGTTCAACGACTATTGCGCGGCCGAATCGGACAAAGCCCAGAATCGCCTTACCTCGCCCTACGAAGTCACGCCCGAATTTATCGCGGCCAAACTCGTCGGCCGCTGGCAGGATGGCTCCTCGCTCGTCCGCAACCCCTATGTTTCCGCCTCGCAATCGACCGTCAGCGCGCAGACGCATGCCGCCCGGTTCGCGGCTGCGATCGGCGGTGCGCCGCCTGCGGGCGAAGAAGCCGCGAACGCGCAGAGCCACCCCACTGCACGTGCTGCTTCGCCCGGCGGCGTGCCCGCCGCGCCCCCGCGACCGCGCAACGCGCACGGGGACAACGACTTCCTCTTCGGCGAGGAAGACCCCGAGGCCTTGCGCTGCCCGTATGGCGCGCACATCCGGCGCGCCAATCCGCGCGACAGCCTCGATCCGGGATCCTCCGAGCAGGTCGGCATCACCAACCGCCACCGCATCCTGCGCGTGGGGAGGCCCTATGTCCCGGCGGAGGGTGGACGGCCAGGGCTGCTGTTCATGTGCCTGAACGGCGACATCGAGCGCCAGTTCGAGTTTATCCAGCAGACGTGGCTTGGCAGCGCCGCCTTTCACGGTCTGAGCTGCGAGAAAGACCCGATCATGGGCGACGGCGAGAAGGGCGAGTGCGGGTTCACCATCCCCACGCGCCAGGGCCCGGTCGTGCTGTCCTCGATGCAGCCCTTCGTCGCGACGCGTGGCGGCGGCTATTTCTTCCTTGCCGGTCGCCGCCTGATTAACTGGCTCGCCGCCGAACGCCGTGTGCCTCAGCGCGTCCAGCCCTCGTAGACCTTCGCCACCCACCGCCCGGTGGCAGTCGCGCGCATTTCGGTGACGAGCGCCTGCATCGTGGGCGGCATCGCGTCCAGTGGCGGGATCGGCGAGCGCGAGCCGGCGGGTAACGTCAGCGGCCCCATTGCGGCTGCGAGCATGATGTCGGCGAGCGTCGGATCGGCCCCGTGAAGCCACGCCCGCCCATCGGCGAGGCGAGCATCGGTGCCCGCGACAATGACGCGGGTGCGCGCGAGCGCTGCAGTAACATTTGGGTCGGTCAAGCGAAGCGCCTTGCCCATCGCCCATGCGAAGCTGCCATAATGGCGCGCGAGGCCGCGCGCTTCGGCGGGCGGCACGCCGACGCTGAAGACGGGCAACATCAGATCGCGCAGCGGGAGCAGTGCAGAGTAAGCAACCTTGGCGACCTTGTTCGCAAGATCGTCGAGGAACATCGTGCAGTCCGCAATCACGGCGGCGCGTGAGGTCGGCTCGGCCGGAATCAGGCGTCGCGCGGGGGTGGCCGCATCCAGACGGTCAGTCAGACCGACCATGCTCGAGATCGGCGCGCCCTTGCCGAGCACGAGCGGGATGATTGGCGTGCTCCCACGAAACAGCGCCACGAGCGACGCCCAGAAGAATACATGATCGTCCTCGTCGTAATCCAGATCGTGATGTGCGAGCACACGGCGCACCGCCTCGCTGGAAATCATCGGCGCGAAGGTCAAAAGTCGCGTGCGTTCAGTCATTGGATCTCCAGCGATCAAAGCTCTAGCCGTTGTGAAACACAGGCTTCCCCCGCGCAACCGCGTTGTCCGCAGTATCTGCAGACGCCGTGGCTATTGTCGGTGAAATCACGAAGCGAAAGTGCGAGGAGCGTGAGTTTTGTTAGCGCGGGGGATGCTGCGTTCATGGACCAGCGATGCTTCTCGTAAAAGCAATCTGGCGGACGGTGCCCATATTCAAGAGCGTACCTCTGAATATGGTGACCCCTACGGGAATCGAACCCGTGTTTTCGCCGTGAGAGGGCGACGTCCTAGACCGCTAGACGAAGGGGCCGCGCGACGCGGAGCAAATGAGTAGTTTGCCACGGTCGCCAAAGTCAAGGTTGCGCGCGGGGTTGGGCGGCTGCTAGCTCGGGGGAATGGATGCCGTGCCGCTGGCGCAAGCCCTGATCCGCTGCCGCAGCGTGACACCCGCCGATCGGGGCGCGCTGGGTGTGCTCGCCGCTGCGCTGGAGCCGCTGGGCTTTGCGGTCCATCGGCCGCGCTTTGGTGCGATCGACAATCTGGTAGCGCTGCGTGACGGGCCCGGGCGCAGGCTTGCGTTCGCGGGGCACAGCGACGTGGTGCCGCCGGGCGATGTGGCGGCGTGGACGCATCCGCCGTTTGACGCGGTGATCGCAGACGCAGCGCTCCATGGACGCGGGGCGGCGGACATGAAGGGCGCGATCGCAGCATGGGTCGCAGCAACCGCGCGCTGGCTGGCCGGGGGCGGGGCGGGGGCGACGATGCTGATCGTGACGGGGGATGAGGAGGGCGCGGCGGTGGACGGCACCGCGCGGCTGATGCCGTGGCTGGCCGATCGCGGCCTGCTGCCCGAGGCTGCGATCGTCGGCGAGCCGACCAGCGGCGGCAGCGTGGGGGATGCGATCAAGATCGGGCGGCGGGGATCGCTCGGCGCCTGGATCACGGTGGAGGGCGTGCAGGGGCACGTCGCCTATCCGTTGCGCGCGGACAATCCGCTGACGCGGCTGGTGCGGATGCTCGCGCGGCTGAAGGCCGAACCGCTCGATGCGGGAACGCCGTGGTTCGAGCCCTCCAACCTCGAGATCACGCGGATCGAGGGCGGGGAGATCGAGGCGGGCAATGTGATCCCGGCGCAGGCGCGCGCGCGGATCAACATCCGCTTCAACGATCTTCATAGTGCCGCAAGCCTTGAAGCGTGGCTGCGCGAGGCGGCGGCCGCCGAGGGCGCACACGCGACGTTCGAGATCGCGTGTTCGGGCGATGCGTTCCACACCGAGCCGGGGCCACTCAGCGCCGCCTTGGCAGCGGCAGCGGAGGCAGTGACGGGGCGGGTGCCGGAGTATTCGACCGGCGGCGGCACCTCGGACGCGCGCTTCATCCGGCGCTATTGCCCGGTGGTGGAACTCGGTCTGCGCGGCGCGACGATGCACAAGATCGACGAGGCGGTGCCGATCACCGATCTGTCGACGTTGACCGACATTTATGCGGCGTTTCTGCAGCGGTGGTTTGGGTGAGGCGCGTGCCGGGGGCTGACGCTAGGCAGCTTGGACGCGCTCGTAGATTTCGAGGCTGTCCCCGCCTAGCTCAAGCGTTCCAGTCCGGGTGAAGCGACCGTGCGCCTGCTCCAGCGTATCGAGCGCGAGCGGGCCGGTCGCGGCGCGTGCGTCGGCACCGAGCAGGATCGGCGCGCGGTAGACGAGCAGGCGATCGACGCGGTCGGCGCGCAGGAAGGCCGTGGCGGCTCCCGCGCCACCCTCGACGAGGATGTCGTTCAGCGGCAGCGTGTCGGCAGCCTGGGGGCTGCGCAGGATCAGCGGATCGCGCGCGGCAAGCCGGAAGCGGCCGGGGACTTTCGCAAGCGTCGCCGACAGTACCGCCGGTCTAGGACTGCGGTGCGCCTCGCCGGGAAGACGCACGTCGAGCAGCGGATCGTCGGCTTCGAGCGTGCCGCGTCCAACCACGATCAGATCGGCGTGCGCGCGTTCGATATGCGCGTGTTCGCGCGCCGCCTCGCCCGTGATCCAGCGCGACGTTCCGTCGGCGAGCGCGAGGCGGCCATCGATCGACAGCGCGAGTTTGAGCGTGATGCGCGGGCGCCCGTGCGCGATGCGATGCGCGAAGCCCGCGATGGTGGCGCGCGCCGTGTCCGCGCCGTCGCCGGTATTGACGATGATGCCCGCTGCCCGCAGCCGGGCGAACCCCTGGCCGTTGGTGCGCGGATCGGGATCGCCGATTGCGGCGACCACGCGCGCCACACCCGCCGCGATCAGCAGATCGGCGCACGCGGGACCGCGCACGCTCGCGTGGGCGCAGGGTTCGAGCGTGACATAGACGGTGCTCCCCGCCGCGCGATTGCCCGCCTGCTGAAGGGCTGCCGCCTCGGCGTGCGGGCGGCCTCCGCGCGCGGTCGCGGCCTCGCCGACGAGCGTATCGTTCACCATGATCACGCAGCCGACGGCGGGGTTGGGGGCGGTTGTCCCCCACGCCGATTCGGCGAGATCGAGCGCGTGCAGCATCCGTGCCGATACGCTCACCGGGGGAGGGGAGTGGCGAGGTCTTGCGGGCGATTCGCGTCGAGCGTCGCCTGCGCCTCGCTGTGCGCGGCGGACCAGCGCGCTAGCGCCACGCGGCTCTGCGTGATGTGTGCTTCGGCGTCCGCTCTCGCACGTGGGCTTTCGGCGCGCGAGCGGAGGGCCTGGCCGCGCTCGATCTCGAACTGTGCGATCGCGGCCCGACGCGCGGTTTCCTGGACATTCTGCGCACGCACCGCGTCCCTGGCGGTGCGCGTGGCGGGCCAGCTTGCGACGTAAATGATCTTCTGCGGGGGTTTGCCGAAGCCGACATGCGATTCGTAGAAGAACGCGCCGACAATGATGGCCGTCAACGCGATCGCGATCAGCATGAAACGCGGGTTGCGGCGCGACTGGTTGAGGAAGCTGGAGTCTGCTTGGGGCAAAATATCACCTACCGGGTTAATTCGCTTGCATTGTAGGATTGCTTCACAGATGCGGCGGTCCTCGACCAAGGGAGTAGCAAGCATGAGCGATATCGATACGCACACCCCCGCCCTCAAGGCGGAAATCGCGGCGTTTCAGCCGACCCTGCCGGTGTCCAAGCCGCATCTGACCTTTGCCTCCGCGTGGCCCGCCGCGCGCGAGGCGCTGATGCTGCTTGCGAGCTTCGTGCCCGCCAGCATCCGCATGGTGATCTCGATCGTCTCGATGGTGGGCGATACGGTCGCGGGGAGTGCCACGGTCAAGCCCGCCTGACGGGAGCGGCGCGGGGGTCACGCGGCGGCGGCGGCCGCGAGCCGGGCGGTGGCCCGCTCGCGGCCGATCAGCGGCAAGAGGGCGGCCATTTCGGGGCCGGTCTCGCGGCCGGTGAGCGCGAGGCGGAGCGGGTGAAACAGCGCGCGGCCCTTGCGGCCGGTGGTGGTTTTGAGCGCGGTTGTCCATTCGGACCAGGTGGTGGCGTCCCAAGGTTCGGGCGGAAGTTTGGCGGCCGCTTCGGTGAGGAAGTCGGCATCTTCGGGCGCGGCGGGCGGGGCGATCGTGCTCGCGAGGATGTCTGCCCACTGCGCGGCGTCGGCGGCGGTGGCGAGATTGCCGCGCAGCGCGGCCCAGGCGGGGGCGTCGATGGCGGCGGGGAGGCGATCGGCGACCGCTGCGTAATCGAGCAGGTGGATCGTCCGCGCGTTCAGGTGGCGCAACTCCTCCATATCGAAGCGCGCGGTGGCGCGGCCCATTTGGTTGAAATCGAAGCTTGCGATCAGCGCGGCGGGATCGACGAAGGGTTCGATCGGCTCGGAAGTACCGAGGCGGGCGAGAAAGGCGACGAGCGCGATCGGCTCGATCCCGGCTTCGCGCAGGGCATCGACCCCGGCCGAGCCGAGGCGCTTGGAGAGTTCGCCTTCGGTCGACGTGAGCAGGCTAAGGTGGGCGAACGCAGGGACCGGGGCGGCAAGCGCCTCGAACATCTGCTTTTGGACGGCCGAATTGGAGACATGATCCTCGCCGCGAATGACGTGGGTGACGGCCATCTCGATATCGTCGATCACCGAGGGCAACATGTAGAGCCAGCCTCCATCCTCGCGCCTGACGATCGGATCGGAAAGGCTGGCGGGATCGATGTGGGTGGGACCGCGAACCAGATCGGTCCATTCGACAGGGGCGGTGGTATCGAGGCGGAAGCGCCAATGCGGGTGGCGGCCCTGCGCTTCCAGGGCGGCGCGGTCGTCAAGGGTCAGGGCGAGGGCGGCGCGGTCGTAGAGGGGCGGCTTGCCCGCCGCGCGCTGGAGACGGCGCTTAAGATCGAGTTCGTCGGGCGTTTCGTAGGCAGGGTACGCACGGCCGCTGGCGACGAGGCGGGCGAGCGCAGCTTCGTACAGTGGGAAGCGATCCGACTGGCGGACTTCGGCGTCGGCGCTCAGGTCCGCCCACGCGAGATCGGCGCGGATCGAATGCGCAAAGGCTTGGGTCGAGCGGGCGGCATCGGTATCGTCGAGACGAAGCAGGAAGCGCCCGCCTTGCTGGCGCGCGTAGAGCCAGTTGATCACGGCGGCGCGCAGATTGCCGATGTGGAGGCGGCCGGTCGGGGAGGGGGCGAAGCGGGTGGTGATCAAGGCTTAGCGCCAGTTCTGGCTACTGTGGTTCAAGCGCGTGATGATGATCGCGTTGTTTTCGAAGCGGTAAAGCATCAGGTAGGGCGGGCGGGACAGTTTGTAGACATTCGTCTCAACGCGCGAGCCGCTGTTCGGGCGATGTTCGAGCAATTCGGCGGCGGCGCGCAACGTCGCCTTGGCCCGTGACGCCGCTCGTTCGTGCCGCTCTGCAATATAGTCGATTGCTGCCTTCAGATCGCGCGAGGCCTGAGCCGACCAGCGAACCTTCATGCTTCTGCGGACGCGCCCGAACGTCCGAGTTTGACAAATACCTCCTCGGTCGTCAGCAGAGGTTCTTCGCGGGCCGATCGCTCACCTTCTGCGATGAAAGCGACAACATCGGGGTGCAGTGGTAAGAACAGATTGTCTTCGGACTCCTCGTCGATGAAACGGAGCAGCGCAGTTGTGAGGAGACTGTCGAGCGTACGCTCGCATTTGTTCGCGTGGGCTTCAAACGCTGCTATCGTCTCACGCGGCGCGCGAACCGAAACCGTCACCCACCCATCTTCGAGGTCGGGAAGTCGCTTTACGCTGGCCATCGTGTCGCTCCTCAACTCGTCCGGAACGCATTGGATATAGGGTATCTTCGGTCCCGGCCAAAGCTGCGCGCGCCGATCTTGACGCCGGGCGGGGCCTGGCGGCGCTTGTATTCGGCGGCGTAGAGCAGGCGCTCCACCCGCGCGACGGTGGCGGGATCATGGCCGGCGGCGATCAGGTCCCCGGTGGCGCGTTCCTCCTCCACCAGCGCGATCAGGATCGCATCGAGTTCGGTGTAAGGGGGCAGGCTATCGTCGTCGCGCTGGTTGTCGCGCAGTTCGGCGGTGGGAGGTTTGTCGATGACGCGCGTGGGGACGACCATTCCCGGCGGGCCGAGCGCGCCGCGTGGGCGGTGCGTGTTGCGCCAGTGGCAGAGTGTGAAGACGGTGGTCTTGTAGACGTCCTTGAGCACGCTGAAGCCGCCCGCGAGATCGCCGTAGATCGTGGTGTAGCCGACCGACATCTCGGACTTGTTGCCCGTAGTCAGCAGCATCGGGCCGAACTTGTTCGATAGCCCCATCAGCGTGACTGCGCGCGCGCGGGACTGTATGTTTTCCTCCGCGAGATCGCGGGGGCGGCCTGCGAAGGACGGGGCGAGCATGGTATCGAACGCCTCCATCGCGGGCGCGATCGAGATGGTGTCGAGGCGGCAGCCGAGCAGGCGGGCGCAGTGGGCGGCATCCTCCAGACTTTGTGCCGAGGTGAATCGCGACGGGAGCATCACGCACCACACGCGCTCTGGCCCGAGCGCATCGACAGCGACCGCAGCCGAAAGCGCGCTGTCCACGCCGCCCGAAAGGCCCAGCACCACGCCGGGAAAGCCGTTCGCGGTGACGTAATCGCGCAGGCCCATCTGCATGGCGGCGTAGATATCTTCGATGTCCTGCGATTGCGGGAGCAGCGGTAGCGGATCGCAGCGCCAGCCCTGCGATGTGCGCGCCCAATGGGTCATCTGCGTGATCGTTTCCCAATCGGTTAGCGTGACCGCGGTCTCGTTGCCCGGGTTCACGACGAAACTCGATCCATCGAACACCAGTTCATCCTGTCCTCCCACACGATTGAGGTAGGCAAGGCTAAGCCCCGTCTCGTTCGCACGCGCGAAGGAGCGCGCGCGGCGGTCCGCGTCCTTGCCGAGCTGGAAGGGCGAGCCATTGGGGCTGAGCAGCAGTTCCGCGCCGCGATCGGCCAGATGTTTGGGAATGGGGGGAAACCACATATCCTCGCAGATCGGCACGCCGATGCGCAGGCCAAGGAGCGTGAGCGGTTCGGGTGGGGGGCCGGGCTGGAAGACGCGCTTCTCGTCGAATGGGCCGTAGTTGGGCAGATCGACCTTGGCGGTGACGCCGGTGAGCGCGCCGCCTTCGAGCAGCGCCATCGCATTCATCAGCTTGCCATCGCGCACGACGGGCAGGCCGACGAGCATCGCCGGGCCACCATCGGCTGTGGCACGCGCGAGGGTAACGAGGTGCGCGGCGCAGGCTTCGACCAAGGCCGGCTTGAGGACGAGATCTTCGGGGGGATAGCCCACCAGCCCGAGTTCGGGCGTGAGGACCAGATCGGCTTGCGGCACCGAGGCGCGCGCGGCGAGCATCGCCTCCGCGTTGGCGGCGAGATCTCCTATGCGCGCGGGAAGCTGGGCGAGGGCGATGCTGAGCGTTTCGGACATTGTTCGCGCGTTGTGGAGCGCCGAACCGATGCAGACAAGGCGGGATCATGCTTGCGCGAATGTCGCGGAGCGGCCAGCACTAATACCGTGTCCGGATTAGCTATCCTCCTTGCGGCCCTCCTCGGCGGCTATCTTCTCGGCTCGACCCCCTTTGGCCTTCTGTTAGCGCGCGCGGCCGGCCATGGCGATCTGCGCCAGCTAGGCTCGGGAAATATCGGCGCGACAAACGCGATGCGTGCGGGTGGGCCGTGGCTGGGCGCGGCGACGCTGCTGCTCGATGCGGGCAAGGGTGCGGCCGCCGTGCTGGCGGCGCACGCGCTGGCGGGGCCGCAGGCGGCGCTGGCGGCGGGGCTGGGCGCGTTCCTGGGGCATGTGTTTTCGGTTTGGCTGGGATTTCGGGGCGGCAAGGGCGTGGCTACCATGATCGGGGTGACGCTTGCCGTGCTGCCGGTCGCCGGGCTGGTGTTTCTCGTGGCGTGGGCGGTCACGGCCGCGATCACGCGTATTTCTTCTGCAGGCGGGCTGCTCGGGGCGGCGAGTGCGCCGCTGACCGCCGCAGTGGCGGGGGCGACCGGGCCGCTCGGGCTATTTGTGGCGATGGCGGCGCTGGTTGCTATCAAGCACCGCGGCAACATCACGCGGCTGATCGCGGGGACCGAACCGCGCATCGGCGCCAAGCATTGAACGCAGACAGGATCGCGCGGCTGCGGCTGATCCGCAGCGAGCGGGTGGGGCCGGTCAGCTTCCGCCAGCTCCTGCTTCGCTTCGGTTCGGCAGAGGCTGCGCTGGATGCGCTCCCCAATCTGGCGCGGCGCGCGGGCGGGCCTGCCCTGCGCATCGCCACCGAAGCCGAAGCCCTGGCCGAGATGGCAGCGGCGGAGAAGCTGGGCGCGCGGCTGCTGTTCCTGGGTCTCGCGCCGTATCCGACGCGCTTGGCCGAGATCGAGGATGCACCGCCGGTGCTGACCGCGATCGGTCAGTTGACGTTGCTCGACAAGCCGGGCGTCGCGATCATCGGCGCGCGCAACGCAAGCGCAGCCGGGGCGAAGTTTGCGCGCACGCTGGCGCATGATCTGGCCGAGGCGGGATGCGCGGTGGTAAGCGGCATGGCGCGCGGCATCGATGCGGCCGCGCACCGCGGCGCGCTGCCGCATACCGTCGCGGCGGTCGCGGGAGGAGCGGACGTCACCTATCCGCCCGAGCTTGCGGACTTGCAGGCGGCGGTTGCCACGGACGGTCTTGTGCTCGCCGAGCAGCCGATAGGCGTGGCCCCGCAGGCGCGGCATTTTCCGCGCAGGAACCGCATCATTTCGGGGCTGAGCCTCGGCGTGGTGGTGGTGGAAGCCGCGCTGCAATCGGGCAGCCTGATCACCGCGCGCTTCGCGGGCGAGCAGGGGCGCGAGGTGATGGCGGTGCCGGGTTCCCCACTCGATCCGCGCGCGCTCGGCGGCAATGGCCTGATCCGCGAGGGGGCCACACTGGTGCAATGCGCAGCCGATGTGCTGGAGGCAGTGCGCCCGTTCGTGGCGCGCCCCGTTCGTGCGTTGGCGGGAGTGGCCGAAGCGCAAGCAGAATATGATCCAAGTCCACGCGATCTGGACCGGGTGACCGCGCTGCTCGGCCCCACGCCCGTGAGTGTGGACGAGATTGCGCGTCAGTCCGGCCTGCCCGCCGCTGTCCTTGCGATCCTGCTGCTCGATCTGGAGCTGGGCGGGCGATTGGAACGCCATGCGGGCGGGCGGGTTGCGTGGGTAGGCTGAACTTCCCAAAGGCAGGCATGGACGATCCGCAGGACGAGGAGACGCAGGCGCAGGTGTTCGGCACCACGCAGGTGCTGATCGGCGGTGGCACGATGGCGGCGGCGGCGGGGTTCGTGCTGGCGATCTCGGCCGAGCCGCGCTGGATGGGGCCGCTGCTGATCGCGATCGGGCTTTTGGTCGCTGGCCTCGGCGTGCGGCGGCTTTTTAGAGTCTGACTCGTCCCGCTTGAATCGTTTGGGGGATTCCCAAGCGCGGGGTGATCTGATTCAAGCGGCTGGCCGGGGACGGAGGCCGGCATGGGATGGCGAGGGCGTATTCGCAGGACTTGCGCGAGCGGGTTGCGGCA
>JBBSFH010000035.1:0-16886 GCA_038238915.1 Sphingomonadales bacterium
CGTGGCGCTACCCCGAGGACGAGCTGATCGCGCTCAAGCGCAAGGCCGAGCAGGCGCAAGCCGCAGTTCCCGTAGAAACCAGGCTCGATCTCGACGCGCTCGACTTTGGCTACGCGATTTCGGGCGATGCGCCCTGGCGACCGCTGCGCGCCTTTGACGACGGCCGACACGTCTACATCGAGTTTCCGCCCGGCATCGCGCAAGGCGAGATGCCGCCGCTCTTCGTCGTGAACGCGAAAGGCCGGCAAGCCGAGCTCGTCAACTACCGCGTGCACGGCAGCCGGATGATCGTCGACCGGCTGTTCACCGCCGCCGAGCTGCGGCTGGGCGGCAAGCACCAGCAGCGTATCCGGATCGTGCGCATCGGGGAGCGTGGAGCGTGACGGACGACTGGACCCAGGATACCGACCGAGACGGCATCGAAGCGCAGCAGGTCGAACCTCGTCCAACGCGGGATGTCGAGCATGAGCTGCGGCTGCGCCCCGAGCCGCCGCGCGTGACCCGGCTGTCGCGCAAGGTGCTGATCGGCGTCGGCGCGCTGACCGCAGCGGGCCTCGGCGGCGCGCTCGTGCTCGCGCTTCAGACAAGGGACGGCAAGCACGAAGTCCAGGAACTCTACACGACCGGGCACAAGGTTGCCGCCGACGGACTTGCGGCATTGCCCACCAACTACGCCGCAATCCCGAAGCTCGGGCCGCCACTGCCCGGCGATTTCGGGCACGCCATGCTGAACCAGACCGCGCGCGGAACGTCGCAAGCCGAAGGCGGCACCGTGCCCCTGGCCGCTGCCGGACAATCTCCCAACCCGGTCGCGCAGCGTCGGATGCAGGAGGACGACGCCGCGACGCACGGTGGCGTGTTTGCCTCGCGCGCAAGTTCCGAAACTGGACCATCCGCCGCTCGTGAAGCCGACCCCATGGCGCAGGGAACCGAAGCAAGCAGGGCGACGATAGCGTCCGAACCGGCGTCCGCTCCGTCCGTCGCGGAACGCAAGGCTGCGTTCCTGACCGGCCCCTCCGATCGCAAGACGATCAATTCGGGCACGCTCCAACCGCCGGTTTCGCCCTATGTCGTTCAGGCCGGGAGCATCATCCCCGCCGCGCTCGTCTCGGGGGTGCGCTCGGACTTGCCGGGCCAGGTGATCGCGCAGGTGCGCGAGACCGTCTACGACAGCCCGACCGGACGCACGCCGCTGATCCCGCAAGGTGCCCGCCTCATTGGCACCTATGACAACGACATCGCCGCCGGGCAGTCGCGCGTGCTTGTCGCCTGGACGCGGCTGATCTTGCCCGACGGCCGCTCGCTGACACTCGACCGCATGCCCGCCGCCGACGCCGCCGGGCAGAGCGGCCTTGCCGATCGCACCGACTATCACTGGGGCGGACTGTTCCGCGCCGCGCTCGTTTCGACATTGCTTGGCGTCGGCGCGCAGTCGGGCACGTCCAACAGCACGGGCGACCTCACCCGCGCGATCCAGCAGGGCGCATCCGACAGCATTTCCCGGACCGGACGCCAGGTCGTCGACCGTGAACTCGGCCGACCGCCGACCATCACGATCCGCCCGGGGATGCCGGTCAACGTCATGGTCACGCGCGACCTGATCCTCGCACCTGCAGGAGTGGTTGAATGAGCGCGCTCAAACTAGGGCCGCTGCTCGATGACAAGCCCGTGCGGGTGACGGTCGAACTGCCTGCTGCTGTTCATCGCGATCTCGCCGTCTATGCCGGGGAGCTCGCGAGGGAAACGGGTGAGACGGTCGAACCTGCCAAGCTGATCGCGCCGATGGTGGCGCGCTTCATGGCAACCGACCGGGGATTCGCCAAGGCACGCAGGTCGCGGGACGGTATGTCAGGCGAGCGCGGCACTGTTGCTACGTCGACGACCTACGATCCTGCACGCCGTTCCTCGCCACAGCCTGCCTCTGAACCCGAGCCGTCCGAGACGGATTGAGCCGATCCCGGTTGTGCCCGAAGCCAGTCGTGTCGTCCCAGAACACTGCAGGAAAGCGCACATGATGACACCCGCTCCCGACCGCATCCTCCGCCTAAAAGCCGTCCTTGAACGCACCGGCCTCAGCCGCTCCAGCGTCTACCGCCGGATCAGTGATGGCAGCTTCCCCCATCAGGTCCAACTCGGGCCACGCTCGACAGGCTGGCGCGAGTCCGCAATCCAGCACTGGATCGCGGACCCATCGGCTTACGTCGCCGATGGAGCCGGGATCGGTTCGCTGGCACCCAGGCCATCGTCGGCCGTAGCTCCCGCGCAGTAGTCCGCCCAGGCCTCCATCAGCAGGCGTCGTTTCTCGAAGAGATCGCCGCGCCGGTAGGCTGCCTCGGCCTTGTTCGGGATCGCGTGCGCGAGCGCCATCTCGCAGACCTCGTGCGCGAAACTCGTCGTCTCCGATGCCCAGTCGCGGAACGCCGAGCGGAAGCCGTGGACGGTGACCGACACGTCCATCCGCCGGAGCAGCATCGCCATCGCCATCGAGGACAGTGGCCGGTCTGCCTTCGCCCCCTTGAACACCATTCCGGTACGCACGTCCTTGTCGATCCCGGAGAGGATCGCGGTGGCGCGCGCGCTAAGCGGCACGCGATGCTCGCGCCCGGCCTTCATGCGCTGAGCGGGTATTGTCCAGATGCGCTTGTCCAGGTCGATCTCGGACCACAGCGCGCCGAGCGCCTCGCCGGAGCGCGCCGCAGTCAGCACGGTGAATTCGAGCGCTCGCGCCGCTTCCGCGATCCGGCTTCTCAGCCGTCCCATGAACTCGGGCATCTGCTCATACGCCATCGCGGCATGGTGCCCGCGCGTCAGCCGACGGCGCTTGGGCAGGAGCTGATCGAGGTGACCACGCCAGCGGGCGGGGTTTTCGCCCGTGCGCAGCCCCTTGGCTTTAGCAGCATCAAGCACGCTCTCGATCCGGCCGCGAAGCCGCTCCGCAGTCTCTGGCGTCCGGCCCCACAGCGACTGGAGAACGCCGATCACCTCCTCGGTCCCGACGCTCTCGACGGGAAGTTCCCGAATTGGCGCGGCGTATTTGGTCAGCGTCATCGCCCACTGCTGCGCGTGCTTGGCGTTGCGCCACGAGGGTCGCATTGCCTCGACATAGGCGTCGGCACACCTGCCGAAACTCTGGACCTGAACCACCTCGCGATTGCGCTCGGCCTTGGGATCATCGCCCTTGGCGAGCATCGCTCGCAACTCGGCCGCCTCGCCGCGTGCTTTGGCGAGCGACATGTCGCGTCCACCGCCAACCCCGAGCTCAGCGCGTCTACCGCCACGCACATACATGAACACCCAGCGCCGGCGGCCCTCGGTGTCGATCGAAAGGTACAAGCCGCCGCCATCCGAGTGTCGGCCGGGCTTTTTCAGCTTGGCCGCTTGCACCGCGCTCAATTTGTTCAACGATCGACCACCCATCGGCCCAACTCCGGTCCCACTTTCGGCCCCACTTATGCGCTGGGAAGGCCGGGTATGTCGAGGGACAAATTGGGAACGCATCTTATCGGAGTTGAGCGCAAACGCTCGCATTAAGCGGATATTCTGG
This sequence comes from Sphingomonadales bacterium, assembly GCA_038238915.1. Taxonomy (GTDB): domain Bacteria; phylum Pseudomonadota; class Alphaproteobacteria; order Sphingomonadales; family Sphingomonadaceae; genus JAVVHE01. Next base: position 3,545 of record JBBSFH010000035.1, read on the forward strand.
ACCGTTCTGGCGCTTTATGGAACGACTAGTTTGGCGGACTCCCGATCCGCCAGGTTGGCCGGATAACGCGCGCGATACTGGGCCTTTTTCTTTGAGAGCGAGGTCCGGCCCCACTTCTGGCTCATACTCAGAAGGCTATATTCATGAATCGCGCAGGCACTGCGTTCGCGCTGGTATCCGCCGCTCTATTCGGCGCTAGCACACCGTTCGCCAAGCTGCTGCTTTTTCGGTGCAGTGCGCGCTGTGGCGATGTCGGGCGAGCCGCTGTCGGCAGAGCTATTGATCGCAGGTAGCCTGATGGCGTTTGGTCTTTGGCTGCATTTGTCCGAGCGGCACGATCACGATCACGCGCATCAGCCCATGGGACACGAGCACGCGCCGCTCACTCACCGCCACCCGCACTATCCGGACCTGCACCACCCCCACGGCCACGACGCCTCGGAGTAGGCCCGCGTCGAAAGACTGATTAGCTCAAAGCCGCACCGTCCGCAGCCGAAGTGCATTCACGATCACCGATACCGAAGATAGCGCCATCGCCCCTGCGGCAATCATCGGGCTGAGCGTGATGCCGAACCAGGGGTAGAGCACGCCCGCCGCGATCGGCACGCCCGCCGCGTTGTAAACGAAGGCCAAGAACAGGTTCTGGCGGATGTTGCGCATCGCGGCCGCGCTCAACTTGCGCGCGCGCACGATCGCCGAGAGATCGCCCTTGACCAGCGTGACGCCCGCCGCCTCGATTGCAACGTCCGCGCCCGCGCCCATCGCGATGCCCACGTCGGCGGCCGCGAGTGCTGGCGCATCGTTCACTCCGTCGCCCGCCATCGCGACCTTGCGACCCTCGGCCTTCAACTTGAGGATCACCGCGTTCTTGGTTTCGGGCGACACCTCGGCTTCGATCTCGTCGATGCCGACGCGCGCGGCGATGGCCTCGGCAGTCGCGCGGTTGTCGCCAGTCAGCATGACCACGCGCAGGCCAAGCGCCTTCAGTTCGGCGACAGCGGCGGCGCTGCTCGGCTTTACCGGATCGGCGATGCCGAAGATGGCGGCCAACTGGCGATCGACGCCCACGAACACCGCGGTGCGTCCCTTCGCGCGTTGGGCGGCGGCAGCGGTCTCGCCCGGCGCGATATCAACCCCGCTGGCGGCCATGAACGTGGCCGTGCCGGTGACAATGTGGTGGCCTTGAACCGTCCCGCCCAACCCCTTGCCGATCGTCGACACGAAGTCGGCCGCGTCTCCCCATTTCAGGTTGCGTTCGCGCGCGGCGGCGACGATCGCGGCGGCGAGCGGATGCGCGCTCCCCTGTTCGAGCGCGGCCGCCCAGCGCAGCGCGTCGGCCTCGCTCACGCCGCCGAAGCCGACGATCTCCTCGACCTTGGGTTTGCCCTCGGTCAGCGTGCCGGTCTTGTCGACGACGAGCGTATCGATCGTTTCGAGCTTCTGCAGCGCCTCGGCGTTACGGATCAGCACGCCCATGCCCGCACCGCGCCCGACCGCGACCATGATCGACATCGGCGTCGCCAGCCCGAGCGCGCACGGGCAGGCGATGATCAGCACCGCCACGGCCGCGACGAGCCCGTTGACCATCGCGGGCGCGGGGCCGAACGCCCACCACGCGCCAAATGCCAATACCGCTGCAAGCAGCACGGCGGGGACGAACCACGCCGCGACCACATCGGCCAGGTTCTGGATCGGCGCGCGGCTGCGTTGTGCGTCACCTACCAGCGCGACGATGCGCGCGAGCATCGTGTCGCGCCCCACCGCGTCGGCGTGCATGACGAAACTGCCCGTCTGGTTGAGCGTGCCGCCGATCACCTTGTCGCCGACGCCCTTGGTGGCGGGGATCGATTCACCCGTCACCATCGCCTCGTCGATCGCGCTCGCGCCTGACAAGATAGTGCCATCAACCGGCACCTTGTCGCCGGGACGCACGCGCAGCGCGTCGCCCGTGACCACCTCGGCCAAAGCGACCTCGGCGTCAGGCTGGCCGTCCACTACGCGCAGCGCGGTCTTGGGCGCGAGATCGAGCAGCGCGCGGATCGCCGCGCCGGTGCGGTCGCGCGCGCGCAGTTCGAGCACCTGGCCGAGCAGCACGAGCACGGTGATAACGGCCGCCGCCTCGAAATACAGCCCGATCGCGCCGTGCATATCGCGCATGGCGGGTGGGAACAGTCCGGGAGCGAGAATTGCGGTCAGCGAGTAGGCGTAGGCGGTGCCCGTGCCGATCGCGACCAGCGTGAACATGTTGAGCCGTCGCGTCACGATCGAACGCCAGCCGCGCACGAAGAACGTCGCGCCCGCCCACACGACGACCGGCGTGGCGAGCGCCGCCTGAAGCCATCCCGAGACGGTGGCGCTGATCGGGAGCCGCAAGCCCAAGACGTGCTCTGCCATTGCGATCAGGAAGAGCGGCAATGCGAAGGCGAGGCCGATCCAGAAGCGCCGCGTCATGTCGATCAGCTCGACATTGGGCGGCGCGTCGGCGGTGATCTCGACCGGCTCGAGCGCCATGCCGCAGATCGGGCAATCGCCGGGACCGACCTGCCGGATCTGCGGGTGCATCGGGCAGGTGTAAATCGCGCCCTCGACGACCTGGGCGGGCGCTGGCGCGAGTGCCAGATAGTGTGCCGGATCGGCGATGAACTTGGTGCGGCACCCGGCCGAGCAGAAATGATAGGCGTGGCCGTCGTGCTCGGCGTGATGTTGCGCGGTCGCCGGATCGACCGTCATGCCGCACACCGGGTCTTTGGCTGCGCCGGGGATGAGCGCTGCGACGGTGCCGTGGCAGCACGAACCCGGCTTGGCTGGGGCGACGTCGTCCATGAGTGATCCTTCCGGGCCGGGCTGGTAACGCCAGGCGCGAATGTTATGTATACCCTATGCGGGTATCTTCAATGACGGAGTGGGAATGACTCACGGCTATTCGGACGAGAAGCCCGCGCTTGCCCGGCGGCTCAAGCGGGCGGAGGGGCAAGTTCGCGGCATCGCGGCAATGGTGGAGGGTGATCGCTACTGCATCGATATCATCACGCAATTGCAGGCGGCGCGCGCGGCGCTCGCTCGTGTCGAGGCCGATCTGTTGAAATCGCATGTCCGCCACTGCGTCACTGGCGCGATCACGGGCAACGATGCCGACGATCAAAGCGCGAAATTGAACGAACTTATAAATATTATCCCGAAGCTCACCCGGAATTGAGGGGATCGCGCTCGTCATGCGTTTAACAATCGTGCGGTACTGGACCATGCCAACACCTGGTCTTCATATCGTCCAATTCAAGCGGCCGTAGCACCCTCGTTTTGCAGCGGTTGCGTTCCAGTTTTGCCGAAAGGGCATTGCTATCGCTACGTCGAAATTGGCTGCTCCGACCACGCTCATGCGTGCGGGCGGCTCCAATACGGTGCAATGTGCAGTGACCGGAGCGTTAGTCATGGCGATCGTCTTTGCCTCTGCTGGATCGGTCAGGCGCTCCACATCGCCCCCGCGACGCATATATACACGGCGTTCTTCACCGACGCGCCCGGCGGGTCGGGGCTGGCGCTGTCGGTCGGCATCTGCTGGTCGCTCGCGTTAGGTGCGCTGATCGGAGCCTCGATCGCGCTGGTCTAAGGCGCGCTCGGCTTTCTCGCTCGGGACTGAGCTGCGGTTCGTCCATTAAGGCCGGAACCGGTCGGCGCGTTCTACGAGATCGATCATGTGCTTGCCCGCCGAGATCGTGAGCGGATGATGCGTCGCTCCCGGTCGCGGCGCGATATAACCCGCCATCTCACGAGCGGTTGCAAGTTGTTCGTCGGTTGCTCCCGCGAGCAACGCGATCAAGATATTTTCAAGCGCAATGATCCTGACGCGCAATTGGATCATCTCGGTGTTCGTCGTTCGATCGATTTGCGACCGCGCTTGCTCCGACGCTCCGCCATGCTGCGGACCTTCGGGTTCCGCGCCACCCTCGTTCTCCCATCGGGAAAGCGCGCGCTCGCGAAGGTTTAACGGCTTGCCATGGTCCTGCTGTGCGCTCGGCATCGAAAACTCCGTCGACAAGGCCGCCACATCTATTGCGCAACGCCGCGCATGGCGATGACGATTATGACGACGGCGAGCAAGAAGATCGCCGCTGCGGGGGCGGCGAGTCGATCGATCGCGCCGATCCTCACGCCCGCCTCCGCGGCGGCGCGCCGAAGTCCGGATCGGTGCTGACGCGCGTGGCGAGTGTCCCCGTCGGGTGGCGATACCAGCCCGGATCGCCGAAATCGCCGGGCGCGATGTCGTCACGCACTTTGACCACGGTGAACATGCCGCCCATTTCCAGATTCCCGAACGGACCCACGCCTGTCATCATCGGCGTGGTGTTCGGCGGGCCCTGGTGGCCGCCCTGCGTGTGTTCCTGATGCTCGGCCATGCCGTAGCGCATCATCGGCAGGAAATTGGGGCTGATCTGGCGGATGCGCGCCTCGACGCCGTCCTGATCGACGCCGGTCTGGTTCGGGATGCCGTGACCCATCGCATTCATCGTGTGATGCGCCATGTGGCAGTGGAACGCCCAGTCGCCCGGCCGCGCCACGAATTCGAAATCGCGCATCTGGCCCACCCCAACCTGATGCGTCACCTCGCGCGACCATTGCGATTGCGGCCAGCGCCCGCCGTCCGATCCGGTCACGTAGAATGCGGTGCCGTGCAGATGGACGGGGTGGTTCCACATCGAGAGATTGCCCATGCGGATGCGGACGCGCTCGCCGGTCCGCGCCACGATGGGCGCGATCGCGGGAAACATCTTCGAGTTGAAGGTCCACTGATCGAATTCGATCATGATCGAGGGATCGGGTCGCCACGTGCCGGGCTTCAGCGCCCAATTGTGCAGCATGATCGCGTAATCGCGGTCGATACGCACCGCCTCGCCGCCGCGCGGGTGGATGATGAACATGCCCATCATGCCGTAAGCCATCTGCGTCATCTCGTCGGCGTGCGGGTGATACATGTGCGTGCCGTGCTGCCGGAGCGTGAACTCGTAGGCGAAGGTTTCGCCGGGGCCGATGTGCGGCTGGGTCAGGCCGCCCACCCCGTCCATGCCGCTCGGCACATCGACCCCGTGCCAATGGACGCTGGTGTGCTCGCCCAGGCGATTGGTGACGAGGATGCGGACACGGTCCCCCTCTACCGCCTCGATAGTGGGACCGGGCGTCGAGCCGTTGTAGCCCCAGCACCGCGCGCGGCTGCCGGGCGCGAACTCATGATCGACCTCTTCGGCGACCAAATGGAACTCCTTCGCGCCGCCGACCATGCGCCACGGTAGCGTCCAGCCATTCAGCGTATGGACGGGGGTGTAACGCGCATCGCGCGCGACGGGCGGTCCGGGGGTTTCGCGCACGGTACGCATCGGCGGCGGCGCGGTCATATCCATGCCCGCCATCCCGGCCATCCCGTGCATATGCTGCGCGGCGGCACTTGCGGCGACCAGCGTGGAGCCGATCGCAGCGGCACCCCCCGCGAGCACGACGTCTCGACGGCTCACGCTCATGAAGGACCTCCGTGGTGGTGGTGTTCGGGTGGGGGCGTGGGCGCTGGGGTGGGAGGCGGCATCGCCATGCCGCCCATCGCGCCGCCCGTCGCACTGTGGTCGTGCGGCGCGGTCGGCGCGGGCGTCGCGCCATGCGCGGAATGATCCATTCCCGCCATGCCGCCATGCCCGCCATGCCCCATGTGCATCGGCGCGGGCGGTGGCGGTGTGAGGATCTGCTGCACGCTCGGCGTGTTCGCGCTCGGCTGGCGCTCGCTCGGCAGGCGCGAACCGACCACGCGCATCAGGTCTACGCGCGCCAGCCAGTAATCGCGCACCGATTGCAGGAAGCCCTGATAAGCATCGTATTCCTGCGATTTGGCGAGCAGCACCTCGAACTCGCCGATGAACATATAATCCTCTTCGTCCTGGCTGCGCTTCGCGACCACCTCGCGCGCGGGCACGAGCGCCTCGCGGTAGACGCGCACGATGTCGGACAACACACGCACGCGCTCTTCGGAGAGATCGACCGTGTTATCCGTCGTCAGCTCGAGTTCCGCGAGCTTCGCGCGCGCCAGCTGGAGCTGCGCGACCGCGCGCGCCACCCGCGCGCCGCCCTGGTTGAAGATCGGCAGCTCGAGGCTGAGCGTCGGCCCGCGGATCACCGACCGATCGACACCCTCCTCGCGGTAATAGCCGATTTCGGTTCCACCCAGCAGCCGGAACGCCTTTGTCACACGCGCCGAGCCCGCCGTGATCGCCTCCTCCTTGCGCGCTGCGAGCAGATCGAGATTGGTGGTCGACGCGATGCGCCGCAGCTCGGCCGGATCGTCTTCCTTCGCCACCGGCAAGGGCAGCACCGCGCTCGTCCGCCACTGCGTCTCCGCACCCGTCAGCCCGATCACGGTGTTCAGATCGAGCCGGGCGAGGCGCGCTTCCACCGCCGCGCGCGCGGCAGCGATCCGCGCCTCCGACGCCGCCGCCTGCTCGCGCGCGAGCTGCAATTCGCTGATGTTGCCCGCGTCGAAGAACCGCTGCGCGAGGTCGGCCGAGGTCTTGAGCGCATTCGCGGAAGCCGCGCGCATATCGGCCACCTGCTGCGCGCCGACGTAGCGATACCAGTCAGCCTCGACGTCGAGGCTGACGTTGATGATGCCCGCCGCGATCGCGTAGCGTGCGCGCTCATATTCCATCCGCGCCAGCCGGTGGCGCGCGGGTGCCACGAGCAGGTCAACGAGCGGCGCAACGAGGCCGAGGCCGAGCTGCGTTCCCGGTCCGCTATCGAGTGGCAGTCGTTCGAGCGTGAAGCGCGGATTGGCGACCGTCAGCGCCTGCAGCACGTCCGCGCGCGCCAGCCCGATCTGGCCGAAGCTGCGCTGCAACCGGGGGCTGCGGAGCATGGCGACGCGCACGGCCGTGTCCGCCGTCATCGGCTGCGCGAGCCATGCGCTGACCTGTGCTGCGTCCGCCGTCGCCCCGTTGCGCTCCCAGCCCGCCGAACGTGCCCCGCGCGCATCGAGCAGCGCGTTGATACGCGGCGCGTCCTGCGTGGGATTGAAGGTGGCGCACCCCGAGCTGAACGCGAACGCGGCGAGCGTTGCTGAATAGCGGATGCGGCCCGCACGAGGACGCGCCGAACGGGTGATGTCGATTGCCATGCTCGCCGCTATTCCTCGCCTGTCGCACGCCTTACGCGCCGGTCGCCCGCCCCCCTCAAGACGGATGCGGATCAACGCTCGCGACGACATCGGCGAGCTTTTGTCGCGCACGGCGTATGCGCGTCTCGACCGCCTTTGGGCTGATGCCGAGCAGCGCCGCCACCTCGGCCTGGCTGCGCCCATCGAACACGGTCAACACCAGCGGTTCGCGTAACTGGATTGGCAGCGCGGAGATCGCCCTGTCCACGGCGGCGAGCGCCTGCGCGTCGGCCGCCTGCATTTCGGGCGAGGGCGTGGGATCGGGGGTCAGGTCGGCCGTTCGCTCCAGACGGGGGATAATCGCCGCCACGAGCCGACGCACCGCGCGCTTGCGCCCCCAGTCGCGCACCTTGTTCAGCGCGATGCTGTGCGCCCACGCCTCGAACGGTCGCGCAGGATCGTAGCGGGCGAGGCCGCGCCACATCGCGACGAAGCTCTCTTGCAGAAGGTCGTAGGCCTCCTCGGCGTCGCCCGTCATACGCCGGATCACGCGATAGAGTGGCTCCTTATGGCGACGCATCAGCAGCCCGAACGCCGCCGTGTCGCCCGCCGCCGCGCGTGTCGCGAGCGCGCCATCCTCTACATCCGCCGCGCTCACGCCGCGTCGGCGGTCAGCGCTTTTACGACCGAACGATCGAAGCGTTCGGCCTGCGTGGGGGTCAGCACCGCGCGCATCGCGAAGACGTGCTCGATCGTCGCCTTCTGCAGCCGCCCCATCGCACCGTGGAAGCGGTCGACCGCCGCAGTCACCTTGGGGCCATAGCCGCGCTCTTCGCGGATCGCGCCCGCGAGATCGGCGTTCGCAGCACGCATCTCGGCTTCGAGCGCTTGGCGACGAGCCGCGTAATCGCGTTCGAGCACGTCCACGCGAGCGCTCTGCGCCGAGGTCAAATTAAGATCGTGGTGAACGAGTACATGGAGCGGCGGTACGCGCGCGCGATCGACCATGCGCGCTCCGACGAGCGCGCCGACAAGGCCCGCCACCAGCGCGATCAGGATGGTGACGATCTGGCGGCCGCGCGCGCTCACCGCCGACCGTCGAGCAGCGTCGATGGCGCGAGCGCGACGCCCCCCGAAAAGGCGGGCCGGTCGGAGGACGAACGCGCCGCCGCGCCGCTGCCGACCGCCACGCCCACCAAAAGGGCCGCCGTCGTTCCCGCCGCTGCCCACGACCAAGGCGCGGCCTGCGGCGACGCCCGCGCGTGAACGCGCGCCCAGACCGAGGATTCCAGACCGTCGAGCCGCCGATCGACGGGCACCGTGGCGAGCCGCCCCAAGATTTTATCGAGCTGATCGAACATCGCATTCCCCATTCGCGCCGCGAGTGCAGCCTCGTTCGATTATACGCGCATCCGCCGGGTCGCCCTCATGAGGGCGGGTGGCCTGCGCTGCGTATGGTAAATCGGTCCACAACTTTGAAAGGTGTTACCCGATGCTGTCCCGCAGATCCGCCGCGCTCGCCACCGCCATCGCGTTGTTCGCCGCGCCCGCGTTCGCGCACCCCAAGCTGGTCGCTTCGACCCCCGCCGCCAACACGACCGTCCCCGCGCCCGCCATGCTATCGCTGAGCTTCAGCGAAAAGCTGGTTCCGCGCTTCACAGGCGCGACAGTGACCATGACCTCGATGCCCGGCATGGCGATGAGCAAGCCGATGGGAGTAGGTGCGGTCGCACCGGCGTTCGGTCGCGACGGCAAAACGCTGACTTTGAAGCCCGCGCACACCCTGACACCCGGTGCCTACCGTGTGGAGTGGCACGCGGTCGCCGCCGACACGCACCGCACGTCGGGCGCGTTCGCCTTCAGGGTCAAATAGCCCGTCATATGGACGATCCGCTGATCGTCGCCATACGTCTCGGCCTTTACGTGGCGATCGGCGCGGTGTTCGGCATCCCGCTGTTCGCACTGTATGGTTTGTCCGCGTCCGAGCTGCGGGCCTTGCCGATCCGCGCGATCGTCGGCGTCGGCGCGGGCGTCGGGCTGGGCCTGTCGGCGCTGGGCATTGCCGCGCTCGCCGCCGGAATGGCGGCGACGCCGCTTGCCGCGCTGAAGGCGGACGATCTGCGCGCGATGATCGGGATGGAGGGCATCGGACAGGCCTGGGAGGCCCGCACGCTCGCGCTCGTTGCGTTGATCATTCTCGCCGCGCTTGTCCGCTCGCGCCGCACCAACGCGTGGGCAGGCACGTTGCTCGGCGCGGTCGCGCTCGGTTCGCTCGCCTGGAATGGGCACGGCGCGGCCACCGAAGGCCAATTCGGCAACGTCCACCTGGTCGCCGACATCGCGCACCTCCTCGCAGCGGGTGCTTGGCTCGGCGCGCTCGGCGCGCTTGCGATTGTGCTGAGCCGAACGCGAGCGGAAGCCACGCGCAAGGACGTGCGCGTGGCGCACCGCGCGCTCGCGGGCTTCTCAGTCGCGGGGACCGCGATTGTCGCCACGATCGTCGTCACGGGGTTCGTGAATAGCTGGCTTCTGGTCGGCCCCGATCACGTGCTCGGGCTGACCGATACCCTTTATGGTCGTCTGCTCCTGGCCAAGCTCGCGCTGTTCGTTGCGATGCTCGGCCTCGCCGCGCTCAACCGCTTCCGCCTGACCCCCGCGCTCGAAAACATCGCGCGCGAGCCGCGCGCCGCGATCGGAGCGCTTCGCCGCAGCCTTGCAGTTGAGACCGCGGCTGCGCTCACGATCCTGGCGCTTGTCGCGTGGCTCGGCACGCTGATGCCGCCGACGGAGATGTGAGAATGGGCGGCGTAGCGCCACCGGCTCAATTGGCGAGCGCGGTCGCTTGGTGTAACGGAGCTTGCGTGAAAGCCGAACAATTCTGCGTGCGCCCCGCATTTCAGGCCGTCTTCGCGCTGTTGGCAGCGCTGATACTCGCCGTCGCGCCCGCTGCCGCGTCGTCGGCGATGCGCGGATGCGCCGAGATGCCCGCATCGGCGACGATGCCCGGCATGGCCGCGATGCACGCGCATGCAGGTAAGCCCGCGCCTTGCCCAACACCGACGAAGGCTTGCGGCGCGCTTTGCGTAGCAGCGATGGCGCCGGTCGATGTCCCGGCTCCAGCCCGCACGCATCTTCGGATCGCCTCGACTTTCCGCGTCGTCGGGGCTCAAACGGCGGAAATTCACGGGACCAATCCCGAGTTGCTGCACCGCCCTCCCCGATTGAGCGTCTGAGGCGGGACGGCGCTTCGCCGTCCCATACACTCGGCGAACGCCAACGACGGTTGATCCGCTCACCGTCCACGCGAAACGTGGAGCGGAGCTGGCGTTAAACTCCGGCGACTTCGACCGTGCAGGTCCGATCCACAGGCGGGAGAGCCGTGTGAATACCATCCGTTATGCCGTGCTCGCAGCGACGTTGTCCGTTGCCGCGCACGCCGAACCGCTTACCTTCGCAGCCGCGCTCGATCGCGCCGCCGCGAGCGCGCCGTCGATCCGGGCGCGGGCGCTGCAAGCCGGGGCCGCGCGGTCAATCGCGCGCGCGGCGGGCAAGCTGCCCGATCCACAGCTCATGGTCGATTTCCAGGATTTCCCCGTGACCGGACCGGTCGCGGGTGATCCGGGACGCGAAGATTTCAGCGAGGTGCGCGTGGGCGTCACGCGCGATATTCCCGCGCTCACCAAGCGCCGCGCCGCGCGCGAGCGGGCGCGCGCCGAAGTGGGCATGTCGGAAGCAAGCGGTGCCGTCGAAGCGCGATCTGTCCGCGTCGCGGCTGCGCTCGCGTGGATCGACGTTTATGTGGCCGAGCGAAAGCTCGCGACGCTGGCCGAAGTGGAGCGCGGGATTTCGCCCCTCGCCACCACTGCTGCCGCGCGCGTCGCGACCGGCGCGCTCAGGCCCGGGCAGGCGACCGAGCCCGCGCGGCTGCGAGCCGATCTTGCCGACCGGCGTGCCGCTCTCGGGGCTGAAGCCGCGCGTGCGCGCGCACAATTGGCGCGGTGGACGGGGGAAGCTGCGCCTACAATCATGGGTGCGCCGCCTCTAATGGCGGTCGATCCCGTCCGGTTGCGCGCCGGGCTGGATGCGGTTCCGGTGCTGGCTGCCTATCAGGCGCAGAGCACGGCGGCCGACGCCGACGTAGGCCTGGCGCTCGCCGCCCGGCATTCGGACCTTAGTTGGCGCTTCAGCTACGCGCGCCGCGACCCGCGTTTCGGCGATCTGGTCGCCGCAGGCGTGACGATCGGATTGCCGTTTTTCGCGCGCACCCGCCAGAATGCGGCGATCGAGGCTAAAGGCGAGGAGGTCGCGCGCGTGCTCGCCGAGCGTGAGGCGGCGCGGCGCGAGTTGGCGGCAACGCTCGATGGCGAGCTCGCCGACCATGCGATGCACCACCAGCGGCTTGAAACCGCGCGCACCGCGTTGCTGCCGCTGGCCGAACGGCGTGCTTCGCTCGAGCGCGCGAGCTACGCGGCGGGGCGGGCGAGCCTTGGCGACACGCTGGACGCGACGCTGGCGCTCGCCGAGGCCCGTCTCGACCTGATCGACCGCGAGGCGGCAGTGACGCGCGATGCGGTGCAGCTCAACCTGACCTACGGGGACGCACGATGACCGAAGTTCGCACCAGGCTGGCCAGCCGGGGCGCGATCGCGCTGGTCGCCGCACTGCTCGCGGGAGGCGCGGGATACGGCATCGCGCGCTGGACCGCGCCCGCCGCCTCGCCACCGCCCGCGTCGGCCAAGCCCGTGCGCCGCATCATCTACTGGTACGATCCGATGATCCCGGCGGAGCACCACGAAAAGCCCGGCCTGTCGTCGATGGGAATGCAGACGATCCCGCGTTATGCCGATGATGGTGGTGCAGCGGGGGCTGCGGCGGGCACGGCCGGCGTCAGCGTCGATCCCGCCGCCGCGCAAAGCCTTGGCGTGCGCCTCGCCACCATCGAACGAAGCGCATTCGCATCGGACGCGACCGTCACGGGGACCATCGAGTTCGATCAGCGTGACGTGGCGATCGTGCAGGCACGCGCCGCGGGGTTCGTGCAGCGCACTTACGCGCGCGCGCCGGGCGATGTCGTGCGCGCGGGCGCGCCACTGGCCGATGTGCTCGTGCCCGAATGGGGCGGGGCGGAGACCGAATATCTCGCGGTCAAGCACACCGGCGATGCGGCGCTGACGGCGGCCGCGCGCGCGCGGCTGCGGCTGCTCGGGATCCCCGATGCCACGGTTGCAGAGGTGGACCGCGGGAGGCGTCCGCGCATCGTCTATGCGCTCACCGCGCCGATCGGCGGCGTGATCCAGACGCTCGATGCGCGCCCGGGCGTGACGCTCGCGGCGGGGGCGACCGTTGCGCAGATCACCGGGCTATCGACCGTGTGGCTGAACGCGGCGGTGCCCGAAGCGATGGCGGGCGCGCTTCGCCCGGGCCAGACGGTGCGCGCCGAACTTGCCGCCTTTCCGGGCGAAAGCGTGCGCGGGCGCGTGCTCGCCATTCTGCCGACGACGCAGGCGGACAGCCGAACGCTGACGCTGCGCATCGCGCTGCCCAACCCCGGCGGGCGGCTGCGGCCCGGCATGTTCGCCACCGTCCATCTGGGCGGCGGCGCAGCGAGCGCGCTCACCGTGCCGAGCGAGGCGCTGATCCGCACCGGCACACGCACGATCGTCATGCTGGCGCAGCCGAACGGACGCTACCAGCCGGTCGAGGTGCGGGCGGGGCGCGAGGCGGGCGGGCGCACCGAGGTGCTCGCCGGATTAAGCGAGGGCCAGAAGGTCGTCGCCTCGGGCCAGTTCCTGCTGGACAGCGAGGCGAGCCTGAGCGGCATCGACGCGACGCCGCTCGCCGGACGCGCGATGACGCCCGAGGCGATGCGCCGATGATCGCCGCGATCATTCGCGCCTCGGTCGCGAGCCGCGTGTTCGTCGTACTTGCCGCGCTGTTGCTCGTCGCGGTCGGTCTGCTCGCGGTGCAATCGACGCCGATCGACGCGCTCCCCGATCTCTCCGACGTGCAGGTCATCATCCGCACGAGCTACCCCGGCCAGGCCCCGCAACTCGTCGAAACGCAGGTCACCTATCCGCTCGCGACGACGATGCTCTCCGTGCCGGGCGCGCGCGTCGTGCGCGGCTACAGCTTCACCGGCGACAGCTTCGTCTACGTGCTCTTCGAGGACGGCACCGATCTCTACTGGGCGCGCAGCCGCGTGCTCGAATATCTGTC
>JBBSFH010000036.1:0-15081 GCA_038238915.1 Sphingomonadales bacterium
GACGTGTCCGCTTATCCGCGGATCACTTCAGCCCCGACCACAGCGTCACCCAGCCTCGCCCCCGATACCCTTGCGGTTCCCGAACCCGCGGCGTTCGGCGCGCTCGCAGCAGGCATCGGCCTGCTCGCAATCGGGCGCCGCAACTCGGCTCGAAGCTTGCGCACGGTGGCTCAAAACACGTCTCGCTGAACAGCCCTGGTTGGCGTTGCGGCTCACGGCGGGCTTGCCTTTATGGGTGCGCGGTCCGGTTGACTGCTCCAACGGTCGCCAGCGCTTGACCACTTCCGCCTGCTTGGCCGCCGCTCCGGAGTCCAACCGTTCGCCACGCTCCGCTTCCAAAACTCTGTTCGGCCACGTCGGGGAACAGGCTTTTTTAAAACGCTGGCAGCTGTCGGGTGCGCCTTGAGGTGCGTGGCGTCGATCATCAGCCGGTCGGGCTTGCCACCTTTGGCCTGCCAAGATGCGGTTGAACACGCCGAGCCTGCTCCAGCGAATGAAGCGATTACAGATCGTCTTGTGCGGGCCGTAGCCTCGGGCGCATCGCGCCAGTGTTTGGTCCCGTAGTGTAGTGCTGCGCTGGTCGCACCAGAGCAGCGTAGGCGGCTTGCGAGTCGGGGCACTGCCACGAAACCGGTTCCGTCGAGGATGCGGAGGAGGCGGGAAACACTGGATTGGTGGATGCCGATCTCGGCACCGACCTCCGCTGCGCTGAGCGAACCCGGCGCCACCTGCACCACCAAAGGCCCAGGATAGCGGCTCCGCCCGATGTATAGGAGGGATCTTCGCGGTTACCGGACGCTGACGCGGGCACGATCCAGAGAACGCCCGCCTGCATCGGTCAGCGCGAAGCGATGCACACCGGGCCGGGGAATCCAGACGCGCTCGGAATAGGGGGCACCATCGACCGACAGGCGGTCGCCCACGCGCGCGCCGTCGACCCGCAGCGCGAGCTTCTGGAGTTTGGACGGGATATCGGGATCGAGCGCGATGACCGTGCCATCGGCGGGGCTGACGATCCGGGGCGGACGTGTCTGCGGCGGAGCAAGCGCCACCTCGGCGAGTGCCGAGCCGGGCAGGAACAGCTCGTCGCGTGGCGGCTCGATGGCGGGGCGGAAGCGCACGGGAGTGCGGACGAGACCCGGCGGAAGCACGGGTGCGGGGGGAGGCGCGGGATGAAGCGCGAGCATGATCTCGCGCCAGGCGGGGGCCGCACCGGTCACGCCCGAAACTCCCGCCATGCTGTCGCCCTCGAAATTGCCTACCCAGACTGCCACGGTGAAACGCGTGCTGAAGCCGATGCACCAATTGTCGCGCATCGCCTTCGAGGTGCCGGTCTTGACCGCCGCCCAGAACGGCAAGGACAATGCATTGTCTGTGCCGAAGGTCGATTCGCGCGCGGCCGGATCGGCGAGGATATCGGCAACGATCGCCGCCGCGCCGGGGCTGAATACACGCGCGCCTGCCGGGACGGGACCAGGGGTCAGCCGGAGGGGGGACGCGATGCCGCCACGGGCGAGCGCGCGGTAAGCGGCCGCCTGTTCGAGAAGAGTGACTTCGGCCGATCCGAGCGCGAGACTGTAGCCATAATATTCGCCCTCCTCGTTGATGTGCGCGTAACCGGCATCGCTTAGCGCATCGCGGAAGTCGTCAACGCCGGTTAGCACCAGCGCGCGCACTGCGGGCACGTTGAGGCTGTTGCCGAGCGCCGAGCGGACGCTGACGGGCCCCCGGAAGCGGCGGTCATAATCCTGTGGAACGTAGAGACCGCTCGCGGTCTCGAGATGCGCCGGGCTGTCGTCGAGCAGCGAGGCGGCAGTCAAACGGCGGCGATCAAGCGCGAGCGCGTAGAGGAAGGGCTTGAGTGTTGAACCCGCCTGGCGCGGCGCGTCCGCCCCGTCGACGGCGCCCGCGCGGCTGTTGGGGCCAGCCGAGGCGACATAGGCGAGCACCTCGCCCGTGGCATTGTCCACCACCACCGCCGCCCCATCCCGCGCGTTCGACGGATCGAGCGCGGCGAGGCGGCGCGCCAGCGCCTGCGTCGCGATCGCCTGGATGCCCGCATCAAGCGTGGTACGCAGCGTCCGCATCCCCGGCCGGAGCAACCGCACGGCAAGCTGCGGCGCGAGATCGGGCGCGTTCGAAGGCACCGGCACCAGCAACATCGCGTCGACGGCGGCAAGGGCGGTGGCGCAGTCTGCCGCCCCCGCGCGCCGCGCGACCGAGCAGGCTCGGGCGCGGAGCTGCTCGGGCTTTGCGCGTGGCGAGGGAAAGAGCGCGACATAGGCCGCCGCCTCCGGCACCGTCAGACCCGCGGGGGCGCGATCGAACAGCGCGCGCGCCGACGCGTCTACACCCGCGAGTTCGCCGCGCGTCGAGGCGAGGTTGAGGTAGGCCTCGAGGATCTGCGGCTTGCTCCAGCGGCGTTCGATCACGAGCGCCGCGCGCGCCTGCACGATCTTGGCGAGCAGACCGCGCCCGCGCCCGGTCTTGAGTTCGGGCGCGGCGAGCCCCGCGAGCTGCATGGTGATCGTGCTCGCCCCGCGTGGCGGGCCGCCGCGCAGCCGGTCGCGCAGCGCGCCGCCGATGGCGGCCCAATCGACGCCCGAATGGCGGTAGAAGCGGTGATCCTCGGCGGCAATCAGCGCGCGCGGAAGCGCGGGCGAGATGGCGGCAAGCGGGGTCCAGTCACCGCGGCGCGCGCCCAGATCAGTCCGCACGCGGCCAAGCTCGCGGCCGTCACGGTCGAGCAGGATCGCGTCCGACGGCGTCCAGGCGGCGCGCACCTCGGCGAAAGCGGGCATGGGCGGCGGCGCGGTGCGGAGCGCCAGCCACACCAGCGCAAGCCATCCGAGCGCGGCCGCCCAGCGAGCCCGTGTCATGGCAGCACCGTGATCGGTGCGTTGGGAAGGAGCGCGATCATGCCGGGCACGTACATCGCCTCGACCCGGGTCGGCGGCAGCGCGAACGTGCCCGGCGTGCCCAGGCGCAAGGTGTATTCATACGCGATCGGTCCGCGCGGGGCGGAATCGAACCACGCGCGCGCGGCCTCCTGCTTGCGTTCAACGAAGGCTGGGGCCGGGCCGGGGAGCGGCTTGCCGCTCGCCTGATCGAGCAGCACCGAACGGCCACCAAGCCCGCCGCCGAGGATGGTCGCGCCCGCAGGGACGGGATCGTCGATCACGGTCCAGTTGGCGTCCGCGCGCGCGGCGACATCGATGCGGATGCGCATCACGTCGCCGCGATGCCATTCGCCCGCCTGAGCTTGCGACACGGGGGTGATCGTGCGCCGGACGGTGTAGCCGCTGGTGTAGGGCTGTCGGAGCAGCACGGCGGCGCGGGCGAGGATCGTCGCCCAGGGTGCGCCGGTGCCGCGCTGCGTAAGCACGAGGGGCACCTGCCCCGCCCAGGCGAGCGCAACCGCCCCCGGCGCGTTTGGAGCGCGCATCGCATCGGGCATGGGCTCGGGCAAGCCACCGTCGGCGATCCCCGGTGCAGGCGAGGTCGCGGGCGGCGCGGCGCGGCTCCAGTCGACCACGCGCGTCTGCGGCCCGAGCGCGAGCATGGTTTGACCCGACACGGGTTCGCGTTCGAAGCGCGCGCTGAATTTGCCGAGTGCGATCGTTGCCAGCGCGTTGGCGACCGTCGTGTCCCACGCGCCCCGGCGCGTGCGCGCGACCAGCCCGCGCGCGACGCGGGGCACGTCCTGTGCCCAGTCGGACCGCGTAGCGGTCGCCATCAGGATGCGCGCGGCGGTCGTATCGGGCGAACCGAGCAGCCACCACATCGCGTCCGCGCGCGTGGGCGCGAAAGCGGTGCCCTGGCTGTCGAGCCGCGCCCGCAGCGCTGCGGAGGCGCGCGTGGATTCGTCCCGCGCGCCGAGCCGGGTGGCGCCGTCGAGCCAATCGGCGACCACCGATGTCGGCCAGGCGCCCAGATCGGCGGCGACCGTGCCCAGCATGTCCGGCGATGCCTCCCCCGCCCGCGCTAGCGCCGCGATCGCCGCAACGCGCCGGATACCAAGATCGCCCGCGAGGTTCGCCCGGCCGATGATGCCGACGCCCTTCTCGGCGACAAGCACGTTCCCGTGGCTCCGTCCGCCACCGCCGACGAGCGCCTTCAACCCGCCCACTATTCGAGCGCGCGGCGCATCGGGGATCGCCCAGACCATTTCCGCCGATAGGGTGAGAACATATGCCGTCAGCGAATCATCGCCCGCGATCCAGTCCGCCGGGAAGAAGCGGATGAGGCCGTTCTCATCCAGATACCGGGGCAGCACAGCCATCGCATGGTCCCACATTGCGCGGTCGCCGAGGATGACCGCGCGGCTGACCGTCTGCTCGAAGCAATCATAGGGGTAATCCCGCGCGTAAGCCTTGGCACCTTCCATCGACCCCGCGAGCCTGGGCGCGAGGCTGACGACGATTCCGCCACGACCGGGCAGCGCATCGGCGGGCGGGGCGGTTGGCAGCGTCGTTTCGCCTTTGACCTGGACGAGCGTCGCCTGGAGCGTCTGGACGGGCACGGCAGCGGCGACCGTCTGCGTCACCTCCACCGCGTCCGAAGCCCCAGCCGCCGCCGCCTCGAAGCGCCAGCGGACCGCGCCCTCGTCCGCGGGCGCGCGCACTCGCCAGACCACACGGCGTGCCTGTCCGGGCTCGAGATCGACCGTCAGCGCGGGCAGCGGCCCGCCTGCGATACCGCTGACGCGCGCGCGCATCGCATGGTCACTCGTGTTTCGCGCGGTAACTTCGGCCAGGTAGCTGTCCCCCGTCCGCACGAGCGGCGGCAGGCCGGGGAGCAGGATCAGATCCTGCGTCGTCACCACACGCGCCGCGCCAATGCCGAACAGGTCGGGCCCTGCGGTTGCGACCGCGACCACGCGAAAGCTCGAGAGCGAATCGTTGAGTGGCACCGCCACGCGCGCGCGGCCGACTGCATCGAGCGGCACGCGCCCGCGCCACAGCAGCAGCGGCTTGAAGTCCGCGCGCGGCTGAGCACCGAGCGCTCCACCGCCGCCGCCTGCGGGCACCGCCTTCTTGCCGTAGTGTCGCTTGCCGACCACCTGCGTCTGCGCGGTCGACCACTGCACCATGACGGGCCGTTCGGCCATCATCGTCGTGAGCACGTCCCAGCTGTCGTTGGGCTTCATGTCGAGCAGTGCCTCATCGACCGCAGCCACCGCGACCTCGGCCGAGCGCGGTGCGCCGCCGCCGGGCGCGGTCACCACGATCCCGACATCCGCGGTCTGCCGGACCTTGTAGCGCTCGGCCGCGGGCTGGACGTGGACCCGGAGCCGGTGCTCGTCCCAGCCGACGCGGATATGCGCGATGCCGAGACGATAGCTGGGTTTGGCTAGGTCTACCAACGCGGTGGGCGCGGCCGCCTCGCGGCTCAGCCATGGCAAGTCCCATTTTCGCGCTAGCTCGGCCAACCACAGCCGCCAGCCCGCGATGCGCCCGCGCACCGCCATGACCGAGACATACACGTTGGGAGAATAGCCGCGCCTCATCGGCACTTCGATGACCGGCTGGCGGCCCGAAAGCTCGGTCACGAAGCTGTCCATCACTCCGTCGCGCATCACCGTCACGAGCGCGCGGGCGCTGCGGAACGGCATGCGGACCTGGAAGCGCGCGGTCTCGCCGATCGCGTATTCGGGCCGCTCGGGCAGCAGGTCCATGCGGTCGCCATTGTCGCCGCCGAACCACCAGTCATCGTCGCCCGCCACATAGAGCGTGGTGGACGCGCGCGCCTCGCGTCCGGCACTGTCCTTCGTGATTGCCAGCGCAATCACCTCACCCGAGACGCCGGGTTCGAGGCGGCACTCGGCAAGGCCGTGATCGTCAGTCGTTTCGTCGCACGCAGCGTCGAGTTTCCTCGTATCGACACTGTTGTCGTAGGCGTAAAAGCCACCGATCAGCCGTTTGCGGTAGCTCAGCGTTTCGCGGCTGTAGAGCTGAACGTGGACGGGCTGACCACGGACAGGACGGTTCTGCAGATCAAGGACGACGATCTTCAGCCGCGCATCGTCCTTCTTCATCAGCCAGCCATCGGTGCGCAGGCCCAGACGCACCGCCGCCGGATCGACCGGCACGCGCGCCGAGGCGGTGCGCCGCTCGCCGTTGGCATCGTTATAATCCATCTCGGCGACGAGCTCGGATGGCCCGTCGATCGTCCCCACCGGCGCATCGGCCCGTGCCGCTCCGTTTGCGTCGAGGCCGAGCGGGATGACCGAGGCGCGCACCGCCGAGCCCGCGCGCGAAGCCGAGGCGGCCTCTCCGTCGCTCGCATCCTCCTCGTCCCCGTCATTCTGGGGGACGATGCCCTGGACGATCTTGTCGGCGGTCCAGGTGAAATCGGGATAGTCCGGCAGATCGATCGCTCGTGGCTTGACGCGCGAGCGGATCGTCACCGCCGCGCCGCTCGCCGCGCCGCCGCTGTAATAGGTAAGGCTGAGGTCGAGTGGCACCGATCTGGGCGCGACCTGCGGCTTTTTGGGTCCGCTCACCGTCGCGCGCATCGTGGGCAGGCGGTATTCCTCAACCTGAAACGCGCCGAGCGTCTTGGGCTCGGGGATTCCCGGCCCAGCCAACGACACCTGATACTCGCCAAGCGCGGCCTCTTTGGGCGTGGTCCATTGCGCTAGACCGATGCCGTCGCGCCCGATGGTGATCGGCTGACGATAGGCCGCGTCCGAACCGGTGTGGCGGATCGTTAGCGTGCCCTGTCCGATCCCGGCTGAAGGGTAGCCAATCCCCGCGTCGGAGGTGGTGCGCAGGATCGCCTTCAGGTGCACCGTCTCGCCCGCGCGCAGCAGCGTCCGGTCGAAGACCGCAGTCCCGGGGGCGCGATCGAAACCGTAGCCGGCGGGCAGGTGGAAGTCTCCGGTCGCGATCCCCTTGTTCCAGCTGGTCAGCGTGAAGCTATAATCCTCGCCCAACCGCGCGCTCACCATCAGGGGATGAGTTTCGGCGTTTTGGCATCCTTGATAGCCGCCCGGCTCGGGCAACCCTTCGCCGATCATCGCGCGGCCCTGACCATCCGTCACCGCCTGCGCCAGCACCGATCCGTCGCAGCTGTCGGTCACCGTAACGCGCGCGCCCACCATGGGCTCGGCATCGTGCAGCCGCGTTACCCACGCGATCGATCGGCCCTTGCCCCAGGCGAAATGGACCGAAAGGTCGGTTACCAACGCCCCCGTCGCCACATAGCGCGTTCGCCCGCGCCCCAGCAGCGCCGAGCCTAGCCGGGGCGAGGCAAGCTCGACCACGTAGAAGCCCGGCCTTCTAAGCGGAATGCCGACCACCTCGAATGTGCGCGCGCCGCCGGGCTTGGGGACGCTCAGGCCCGAGGCCGGAGCGCCGGGCGCGATCAACGGTGCCTGACGTGTCGTCTCGATCGCGCGCGTCTTGACGCGGCGGCCGTTCACGACTGCGGTGTCGTCGTCATCCTCTTCCGCCGCCGACCCCGCGATCGGCTCGTGGATGAACGTCCGCTCCTCGGCCTTGTCGAGTCGCCGCAGCCAGCCGGCGACTTGCCCGTCGGCACCGTCCACCCGCAGCGCGCGGCCCGCGACCGCCGCGATGCGGCCGCCGACCGATGGCTCGACGTTGCGCATCGTGACCGGCAACACCGCGCCCTCGAGCAATTCGAGGATCCCGAAGGTGCCCGCGAACTTCACCAGCGGTGGTGCTTCGTCGGTTCGCACCGCCAGCGGAAAGCGCGCGGCGTTGGCGAGCGGTCGGCCCGCATCGTCGGTCAGCGCCGCAGGGAGCGCGATCCGGTAGGCGGTCCGCTCACGCAACGGCGGCGCGAACTCGATACCGTCTACGAAGCGCGGCTTCTTCTCGAACGGTTTGGGCGCGAACGACTTGCCGTCCGGAGCGACCAGCCGGATCCGCGACGCCTGATCCGCGGCAAGCTGCCCAGTGAAATTGAGCGTGAACCCTTCCACCGGTGAGCACCCCGACGCAGCGTTGACCCGGCTGCACGAGAAGCGCGCGGTGAAGGCGGGACGAACCTTGATCTCGATCCGCTTTTCCACACTCGCCAGCAGGCCCGAAGGCGAGCGGATGTTCGCCCCCCAGATCAGGCTCACCCGCCCGCCCGGCGGTAGCGCCCGGCGGCAACGGCCCAGAAACAGCGTGAGCTTGCGGCCCGGCTGCTCATCCCCTGCGTAGCGCGGCTTCTTGATCCCTGCCTTTTCGAGCAGTCCGCGCAGCGGATAGCTGTTACCCGCGCCCGCGCGGAGGCGCATGGCCTCGGCCTGGGGAATGGGGTCGAACGGGACCGCCTCGCCCAGCCCTTCGATCACACAGCGCGCGCCCACCGCCACCGATTGCGGCGTCGCGGGCGCGTTCAGCGCCAGCGCGAAGACCTGATCCTCCTCCGCACGCTGGCCGTCCCCCTCCGGGATGACTTCCACTATGCTCGGCCCGCCAGTATCGAAGTCGAAGGCCTGCGGCCCGCTGACCGATTCGCCCGAGAGCGCCTTCAGCCCGGACTTGAGGGCAAAGCGGCACCGCACCCCGCCCGGCAACGGCGACGCGAAATCAAACGCCCATTCGCGCGTATCGACCCAACGGCCTTGGCCTGCCCCGCACACCCCGGATGCGGGCGCGGGAGCGCGCGGGTCGCCGAGCTCAACCATTGCGGAGGAGAAGCGCAAGCGAACCTGCTCGGCGCCGGGGGCGGACCCCTCGGGACTGAACAGCACGACTCGCGGCGGCCCGTCCGACGCTCCTGTAGCGAGCGCGAACAGGGCGGCGGCGAATGGAGCGAAGCGGGTGACGCGCATGGGGATAGCTGCCTTGTCGGGGGCCGCATCTCTCATAGGCTAGAGACGAGCCGTGCAAAAGAAGCGACGAAGCGTTTTATCGAGCTGTTACTCACAAACCACAGTGGTTCGGCAGCGATCCTGCGAGCGCGCACGGCGCTTACCGGTGGCCAACTGGCTGTCGTCTCGCCTTAAATAACTGCCCGGTCCTCAGGCGCGAAAAACGGAGGAGTGTCTGCGCTGGTTCTTCACGGTTCTGTGGAGAACGACAAAACCTCGGAATGCAGGTTCTGCAGTTTCGTGCGCCTGATCGAAATATCACCGGATACGGAACCAGGACGAAGGCCGGTGAGATCAATGCGATCAAGGCGCGGATGGTGGGACGGCAGTCGTCGTTAGGCAAGGTCGCGTAGTTGTAGGCGACTCGCGGACTGCGAGGAGCGCCATTAGGGGACGTTCGATCCATCGATGAATTACAACCGCTGCAAAGACGCAGATACCCACGAACAGCAGGGCCGTCGGCGCTGGGGCCATTGACGCCAGCGAGGGGACGCGGTGCCAGAACTTCGCGAGCACCGATAATATCGGATAGTGAATCAGATAAAGAACGTACGAGGCATCCCCAAGTCGGCACAGCGCGACGGGAGCGGCGATGCGTCCCGCGCGTTCGGCGCTTGCGCCTCCGGCGACGAAGACTGCTGCCGCCAAACCATAAGCAAATATAATTGGGCTGGTAGCTCCAAAGCCGAAGCGCACGTCGGCGACCCCGACCAATCCGAAGCCGACGATGCCCGCCCACCAGAGCCAATTCTGCAAGCGCAGTCGGGAGCTGGCCAGCGCCGCAACCATGCCGAAACCGAACAACAGGTTAAGCGGTGCAAAGCTATAATGCGGCACCGAGCCAAAGAGGGATGCGATGCACGCGATGAACCACAGGCCAAAAGCGATCAGGCCAACGCGGAAATTGACGATCAGCACGGCAAAAATCAGATAGAACAACACCTCGTGGAATAACGTCCACGCCACTGCCAACACTGCGCCCGTGTGCGCGCCGATAAGCAGAAAACTATTCGGGATCAGCGCTCTATGGAAATCTCGCGTCATGAGTACCACGGCAGTCAAAGCCAACGTAATCAACCAGTATATCGGATAGATGCGTCGGAAGCGCTTGCCGAGGTAGCGCCAAACACTGCGCGGATTGTCGATATCACGCTCGTGCGCGTACAGGATGATGAATCCCGAAAGTACGAAGAAAAACTCGACCCCGGCATAGCCAAACCCAAACAGACCACCCCCGATTTTGACCCCCCAATATTTTTTCGATGCGAAGAGGAGTGTTGTATGAAATAACACGACAAGCAATGCTGCTATGCCCCGACCAGCCTGCAGAACGGTGAAGACGGCGGGATTTCCGCTGTCTGCAACTATTGGCGTAGTCATTGCGATACAGCCTTCCCGAAATTCGGTGTCATGATCGTTCCGCCCCATCGCCGTATATTCCCGGCGGTATTCAGCCCGTTCTCGATAGACAGGCAGCGACGTCCAGACGAACTTGGGATAATCGTGGATATTCTGAAGATTGGCGTCGATTTCCGATTCGCCCAACAGTTTGAGCTGCCAGCTTTGGCAGGCCTGATGACGATCGAGGTCTTCATGCAGCGGCGGCCTTCGAGTGAGTTGGCAGGGGCAACTTTGCTTATCGACGCACGCGCCACGACAGTAGAACCATGCCGTAAGCACCCGAGGGTGCCGGGCGGCGGGTTACACGCACCCCAGCGAAGCCATTGCGCGTCATGACAGCAGGCCCAAGTTCTCCGCGGCGCGCGCGGTTCCAGCGGCGAACGCGGAGGTTGCGCGCGAGCGATGGAGGCAAGCCTGTCAGGGACAATCCGGCGCGCGCCAGGCCGACCGAATCGAGGCGAAACTCGCGGAAGCCGGACCGATGTGTCTAATGCCAGGTGGCTCACTCGTTGAACTCGGCCGCTTCCGGGATGCGCCCGAAGGCAATCTTGGCGCCGACATGATCCGCGCGTCCGCCGGCTAGCGGGCCGAGCGTGACCGCGTTCCTCCCCCAGCGCGCGTTGATCTCATCCATCGCCGCGCTCAGCCTGGGCGTGCGCGCCGCGCGGCCGAGCGTATCGCTGGAGGACAGCGCGGCGAACAGGCTGCCCTGCTCGCCGATCTCGGGACGCACTTCGGCGGCGGTTACGCCGATCGTGCGGACGCGAACCCGGGCTTGGGCCAGATGCGCGGCCAGCACTGGCCAGAGCCGCGAAAAGCCTTCCAGAAGCGCGAAGCTGTCCGCGGTCGGCGCGAGCTTGAGTTCGCGCCGCCAATCCGCGCCGCTTTCGAGCCGCGCACCGAGCACGAGGCGCGTCGTCACCCAACCGCCGCGCCGCAAGCGGCTCGCCATCTTCATCAAAAGACGGCGGGCGACCAGCCGCGCACTCTCGGGATCGCGCGCGTCCGGGCTCAGCACATGGCTGTGGCCGACCGATTTGGATTTCGCGGGCGCATCGGGAAAGTCCGCCCCGTGCAGCCGCCACCACAGGCGCGAACCGATAATCGAGCCGAGCGCGGTGGTGGCCTGCGTGGCCCCGAGCGCGGTGTAATCGCCGATCGTCAGCAGCCCGCGCGTGGCGAACCGCGCGGCGGTCTTTGCACCGACGCCGGGGATATCGCGCAGGGGAAGGCGAGCGAGCCGATCCGGCAGTTCGTGGCCAAGGATCACCACGAGCCCGTCCGGCTTCTCCATGTCGCACGCCATCTTGGCAATCAGCCGGTTGGGTGCGATGCCGACCGAGGCACGCAGATGATCGCCGATGTTCGCCCGGATCGCCGCCTTGATCCGTCGGCCGAGCGCGGCGGCGACATCGGGGGCGTTCTCGTTATCGAGCAGGCGGCACGCGACCTCGTCGATCGAGCAGACGGCAGTGACGGGGATGTGCCGCCACACTTCGGCGACGATGCGATCGTGATACTCGACGTAGAGACCGTGCCGTGCGGGGGTGAGGATCACATCGGGGCATAGCGCACGCGCCTCGCGCACCTTGTGGCCGGTGCGCACACCATAGGCTTTCGCCTCGTAGGAGGCGGCAATGATCGTGCCTGACGGGCTTTCGACGGGTGCGACCGCGATCGGCGGGCCGCGCAGATGCGGCTGCTCCTGCTGCTCGACCGATGCGAAATAGCTGTTCAGATCGAGATAGAGCCAGCGAAGGGGTCGACTCGGGGCTGACATGCCCGATGGGAAACATATTGCGAACGGCGCGTCGAGCCTTCGCCTGCTGAGTCGCACCCGTTGGCGGTGCGGGGACGATCAGGCCAGTTCGCCGCGCAACAGCGTCGGCAGCGCCCCCGCTTCGCCGCGCGCTTCGGCCATGAAGGCGACCTTGAGCCGTGGTACCCGGTTCACCGCCGCGATGCCCAGACGCCGCACGGCCGCAGGAGCGCGGCCCGGAATCCCGAACAGGCGGCTGAGCGCGTCGGTTGCCAGCACGATCGCGCCCACATCGAGCCGCCGCCAGCGTTGATAATTCGCCAGAACCTGCGGCGAGCCGAGATCGAGCCCAAGCCGAGCGCCCTCCACCAGCACCTGCGCGAGCGCCGCGACATCGCGCAGCCCCAGGTTCAGCCCCTGCCCCGCGATCGGGTGGATCACATGCGCCGCATCGCCAACCAGTGCGAGCCGGTGATCGGTCAGCTGCCCGGCATGTTGCAGGCGTAGCGGATAGTGGCTGATGGGCGTGAGGATTTCGAGCGGCCCCAAGAACCCGTCCATCCGCGATGCCATCTCGCGCGCGAGCGCGGCGGGGGTAAGCGCGAGCCATCCCTCCGCCTCGCGCGCGGGCACAGTCCACACGATCGCCGAGCGGTGATGGCCGTGCGCGTCGTCGAGCATCGGCAGGATCGCCAGCGGCCCGGTGGGAAAGAACAGTTCGAACGCGATGTTGCCGTGCGGCTCGGCGTGGCCGATCGTCGTGACAATCGCAGTCGCGGGATAGTCCCAGCGCGCCTGCTTGATCCCGGCGGCGCGGCGTAGCGGCGAATCCTTGCCATCTGCCGCGATCATCAGCGGTGCGCGCGCGGTGCCCGCGCTGGTTTCCACCCGCACCATCGCCTCGCCGCGATCGATCTCGCCGAGAGTGGCTGGAGCCAGCAGGTGGATCAACGGCTGAGCGGCGATCGCATCGAGCACGGCGGCGCGAAGCAGATGGTTTTCGACCATCCAGCCGAGCGGACCGCTGTCCGCCTCGCGGGCGTCGAAATGAAGGTGCAGCGGCGACAGCCCGTCGGTGACTCGGATTTCCCCGATCGCGCAGCCGCGGTCGAGCACCGCGCCGAGCCCGATCGCACGGAACATGCGCGCTGACGCGCTCGCGATTGCCGAGACGCGCCCGTCAAAGCCGATGGTCCGCGTCGCGGAGAGGTCCGCCCGGTCGATCAGCGTGCTCGACAGGCCGTGCGCCGCGAGCGCGAGCGCGAGGCTCGCGCCAACCAGCCCGCCGCCGACGATGATGGTATCGCGCTGCGCTTCCATTGGGCGCTGGCCTAGCGCGCGCGCAGGCCGCGCGCCAGCGGGGCGCGACGTTTTGCACGCGCGCTCCACCGGAACCCGAAGCCTGCACACCATGCGCTACGCCGCCAAACTGCGCGAACTCGGCGACGCGGTGGCGAACGTGGGCCATTCCAAAGCCAGCAAGGCCTAGTCGGCCGCTCGATGACAGCGGCATCGAGAAGCAGGGCGTCCTCGATCTGACCCCGATCAGCGTGGACTCCGCGGGGCGTATCGTTCATGCAACGCATGTTACGCAACCGCGCCATTCCAGACCCGCGCCGTCAGTGACCGCAAAAGCACTGAAAGTCTGGAGCGGGTGAAGGGATCACCATAAACCACTATTAAACCTATATATTTTTTGCTATAACTTCCCACACAGAACCTACACAGCTACGGCATATCAAACACTTACGCCGCCAATCTGCACAGATTCTGCACAGTGGGAAGTTGGATATGCAATTCGTCACCGACAAGGAGCAGATAAAGCCCGGCCTGATCATCTTCAGGCGTGGCGATGTCGGGCACAGCAATTTTTACTGTCGGGTGAGAATCCAGAACGAGGATCGTTACAAGACGATCTCGCTGCGAACGTCGGATCGGGACACAGCCCGCGAGCGCGCGATGGATCAGGATGCCGATATCCGCTTCCGCGTGAAGCATGACGTCCCTGTGTTCAATCGCCCCTTTTCGCAGGTCGCAGAAGAATATGCCGATGCACAGCAACGGCGCGCTAATGCCGGCGAGGTCACCCAAGCGCGCGCGATGAACGTCAAAAACAAAGTGGATGGGCCGCTCAACGCGTACGTTGGCAGCACCCAAATTCACTTGGTGAGTCAGGAACGCTGGTCGGAATATCCCCTTTGGCGGCGCGAGAATGGCGTCGGTCGCCGCAACGGCATCATCAGCGATTCGACCATTCGGATCGAGATGAGCATCTTTGCTGCCATCATGAACTACGCGGTCGGCAAACGGTATGTGCCTGCCCATCACCGGTTCGAGGGCATGCCGAAGCTAAAAACAGCGCGGCGCGACGAGTTCACGCTGGAGGAATACCGGAAGCTCCACAGCGTGGGTCGTAAGTGGATGAAGGAAGCCACCACGCCGCAGGGCATCTGGTATCGCAAGATGTGCTACAATTTCATTCTCATCATGTGCAACACCGGGATGCGCCCAACCGAAGCCAAAACCCTACACTGGCGAGACATCACTATAGCGCGCGACAAAGATGGCAGCGACATTCTGGTCATCTATGTTTCGGGCAAGGGCAAGGCGCGCAAGCTGATCGCGCCCAAGAGCGTCGGCGACTACCTCGACCGTGTTCGCGCGCATTCCAAAGCCACGAAGCCAGATGATTCGGTCTTCACTATCATCAATGGCAAGTCTGCCGTTTGGCTTTACCGTGACGCCGTCGAGGAACTACTGAAATTTGCAAACCTGCGTGACGGGCCGAGCGGCATCCCCAGAACCACTTATTGCTTCCGCCACACCTACGCGACGTTCAGGCTGTCCGCCGGGGTGGATGTTTACATCCTTGCCCAGCAAATGGGTACTTCGGTCAAGATGATCGAACAGCATTATGGCCATGTAAATACCATCAAGCACGCTGACATGGTGCTGATGGGCATTGGCGGATGGGACGCCATGCACACCGAAATGGATGCCGAGAACGACAAACAGGACGCGAAGGCCGAAGCGGTGCAGTCGATCAAGGCGAAACAGCCAGCCTATCCGCCGCGCTCTAAACGCTAGC
>JBBSFH010000037.1:0-15017 GCA_038238915.1 Sphingomonadales bacterium
GCGTTCCAAATTGCCTATTGTCTGCCCAACTGTGAAAATGTGGAGCGAAAAAGATACCCACTGGAGTGTGTTGGTCGTACACACCAAGTGGATTAGCGTGGCTTTCGTCGCTAACGTAGTCAATTCGCGAAACGCATTTAGGGGCATTGAGCATGACTCTAAAACGCATCTCCCTCACGTTCGGATATGCATCTACCTCCAGGGTCGCCTCAATCGGCACGTCGCCAACCGCTAAAGTCATTAGAAGTCGCTGCTCCCCCCGCAGATTCACTGGAGTCCAATGCGGCGCACCCACGATTGTCTTCGGCGTCTCGATCAGACGGTCTATCACGTCTAAAATTGATGCGCCTCGCATGATGACTCATATGCCAGAGCGCCGTAAACCACGCTAGTGGGTACGCCAAATATAACAACGCCTAAACTGGTTAACCCAGCACCATCGTTCGCGCGATCACCCACTGGCGCGCGACCGATCCCGCGCGCTCGCTGACCGGGCGGGAACCCAGCCGTGCCAGTGCGAGCAGTGGCCGCAGATTGGCGGGCAGGCGGCGCGGAGCGGGAACGGGTGCAACCGCCAGCCCCGCGCGCCGCATCGTGCCCGACGCCCATGCCGGCCCCGCCTCGCCCGGATCGCCGCCGCCCAGCGCATCCACCGCCAGCACAAACAGCGCTTCGCCCCGCGCCCGCACCGCGGCGTCGAGATCGCCATCGAGCCAGGCGAGCGCGCCATTCTCGAGCGCGGCCAATCGTGCCCCCGCGTGCGGCCAGTGCAGCCCCAGCGCACGCAACACCGGCTGTGCGGGGGGAGCGCCGTTGCCCATCGCGTCGAGCCGCTCGCGCCACCACGCAAGCCGGATGCGCCCGATCATCGGCTCGGTGGTCGTCTCCACCACGCGCGCCAGTTCGAGATCGAGCGCGAACAGCGCGGTCAGTGCAGGACGGACGGCAGAAGGGCACCAGAGCGTGACGAGCCACCGATCGCGGTCGGCAGTGCGCAACAGATCGGCGCAGTAACGATCGTCCTCGGTCATGCGCGACTAGAAACGGCGCGCAATGCCGACGATCGCCTCGATATCGGGCGTATCGGGCGTGAGGCCGATATATGCGCCGACGTCGAGCTGCGTATCGGGTGCGACGCGCAGCGCCAGCGCGGCATCAGCGGAGGCGCGGTCGGCCGAACCGGCACCCTCGTCACGCGAGCCATAGAGTTCGACCGACGCGGCGAGCGCGCGGGTGACGGCATGGCCGAGCACGAACGCGGCCGAATAGGCAAGGTGGCGATCGCGCCGATCAGGATTGGCGGCGGCGGCGACCTGGGGGGTGAAGCCGAGCTGAAAACCGCCACCAAGATCGGCACTCGCGGGAAGCGCGAGCGCGAAGTTCCACGTGCCCGCCCCGATCGCGTTGCCGCCGGTGGGAAGCGTGAACGTAGGTTGCAGCGCGATCGAAGCGCCGTTCCCGTCAGGGTGCGCAAGGTTCCAGCGCACGCCGAGCGATACGTCGCCAATCCCCTGCTGGCGGGTGACACCGCCCGGATCGCGCTGGCGGGTGAAGCCGTAGCTGGTGAAGCCCAGACGCGCCTCGATCGTGCGCGACAGGCCGGTGCGCACAAGGAAATCGCCTGTCAGGAACTGGTCCTGCCGGGTGCCGGGCGCACGCGTGAGCGACCAATCGACCAAGCTCGCCTCCGCCTCGATACGGCCGGGCTCGATCACGCAGGGCGGGTTGGCGCGATCGGGGCGATCGGGGCAGAATTCGCGGGGGGCTGCGTGCGTGGCGGCGGCGGGGAAAGCAAGCATGACCAAGCCGACGACGGCCGCCCGGAGCGCGTCCAAGCCGCCCGACCTCAGCCGCGTCGGCGGCGACCGGCGATCAGCGTCGCGGCGCCCAGCCCAAAGAGCGCGAGCGCGGCTGGCTCGGGCGTGGAGATCGCCGGGTTGAACACGAAATCATCGTAAACCACGCCCCCGAAATCGGTCGAGGAAACAACGATATTCGTTACATTGGAGAAGCCGGTAAGCGATACCAAGTCCGGCGAAAATATATCTGTGTCGATCACAAGCACGCCGACATTGCCGAGAAGCATGGCGCCATTGAAGATCGCGACGTTGCCGATGTTGTCGCCCACAGTCGTATCGTTGTTGCCGAGGAAGGTAAAGCTGATGTTCGAGGCAGATCCCGCGAAACCAACATGGAGGTCGCGTGAACAGTCGGCGGGATCACTGCTGCGGACCGAAGTGCACAGGCCCAGCGTCGTGACCGAAACAATGTAGTTGAACCCTGTCGGCACCGAAAAAGACGCGCCGGACAGGACCAACGGGTTGGGGTTATTGCCAAGGGGCAACCCTTCAAAATCAACAACGGTCGCGCCCGCGGGGACTGCGGCGGCGAGGACGGCAGCACCGGCAAGTATGAAACGGATCATGATCTATCTCCCTGTGGCAACAAAATGTCTACGATACAGGTTTACGAAAGTCCATCGGAGAGGAAAGATTTAATCTTCCTCGGCCCATCATGCGTTTATCCGATTGGTGATGGCGGCGTGTGAGTGCATTGCAATAGCGATCGATCAGCCAGGCGTGTGGGGCGTAGTCATCGCGTCAGCTTCTTGTACTGCATCCGGTGCGGGCGATCGGCGGCATCACCGAGGCGGCGGCGTTTGTCCTCCTCATATTCCTGGAAATTTCCCTCGAACCATTCGACGTGCGCATCGCCCTCGAACGCGAGGATGTGCGTGGCGAGGCGATCGAGGAAGAAGCGATCGTGGCTAATGACGACCGCGCAGCCGGCAAAGTTCTCCAAGGCTTCTTCCAGCGCGCGCAGGGTCTCGACGTCGAGATCGTTGGTCGGCTCGTCGAGCAGCAGCACATTGCCGCCCTCCACCAGCATCTTGGCCAGATGGACGCGGTTGCGCTCGCCGCCGCTCAGTTGACCAACCTTCTTCTGTTGATCGACGCCCTTGAAGTTGAACGCGCCAACATAGGCACGCGTCTGGATTTCATTCTTGCCGAAGTAGAATTTCTCCGCCCCGCCGCTCACTTCCTCCCAGACATTCTTGTTGGGATCGAGCGCGTCGCGCGATTGGTCGACATAACCGAGCTTGA
Source organism: Sphingomonadales bacterium (assembly GCA_038238915.1). Taxonomy (GTDB): domain Bacteria; phylum Pseudomonadota; class Alphaproteobacteria; order Sphingomonadales; family Sphingomonadaceae; genus JAVVHE01. Next base: position 3,105 of record JBBSFH010000037.1, read on the forward strand.
CCGTCTCTCCGATCTTGATCGTGCCGCCATCGGGCTTATCCTGCCCGGTAATCATGCGGAACAGCGTGGTCTTTCCCGCACCATTGGGGCCGATCACGCCGACGATACCGCCCGCTGGCAGATTGAACTCAAGGCCTTCGATCAACAGCCGGTCACCATAGCCTTTCGATAGCTTGTCCGCCTCGATCACGTTATTGCCCAGCCGCGGCGGTACCTGAATCAGGATTTGCGAAGAGCCGGGACGGCGATCGTTCTGCTTTTCGACGAGTTTGTCGAACGCCTTGATTCGCGCCTTCGATTTGGACTGGCGCGCCTTGGGACTGGCACGAATCCACTCAAGTTCCTGCGTGATCGCACGCTGACGCGCTTCGTCTTCCGAAGACTCCTGCGTCAGCCGCTTGGCCTTTGCGGTCAGCCACGCCGAATAATTGCCCTCGAACGGAATCCCGCGCCCGCGATCGAGTTCGAGAACCCAGCCAACCACATTATCGAGAAAGTAGCGATCGTGGGTGACCAAAATGACATTACCCGTATAGTCGACCAGATGCTTCTCCAGCCAAGCCACGCTCTCGGCATCCAAATGGTTGGTTGGCTCATCGAGCAGCAGAACTTCGGGCTTTTCGAGCAGCAACTTGCACAATGCCACACGCCGCTTCTCGCCGCCCGACAAAGCCGTGACACCGCTATCGCCCGGCGGACAGCGCAGCGCGTCCATCGCGATCTCGATCTGATTGTCGAGCGTCCAGCCATCGACCGCGTCGATCTTCTCCTGAAGTTCGCCCATCTCGGTCATCAGCGCATCGAAATCGGTATCGTCCCCGGGCTCCGCCATTTCGGCCGAGATCGCATCGAAGCGCGCCACCGCATCGCGCACCGGCGCGGCACCATCCAGAACATTCTCGCGCACCGTCTTGGTGTCGTCCAGCCTGGGCTCCTGGGCGAGATAGCCAACGCGAACACCCTCGGCCGCCCAAGCCTCTCCGGTATAATCCTTGTCGTACCCCGCCATAATCTTCATCAGCGTGGACTTGCCCGCACCATTGACACCGATGATCGCGATCTTGGTGCCCGGCAGGAATTGCAGGTGGATATCTTTGAGCACCGGCTTGGGGGCACCGGGGAAGGTCTTGGACAGACCCTTCATCACATAGCTATACTGGTAGGACACTTGGGCTCCGGGAGACTGCGGGTTCGGCCACCCTCTAGCCGATTTCGCGGGCGAGCGGGAAGCCGCCGCGAACAACGGTGAAAACGGGGGCTTGGCCCCGCGCGGTTTCGCGCCCATCCTCGGCCATCCGTGGGCAAGGCCACCACCGCAGCGCCCCGCGAGGCGAGCATCGCCCCCGCCGCGAGCAAGCTGGGGCTCGTGGCATGCCTCGCACTGGTCATGGGCAACATGATCGGCTCGGGCGTGTTCCTGCTGCCCGCCGCGCTTGCGCCCTATGGCTGGAATGCGGTGCCGGGCTGGGCTTTCACGATTCTGGGCGTGCTCGCGCTCGTCACGGTGCTCGGCCGCCTCGCGCGCGCGATGCCGGACGCGGACGGGCCCTATGGCTATGTGCTCGCCAGTTTCGGCGCGTTGCCCGCGTTCCTGATCGGCTACAGCTACTGGATTTCGGTCTGGGTCGGGAATGCTGCCGTCGCCACGGCGGCGGTCAGCTATCTCAGCGTCTTCTTCCCCGCGCTCGGCTCGGTGCCGGGCGCGTCCTCGGTCGGCGCGGTGGGACTGGTGTGGGCAACCACGCTCGTCAACTTGCGCGGTGCGCGCGCGGTAGGCGGGGCGCAGATCATCGGTACCTTGATCAAGCTGGTGCCGCTGCTGCTTATCGTGGCGATCGGTATGGGCGTCACCGTGCGCAGCCACGGCGCCGCGCTCGCGCCGTTCCCGGCGGGCGGCTTCACGCTCGGCGCGGTCAGCGCGTCGGCGGCGCTCAGCCTGTGGGCGTTGACGGGTTTTGAATCGGCGAGCCTCGCCACCGCCAATGTCGAGAATGCGGCGGTCACCGTGCCGCGCGCGACGATGCTGGGCGTTGCGGCCACCGGCGCGCTTTACCTGATCGTATGCTCGGGGATCGCGCTGCTGCTGCCGTCCGCGCTCGCGGCGGCGTCGCCAGCGCCGTTCGCCGATTTCGTGGCGCGTTTCTGGGGGCGGGGGCCTTCGCTCTTCGTCGCGCTGTTCGCCGCGATCAGCGCGATCGGCGCGTTGAACGGCATGACGCTGGTCCAGGGCGCGGTGCCGCTCAGCCTCGCGCGCGCGGGCGCGTTCCCACGCTGGTTCGGCGAGACCAACGCTGCCGGAACGCCGGTACGCGCCTTGGTGGGATCGAGCGTGCTGACCACCATTCTCCTCGTGATGAACAGCGTCGGCTCGATGGCCGACGCGTTCGCCTTCCTGGCCCTGCTGGCGACCGCAGTGACGCTGTTCCTCTATCTGGGCGTCGCGGTGGCCGCGCTTCGCCTGCGGATCGGCGGGATCGTGGGCATCGTCGCCGCGCTGTTTTCGCTGTGGACGCTGTGGGGCGCGGGGCGCGCCGCGACCGGCTGGGGGCTGGTGCTGCTGGCGAGCGGCATCCCCGTCTACGCGCTGATCCGCCGAGCGGCGCGGAGATCGGCTGCGTTGAGCGCCTAACGATCGAACAGCTTGCCCCAGCGGCGCTGTGGCCGATCGCGCCAGTGCCCCCGGTGATACGCATCGCTCGCCAGCAGCGGCAGCACGCTTGTTGCCTCAGCGAAGACCATCTGTTCGAGCGCGGTGTTGACCTTGCCCCAACTTGCGGCTTCCTGAAGGGTGGACGAAGAACACGCACCGTCGCGCACGTCCGCGACCGTGATCTGGACTGCGTATTTGTGGACCTCCACATCTTCGTGGCCGAGGATTTCGGCACACACTACCGAATCTTGCACGAAGTTCTTGGGGACGCCGCCGCCGATCATGAGCAGGCCGGTGATGCCCGCCGCGATCTTGATGTCGGTCAGTTCGCGGAAGTCTGCGATGCTGTCGAGCGTGAGGTAGGGGCGGCCGGCCTTGGCGGCGTCGACCTGATGCTTGACCAGCCCGAACCCGGCGGACGAATCGGTGAAGGCGGGGCAGAAGATGGGGACGTCGTGCTCGTAGGCGAGCTTGACGAGGCTGTTGGCTTTCTTGCCGTGGGTGGTGAGCCAGCGGCCCATTTCGCGGATGAAGGCGCGGCTGCTGTAGGGCTTGGGCGGCAGGCTGTTGGCGATTTCGAGTATGGTGTGGTCGGTCTCCTGGAGCGCGACTTCGTCGATATAGGTGTCGTAGATCCGGTCGATGTAGAGCGAGCGCAGAGTATCGTCGTCGGGCTTTTCGAGCGCCTGATAATGTTTGTGGCCGAGCGCTTCGAAGAAATCCATATCGACGATCGACGCGCCGGTGGCGACGATGCCGTCGATCATATTGTTGGCGAGCAGGTCCGCGTACAGGTTCATGCATCCGCCCGCGCTCGTTGAGCCCGCGATGACGAGAAATATCGTGCAGTCCTTGTCAGCGAGCATCTGGTTGTAGATTCCCGTGGCGCGGCCGAGATCTCGGCTGGTGAAGCTCATTTCCTTCATCGCGTCGACGATCGGTCGCGCGTCGAAAGACTTGATATCGATATGCTTGATCTCGTGGCTGAGGAGTTCGGCCTTGCGGGTATCGTTGATGAGGTCGGTCATGCGTGTCTCCAGTCACTGGGGTGGCTGGCTCGGCAACCCGAAGGTCGCCGCCCGCGGCTGGGTTGGTCCAGCGCCGAGCGGGTTTCAAGTCGACGCTTAGCTCGGCCGTGACGCGATCAGGCGTTGACGCCTTCGCTCCTTAGCTTCGTGCCAACGGTCATGGCAGTTTTTGCAAAGGCCTACCAATTCAAACAGAAACTCGTTCTTGAAGTTATCATAAGACATATGATGGATATCGACGGCAGGAGCTGTGCCGCATCCTTCGCACACGCAACCGCACCGTTTCAGCACCAAATCTCGCCGAGCCTTCCACGGCTCAGATTGATAGTAGGCCGTGTAATCTGTCGAAAACCTTCCGCGCTCCTCAAGCTGCCGACGCGCTATAAACAAGTGCAGTTCTAGTTTTTGTGTATCTCGTCTTTTTTGGTAGTCTTCCGCTAGCTCAGGCGGGAGTACGGGTAGGCTCGCGACCCAAACACGATCATCCTGCTTTCTGGCCAGTCCTTTAGGATTTCCGCAATCCGGACAACACTCCCTTACCTGAAATGCCCCATTCTGCAGGAAGACCTTCATCCATCGGTAGGTCGCGTGAGGGCACTCGGAATTGTGAAAGCGAGCCATTTCAGAAATGTAAAAACCGTCGCGCTCGATCGGTAACTGGCGACCACGCTCAGGGTCATACACCCATACAACGGCATCTTCGTGGTCATAGAGCGAATCCTCTTCGCTCCACTCGAGTTCTTCTAATTGAAGGTCGGTCACGTCCCAGCTCCGCGCTTAACTCCCCTCACGATATGCGAACAGACTAAGAACGCAAAGCCTATTTTCTTAGCGCCACCACATTGTTCGCCACCGGCTCGACCTCCTCCGACTCGCTATACAAGGTCGCCATCGGTTCGTCTGCCAGCTCTGCCGTCTCGCCGACGCCAAAGCCGTTAAACTGCGTGCGCATCGCCGCGCCATAGGCACCCAACATGCCGAACTCGATATAGTCGCCCGCCTCAATATCGGCGGGCAGATCGAACGGGCCCTTCATGAAGTCCATGTCGTCGCACGTCGGGCCGTAAAGGCTGAACCCCAGCATCTTCGCCCGCGACGGCGCGTCCCGCAGCAATGCGACCGGGAAACGCCAGTCCACATGCGCGGCATCGAACAGCGATCCGTACGCGCCGTCGTTGATGTACAATACGTCCCCGCGCCGCTTCTCGACGCGCGCGACCACGGACGCATATTCGGCCGACAAAGCCCGGCCCGGCTCGCACCACAACTCGGCCGAGTAACTGATCGGGAGCGCCTCGAACATGCGGTGGATCACGCTGAAATAGGCTTCGAGCGGCGGCGGGGTCATGCCCGGATAAGCGGACGGGAAACCGCCGCCCACGTCGATCACGTCTACGGTGACCGCCGCGCCGACGATCGCGGCGCGCACGAGTGCCATTGCGTCCGCATAGGCCTGCGGGGACATCGTCTGCGAACCGACGTGGAAGCATACGCCGAGCGCGTCCGCCGCCTGGCGCGCGGCCTGCAGCAGGCTGGGGGCTTCGGCCATGGTGGCACCGAACTTGGAGGCGAGGCTGAGCTTGGCGTGCGCAGAGGACACGCGCAGCCGGACGCAAAGCGTCAGATCGCTCGCGGCCTCGGTCGCCGCCACGATCTTCGCCAGCTCGTCATGCGAATCGAGGCTGAACACGCGCACGCCATGCTCGAAATACGCTTCCGCAATCGCCTCGGGCGATTTGACCGGGTGCATGAAGCACAACACCGCCTCCGGCAGCAGCCCGCGAACCAGCCGCACCTCGGCCAGCGAAGCAACGTCGTACGCGCGGATACCGCTGTCCCACAGCACGCGGATCAGCGACGGCGAAGGATTGGCCTTCACGGCATACATGCTGGTGCCCGGAAACTTCTCCACGAAGTACCGGGCCGCTCGCACGGCGGCGTGCGGACGCAGGCAGGTGACCGGCTCGGACGGTCGAAGGGCTTTCGCTAGCCCCAGCGCGCTATGATGCTTGTGCAACTCAAGGGACCTCCGGGAAGTGGTTGACTACCAAACTGCCTTGCGGTGGAAGTCCCATGGGGCAGCGGACGCGGCAGTTAGGGTCGATACCCCCCCCTGTAAAGCGATTTCTGACCCCGTATGGAGACTGGAATGGCCGCCCGACCCCCCATGCCGACGCTGGCCGACATAAACGCGGCGGCCACGCGCCTGCGCGGCCACGCGGTGCTGACCCCGCTACTGCGCTCGGACGCGCTCGATGCGCTCACCGGCGCCAAGATTTGGCTCAAAGCCGAGTGTTTGCAGCGTACCGGCTCGTTCAAATTCCGTGGCGCATATAATCGGCTGGCCCAACTCGCGCCGGGCACGCCGGTGGTGGCGTTCAGCAGCGGCAATCACGCGCAGGGCGTGGCGCTTGCCGCGAAACTGCTGGGCCTGTCGGCTGCGATCATCATGCCGTCCGATGCGCCCGCGCTGAAGGTAGCGCGCACGCGCGCGCACGGGGCGGACGTGATTCTCTACGACCGCGCGACCAAGGACCGGGTGGCGATCGGCACGCGCCTCGCGGCCGAGCGCGGCGGGGTTCTTGTGCCGCCGTTCGACGATCCGCATATTATCGCGGGCCAAGGGACCGCAGGGCTGGAAGCGCGAGACCAGCTCGCCGCGCTGGGGGCGGCAGCCGATCTCGCGCTGGTCTGCTGCGGCGGTGGTGGTCTTGCGAGCGGCATCGCGATCGGGCTGGGCGCGCCGGTCGTGGTGGTCGAGCCCGAAGGCTATGACGATGTCACGCGCAGCCTGGCCGACGGCGAGATCCGGTCGATCGCGGGCTTCCCGCCAACCTGGGCGGACGCGCTGCAGACCGTGTCGCCGAGCGCGCTCACATTCGGCATCCTGCGAGCGGCGGGGGCGCGCGGTGTTGCGGTCAGCGAAGGCGCCATCGCGGCCGCGGTGGGCTTTGCGTTCGAGGAGCTGAAACTGGTGGTCGAGCCCGGCGGTGCGGTCGCGCTTGCGGCGCTGCTTTCCGGCAGGGTGGAAGTCGGCGGCAAGGTCGTGGTGGCCACGCTATCGGGCGGAAACATCGATCCGGGCTTGTTCGGCCGATTGCTTGGCGAAGGATTTGGTGCCGCGAAAGGCGTTTCCTAAAACGGCCGGAACTGCGTGAACATCATCTTGGCTTCGGGCAGCTCGTGCAACGGCACATAATCGCAGACCTCGCCATAGCGCCCCCACATCTCCAGTACCTGCGGGTGCTCGTGCGCGGTTGCGATCGCGCCGTCCTTCCACTCGAACACGTCGATCACCACCCCGTCCGCGCCGCGCATCAGCGTGGACGGCCGCTCGGTTGCCAGACCGATGCGGCGCAGGAACGGCGCATGGTCTGCGATCAGCGTATCGAGTTCGGCCTCGCGCCCCGCCTTGGGCCGATACGCCACGATGCAGATGTCTCCCATCGAAACTCACTCCCGTTCAACGTGCCAAAGCCTGCGATCAGTTGGCGCGTTTGTCGAGCGCCGCTGCCGCCCCACTCGCGATCAGCGCGTCGATCTCGGCCGCACCGTAACCCGCCTCGCCCAGCACGTCGCGCGTATGCTCACCCAGATGCGGCGCAGCCACGGGAACAGGCCGCGTTTCTCCCCAGCGCACCGGCGATCCGATCCAGCGCGCATGATCGCCCTCGGCATCAACATCGCGGAGCATTCCGGTAGCGCGCAAATGCGGATCTTCGATCAGCGTCTCCACCCGCCCGAGCGGCAGCACGGGGATGTCTTTGTCCGCCAGCAGCGCCAGCCAGTCGGCCGTGCTGCGCTCCGCCACAATCGCGGCGACCATCGCATACACCCGGTCGAAATCCGCGCGCCGCGCTTCGGGCTGGTGCAGGATCGGGTCCGCCAGGAACTGTTCCAGCCGCCCCACGGCGGTGAAAAACGTCACCCAGTGCCGTTCGGTATAGACGATCAGGCAGATATGCCCGTCCTTCGTCGCATAAGGTCGCCTATTGGGCGAGACGATGCGCGAATAGCCCACCGGCCCGGTGGGCGGATCGAAGGTCCACCCGTTCAGGTGATCGGCGAGCACGAACTCGGCCATCGTCTCGAACATCGGCACCTCGATCGCGCGCCCTTCACCCGACGTGCGCGCGCCCACGAACGCCGCGAGGATCGCCGCCGCCGCGCTCATTCCCACATAGCGGTCCGCGATCAGCGAGGGCACGTAGCGCGGCGGATCGAACATCGCCGCCAGCCCGCTCGCGCCCTGGATCAGATCGTCATACGCGGGCCGACCGCCATAGGGCCCGTCCGCGCCAAAGCCGGTCAGCGCCGCATACACGATCCCTGGTGCAACGGCGCGCACATTATCCCAGCCGAGCCCGAGGCGTGCGGCTGCGGCGGGCCGGATATTGTGCACCAGTATGTCCGATCGCGCCGCCAGCCGCAGTGCCACCGCCAGCGACTGCGGCTTCTTCAGATCGAGGACCACCGAACGCTTGCCGCGATTGGAATGCTGGAACATCGGTGCCATTCCCGGATGGCCGCACGGGTCCGCCGCGCGCATCGTGTCCCCGGCCGGGGCCTCCACCTTGATCACGTCCGCGCCGTATTGCGCCAGCGCGTGCGTGCACCACGGCCCCATGATCACGGCGGACAGATCGAGGACGCGAACGCCCGCTAGCGGCAGCTCTGACATGGAAACGATGTGCGCCGCCGCTCCGCGCGCTGTCCACCCCCGAAATCCTCGCGTATCGTTACGCGGTGGGCCGTTACAGCGCTTTCATCAGCTACTCGCATGCGGACACGCCAGTGGTTCGCTGGCTGCACCACGCGCTCGAAACCTTCCGCGTGCCCAGGGCGCTCGTCGGCAGCGAAACCGCGCTCGGCCCCGCGCCGCGCCGTCTCGCGCCGATCTTCCGCGACCGCGACGAACTCCCCGCGAGCGGCGATCTGGGGACCGAACTGCGCGCCGCGCTGGCCGACGCCGCTTTTCTGATCATCGTCTGCTCGCCACGCTCGGCAAAATCGCAATGGGTTAACGAGGAGGTTCTCGCCTTCAAGCGCATCCACGGCGATGGCCGCGTGCTGGCTCTGATCGCCTCGGGCGAGCCGTACAGCGCCGACCAGGAATGCTTCCCCCCCGCACTGCGCTTCAAGATGGGCGTGGGCGGTGTGCTCACCACCGAAGCCGCCGAGCCGATTGCCGCCGACATTCGCCCCGGCAAGGACGGCCGCCGCCTCGCGAGCATGAAGCTTCTCGCGGGGCTGACCGGGCTCAAGCTCGATCAACTCGTGCGCCGCGACGAGGCACGCCGCCGCCGCCGCCTGCTCTGGATCGCAGGTGGCGCGCTTGGCATCGCAGCAGTGACCGCGTTGCTCGCGATTTATGCCGTGCTGCAGCGCAACGAGGCGCGCCGCCAGCGCGTTGTCGCCGAGGCGCAGCGGCGCACGGCGGAGGCGAGCCTCGATTTCCTGATTGGCACCTTCCAGATCGCCAACCCCGCGACCCAAAACCCGCGCACGATCTCGGCGGTGACGCTTCTGCAGACAGTGAGCGACCGGGTGAAGACCGATCTGAAGTCCCAGCCCGGGGTCAGCGCGCGGCTGCTACGGGCGACCGGGGAGATTTACTATAATTTGGGATTGCCCAAGGAGAGCGAGCGCGACCTGCGTGCGGCGATCGCGCTTGCGCCCAAACGAAGTGCGTCGCGGACGCTCGCACTGATCCAGCTCGCGCAGCTTTCGATCAAGAAGCAGGACGTAAAGGCTTCAACGGCGCTGCTCGCCGAAGCGGGGCGATCGTTCGATGCGCAAGGCGAACAGGCGCTGCTGCTGGCGGCGCAACTGGCGGAATATCAGGGTGCGCTGGCGTATCTCAAGCTGGATAGCCATCGGGCCGTTGCAGAGCTTCAGAAGGCGGTTCGGGATTACGCAGCCTTGCCCGGAGATCACCGGCTCGATATCGGCAGGGTGCTTTTGCAAATCGGCTCCCCGCTGGTGATGCTCAAGCGCTTCCCCGAAGCCGATGGCGCTTATGCACGTGCGCAGGGACTGTACACCGGTCTCTACGGTCCAAACCATGTCCAGACGGCGACTGCGATGCAAAGCCGGGCGTTCGCTGCCATCAGCGCTGGCCGGGCTGACGACGCCGAGCGATACGCAGGCGCTGCCCTGATCATTTTCCGCCGCGTACTCGATCCGAAAAACCCGAAGATCGGAGACATCAATATTCTGCTTGGACGAATCCAGCACTCGCGCGGCGATCTGGTCAGGGCGACGCAATCGTTCGGCCAGGCCATCGTGCTTTTCGAGGAAATTTACGGACAAACGAACTCCAAGGTCGGCGATACGGCCTATTATGACGCGCGCGCGTGGTCAGACATGGGGAAGCCCGATCGCGCTCTGGAGCTGATTTCGCTCGCCAAGCGGTCCTATGACGTCAGCTATGGCGCCCTCGATCCCGATCAGGTGCAGTTGCTTCAGCTGCGCGCGCAGGTGCTGCGCGCGGCGGGGCGCTTGAACGAATCGCGCTCCGATTGCGTAGCGGCCCAAACGCTGCAACGTCGGATCGACGCCAAGGGATCCGACATGGCGACCGCGAGCAAATTATGCGCCGATCTCGCCTCTGATCCGCCCCGTATCCCGCTGCGGTTCGAGCCATTGCCGGTACAAAGCGGAACCTGAGCGCTGAAGGCCGAGCGTTGCGTACCAAGGTCGCACCCGATACGAAAAAAGTTGATTCATGTGGGGCAGTAATCTATTAACGATGCTGGCAAACAGGAGGGGCCATTCGATGCGTAGCTTCAGTCCTATATTTGCAGCGCTTCTCGCCGCTGCTCCGGTACCTGCGCTCGCCACGATCGATGTCTCGATCGTGCCGACTTTCGCGGGTTCGGTCTCTGCGGGTTCGGGCGCTTCGCAGACGCTGGGCCAGCCGCCGGTCGATGTGACGGTGACGGCGGCCGATTCGTCGGGAGCCTCAACCCAGGCGCAGGCGGTGACGGTGCTGACCCAGGGCGGCGGGTTCTTCTTCGAGCACGATCTTGTTGGCAACGGCAGTTCGAGCGCGACCGAGCGCACCATTCTCGACGTCACCGTCACCAACAGCGGCCGTGCACAGGATCTGCGCTTCGATTCGCAGGTGACGCCGGGCCATCTAAGTGCGCGCGATGCGACGGGAAGCAGCGCGTCTTCGCTTGCGCGCTTTGCGTTCTCGATCGGTCTTCTGGACACAGTCAAGATGAGCGTAGGCGAGAAGCTTTACGACTTGGGCGCGACTTTGTTAACCGACGGTCTCAGCCTCAACTCCAACGGCGCGTTTGTCGCGCTCAACGGCTATAAAGATCAGACGATCGGCAATGAGCGCGTGATCGACTGGGGCGCGACCAACGTCACGCTCGATCTGGGACGCTTCAAGAGGGGCGAAACACGCACTTACCGCTATGATCTGCTGTCTGCGGTCGATATCCGCGGGGCGAGCGAGGGGTTTGCGCCGTCTTGCAACGCGGCGCAGATCGCGGATGGCGATCCCCGCAGCGGGGGGCAACCCGCCCCCCGGACAGCATCCGTTTCGCGTGCAGAGCTGAGCCCCGCCACTGCCAGGCTTGCATGTGAGCCGTTCCGGGTGAACCCAATCATCGGGCTGCCGTTCGACCGTTTCCTGACCTACATCCATGTCGTGGGCAAGAATGCGCCGCCAGAGAGCGATCCGCCGAAGCCCACTCCGATCAGCTACGCGGTGCCCGAGCCCGCCGCCTTCGTCCTGTTCGGGCTGGGCACCGCGGTTCTGGTCGCCCGCCGCAAGCGGCGCTGATTGGCCGCGTCGGCGCGGATGCCTGCAGATGCAGGCTCCGCGTCCGGGTTTGAAGGTTGGCGTTTGATCAACTCGCGCTGAAGCGCTCCCCTTTCCTCTGCTCCGGGAGCGGGACAGGCCGTAACGCTCGCGCGAGGGCGGGGCACAAACGCGATCTCGCCCCAAAGCTCCCAATGCATTTTCATCGCGATCTCCCGCAGCGCAAGGCAGGGGACCGTCCTGGCGGTCCGACTTTTCGACAGGCTCGCCGTGCATGTGCGAATTTCAGGAATGATTCAGGGATGATGAAGTGCGCTTTAGAGTCTGATCCATCTACGCTGGCGCGTAGCCGGAGTTTCTGAGGTAGTTGGCGCATTCGTTGGGTGGGAAGGCGTCGAGGAGCGATCCGATGCGCCGCCATGTGGCTTCGACGGTGCGCTCGTCGGCTTTGCGGAGCA
>JBBSFH010000038.1:0-14939 GCA_038238915.1 Sphingomonadales bacterium
GCTCCGCAAAGCCGACGAGCGCACCGTCGAAGCCACATGGCGGCGCATCGGATCGCTCCTCGACGCCTTCCCACCCAACGAATGCGCCAACTACCTCAGAAACTCCGGCTACGCGCCAGCGTAGATGGATCAGACTCTAAGCCGCCGCGCGCGCCGCCGCCCGATCCGCCTTCATCTCCTCAGACGTGCGCCGGACCACAGGCTCGGGCACCGTAACCGTGCCCCCCGCCGCCTCGACCATCGCCTTGGCCGCAGCGCTTGCGCCCGCGACGTGCAGATGCACCGCCGAAGTGAGCGTGCCCTTGCCGAGCAGCCGCAGCCCATCGCGCGGATGACCCACCAGCCCCGCCACCATCAGCACCGCCACATCCATCGGCGCAGCCGCGTCGAGCGTGCCCGCATCGATCGCCTTCTGGATTTGGCCGATGTTCACTTCGGACCATTCGGCGCGGTTGGGCTTGTTGAAGCCGCGCTTGGGCAGCCGCATGTGGAGCGGCATCTGCCCGCCCTCGAAGCCCTTGATCGCGACGCCCGAGCGGCTCTTCTGCCCCTTCTGGCCGCGCCCGCAGGTCTTGCCCTTGCCGCTGCCGATGCCACGCCCGACGCGCATCCGCCGCTTGCGCGCGCCTTCATTGTCGGTGATTTCATTCAGGTTCATAATGTGCACTCGCTTTCGCTATGTTCGCGCTGAAGTCGACGTCAGGGAATTTTTACTTTACCCTCGGACGTAAGTTCTACCAGACCCATGCGATTGCCTGCTGGATCACGAAACAGGCCGATAACTGCCACGCTCTTCACTTCAAAACGCGGGGTGTCTAGCTTGCCGCCATTCGCATCCACGTCTTTCAGGGTAGCGGTAATATCGGCTACACCAATATAGATCACTTTGTCAGCAGGATCAGGGCGAAGTGCCCCGCTCAGGGTTGAGCCGTTAACGGGGATCGCCATCGTTCCGCCGGGCCCGACCGACCAGCCAAATACCTTGGCGTAAAAGGCCTGCTGCTTCGCATTGTCCGGCGCTGCAATGTCAAAATGAACGATCGGCGCTGGCATATGTCTTCCCCCCGTTTGGGCGAGTGCCGAAAAACTAAAGGCAGATAACGCTGCTGACAACGCCATAGCGCGAGCCATCCGAAGGCAGGCTGCTGCCCACACCGGCGACATCACGCTTCCTCCACCTTCACCATATGCGCCACCTTGGCGATCATCCCGCGCACGCTCGGCGTATCCTCGAGCTCGCGCGAGCGGTGCATCTTGCCCAGCCCCAGCCCCGTCAGCGTCGCGCGCTGTGCTTCGCTGCGGCGGATGGGCGAGCCCGTCTGCGTGATCTTCACGGTCGCCATAACTACTCCACCACCGCTTCGGCTTCTGCTTCGACCGCAGCCTGGCTCCGATGCCCGGCCGCACGACCCAGCAGATCGGCGATCTTCTTGCCGCGGCGTTGCGCGACGGACTTGGGCGAAGTCTGCTCGCCCAGCGCCTCGAACGTCGCGCGGATCATGTTGTAGGGGTTGGACGTGCCGGTCGACTTCGTGACCACGTCAGCCACGCCGAGCGATTCGAACACCGCGCGCATCGGACCGCCCGCGATGATACCCGTGCCCGCCGGGGCCGAGCGCACATAGACCAGCCCCGCGCCGAAATGGCCGGCGCCGTCATGGTGCAGCGTGCGGCCATCGCGCAGCGGCACGCGGATCATCGTCTTCTTGGCCGCCGCAGTCGCCTTGGAGATGGCTTCCGGCACCTCCTTGGCTTTGCCGTGGCCGAAGCCGACGCGACCCTTGCCGTCACCGACCACCACCAGCGCGGCGAAGCCAAAGCGCTTGCCGCCCTTCACCGTTTTCGAGACGCGGTTGATATGGACCAGCTTCTCGACGAGATCGCTGCCCTCTTCCGCGCGGTTGTTGCCGCGCCCGCCATCGCGCCGCTGGCCGCCCGGACCGCCGCGCTGGCCGCCGGGACCGCTGCGCTGGCCGCCAGGACCGCCACGATTGCCACCGGCGCCACCGCCGCCGCCCGGACCACCACGCCCGCGCCCGCCGCCACCGCCGCCCGGACCGCCGCCGCCGCCGGGACCGCGCCCGCCGCCGCCGCCGCCCGCCGGAGCGCCACCGCCCGCATCGGGGGTGCTTGTTACTTCATCCGCCATTTAAAACTCCAGCCCGCCTTCGCGCGCGGCCTCGGCCAGCGCACGAACGCGTCCATGATACAGGAAACCGCCGCGATCGAAGACCACCTTGGAAACGCCCGCCGCCTTGGCACGCTCGGCAATGCGCTTGCCGACATCGCCCGCCGCCGCCTTGGTCGCGCCCGTCGCGTCGCGCACATCCTTTTCGAGCGTCGAGGCCGCAACGAGCGTCTGGCCCGTGCTGTCGTCGATCACCTGCGCGTAGATGTGCTGCGAAGAGCGATGAATGCTAAGGCGCGGTCGGCCATAGGCCTTGGCGCGGAGCTGCGTGCGGACGCGCCGCCGCCGTTTGTCGAATAGACTGAGCGCCATTACTTCTTCTTACCCTCCTTGCGGAAGATGAACTCGCCCTTGTACTTTATGCCCTTGCCCTTGTACGGCTCGGGCTTGCGCCAACGACGAATCTCGGCCGCAACCTGGCCCACCTTCTGCTTGTCCGCGCCGCTGATCTCGACCGTGGTGACATCGGGCGTCTTGATCGTGATCCCCTCGGGGATATCATACATCACATCGTGACTGTAGCCCAGCTGCAGCTTCAGTTGCTTGCCCGCCAGCGCCGCGCGATAACCGACGCCGGTGATCAGCAGCGTCTTGGTGAACCCCTCGGTCACGCCGACCACGAGGTTCGACGCCATCGTCCGGCTCATCCCCCAGAACGCGCGCGCCTGGCGACTATCGTCCCTGGGCTTCACGCCGATCTCGCCCGCCTCGATCGTATATACGATCGAATCGAACATCGGCATGGTGAGTGTGCCCTTGGGCCCCTTCACCACCAGTTGCCCCTCGCCCATCGTCGCGGTCACGCCCGCAGGCACCGCGACGGGCTTTTTCCCGATCCTGCTCATTAAAACACCTGTGCAAGAAGTTCGCCGCCAACATTCTGCTCGCGCGCTTCCGCGTCGGACAGAACACCGCGCGGCGTGGACACGATCACGATACCCAGACCGTTGCGAATACGCGGGATCTCGGTCGCGCCCGAATAGACGCGGCGGCCCGGCTTGGACACCCGCGCGACATGCTGGATCGCGGGCTTCCCCTCGAAATATTTGAGCTCGATGCGCAGCGCCTTGGTAGCAACCTCCACACCTTCCTCGTGATAGCCACGAATATAGCCCTCGCGCTGCAGCACATCGAGCACGCGCGCGCGCATCTTCGAAGCCGGCGTCAGCACGCTGTCTTTCTTCGCACGCTGGCCGTTGCGGATGCGGGTGAGCAAGTCACCGATCGGATCAGTAATCATATTACCAGCTCGATTTCGTGAGGCCGGGGATCATCCCCATGTTGCCCAGCTCGCGTATCATGATGCGCGCCAGCTTGAACTTGCGGTACACCGCGCGCGGACGCCCGGTGACCATGCAGCGATTGCGCACCCGCGTCGGGTTCGAATTGCGCGGCAGTTCCGCCATCTTCAGCCGCGCGATCAGCCGCTCGGTCTCGTCCAGGGAATGATCCTCGGCCTTCGCGCGCAATGCGGCATATTTGCCCGCATACTGCTTGACGAGCAGCTTGCGCCGCTCGTTCTTGTTGATCGAACTCAGTTTCGCCATTGGACTTAAGCTCTCTCTTATCTAAGCTGCTGCAGCGACTTTGGCAGCGGCAACCCGCGCCTCGGCTTCGCCAGTGAAGGGCATTCCAAACGCGCGCAGCAGCGCGCGCGCTTCGTCGTCGGTCCTCGCCGTGGTGGCGATGATGATGTCCATGCCCCGGATCTTGTCGATCTTGTCGTAGTTGACCTCGGGGAACACGATCTGTTCCTTGAGGCCCATAGCATAATTGCCGCGCCCGTCGAAGCTCTTGCCCGGCACGCCGCGAAAGTCGCGGATGCGGGGCATCGCGATCGTGATCAGACGATCGAGGAACTCGTACATCCGCTCGCGCCGCAAGGTCACCTTGCAGCCGATCGGCATCCCCTCGCGCAGCTTGAAGGTGGCGATCGATTTCTTGGCCTTGGTGATCACAGGCTTCTGCCCCGCGATCGCCATCATCTCGGCTGCCGCCTGATCGACCTTCTTCTTGTCCTGCGTCGCTTCGCCGACGCCCATGTTGATCACGATCTTCGTGAGCTTGGGCACCGCGAACGGGTTCGTATAACCGAATTCCTCGATCATCGAGGGCCGGATGCGCTCTTCATAGAGCTGCTGCATCCGCGTCTTGTTCTGTTCGTCAGCCACGGACCACCTCGCCACTACGCTTGGCGATACGCACCTTGGTGCCGTCCGCCTCGATCCTGAACCCCACGCGCGTCGGCTTGCCCGTCTTGGGATCCTCGAGCGCGACTTTGCAGACATGCATCGGTGCCTCGATGCGCTTCAGCCCACCATTGGGATCCGCCTGCGAAGGCTTCACGTGGCGCGTGGCAATATTCAGACCACGCACGAGTACCATGCCATCCTTGGGCATGTTCTCGATCACTTCGCCGTGCTTGCCCTTGTCCTTGCCCGCAATGGCAACGACCCGGTCGCCCTTCTTAATCTTGAGCGCCATGGCTACAGCACCTCGGGGGCGAGGCTGATGATCTTCATATGCCCGCTCGCCCGAAGCTCGCGCACCACGGGGCCAAAGATGCGCGTGCCGATCGGCTCCTCGTTCTTGTTGATCAGAACGGCGGCGTTGCTGTCGAAGCGGATCGACTGCCCATCGGGACGATGAATATCCTTGGCGGTGCGAACGACAACCGCGCGGTGCACGTCGCCCTTCTTCACCTTGCCCTTGGGCGTCGCTTCCTTGATCGAAACGACGATCACGTCACCCACGCCCGCCACACGTCGCTTCGACCCACCAAGCACCTTGATGCACATCACGCGCTTGGCACCCGAATTGTCAGCGACATCCAGATTGGTTTGCATTTGAATCATGGCTTAAACCTTTACTGGCCAGCGGCTTCGAGCGCCGAGCCCGAAGTCACCTTGTCGAGCACACGCCACGTCTTCAGCTTCGAAATCGGTGCGCACTCCTCGATGCGGATCACGTCGCCCAGATGCATCGCATTCTGGTCGTCATGCGCATGATACTTCTTCGTGCGGCGGATGATCTTGCCGTACATCGGGTGCTTCACCTGACGCTCGACCAATACCACCACCGTCTTCTCGCCCTTGTCCGAGACGACCCGGCCCTGGAGCACCCGCTTAGGCATTCTTGGCTCCTACGCGCTGCGTCTGCAGCGTCAAAATCCGCGCAATATCGCGCCGAACCACACGCACGCGCGCGGGCTTCTCCAACTGGTTGGTCGCCTTCTGGAAGCGCAGATTGAACTGCTCGCGCTTCAGTTCCTGCAACCGGCCCGACAATTGGTCGTCGGTCGAAACTTTCAAATCGGCGATCTTCATGCCGCCTCTCCATGACCTTCGCCCAGGCGCACGACCATCTTGGTCGCGATCGGCAATTTCGCCGCCGCGCGCTCGAACGCACCCGCAGCGACTTCGCGCGACACGCCATCGATCTCGAACATGATGCGCCCCGGCTTCACGCGCGCCACCCAGAACTCGGGGTTTCCCTTGCCCGAGCCCATGCGAACTTCGGCGGGCTTGGTCGAAACCGGAACGTCGGGGAAGATGCGAATCCAAAGTCGGCCCGCACGCTTCATGTGGCGGCTGATCGCACGCCGCGCCGCCTCGATCTGGCGCGCGGTGATCCGCTCGGGTGCAAGCGCCTTCAGCCCGAACGCGCCGAAGTTAAGCGCCGATCCGCCCTTGGCGTCGCCATGAATACGGCCCTTGTGGGCCTTGCGGAACTTGGTCCGTTTAGGCTGTAACATCACTCACCTTCAGTCACTGTGCTGACGCACGGCCGATAAGGCGGGAAAAGGATTTCTCCTTTACCGCGCCGGCCGCACCCCGCTCGTTTGCGCTTCCATCATCAGCTTGTCCTGCGCCATGGGATCATGGCCCAGAATTTCGCCCTTGAAGATCCAGACCTTGACGCCGCACACCCCGTAAGCGGTGTGCGCCTGCGCCTCGGCATAATCGACATTCGCACGCAACGTGTGCAGCGGCACCCGTCCCTCGCGATACCATTCGGTCCGCGCAATTTCCGCGCCACCAAGCCGCCCCGCGCATGTAATACGAATGCCCTCGGCCCCCAGACGCAGCGCGCTCTGCACCGCGCGCTTCATCGCTCGCCGGAAGGCAATGCGCCGCTCCAACTGATCCGCGACACCCTGCGCGACGAGCTTGCTGTCGATCTCGGGCTTGCGGATTTCGACGATGTTGAGCGACACCTCGGACGTGGTCATCGTCCCGATCTGCTTGCGCAGCTTCTCGATGTCCGCGCCCTTCTTGCCGATCAGCACACCCGGCCGCGCCGCATACACCGAAATGCGCGCGAGCTTGGCGGGCCGCTCGATCACCACTTTCGAGATCGCTGCGCCCGGCGCGGATTTCATGATGAACTTGCGGATCTTCAGATCCTCGAGCAGCAGCCGCCCGTAATCTTCGCCTCGCGCAAACCAGCGCGAGTCCCAAGTACGGTTGATCTGCAACCGCATGCCGATCGGATTGGACTTCTGACCCATAATTACTCCGAAGCCTCCGCACCGCCACGTTCGCGCACGACGACACGAATACGGCTGAAAGGCTTGATAATTCTCGAACCACGGCCGCGCGCCCGCGCCACGAAGCGCTTCATCACCAGCGCCTTGCCGACCGACGCCTCTTTAACCCAAAGCGCGTCGACATCCAAATTGTGATTATTCTCGGCATTGGCAATCGCCGAAGCGAGCACCTTCGCGACATCGAGCGACATCGCCTTGTTCGAGAACTTCAGTATGTTCAACGCCTCGCCCGCTGGACGGCCACGGATCAGGCCCGCGACCAGGTTCAACTTATACGGCGAGCCGCGCACCGACGTATTGACGGCCAGCGCTTCCTTGTCGTCGACACGACGGGGATTCACTTGCTTGCCCATCAGCGCTTCGCCTTCTTGTCGCTCGCATGGCCGGTGAAGGTCCGCGTCGGCGCGAACTCTCCCAGCTTCATGCCCACCATGTCCTCGTTCACGGGCACCGGGATGAATTTCTTGCCGTTATAGACGGTGAACGTCAGCCCCACGAACTGCGGCAGGATCGTCGAACGCCGCGACCACGTCTTGATCGGCGTGCGCGTCCCCGCGCTCGTCGCCGCTTCGGCCTTCTTGATCAGATAAAGATCCACGAACGGACCCTTCCAGGTGGAACGTGCCATTATTTCTTCCGCTGATGACGCGAACGGATGATCATCTTATCCGTCGACTTGTTGCTGCGCGTCTTCGCGCCCTTGGTCGGCTTGCCCCACGGGGTCACAGGGTGACGACCGCCCGAAGTTCGGCCCTCACCACCACCGTGCGGGTGATCGACCGGGTTCTTGGCAACGCCGCGCGACATCGGCCGCGATCCCATCCAGCGCGCGCGACCCGCCTTGGCGAAATACTGGTTGCTGTTGTCCGGGTTGGAAACCGCGCCGACGCTCGCCATGCAGGTCGAAGGCACATAACGCTGCTCGCCCGAATTGAGGCGAATGATCACCATCCCGCGGTCACGACCCACCACCTGGATGAACGTGCCCGCCGAACGCGCGAGTTGACCGCCCTCGCCCGGCTTCAGCTCGACATTATGCACGATGGTACCCACGGGCATCTGCCCGATCTCCATCGCATTGCCCGGCTTAACGTCGACCTTCTTGCCCGCGATTACCTGATCGCCCGGTGCCAACCGCTGCGGTGCCAGAATATACGCAACGCTCGCGTCGGGATACTTGACCAACGCAAGAAACGCAGTCCGGTTCGGATCATATTCAAGCCGCTCGACCGTGCCCGCTACGTCCCACGTGCGCCGCTTGAAATCGACGATGCGATAGCGCTGCTTGTGCCCGCCGCCGATGCCGCGCGCGGTCGCGTGGCCCATGTTGTTGCGCCCGCCGGACTTCTTCAGCCCCTCGGTCAGATGCTTGACCGGGCCACCCTTGTGCAGGCTCGACCGATCGATCAGCACCAGGCCCCTGCGGGCCGGCGAAGTCGGGTTATAGTGCTTCAACGCCATGGCTTAGATCCCCGTCGTCACGTCGATGCTGTCGCCAGCGGCCAGACGCACGATCGCCTTCTTCTCGTCCGAACGGAAATACTTCGCACCCTTGAAGCGCTTGGTCTTGCCCTTCTGGATGAGCGTGTTGACCGCCTCCACGCGCACGCGGAACAATGCTTCCACCGCCGCCTTGATCTGCGGCTTTGTCGCAGTCAGCGCCACCTTGAACGCAACCTGATTGTGCTCGCTCATCAACGTCGTCTTCTCGGTGATCAGCGGGCTGCGCACCACGTCGTAATGCTTAAGCTCGATCGTCTCGGGGGCCTTAGCCATGGAGCCGTGCCTCCAGTTGCTCGATTGCGCCACGCGTCAGCACCAGCGTATCGTGGTTGAGAATATCGTAGACGTTGGCGCCGACCGCAGGCAGCACGTCCACCTTGTGCAGGTTCGCGCACGCCAGCTTGAAGTTGCCGTCGACCTCGGCGCCATCGATGAACAGCCCGCTTGCGATACCCAGCCCCGCCAGCCGCTCGACGAGCGATTTGGTCTTGGCCGCATCCATCGCCAGATTCTCGACGACCATCAGTTTGCCTTCGGCTGCCTTGACCGACAGCGCGGTCTTCAGCCCCAGCACTCGGATTTTCTTGTTCAGATTCTGATCGAATGAGCGCGCGCGCGGGCCATGCGCCTTGCCACCGCCCACGAACTGCGGAGCAGCCCGGTTGCCGTGGCGAGCCGTCCCGCCGCCCTTCTGCTTGCCGAACTTCTTGCCCGTCCGCGCCACATCGCTGCGCTCGCGCGCCGCGCGTGCAAACATGCGCCGGTTGGCGAGTTGCCACGTGATCACGCGGTGCAAAATGTCGGTGCGCGCCT
The DNA here is from genome assembly GCA_038238915.1 of Sphingomonadales bacterium. Lineage (GTDB taxonomy): Bacteria > Pseudomonadota > Alphaproteobacteria > Sphingomonadales > Sphingomonadaceae > JAVVHE01. The sequence goes on from JBBSFH010000038.1 coordinate 9,054, forward strand.
CGCAACCGAACACCGCATCGTTCAGCTCGATCGCGCCGGCGTCGCCGCCGTCCAATGTCTTAACCGCGATCTGCATCGTCGGCCCCTTCCTCATTCGCTGCCGGAGCCTCGGCCGAAGCCTGCTCGGCCGCCACTTCGTTCACCAGTCCGGGAGCAACCGCGTCCGACGCAACTTCAACATCCGCCGACCCGTCCGCGAGCATCGGCGCAGCCTCGGTCACGCCGTCGCTCGTCGCCGCGCCATGCTCGGTCGTGCCGCCCTCGCCCACGGCGGTCCCTTCGACCACCGAGGCATGAACCACCGGACCAGCATCGCCCGAGACCACAGTCTCGATTTCGACCGCAGGGCCCGCACCCAAATCTTCCGCAGGCGCAACCGAAGCCAGCCGCAACTCGTCCTCGCTCGGCTCGCGCACAGCGGCGGGATAGGGCGCACCCTTGGGACGTGGCACCTTTACCGCATCGCGCACCAGCAACCAGCCGCCCTTGGCACCCGGAACCGATCCACGAAGGAAAATCAGCCCGCGCGCCACATCGGTGCCCACCACCGTCAAATTCTGCTGCGTGCGCTGGCGATCACCCATGTGGCCCGCCATCTTCTTGTTCTTGAAAACCTTGCCCGGATCCTGCCGCTGGCCGGTCGAGCCGTGCGAGCGGTGCGAGACCGACACACCGTGCGTCGCGCGCAAACCGCCGAAGCCCCAGCGCTTCATCGCGCCCTGGAAACCCTTGCCCTGCGTCTGGCCGGTCACATCGACCTCCTGACCCGCGACATAATGCTCGGCCGAAAGCCACGCGCCGACATCCACCAGCGCATCCTCGGCCACGCGGAACTCGGCGAGCGTCGCCTTGGGCTCAACCTTGGATGCGCCAAAATGGCCGCGCATCGGCTTGGTCACATTCTTGGCTTTAGCGACACCCGCACCGAGTTGCACCGCGACATAGCCGTCGGTATCCATCGTACGCTGCGAGACCACCTGGCAGCCTTCGAGCGCCAGCACGGTCACGGGCACGTGGCGCCCATCTTCGGCGAAAAGCCGGGTCATGCCCATCTTCTTCGCGATCACGCCTGTGCGCACTCGCCAATTCCTTCCATCAGAGGCCCGTTCGAGACGGGCGTGACCAAAAACAACAAGGCCCCCGCAGGAACGGGGGCCTTCGCACAATCATGTAACACAACCGACACGCGAGCACAACCGCCTGCATGCCGATCCGGCCAGATCAGGCCAGCTTGATCTCCACATCCACACCCGCCGCCAGATCGAGCTTCATCAGCGCGTCCACGGTCTGCGGGGTGGGATCGACGATATCGAGCAGACGCTTGTAGGTGCGCACCTCGAACTGCTCGCGCGACTTCTTGTCGACGTGCGGCGAACGGTTGACGGTGAACTTCTCGATCCGCGTCGGCAACGGGATCGGACCACGAATGGCCGCCCCCGTGCGCTTGGCGGTATCGGCGATCTCGCCGGTGGCCAGATCGAGGACACGGTGATCGAAGGCCTTCAGCCGGATGCGGATATTGGACGCGTCCATTACTTCAGAATTTCCGCGACCACGCCCGCGCCCACGGTTCGGCCACCCTCACGGATGGCGAAGCGCAGGCCCTGATCCATCGCGATCGGCGCGATCAGCTTGACCGTCAGCGTGATGTTGTCACCCGGCATCACCATCTCGGTGCCCTCAGGCAGCTCCACCGTTCCCGTCACGTCGGTCGTGCGGAAATAGAATTGCGGGCGATAGTTGGCGAAAAACGGCGTGTGACGGCCGCCCTCGTCCTTGCTCAGCACATAAACTTCACTCTTGAAATCGGTGTGCGGCTTGATCGTGCCCGGCTTGCAGAGAACCTGCCCGCGCTCGACCTCTTCGCGGCCGACGCCACGGATCAGCGCGCCGATGTTGTCGCCCGCCTGGCCCTGATCGAGCAGCTTGCGGAACATCTCGACGCCCGTGACCACGGTTTTGCGCGTATCGTTGATGCCGACGATCTCAACTTCCTCGCCAACCTTGACGATGCCCGTCTCGACGCGGCCGGTCACCACGGTGCCACGGCCCGAAATCGAGAACACGTCCTCGATCGGCATCAGGAACGGACGATCGAGCGGACGCTCGGGCTGCGGGATGTAATCGTCCACGGCCTTCATCAGCTCAAGAATCTTCTCGCGGCCAAACCCATCGGTCTTGCCTTCGAGCGCGCTCAACGCCGAACCCACGATGATCGGAATATCGTCACCCGGGAAATCATACTTCGACAGCAGTTCGCGCACTTCGAGCTCGACCAGCTCGAGGATCTCGGCATCGTCGACCAGATCGGCCTTGTTCATGAACACGACCATCGCGGGCACGCCGACCTGCTTGGCGAGCAGGATGTGCTCGCGCGTCTGCGGCATCGGGCCGTCGGTCGCCGCGACCACCAGGATCGCGCCGTCCATCTGCGCCGCACCCGTGATCATGTTCTTCACATAATCGGCGTGGCCGGGGCAATCGACGTGCGCATAGTGGCGCGCCTTGGTCTCATACTCCACGTGCGCGGTCGAAATCGTGATGCCACGCTCACGCTCCTCGGGAGCCTTGTCGATCTGATCATAAGCGGTGAACACCGCGCCGCCGGTTTCGGCCAAAATCTTGGTGATCGCCGCCGTCAGCGAAGTCTTGCCATGATCGACGTGACCGATGGTGCCGATGTTGCAGTGCGGCTTGTTACGCTCGAACTTCGCCTTGGCCATTGCGTCCTCTTGTGTTTGTCCACGCCGCCCGCGAGCGGCCACCTGTCACGAATTTGCCGGGGGCAGCCCCACCTCGGTCCCGAGGGGTTCTAGGCCACTGCAAACCACCCGCCCGGACAACCGGGCAGGCGGCGAAGCGGGGGCCTTAGCGGATGTGGGGGGGCAGCGCTAGCCCCTTTTTGTCTGACCCGCTCCAGCATCACAAACCGCACGCGCCATTGCCGCGCCCCCGAGCGCGGCGTAACGATCGTGCTGCGGGAGCAACTCGGTGGCTGATCTCTTCATCTCTTACAAAGCTGAAGACCGCGCACGCGTCGCGCCGCTGGTGGCCGCGCTCGAAGCCGATGGCGTCTCGCTGTGGTGGGATGCGCACATCGGCGGTGGAACCGATTGGCGCGAGACGATCGAAGCCGAACTCGCCGCCGCGCGCTGCGTCATCGTCGTGTGGAGCAAGCGCTCGATCGGCCCCGAAGGAAGTTTCGTGCGCGACGAGGCCTCGCGCGCGCTCCGGCGCAGCGTCTATCTCCCAATCCTCATTGATCCTGTCGGAGCGCCGCTCGGCTTTGGCGAGACGCAGGCGCTGCCCCTCATCGGCTGGCACGGCGACCGTACCGATCCGCGCTATCAGGCGGTGCTGGAGACCTCGCGCTCGGTGATCGCGGGCACGGCGCGCCCGCGGGGCGCAGCGGCTCCGGGCAAACGCGTCCTGGATCGGCGCCTACTCATCGGCGGCGGTGCGGTCGCGGTTGCGGCGGCGGGCTTCGGCGGCTGGCGGTTGCTCCGCGGCATGGGCGATGGCGCGGGCGTGGCGCAGGATAGTGTTGCGGTCCTCCCCTTCGCCAATTTGTCGGGCGATCCGGCGCAGGCTTATTTCTCGGACGGGATTGCCGAGGAAATCCGCAGCGCCTTGACCCGCATCGTGCGCCTGAAAGTCGCCGCGCGCACGTCGTCTGAACTGGTCCGCGGGGACGATGTGCCAACCGCCGCGAAGAAGCTCGGCGTGGCCAATATCCTCACCGGCAGCGTCCGACGCGGGGCGAGCATGATCCGCGTCAACGCCGAACTGATCGACGGCATGAGCGGGCTCAGCAAATGGTCCGAAGCCTATGACCGCGCGACGGGCGACGCGCTGACGATCGAGAGCGGCATCGCGGAGAGCGTCGCGGGCGCGCTCCAGATCGCGCTTGGCCGGACGGAGAAGGCGCTGCTGACGCTCGGGGGCACGAGAAACCCGGCGGCGCAGGATGCCTATCTGAGGGGGCAGGCGCTCGGGGCCAAGCAGCAGAGCGAGCCCGCGCTGAAGGAGCTTAACGCCGCGATTGCCGCCGATCCCGATTACGCGCTCGCCCTCGCGTTGCGAGCGCAAACGACGACCGTTATCGCCGGGGCGACGCTCGGCGGCGCGGCGCTGCGCGCGAAATTGGCCGATGCCGAGACCGACGCGCGCCGCGCGATCGCGCTCGCCCCCGGGCTCGGCGTGCCGCTCGCGGCACTCGGCTTCGTTCTCGCGTCGCGCCTCGACTTGCGCGGGGCCGCCGCCACCTATGCTGCCGCCTACCGCGCCGCACCGGGCGACGCGGGGGTGCTGCGGACCTATGCCGAATTCCAGTCGCTTACAGGTCGCGGCGACGAAGCCATCGCGCTCTTCCGCCGCGCGATCGCGCTCGATTCGTTGCGGCCGAATGCGCAGCAGGGTTTCGGGGGGATCCTGCTGTCGGCCGGACGCTTCGACGAGGCGATCGCGGCGTTGCAGCAAGCGCTGCTCCGGTTACCCGATAATGCTGCCGCCAAAGGCTTGCTTGCAACCGCGCTGATCGCCAGGGGTCAGCCTGCCGAAGCGCGCAAGGTCGCCGCGACACTTGCCGACGGCGATACATTTCGCCTGACCTACGACGCCATCGCGGCGGCGCGGCTCGGCGACCGCGCGGCGTCGGACCGGGCGCTCGCCGAACTCGTCCGGCGCTACAGCGTTCAATCGCAATATCAGATTGCCGAGGTCCACGCGCAGCGCGGCGAGGCCGATGCCGCCTTCGCTGCGCTCGACCGCGCGTGGGGCTTTGCCGATACCGGCCTTGTCGAGCTCAAGAACGATCCGCTGCTCGCCCCGCTCCACGCCGATCCGCGCTTCGCGGGCTGGATCGCCAAAATCGGGTTTCCGTGAGGCGGGAGTCCCGGCAAACAGCCAGGACCGTCGCCTTACGCCATCTTCAGCTTGATCTCCTCCGCCACGTTGGACGGCACTTCCTCATAATGGCTGAACTGCATCGTATACTGCGCGCGCCCCTGCGTCATCGAACGAAGCTGGTTCACATAGCCGAACATGTTAGCCAGAGGCACGATCGCCTCGATCACCTGCGCGTTGCCGCGGCTGTCGGTGCCCTGGATCTGCCCGCGCCGTGAGTTGATGTCGCCGATGCAATCGCCGAGGAAATTCTCGGGCGTCACCACTTCCACCTTCATCACCGGCTCGAGCAGCTTGATGCCCGATTTGGTCGCCGCCTCGCGCATCGCGCCACGCCCGGTGATCTCGAACGCCAGCGCGCTCGAATCGACGTCGTGATACGCGCCGTCATACAGCGTCACCGAGAAATCGATGATCGGGAAACCGATCAGCGAGCCCGAGGCCGCGACCTCGCGGATGCCCTTCTCGACGCTGGGGATATACTCGCGCGGGACGTTGCCGCCCTTCACCTCATCGATGAACAGCACGCCCGATCCGCGCTCGCCCGGTGCCACCGTCATCTTCACGCGCCCGAACTGGCCGGTGCCGCCCGATTGCTTCTTGTGCGTGTAATCGACGTCCACCTTGCGCGCCAGGCTCTCGCGATACGCCACCTGCGGCGCACCGACATTGGCCTCTACCTTGAACTCGCGCTTCATGCGATCGACGATAGTTTGAAGTTGATCCTCGCTCCTGCCCTCGAGCAGCGTCAGCCCGGACTCACGATCGATCGACGCGCGGAAGCTCGGATCCTCCTGCGCCAACCGGTTGAGCGCGACTGCCAACCTCACCCTCTCGGCCTCGGTCTTAGGCTCGATCGCGACTTCGATGAGGAGTTCGGAAAACTCAGCGTTGTCATGCATGGTCAGATAACCTCAGTGCTCGATGAGCTTAACCGAAAGTCCGCCAAAGCAACCCGTAGCTACCACCACCGCTCCGCCC
>JBBSFH010000039.1:0-11537 GCA_038238915.1 Sphingomonadales bacterium
GAAAAAGCGTGGAGGATGCCGCCACGCGAGTGGTCGATGGCCAAGGCCCAGTTCGCCGTCATCTTCGGCGAGCGCTTCACCAAGGCCATGGTCGGCTGATGTTCAACCGCCCAGCCATACACGGAATTCCTGACAGTCCCCTGACATGATGAACCTGCGCGCGCTAATGGAGAAGAGCCCGGACGCCGATTTCCCGCGCGAGATGATCGGATACGGTTCCCAGCGGCTGATGGAGCTGGAGGTGGGCGGCGTGACCGGGGCTGAACGAGCCGCCAGCCGGCTTCCCCGCATTATGCTACCAATGTAAGCCAAATCACGGCAGCGTCTCAAAGCACAACAAAAGTCTCAACTCGCCATTGTCGAGTGATCACCGCCCTGTATCTGCGGCACTCAGTACGAGTGGCGGCAAGAAAGCGTGCGTGGATGCGCGCGGCGTGCTGGGCGAAATCATAAAAATCAATGTGATGGTGGGCGAGTACCAGCACGCCGCCCGGGCGGAGAGCGGCCGCTATGTCACGTGCTACGCACACCATTTGTCGAGGCGAAAGATAGTAGAGCAGTTCGGCAACGACCACCGCATCGTATTTCGCACGGGGAAAACGGCCGGGAACGATCAAGCGCGAGGCGCGCGAGCGTTTCCGGCCCGCAAGCGCTTGTGCGGTGAGCAGCGTTCCCGTCGCGGTGCCCTCGGTCGCGTCGAGCCGTAGCGCGCGCTTGGCCAACGCGACGCTATTCGAGCCGTTACCGCTTGCCAGTTCGAGCACCCGGCCGCGCGGTCCGGCGCCGAGAGCGCGCAGGATGGCAGCGCGCTTGTTGGCTTCGTCGCGCGCGGTCAAAGTGCGCCAGGGATCGGGGTCGGCCGCGAATGTACGCTCGAACCCCGCGAGCGTGATCGGGCGCGTCTTCATAACCACTCGAACCATTCGACCGGGCGCGCGAAGCGGGCCAGCTCGGCGCGCGACATGACGAACCCGGCAGGGCTATCGGTGATGCGACCTGTTTGGCTACGGTACGTCTGGATTACCGAGCGCTTGGCGAGCGCGCCCCCGGCGACGGAGACGCCGCGTGCCGAGCCCGCCAGGCGCGTGCGCCCATCGGGCCAGACGCGATAGGCCAGCCGCCGCGCGCCTGCCAAGCGCGTGCGGGCGATTGCGTTAGCAACCGCAACATGATCGGAGTGCGCATCGTTGGCCGAGGGTCCGACGAGCAGTCCGACGCTGCGCCCCCACCGCCGACGCAGCGCCCGTGCGAGCGGTCGCCAGGCGCGCGAGTTGAGCGCGCCGAGCGCGCTATCGGGAAGGTTGAGATGCTCGATGCATGCCGCAGAGAGTCCGGCACGTCGCATCGCCTGGCGCGTTTCCAAGCGACGCGTCGCCACCAACCGGCCGCTCGGCCAAGTGTGACTGCCCGGATGCGAGGCCGCGCCGTCACTCACTATGATTACGTGCACGCGCGAGCCAGCGCGAAGCAACACGCGGATCAGGCCGTACGCGCCGATCGTCTCGTCATCTGGGTGCGGGGCAACGATCAGCGCAAAGCGCGTCCGCCCGAGCTTTAGCCTCACAGCGCGGGCTTGATCTGCCCGGCGGCAGCGGCGTTGCCCACGGCCATCCGCTGAGCGTCGGGCGCGCTCTGGCGAAGGTAGGTGGCGAGATCGGTGGTCGCGGCGGCGAGCGGATGCGTTGCGAAGCGTCCTTGCAGCCCGACTGCCTGCTCGGCGACAACGCACGCGCGCTCGCCTGCTTCGAGCACCGCAACGCGAGCCGCCGCCACCCAGGCGAGGCGAATTGCATCGTCCGGTGCATTGAACCACATCTTGGCGGCGCGTCGAACCGAAGCAGCCGCAGCTTCGGCGAGCCGGAGCAACTCGGCCAGACGTCCTGCCTGATGCGGATTTCCCGCCCGGTTCCGCGCGAGGAGGTGCGTGCGCGTATGATCAAAGAGCGCGGCGACGCCCCCCGCCTGGACTGCCGCGAACCGGAGTGCGCCGCCGCTGAACCAAGGCTCGCGCGCGTAGGCGTTCGGTTGACCGATCAACTGCGCGGGCCCGATGTTGGCATCGTTCCACAATACGATGTGGGAGCCCGATCGCTGCATCCCCACGGTACGCCACCAAGCGCGATCAATCGTTGGCGGGTTCGCGTTGAGTTCGATCAGAATCAACTGCTGGCCGTCATCTGCGTCAGCGGTCACCAGTGCGTGCGTGCAGATATCGGCCCCCGAAGCATAGCTCTTGCCGCCGGTGAGGAGGCCAGAGCTGAGCCGCAGCGGCTCGCCTTCCAGCGCGGCCCCCCAGACGCCAAGCACCGCCCCCGCAGCGAGCGCGTTGGTCAGCGCGATGCGCTGCGACTGTGCTCCATATCGCAACACGATCTGCACTGCGTCGATATGTCCCTCAAACAGTCGCCCAAGCGGCAGATCGCGTCGTCCGACCGCGTATAGCGCGCGCAATAGCTCCATCATGTCGTGCGCGCAGTCGGGATCGCGCCCGGACACGATCCGCGCACTCAACTGGCGGAGTTCGGCTCGGAGACTTTCGGCGTCCTGTTCTTCGTGCCCGGGGTGAGTCAGCGCCACGTGTGGAGTCACGCCGCGGCCTGCCAATCGCTTTCCAGCGACGCGAGCACGCGCTCGGCGGCTTGGAGCGGCACGTGGCGTTCGCCGCCAGGCACGGTTGGCACAATCCGCATCGCGAACGCCTCAGCGTTGGGGCAGTCGCGCGCGACGCCGAGCACATGATCAGGCGTAAGGCCAATCGCCGAGGCCAGTTGCGAGCAAGCCGCGACGTTGGTCAGTCGATCGAACCAAGCGCGGGCGCGCGCCTGCGCGTGCCATTGCCAGGCTGCGTCGGCCGGATGCGTCACCAAAGCCATCGGATCGGCCGCACCATCGGAGTCCAACACGGCAAGCGCACTCGCTAACCCACCCATTGCGCGCCCGTCGCGGCGCGACGAGGTTGTGACCAATACACGTGCGTCGCGGCTCACGCGCAACCCCGCCCGCCCGGCGTCGTCAATCATCAAAGCGTCCTCGCCGCTTGCGCGGGGCGCGAAGCCGCCAAGTGCTTGATAGGCTGAAGCGCGGAAACCGAGATTCGCACCGCCTGTGAAGTGATGACAGTCCACCGGCTCCCAATCGACGGGATCGATCGAACGGCGCAACGCGTACAGCCGGTCAAAATAGGCTTCAATCCGCGTCTGCACCGGATCACGCCCTCCGCCATCGCGCACGATCCGCCCCGCCACGATGTCAGCCGTCTGGAGCGCACGGCAGGCGGCGGAAAGCCAGTCAGCGTGCGGTTCGCTGTCGGCATCGGTCGTCAACAGGAGGCCTCCGCTCGCGCGCGCTACGTGCGCCAACCCCACTGCCATTGCTGCAGACCGCGCGCGGCCCGCGTTGGGTTTGGGTAAGCGCGGGCCCATCGCGAGCGCGACATCGTATGCTAGTCCCGCCGTGCGCTTCCGCACGAAATTATAACCATCATCTTCACATCCGTCGAAGAAGAAGCAGATGCAAACGCGAGCGAGATCCACCCCGGTCTGTTGATCGAGCGCATCGAGCAAGCTGGGCAGCAGCGCGCGCTCGTCGCGAACGGGTATGCAGACCGCTATGGTCGCTACCGACTGGGTCATTCCTTCGACCTTCGCCTGTGTGGCGATGACCTCAGAAGGCAACGCAGGCAATACTAAGTTCATGACCCCAGCAAACGCCGATCGCCCCGCAACGTTGCGCGCATGGATTGCCCTGAACATTCGAGCGGCAAGACAACGACGTGTCGCGCAATAAAATGAGGGATGTCACCCCCGGACGGTGATCCCCAGCCAAAACGAAACATTTCAAAAAAGTGTCCCTTGCGGGCCCGATCGCTCGCCCAAGCGTTGGCAGGCCAACCGCTGGAGAAAGGATCGACAATGGGAACGAAGACGCCAGGCAGGGCCGTGCGGGCAACGGCCATCGAGGCTGCGGGGAGTCCCGCACCCACCAAAACGAAGGCTTCACGGGTTGCCGCCCGACCAACCGCTAAGGGCGATACTGCTCGCACACGAGTCGAAGGCCTGCCCAAAGCTGCTTTTGCGCTCGGGGACGGCGGCGAAGTGCACCAGGTTGCAGCCGACGGCCAGCCGGTCCTGACAACCAACAACGGGGTCAAGGTCGCTGACGACTTCAATAGCCTCAGGGCAGGCGCGCGCGGGCCAACGCTGCTCGAGGATTTCATCCTGCGAGAGAAGATCTTCCACTTTGATCATGAGCGCATCCCCGAGCGCGTCGTCCATGCGCGTGGTACCGCCGCCCACGGCCATTTCGAGTTGACCGACAGCCTCGCCGACTACACGACCGCCAAGGTGCTGACCGAAGTCGGGGTGCGGACGCCGCTGTTCACACGATTCTCGACCGTCGCCGGCAATCGGGGCTCCGCCGACCTCGCGCGCGATGTCCGCGGCTTTGCCGTCAAGATGTACACCTCGGAGGGCAATTGGGACCTCGTCGGCAACAACATCCCCGTCTTCTTCATCCAGGACGCAATTAAATTTCCTGACCTGATCCACGCGGTCAAGGAAGAGCCCGACCGAGGCTTTCCTCAGGCGCAGTCAGCCCACGACACGTTCTGGGACTGGATAGCTTGCTCGCCTGAGGCGATGCACATGGTCATGTGGCAGATGTCGGATCGCACTATCCCGCGCTCCCTGCGGATGATGCAGGGTTTCGGAATCCACACGTTCCGACTGATCAACGACCTAGGTACGTCGACCTTCGTTAAATTTCACTGGCGGCCGACTTTGGGGATGCAGTCGGTGGTGTGGGACGAAGCGGTCAAGATAAACGGGGCCGATCCCGACTATCACCGTCGAGATCTTTACACCGCGATCAACGATGGCGAGCATCCGGCGTGGGACCTCGCCGTCCAGCTATTCACCGAGGAGGAAGCGGCAAATTTCGACTTCGACCACCTCGATTCGACCAAGCTTATCCCCGAGGAGGTCGTGCCGCTGCGGACGATCGGGCGGATGACGCTCGACCGCAACCCGAGCAACGTCTTCAGCGAAACCGAACAGGTTGCGTTCTGCACGCAAAACATCTTGCCGGGGATCGACTTCTCCGATGATCCGCTTCTCCACGGGCGCAACTTCTCTTACCTCGATACACAGTTGAAGCGGCTTGGTTCGCCCAATTTCACCCAAATCCCGATCAACGCCCCGCGTTGTCCTTTCGGCAATATGCAGCGCGACGGCCAGATGCAGATGATGCCGCAGGGGACGCGCGTCACCTATACGCCGAGCCTGATCGATCCGTCGGGGCCGCGCGAGGATCCGAAGTCTGGCTACCGAAGCTTCCCCGCCGCGGTCGACGGGACGAAGGCGCGCGTGCGGTCAGCAACATTTGCCGATCATTACAGCCAAGCGCGGCAGTTCTTCGTGAGTCAAACCAAACCGGAGCAGGACCATATCGTCGCCGCGTTAACGTTCGAACTGTCGAAGGTCGAGTTGCCTATCATCCGCGCAACGATGCTGGGACATCTTGCGGTAATCGACGCGACCCTCGGCGACCGCGTCGCCACCGGACTGGGCCACACGGCTCCGATCGTGAGCCCGACGCCCGCGGTGGAACCGCGCGATCTCCCTCCAAGTCTGGCGCTCAGCATCATTGCCAACGCGCCGCCGACGATGGTGGGACGACTAGTTGGGATGCTCGTTACCGACGGCGCATCGTCGGTGACGGTCGCTGCGCTGATCAAGGCGACGGCCGACGCCGGGGCATCGCCCAAGATTATCTGCCCGCGTGTCGGTGGCGTAACGCTCGATGACGGCACGCTGCTCAAGGGCGATTTCCAGCTCGCTGGCGGGCCGTCGGTGTTTTTCGACGCCGTTGCCGTGGTCGCGTCGGCGTACGGCACGATTGCGCTGCTTGGCGAAGCGGCGGCGGTGGCGTGGGTCCACGACGCCTTCGCCCACCTGAAGGTGATCGCGGCGACAGCCGACGCCAAGGCGCTTTTGACTAATGCCGGCGTTAAGCCCGACGCTGGCGTCTTGACCCTCGGCGCGGCAAAAGATGCCGTTGGCTTTGTCACACTCGCGGGAAAGGGCAGAATTTGGGCGCGCGAGCCTGCAGTGCGAACCGTCTACTGAAAGCTTAGCCTTTGCCACCACGGGAAGGCGCTTTGAGCCCTGTTCAACCATCCCCATCCGTTGTGGCCAAGCAGAATAACGGTCGTTCGAGTGGCAGTGTCGTCCTTCGTCGAACAATGCAGGGCGGAACATTGCCGGTGCATCCAGCATAGTGTGATCGACCTTTATGGTCGTATTGCGGCAGCGTGGGCCAAGTTGCGCAGCGACACTATGCCCGAAGGCCCATGGCTCGATCGGTTCTGCATCGCCGCGGCTCCGGCCTTCCAATAGCGCGTGCGCCAGTCAACACGCGTTCAACTTGACGGGATCGACGGCGCATCTGAAATGCTCACGCTGTTTCAACGTAATCTGGCCGGCAAGTTAGCGTTTCTCGCCGAAATGCGTCAGCTCTAGCTGGGACGGCGATTTGGCGGTTTGCTTGCTTGGGGCAACCTCCGGCGCGAGCGGGTGTGACGCGCGAGCCGTCGAGCTTTTACCCGACCGCCGACGTCGAGGCGGGTACCTTGGAGATTCGGACGTTATATAAAGACGAGGTGGAAACAGAGTGACCGGGGCTGGCTTACGCGGGTCGCGCTGGACGTCCGACGCCTGCGGCATGGACCGGGCCGGCATTGTCGACAACGTAGGAGTGGTCTGGACGCGGCGCGGCCACTGCTGTGGAACGGGCAGATTTCCGTCGCGAAGGCCAAATCTCCCTGCTCGGCGCTTGCCTGTTATGGTCCTGAAATGCACCTGTTACGTGGGCATAACAGGGCCTGTTATGCGCCTGTTTTCACCTGTTATCGCCAATAACAGGAAAGTGGCATTTTATTGACGGAAAACGGCACATTCTCGACACTCTGGCGAGCCGAGATTGGTGTAATTCGCGCCAAAGTGCCTGTTTATACCCCCGGGTCGTGTCCCGGGTCGTGGTGTAGCTCGCGGCAAGGTGGCCATCGACGATCTTGGGTAGGGTCGGGTTTGCAGACGCAACCTTGAACCGAGGATCGAAGATGACCCCTAACATGATGAACCTGCGCGCGCTGATGGAGAAGAGCCCGGACGCCGATTTCCCGCGCGAGATGATCGGATACGGTGTCCAGCGGCTGATGGAGCTGGAGGTGGGCGGCGTGACCGGGGCTGCCCACGGCGAGAAGAGCGCCGAGCGGCTGGGTTCTTCGAGGCCCTTCCCTCATGCCTGGTTGGCATGGAGGCGTGTGCGACGGCTCACTTCTGGGCACGCCAGATCAGTGCGCTGGGTCACCAGGTGCGACTGATGCCGCCGTCTTACGTCAAGGCGTATGTCAGGCGGCAGAAGAACGACGCCGCCGATGCCGAGGCGATCTGCGAGGCTGTGACCCGGCCCGTTATGCGCTTTGTTCCGGTCAAGAGCGCTGAACGTCAGAGCGTCCTTGTGCTCCATCAAACGCGGGAGCTGCTGGTCCGGCAGCGTACCATGCTGACCAACGCCATCCGTGGTTACTGCGCCGAGTTTGGCCTGATCGTCGCCCAGGGGATCCGCCGGGTGAGCGAGCTGATCGACCAGGTCCGGTCGGCCGACCCGTCGGTCCTGCCCGATCTCGCCCGCTCTGTTCTGCTGACGCTGGCCGACCAGCTCGGTGGGGTGGCTGCGCAGATCAACGTCCTCGAGCGGAGGCTTTTGCTCTGGCATCGTCAGGATCAGACCAGCCAGCGACTGGCCACCATTCCCGGCGTGGGGATCATCACCGCGACAGCCTTGGCCGCATCCGTTCCTGACCCGAGCCTGTTCCGCTCCGGCCGCGAGTTCTCCGCCTTCCTGGGCCTCGTCCCCAAACAGAACTCGTCGGGCGGCAAAGACCGGCTCGGGCGTATCTCAAAGATGGGCGACGGCTATCTTCGCAAGCTGCTGGTGGTGGGAGCCACATCGGTGATCCGACGGGCGAAGACCAACGCGCTTGCGGCGGCGCCCTGGATCCGGTCGCTGCTTGAGCGTCGGCCCGCGCGGGTGGTCACCGTCGCCATGGCCAACAAGACCGCCCGGATCGCCTGGGTCGTGATGGCGCGAGGGGAGGTATATCGGCCACAAACGCTGGCAGCCTGACCAAGATCGCTGCGGCCGCGAGCTGCAGCTCCAGACTGTAAGGGAACACGAGGACTGATGATGATCTGAACGCGGCCGCAAGACCGGAACACCCCGTGGTAATGTCGGAGCCTTGTGCTCGATTGCCTGAGAGGGACCCGGTCAGCGGATACCATCAGGGCCAGCGGCCGTCAGCGCCGCGCCAACAGGCCGGACAGATGACCGCACCCCGACAGATCGTCCGATCAGATCAACTTCACCCTTGCAGCGGAGGGGCCGTCCACAGATGACAGCACCAAGCGGAGGATGGGTCTTGGGGATTGGGATCAACACCTGCGAAAGCATCAGGGTGCCCACCAAAGCGGGTCAATCCCAATCCCTATTTCACCTTTGGGTCGCGCGTCGTGCTCGCCGTTATGGCTTCGAATTAGCTACCGCGCGCGGCGGCGAGCGGCGGCAATGCCAACCGCGCCCATCCCGAACAGTGCGAACGCGGCGGGCTCGGGGGTGGACGTGACGGACCCCGGGATTCCGTCGAGTTCGACGAGGCGACCGCCCTGGAAAGGTTTGCCCGTCTCTTGGACCGTGCCCTCGAAGCGGAAATACTGGTAGGTGGTGGCCGCGAACGTCGAGGCGATTTCGAGAAAGTAGGAGCCATAGGCCGTGCTATAATTGTCAGCTAGCGCGGTGCTGCCGAGGCTGGCGTAGGTCACGCCATCGATGCTGCCGAACAGCTCCACATGCCCGAAGCCCCGCGTGGCGGCGCTCCCGAATGGGCTTTGACCAAGGTACAAGTTGTAACCTGCTATCGTCACCGGTGTGGGCGTCTTGAAGGCGACGAATTCGATCGTCATCGGGCTATCGGTAAAGATAAGGTTTGTCGGCTCGATGAAGCTGTTGGTGCCGCCGATCGCGTTCGCGGCGCTGTAGGTGGCGTTGTATTCTGGGGAATCGCTGGTGACCACGGTCCCTGTCGAGACGTCGAACAGATCGCCGGGGGTCGTGGCGTTGGCAGTCAGTTGCGCGGCCGTGAGCGGCGTGATCGTCACCCCGGCGTGAGCGTTCGCAGAGATCAGCGCGGCGGTGCAAAGCGCGGCGGCGAGGGACAGGCGTCGGGGCAGTGTAGGGATGTGCACGGGTTGGGCCTCCTGTTCGTGGCGAACGCGGTCATCCGGCTCGGGACGAGGATCGCGCGCACCTCCCTCGCATCGGATGTTGGAAAAGCGTTAGCGGTGTATGCCGACAGATGCCGACAAATGACGACATCTCGCTGTTTGCCGACGGTTCCGGACTATTCGCGTGGGGCGTGGCGGACGCCAAGTCCAGCCAGCCAGTAATCGGCCGAGGCTTCGAATGCACCCACGTCGTGACGATCCATGGCAGCTTTCACCAACGCACGCGCCCGCGCGTCGTGGCCAGCTATCGCCTCCAGCCGGGCGATACCGAGTGAGTTGAACCGCCCCTCGCCGAACGCGCGCTCGGCGCGGGTCGCCACTGCGTCGAGCATCGCTACACGACCGGCCTTTGCGAGTTCCGCCGCGCCGGGCGCGAAGATTGCTTCGGCGATCGGATCACGCCGCAGGCGTGCGTCCGCTAAGGCTTCGCGCAGGAACCCGGCCGGATCGCCGCGCGCCAGCAGGGCACCTGCGAGGTAGGCATGCGCGGCCGGCAGGAGCGGCTCGTTCGCCACGAGCTCGCTAAGCGCGCTAATAGCCTCGTCAATGCGACCCGCCTGATACAGGATCAGGCCACGATCGGCGAGGATCGCGGTCGATACCGGATCGAGGCGGCGCGCGGTCTCGATCTCGGTGAGCGCTTGGCTTTGATTGCCCGAAGCGGTGAGCGCGGTCGCATACCAATGGTGAGTTTGCGCGTCGGCGGGATCGAGTTCGATTGCCGCCCGGAACGCTGAGAGACCGCCCGGGAGATCTTCACTCCACCAAAAGCGAACGAACGCGCTCGCGCGTGCTCCGGCAGCGAGCCCGGGATCGAGGGCGAGCGCAGCGTCGGCGGCGGCGCTGGCCTTGGGGAAGGCCTGCGCATCCGTCATCGAGCCGAATTCGCGCATCAGCAGGTAGGAATCCGCAAGCCCCGCGTACGCGGCTGCATAGCGCGGATCGCGCGCAATTGCCGCCCCGAACGCAGTCACGGCGCTATCGAGCGAAGCTGGCGTGCGGCGGTTCCAGAGATAGCGGCCTTGAAGATAAAGCGCCTGGGCATCTGGATCGGCGAAGGCCATAGCTCGGGCGCGGTGGTGGAGCAGTGTGTGCGGAAGCGTCACGGCCATCAAGCTAGCCGCTACCAACGCGGTTGGCACGTACCACCATGGGAAAGGCCTTCGACGCGGCCCGGCGGTCGCTAGTTCGTTCACAGCCTCTTCTGGGGTGCCCAGGTTCAGAGCCGACTGGGCCTGCGCGCCCGCCAACCACGCCTCCAGATCGGCGCGGAACGCGAACACCGACCCCTTACCGTTGCCGGGCATGCGCCGGACTGGCAGACCGCGCACTGCCTCCCAGCGCATAATCGTGCGCTTGTCGCGGCCCAGGAAGGCTGCAATCGCCTTCCAGCCGTCGAGCCGAACCCTGTCGTGCACGCCGCTACGCATAAACGCTTAGCGTAACTCCTGTCTAGGGTCGTGCCCCATAGCTTGGTAAAGCTATGGGGTGATCACCGGGTCTCCTACCGGGCAGGACTGATTAGGCTGCCATGGCGGGTATCCTACAGGCGCGCCTTGGGCGCGGGCCCCGGCTGCGATACCGACGCTTCCCAACAAGCGATGGAGCCTCGATTTCGTCCACGATCAGCTTGCGACCCGGGCGGCGCATCTGCTTGGCTCACATCGTCGACGATGTTACGCGCGAGTGCCTGCGCGCAGTCGTCGACACGTCGATCTCGGGCAAGCGGGTCGCGCGCGAGTTGGCGGGTCTCGTTGCCGAACGCGGCAAGCCCGACATGATCGTCAGCGGCCTCGAGGATCACAAATGGATCCGGGGGATCCGAGGCGCGGTACCGAGCTGACCTCGAACGCGGTGCTGGGCTGGTCGGGAGAGGCGAAAATTGATTGGCACTATATCGCGCCGGGCAAGCCGACCCAGAATGGCTTCGTCGAGAGCTTCAACGGCCGCATGCGCGACGAGTGCCTGAACGCGCATTGGTTCTTGTCTCTGGACGACGCCCGGGCCAAGATCGAGGCGTGGCGACGGCACTACAACGAGAGCCGCCCTCACACCTCGCTGGGCTGGATGACACCCCGCTGTGATTGGGCGTGGAATGTTGACCCCTGTTTCGGGGTAATGGGCGCTCAAAATTGACCCCTCCCCGGGGCGTGTTGGTGGCCAGATCGGCGGCTGTTGGTGGCTGCGGATCGAGAC
>JBBSFH010000040.1:0-8912 GCA_038238915.1 Sphingomonadales bacterium
CCATGCACCTGAAACACCGACTTCGCGATATCCAGCCCGATCGTCGCCACAACTGCCTTCGTCATCATCGCTCTCCTTCCGGCTCAACCCGCGGATTATACCGTAGGTCGGGTAGGAGAGCCGTCCACCGCATCAATTGCGGACTGGCGGGTTCTGGGTGTCGAACGCAGAATAGTTGTCGTTCGTCGCCGCGCTACCTGTCGGCCGCCTCCGCCGCAGTTAGTGCGTATTGTAAACCGACCTTTTGCCGTCTGATGTCGCGCTTCGCGGGTTGCTTTGGGCAGCAGATGTGGATGGGGCTTCTGGCACTCCGCACTGGAAACGCTACGCTCGGACGGGCACGCGCTGTAACAGTCGCTGCGCGCTCCCTGCTACCGCTCGTCGGAGCGTGATTCTCGGCAATGACCTCCCGATTCTAAGCCTGTCAGACCCGTTCTCTGATCGCCAAAGCAACAATAAGCGATCACGATGCCCTCTCTCCGCGTGAGGGAACAATGCGGTAAATTGAAGAGCCGATCGGTCGACGTATATTCAGCGATGGTTGTTTTCGGACAGTGGGTCATAGCAGCTGACCATAGCCCGCGGAATCAGCAGGTGTCGTAATACCTCCAGGTCATTTGCAACTGTGATCGGATCTAATGGCAGCGCTGAGCGCAGCGTTTGTTTCAGCCACTCGCTCGAGTTCGGACTGGAAAGCACGAAAGCGATCCGCTCGTCTATCGTGGTCGGTGTAGAACTGGAAATCACACTATCATCCATAGGGGATCCCCAACCGAGAGATGTGAAACAGACGCTTTGGCCGGCAGTGCTCAGTCATGCCGCCACTCGTGTACTGGAAGTGTCGCGACAGTTTCTAACGGCTTGCCAATCCAGACCGCCAGCATAGCGAGAGGCGACGTGCCCGGCCTCGTCGAGAGCGAATAAGTGGAGCCAGCGGTTGTCGAACAGTGCACGTACTCCGGCGTGTCGCTCGAGGATCGCGGTGATCGCCTCACACGGGGCCTCGACGCAGACCGACAGGCGCAGCGGCTCGTGAACGAACCCCTCGCCGTCGTGAACCGATTGCCACGGCAGGCCGACGCGCAATGCTCCGCCGTTGCCTTCCAGCACGCCGATGCCACCGGTCACGTTGTGCAAGAGCTTGTTACCGCCGCCGAAGACGTCGGACGCGACGACCGAGCCGTAATATTGGAGGCTGATCCAACTCGCGACGACTACTGGCGCGGTCAGGATGAGTTCGAGGATGCCGAAGCCTGCGTCCGCGCGCCAATCATAATCGTGAAGGAACGCGCGACCGCCGAGCGCCTTACCCGCCGTGCGCGCGCGGGGTGCGGCGATGAAGGCGCTGCAGCCTGCGAGGCCCCATTCGGGACGCACCTCGGCCCAGTCGCGCGCGCGCCGACCGATGTCAGTCGGGGTAATGGCGCGCGGCAGGCGGAGCGCGCGCTCAGTTCGCGCGATGGTACCGGCGGCGGCGAGCCAGGCGCGCCCCTGCAAGACATCGGGGGCGTGTGCGGGCGAGGGGCAATCTTCCGCATACAGCGTCACCGCATCGGTAGTGGTATCGTGCAGCGCGCCCACGAACAATGTGTCGGCCGGGACCGCAATGCCCTCGGCAGCCAGTCCCGCGCGGACGTGCATATCGTTCAGCAGCGCGGCGAGCAACTGCGCGTTGACCTCGCCCGAATAGCCGCCGCACGCGCCGCAGTGGAGCGCGCTCAGATGCGGGTTGTTCACTGCGTTCGCGCCGTGGCCCGCGATCAGGACGAGGCGAGCGAACCCCTGCGTCAACGACATCGCGCGCAGCACGCTTGCGGCTGCATTAACGCGCGCGGGCAAGTCGGGCGAGGGATCCAGAACGGGCGCAGGATCGTCGGGCGCGGCCACTTCCCTCAGCCCGAGTGAATCGCGAAGCAGCTTCCACGCATAGACCGGCCCGGTGGCCTCGACGAAGGCGAAGGAGGAGACCGCGGCGAGCTTGAAGCGCCCCCACGCGCGCTCGGCGCGCGCCTTGAAGCGGGCCGAACGGTCGGTGGCGGCGGTGCCCGGACCGCCCGCGCGGCTGTCGAAGCTAGGGTTGAGCAGCACCGGCAGGCGCAGTTCGGGGACGTCCGAAGCGAGGCGGTGGTGCGACGTGGTGAAACCGAAAAAGCCCGCAAAGCCGAGCGTGCGGATGGCTGGGTCGACCGTTTCGAGCGCGCGGCGGAACACTTCGGAGCGCACGTCGATGCAGAACACCGCCTGCAACGCGGAGCGCGCATCTTGGACCGGCGCGGCCGGGGCGGCGAGCGTTGCACCGAGCCCGCGTTGCGCGGCGCGTTCGGAGGCCTCCTGGAGGATGGCGTCGATCGTCTGGTCGCGCGTGGGCACGATCGGCGCGGCATGATCGGCGAGCACCGCGCGCCACTCGGAGGCGATCCGGTCTTCGAAGCGGTCGAACAGTGCCTCCTCCCATAGCAGCGCGATGGCGAGGAGATCGGTGGCCGTGGCGTCGGTCGCGCCGCCAAGTTCGGCCTGCCACAGGCGGTAGCGCGCATATTGCGCCCAGCCGCCGACCGTCATCAGGAGTCGGTGGAAGTAGGTGGGTGCAGCGTCCGCGCTGACGCCGAGGCGCGTGGCCGCGCGCACGATGGCATCGCGCGCGCATTGGGGCGCGTGCGCGACATGGCGAGCGAACCCGGCCAAGCCCGCGATCTCCGGGGTGAGGTCGCGCGACGCGACCGCGCGCCACGCGGCGTAGGCGCCGGGTCCGTGCGGCGCGGCCCATAGCGCCTGACCCTCGTCAAAGAAATCGGCCGCCCAAGCGCCGCTGCGCTCGGCGATCAGGCCCGGCCAGTCCGTACCCGAAGCGCGCGCCGTGAGATTGGCCACGGTCGGCAGCGCGTGCGACGACGGCGCGGGTCGGAACGCGGCTGCCTTGAGCGCGGCGATGCTCAGGCCCGGGTTGGCGCAAGCGGCGAGCGCGTCCGCCAAGTCCGAATCGGTGATCGCGCCTGACGCGATCCGGTCGGCATACCAGTTGCGAGGCATCGTCACCGCAACACCCGCGACGCGCGCGAGCAGGGCCGCTACCTCCGCGAGACCATCGCCCGATTGGCCGAGGAAGGGGTTGACCGCCACGCTCGACGCGAGCGGCCAGGCGGGCGGAATCGCACGCTGGGCGGCGTCGGCGGCCGCCAGAATCTTTGCGCGATCGGCCGTCGGCACGTTCAGGTTCTCGATCATCGACGGATCTCCACCGGCCCAGCGCGTGTGGACCAGCCACCGATCAGCCGATCGAACAGCGCGTTCGCGTACAGGCCGTTAGACAAGTGCACGCGCACGCCCGCAGCCGCGGGATGGTAAGCCCACAGCGGGAAGACCGCCTGCGCCACCGCCACGACCGCGAAGCTGACGACCGCTAGCACGATCAGCGCCCATTCGAGCGGCCCGGGTGCGGGCGTCGCGGGTAAGGCGCCGCGGGTCAGCCACACCGTGCCCTCCTGCAACGCAAAATAGCTGATCGAGGCAGCCACCGCATAAACCGCCACGCGCCGCGTGAGCACGCGCGGCGCGGCGTCCGCCAGCCCCTGCGCGAACAGATACGCCACGCCGAAGATCAGGATCGCGCCGAGCGCGATCGCCTGCGGGGATTTGTGCGCTAAGCCGAACGCGAAGCCGACCGCTGCGTAAAGTCCGAGCGCCACGAGGAACGCGCGCCCAACCGCCGCCGCATCGGGCACCGCGACCGGCCCCGGCCGCCTCGCCGCCGTGACCCGCTCGACCGCGCCGCCCGACGACAGGAACGCATGCGCCTTGTAAAGCGAATGCGCTACGATGTGCAGCAGCGCGAGCGGGAAGAGCGCCAGCCCGCACTCGAGGATCATGAAGCCCATCTGCCCGACTGTAGACCACGCGAGCGAGGTCTTGACCGACGGTTGCGTGAGCATCACTAGCCCGCCGAACACTGCGGTAAAGCCACCGATCATCACGAGGAGCGCGAGCACGCCGGGCGCGAGCAGCATCACGTCCGCCAATCGGATGAGCAGGAACCCGCCCGCGTTGATTACCCCCGCGTGCAGCAGTGCGGACACGGGCGTGGGCGCCTCCATCACTTCGGTCAGCCACCCGTGCGCGGGGAACTGCGCGGACTTGAGCAGGGCTGCGACCGCGATCAGGCTGGTGGCGGCCGCGATGGCATCCGACCCCGCGCCCGCGCGCGCGGCGGCGAGGATCGTGGCGAGATCGGTCGTGTGGTACGTAACCGCCAGCAGCGTCGCCGCGACTATTAAGGCAGTATCGCCGATGCGCGCGGTGATGAATTTCTTACGCGCTGCACGCCGCGCACCCGCGC
The DNA here is from genome assembly GCA_038238915.1 of Sphingomonadales bacterium. Lineage (GTDB taxonomy): Bacteria > Pseudomonadota > Alphaproteobacteria > Sphingomonadales > Sphingomonadaceae > JAVVHE01. The sequence goes on from JBBSFH010000040.1 coordinate 4,334, forward strand.
GCTCTGGATAGAAGAGCAGGAGGCGGTGCAGTGTGAGGCTGGTTGCGATCCAGGCAACAACGAGCTGAACGAGATTGCCCGCCGTCACGAGCAGCATCACGCAGGCGAGCGTGAGGCATAGCCAGCCGGTGAATGCACCCTGGCGCGCCTCGCCATCGAGATAGGTCTCCGCAAAACGCGCGACGATCCAGCCGACGAACGCCACCAGCAGCAGCAAGATGACGCTGACCGCATCGAGCCGGAGCGAGAGGCCGATCCCTTGCGCGCCGATGAGCGCGCTCGTGGCCGGGCCCGAGCTGGCGAGCACAACCGCTGAGCCGACTGCGACCGCCAGTGCGATCAGCGTCGCCGCGCTCGCGGCGACCAACGCGCGCCGTGGCCGCTGACCCGGATCGAGGAAGTTGATGACCGCCGCGAGGATCAGCACGACCGGCGCGAGCATCGGCAGGAATTGGACTGGCAAGCGTTGCTCCCGATCGATCGACTTAGCGGGCGCGGCTTAGCCTGGCAGCATACGTACAATAAATACATTGTTCGTACGTCAACGTTCTGTTTCATAGAACGATGACCGAGCTCAACTACGCCCATCTTCGATATTTCCGGGCGGTCGCGCGCGAGGGCAATCTCACACGGGCGGCCGGGCGGCTAAACGTCTCGCAGTCCGCGCTCTCGGTACAGATTCGCACGCTCGAGGCGCGCCTCGGCCATGCGCTGTTCGAGCGGCGCGGGCGGCGGCTCCATCTGACCGAAGCGGGCCGCATCGCGCTCGATCACGCCGAAGCCATTTTCCGTACGGGCGACGAACTGCTCGGCGCGTTGCGCGACACCGGCCGAACACGTCGCGCGCTGCGCGTGGGCGCGCTGGCGACGCTGTCGCGCAACTTTCAAATCGCCTTCCTCCGCCCGGCGCTCGGCCGTCCCGACGTCGAGGTGATCTTGCGTTCCGGGAGCGCGGCCGAACTGCTCCGCGCGCTGCAGTCGCTCGATCTCGATGTGGTCCTCACCAACCGCGCGCCCGCCAGCGATGCGCTGACGCCCTTCGTCTGTCATCGCTTGGCCGAGCAGCACGTCAGCCTGATTGGGCTGCCCGAGCGGATAAACGACCACGCTATGTTGGCCGAACTGCTCGAGCAGCATCCTGTCATCCTGCCCACGCGCGACGACAGCGTTCGCACCGGCTTCGACGCGCTGGTCGCGCGCCTGGGCATCCGTCCGCAAATCGTCGCGGAAGTTGACGATATGGCGATGATGCGCCTGTTGGTACGGGAGAATATCGGCTTGGCGGTGCTGCCCCCGATTGTCGTCAAGGACGAATTGACGATCGGTTTGCTAAAGGAAGCGGCTCGGCTGCCCGACGTATTCGAAATATTTTATGCGGTGACGTTGGACCGTAAGTTCCCGAACGCGATCGTCAACTCCCTTCTCCGAACAGACACGTTGGCAACCGGTAACATTGGCAGTTGAAAGCAGCTTCTCACGCCCGGGCTCTCCGGCTTCTCTCGATCGACCACGTGGATGTAGCGACAGGTCAGACCGATGACGCAACATCGAAATTGCCGCGAACCGCACCAGTCCAAAGCCTTCACAGCTGCACTGTCACGAACGTTGAACGACCGAGCGGTCGCGCAGCATTTCAGTGCCTCAAACGCCTTTGTGGGCGGCGATGCTCGCTCGTAAGCTCGACTCGCGCTGCCGATTTGCCGTTGTCGGCTCAGGAGCCGTTTGCTGACTTTCGGCTTTCAGGCCTGAATGCAGTATAGCTGCCGTTCCAGCGGGCGTGGCGACCGTTAGCTCTCGATCCACGAGAAGACGTTTACTATTGCGCTGCAACAAGCCCAAACCGGTCGTTCCGGTTACCATCCCGTTTTACGGCTTAAATGCTCCGAAAATGGCTCGGCGGGCATGCGGCAGCCGGGTAATTTGTCCGCCATTCGTTAATGCTAGGCGCGAACTGGCCGTAGTTGATGAATTCACGCGGTACGCCCGCTTCTAACCCGCGGTCATCCAAAGCCTCGGGGTCCTTCGCAAGGCGCGTCGACCACGGCCATATTTCGGGATATCGTTACGATTGCGATGCGCGCCTTGACCCGCGTATCAGGCGGAGACGAGCCGATCGCTCTTCGTATAGGCCGCCACCATCCAGCGCGATAACCACGCTTGGACAACCTCCTCTTTCCCGATCGGGGCACGCATTCCGACGTAAAGGTCTGGTCGGATCACCAAGACTTCTCCCTCCGCCCCAACACCATAGGCCTGCGCGACCGCCGCAGCATGATACTCAAGGGGGGTCGGGGCCTTTGCAACTCGGCGGGGTTAACCTGACAGCACCGTCCAAAGAGCACAGTACCGAACGGACTGCCGCAAGAAAAGGGCAGTTCGGCGCAGCCCGCTGTCGATGCTGTAACGCGCGTGGCGCGCGACAGAACCACAAATGCTGCGGGCTATTCTGCCCGTGGCGTGTTCAGTTGAGGAGACAGCGTAATGAACATTCGATCCGTGATTTTCGCAGCGACAGCTTTCGCGGCCGCAACTCCTTTTACACCGACGCTGGCGCAAAGCACGACTCCCCCGGTCGTGGTCTCGGCCACAGCGCCCGCCATTCAAGGCTGGTACAACGGCCGTCCCACCGTCTATTTCGCAACCGACGCATCCGACAAGACCGTGGCCAAAGGTTTCGGCGCAAATTTTGTGCCGCAACTTGCGAATGCTATCACCAGCGTTCCAAAATCTGTCGATGACATCTACGTTTTCACCAATTTCACGCAGGCAAATGTCATACCGTCAGCGCCGGGACCGCTTGGCCCGAAAAATAACAACCAAGCCTACACACCGCTCTGGCAAATTTCGCAGGTGACGTGGGTGGACGGTGCCACGCGACACACGCTTCGTTCGGAGCGCGCAATTCTTGACGCCGCCGCCAGAAACCAGCTTACAATCACCAAGACAAATATCGTCGTGAATTGCGCGGTAGTTCAAACGGCATCGGGAACTTTGCCCAACACCGTCGTCAATTATAAGTAAATGAGATGTGCGTCGTCAGATAATTTGTGACAGCTGACAGTTTAGATTAGCGGCGTGTTTGCGGTGAAGCAAGCGTCGACTCCGGATGGTCTGTCGTTTGATACGGGCGCGTTCGGCGAGGATGGCGGGGTGCTGTCAGGTTAACGAAGTGGCTGTTTTCCGATCTGGTTAGGCGTAAAAAAAAGGCCGAGCAATGCGATCCACTATGTTCTTGATAAAGACCTGTCCTGTCCTGTCTTCTTGCTGCCCTTTGCCCACCCTTTCCGAGCACTGCAAACGGAATTAACCAAATTCTGGTTAAGTTGACGGTACCGTTCGTGCGCGAGAATCAAGCCCGTCGGGCCCCGCCAAAGATCAGAACCCGTGGCGCGGCATCGCCGGGCTCCGGTATGATGCTCATGCGTATTCGGTCGGCGGCAATCCTGCGTGCGCGCGCTCGATCAGCGGCCGGATCGCGTCGGCGGTAATGGGTCGAGGATTGGGATACGGGCTCTGAGTGGCCAGAGAGACGGCGCGCTCGATCCCGTCGGTGGGCATCCCAAGCCGGCCAAGCGCCATCTCCGCTCCGAGATCGCGTGCCATCGCGTACAGCCTCGTGGCAACCGCCCCCGCATCGCTCACGCCGAGTGCGCGGGCTGCACACACCATCGCGTCGGGCGCGGCGGCGGCGTTATACGCAACCGCGTGCGGGAGGACAGCGGTGTGCGTCTGCGCGTGTGGCAGATTGAACGTGCCGCCAAGCGTGTGACAAAGCTTGTGGTGGAGCGCCATGCTCGTCCCACCCAGCACCGTTCCCGCCAGCCAGCAGCCGTAGAGCGCGTCCGCGCGCGGACCGACCGCGTGTGGATCGGCGGCGATCCGGGGCAGCGCAGCGGCGAGCGCGCGGATGCCCTCCTCGGCCATCAGCGCGGTGACCGGGTTGCCGTCCGCCGCATAGAGCGCCTCGACGCAGTGCGCGATCGCGTTCATCCCGCTCGCCACCGCGAGCGGCACGGGGAGCGTGAGGGTGAGCACGGGATCGTAGATGACCGTGCGTGGCAGGACGGCCAAATCGCGCCCGGTCCGTTTCACCCCGCCTTCCGTCAGGCCCCAGATCGGCGTGACCTCCGAGCCTGCAAAGGTCGTCGGGATCACAAGCGAGGGGAGGCCTGCGCGCAGGGACAGGGCCTTCGCCAGGCCAGTGGTCGAACCCCCGCCGATGGCGACGGTGAAGTCCGCGTTGGCGGCTTCTGCAGCTGCAACCGCTTGTGCCACGGTCTCGACGGGCACGTGCATCACCGCGCGGTCGAACAGTCCCGCTGCGAGGCTGCCAAGCCGCGCGCTCACATCCTGCGCGGTCGCTCGCTGCTCGGGGGTGCACAGAATCAGCGCCCGCGCACCGATCGCCGCCGCCTCGCGCGGCAGTTCGTCCAGCGCGCCCTCGCCGAACAGCACGCGGCCGGGCAGCGCGGTGTAGGTGAAGCGCACCGCGCTCAGACGGTGATCGGATCGGCCAATCGGGCGATCAATGCTTCGCGCTCGGCGGCGAACTGCGGCGAGAGCTTGAGTTCGCAGCCGA
>JBBSFH010000041.1:0-8056 GCA_038238915.1 Sphingomonadales bacterium
CCATGCACCTGAAACACCGACTTCGCGATATCCAGCCCGATCGTCGCCACAACTGCCTTCGTCATCATCGCTCTCCTTCCGGCTCAACCCGCGGATTATACCGTAGGTCGGGTAGGAGAGCCGTCCACCGCATCAATTGCGTTCGACCGCTTCGAGCTGCGCGATCCGCGCATGACTTATATCGCCTATGTGCCCGCCGGGGCGGTGGCACGCGGCGCGGCGCTGGCGAGCGATTCGCGCGCGGGCCAGCCGTGCGCGTCGTGCCATGGCGCGGGCCTGAAGGGCGGGCTGGGGCCGCCGCTGGCTGGACGATCGCCAACTTACCTCGCGCGGCAGTTGATGAGCTTTCAGGCGGGCGGACGGCGCTCGCCCGAGGCAGCGGCGATGCGCGCGCGTGCGGCGCGGCTGAGCGATGCGCAGATCATCGATCTCGCCGCCTATGCGGCGGCGCCTCATCCCTGAACAAAAAAAGGGGGCCGGACCCGAAGGTCCGGCCCCCAGGTTTCTCTTGGGGGAGGATCGCCATCGCTGGCGACATCCAAAATATTGCACTGCACCATGACGATTGCAAGCCCCGGCTAATGCCAAACTCTGTCGCAATCCGGACAGTTCGTCGTGCGGTCTGGTAGCGCTGGTTCTCTGCCATCGCCGCCCCTAAACGGGTGGCGATGTCCGATCTTTTCGCCGCACCCGCCGCATCGCCCGAATATTCCGCCCAGCATATCGAAGTTCTCGAAGGCCTCGAACCCGTGCGCCGCCATCCTGGCATGTACGTCGGCGGCACCGATGCCCGCGCCCTGCATCATCTCGCCGCAGAGGTGATCGACAATGCGATGGACGAGGCGGTTGCGGGCCATGCGAGCAGGATCGAGGTGTCGCTGGCGGCCGATGGGACGTTGACGGTTGTGGATAACGGGCGTGGCATCCCGGTCGATCCGCATCCCAAATTCCCGAACAAGTCCGCGCTCGAAGTGATCCTGACCATGCTGCACTCGGGCGGCAAATTCTCGGGCGACAGTTATCAGACGAGCGGCGGCCTGCACGGTGTGGGTATTTCTGTGGTCAACGCGCTTTCCGAACGGCTGGTCGTGGAAGTTGCGCGCGGGCGCGAACTTTACCGCCAGGGATATGCGCGCGGCGCGCCGGTTACACCGCTGGAGCGGCTGGGCACCACATCCAACCGGCGCGGGACCATGGTCAGCTTCCGCCCGGACCCACAGATTTTCGGTGCCGACGCCACCTTCGATCCCGCGCGCCTGATGCGGCTTGCGCGCTCCAAGGCCTATCTGTTCCGGGGCGTCGAAATCCGGTGGCGCTGCGACGAAGCGATCGCTGGCGACACCCCGACGCAGGCGGTCTTCCAGTTTCCCGGCGGCCTTGCCGATCGGCTCGCCGAGGACATCGCTCACCGCGAACTCGCACTTCCCGCCACCTTCGCGGGCCGTGCCGATCTTCCCGAAGGACGCGGCACGGTCGAATGGGCGGTCGCTTGGACGCTCGATGAGGGCTTGTGGTCGAGCTATTGCAACACCGTGCCCACTCCGGACGGCGGCACGCACGAGGCGGGGCTGCGCGCGGCGCTGCTCAAGGGGTTGCGCGGCTTCGGCGGCCTGACGCAGAACAAGCGCGCCGAGGGGTTGGCACCCGAGGATGTCGGCGGTGGCTCGATTGCGCTCCTGTCGATGTTCCTGCGCGACCCCCAGTTCCAGAGCCAGACCAAGGACCGGCTGACCTCGGCCGACGCCGCACGTCTCGTCGAAACAATCGTCCGCGACAATTTCGATCACTGGCTGACGGGCGATCAGGAACGCGGCCGCACGCTGCTGGCGCACACGCTGGAGCGCATGGACGAACGTCTCGCGAGGCGGGCCGAGAAGGATGTGAAGCGCAAATCGCTGGTGGGTCGCAAGCTGCGCCTGCCGGGCAAGCTGACCGATTGCACGCGCGCGGGGGCGGAGGGCGCCGAACTGTTCATCGTCGAGGGCGATAGCGCGGGCGGATCGGCCAAACAGGCGCGCGACCGCGAGACGCAGGCGATCCTGCCGCTGCGGGGAAAAATCCTGAACGTCGCGAGTGCGGCGGCGGGCAAGGCGGCGGCGAACACCGAACTCGCCGATCTCAAGCTCGCGCTCGGCCAGGGTGCGAAGTATGATCCCGCCGCGCTGCGCTACGAGCGCGTCATCATCATGACCGACGCCGACGTCGATGGCGCACACATCGCCACACTGCTGATGACCTTCTTCATCCAGCACATGCCGGGGCTGGTCGAGGATGGCCATCTGTTCCTCGCGCAGCCGCCCCTGTATCGCCTCGCGCAGGGCGGTCAGGTCGCCTACGCGCGGGACGACGCGCACAAGGCCGAGCTGATGGCGGGACCATTCGCGCGCGGAGGCAAGGTGGAGGTCAGCCGCTTCAAGGGGCTGGGCGAAATGGCGCCGCTGCAGTTGCGCGAGACGACGATGGACGCCAAGCGGCGCACGCTGCTGCGCGTAACGCTGCCCCCGCCGGGCACCGAGCGCACCGAAGTGTCCGCGCTGGTCGATCGCCTGATGGGCCGCGTGCCCGAGCACCGCTTCGCCTTCATCACCGCGCATGCCGCTGACGTGGGTGTGGATGCGATCGACGTTTAGATGTCGAGCAGCGAGGTGGTATCGACGACAATGTTGGGCCGCGTTACCATTGCGATAGTCTCGCCGAACGCCACCGAATCGCGGACGCGATACCCGCTCTCGTCAGGATCGGACATCCGGTGGATCACGCGGGATTTGAGGTCCACAACCCAATATTCGGGCGCACCCGCCGCGCCATAAAGAACCGGTTTGCGAACCAGATCTTCACGCCGCGTAGTATCGGACACCTCCACGACCAGTGCGGCGCGCTCGATCGCCAGCGGTCCAAGCTTCTCCACTGGCTCGAACACGATAAGATCCGGCGCGGGCAGGTTGAAGGGCGCGATGCGCACGGAAAGTTCGACTGTCACCTCCAGACCCGATCCCGCCGCGATAAGGGCGTTTCGTAGAGAGTCGTAGATTCGCATTTTCGCGCGCGCGTGCGGGAGATATTGCGGTGACATCCGGACCATTACCCCATCGCGAAGCTCGATCCGCTCGTCGCCAAGCAGCCCGGCTTCGAACAGCGCCTCGAATTGATCGATCGTCATGCGGTAAGGATGCGAGTCATCCTCGTCAGCAACCTCGTGCCAAGTCTGCGCCGCGCTCGCCATCCCCGTTTCATAGCGCGAGACGCTCGTTCCCGCGAGGCCCTCAGTTCAGCCGCGTGCGCGCGTGTGGGCTATCGAGGCTGAACAGCGGAATCGCCACCTCGAACGGCCATCCGGCTTCTGCCACCATCTGATAGCTGCCCTGCATAGTCCCCGACGGCGTCGCCAGCGGGCAGCCCGAGACATAATCGAACGATCCACCCGGCGGCAGGGTCGGCTGATCGCCGACGACGCCCAGCCCCTTCACCTCCTGCACCCGCCCGCGCGCATCGGTGATGATCCAGTGGCGGCTGATAAGCTGGACGGTCTCCTCGCTGCCATTTTCGAGGCGGATGTGGTAGGACCAGACATATTGCCCACTCGAAGGATCGGACTGTTCTTCAAGATAGGTGGGAGCAACGCGCACGGTTACGCCGCGCGTAGTCTCGGCGTAAGGAAACAGCTGCTGCATGCGTCAAGCGATGACGCGGATCGTGTCCGCTGTCGAGATGCGCGCGGCCGATTGACCCCGCCTGCGCGCTCTGCTCCCCCTGGTTTCGACTCAGGGGGACTTTCGATGGTTCGCAAGTTGCTTGCACTTTTGGCCGCGCTGATCCTCGGCGCTTCCGCGCCTGCACCAGGGGCAAAGCCCCCGGTCGATACCGCCGCCGAAATCGCCAAGCTCGATTGGCGCGAGGGGCCGCTGACCGCGCCGCTGACAACGCGCGCGCAGATCAACGTGCCCGCTGGCATGCTGTATCTGGGTTCGGTCGGCACGAGCCGCTTCCTGCAGCTGAACGGCAATCCGCCGACCGAGGACAGTTTCACCATCGCGCCGCACGGCTATTCGTGGTTCGCGGTAATGAACTTCGAGGAGAGCGGCTATGTGAAGGACGAAGAGACGATCGACGCCGCCAAAATCCTCGAAACGCTGCGCGACGAGGGGCGCGAAGGCAATGTCGAGCGCAAGCGGCTCGGCATGTCCCAAACCGAGATCGCGGGCTGGGCGGTGCTGCCGCATTACGAACGCGCGACGCACAACCTCGAATGGGCCACCGATCTCAAGTTCAGCGATGGTGGGCGCAACATCAATTATACCACGCGCCTGCTCGGCCGCCACGGCGTGATGCATGTGATCCTGGTCACCGATCCTGCGAGGCTCACAGCCGATCTTGCACAGTTCCGCCAGGTGATGAGCGGGTTCGCATACACCGGCGGAGAGCGCTATCAGGATTTCGCTAAGGGGGACAAGGTCGCCGAATATGGTCTCGCCGCGCTGATCACTGGTGGCGCGGCGGCAGCGGTGGTGAAGACCGGGCTTTTAGCGGGTCTGCTCAAGGGGCTGCTTGCGTTCATCAAACCGATCATCGTCGGGGTGGTGGCGCTGTTCGCCGCGCTGCGTCGCCGCATCTTCGGCACCAAGGCCAAGGACGCGTGAGCGTGCCGCTCTGGGTGTGGATCGCAGGCGGCGGCGCGATCGGCTTTCTGATCATCTGGGACGTGCTCGGCGCGCGCGAACGCGAACGCCGCGCGCGCGAGGGGCTTTCCAAGCCCGCCGACGAGGATTAGGTTCGCGCCTATGCGGGTGTAGTTCAATGGTAGAACAGAAGCTTCCCAAGCTTCCAGCGAGGGTTCGATTCCCTTCACCCGCTCCAAATCTTGGGATTGGCCCAAGATACTGACATTTAACAATAAAAAATTGCCATTTTTGCTTGTGCAGGAACTGTGCAGAAGTTTTTAGGTTCAGTGACGTAGTTCATTGGCGCGACGCGGGCTCGCCGGCCGGCTCTCATCGCTCGAATGCCGAAGCCATACGGGTGACATCACGGGCGTTCAATCCGTGCGACACTGCACAATCGCGCCACTGAGAAACAGCGACCTCCACTTCCGCAATGATCTCTTTGGCAGCGGGCAGCTTCAACCCGCACTGACGCGCCATGCCGAGCGCCACGTCGAGCGAGGCGGTATCATCGACCTCGTCGATGGCGAGGCTCAGGATGCGCGCCTTCACGTCCAGCGGCGTCGGGTTCATGTCGTAGGCCGGAGACAAGCGCCAACCTCCTGCGCCGTCGAACAGGAAACCGTGATTGCGAAGATGGTCGTCGGTGTTGGAAATCAGGATATTGAACACAATGCGCCGCCATAGCTGCGCGGAATCCCGCTCGGGCTGCGAGCCGAACTGTCGCAGCGCATCGACCATCTCCAGATAGCTGTGATCCTCGTTGTCAGCAGCACCCAGCATCGACATGGCAGACAGAAACGGAACGCGCACGTCGCCGTCACGGTCGAACCGGCGCAGCAATAAGGCCGTACGGTCGGCCACCTGCTCCAGCCGCCATGTCGGCACGTCGATGCCTGCGCGGCGGGCAAGGTCGAGTGCCACCGCTTCCCATTGCATGACGGGATAGGCGTCATCGACCTGCGGGAACTTGGCTATGGCGAGCTGACCTTGAAGATCAAGCACAGAGGCTTTGGCGCGCGCCCCGCCCAGCGACGATCCCGGCGCAAGGATTAGACGCAAATCGCCGTCGTCATCGCCGTTGGCGGCAATGCGCATCGCCGCGTTCAGCAATTCACCCAAGCGAATGAGCGGCGGGACGTTCGCGCCCTCCCCGCTCGCCAGAAACGGGCCGTCCGGCGTTTCTTTGAACCGCAGCGCGCCTTGGCGGGCAATGTCGCTGACGCCCAACAGGAAATCGACTTCCCCCAGGCTACGCGGGGCGCGTCCTTCTACCTGCGCGCGGCGGCGCTCGTCACGCTGGATCAGATTGCGGCCCCAGCGGTCGGGTGCGGAATCGCCGAACGCACCGAACAGGGCGCGGCCCTGCGGGGTATGCTGCGGGCCGCCGCCAAGCACCAAGGCCGGTTCCAGCGCGAAGCGCGCCGGACTGGCAAGCCAGTCAGCATCATATTCAAAGGTGGCGCTCTCGCGGGTGCGGGAGCGGCGCGCCCATAAGCGGCCGACAAGATGCGCGACGCCCGCCAAATCGATGTAAGCAAGCAGTTCACGGTCGCTCATGGCTGCCCCGCCTTGCGGCGTTTGCTCGCGCGCACCCGTTGGGGCAATCGCTCTTCGTCAAGCTGCAAGCCCACGCTGTCTCTGGCGAGATCAGCAAGGTCGGCTATCCCCTCGCTTAAGCCGAGAATGAAAAGCACGGTGGCATAAACGCCGAGCGACACGCCGGGATCGCCCTGCTCTACCTTTTGCAAAGTGCTGCGCGCGACAAACGCGCGTTCCGCCATAAGCGTCATAGTGATGCGACGGCGCACGCGCGCAGCTTTGATGTCGGAACCCAGCTTGGCGAGGCTGCGCTTGACCGGCAGCGGCATGGGTGGTGTCGTTCGCATATAATCCTCTTGACCGTTTCTATAGGCACAAAGCGGTCTAATGTCCATTAAAACGGTCAGTTTAAAGTTTTGGATTTGCGAGCTCTGAGCCCTGCACGGGGACACGCGTGTTGAGATGAAACTTGTGGCGATAGCGCCCGCACTAGATTCCGCTCTTTTTACGAGCGAGACGGCTTCGTTGAAGCACCTTCTCAAAACTCGTCAGGCAAGCCCCTGCTTAAGTAGGGACGAGTAAGATATAGTTTTGTGAGCCGAAAAGGCCGTTCCGGGCGGCTGTGTAACGTAGTCCTCGCTCGCTCGCCCGCAACCATCGTTTTTGCGACCGTTCGCGGTGTCTAATTAACCTACGTGTATTTGGGGCAGCACACGTGGGCCAAAGGCATACGGAGTATCAGTGTCCGTACTGTGCTCAAATCCGAGCTTCAAGCTGAGCGCGCATGCCCAATATCAGGCGAAGAACTTTGGTTTTTAGGGTTGGAACCGGGAGTCCGCATCGCGCGGAAAGCTGTGCGTAGGTGAGGCCCTCCACATAGATCGCGCGGATCAGCGCAGCTTGCGCTACTTTGAGACCATCAACACTGGCATTCGCAAGAGCGCGGCGCTGATTGGCAATCGCCGACTCTTCCGGGTCGAGCGCGGTATCGGCAATGTCATCCTCGATCACAGACATACCAGGAGGCGTTTCGATCTTCCGCTTCCGCAGCCGGTCGATCGCCTTGTTGCGTGCGATACGAGCAAGCCAGGTGATCGGACTGGCGCGGGTCGCGTCGTACTGCGCGGCCGTTCGCCACACGGCTATATAACAGTCCTGCAACGCGTCCTGGGCATCCTGATAATTGAAACAAACCGTCAGGCAGACGGCCTGAAGCTTTACGTGCGTCATTCGATAGACGTCGTGTAGTGCATCGGCGTCGTGTAGACCGGTCCGTGCGAGCGCGATTACGAGCGCAGCCCTACGCTCGTCGGTAGCGCCTTCTTTGTCGGGAACTCGTGCCAAAGAAGCAATGGTCCCGGCTTCATTCGCGACGAGCCTTTCAACCTGTGGCGAGTATTTATTAGATTGGGGCAGTTGCCGTACTCCTGGTTGCAAAGGCATGATGCTGGACGGCAACAAGGATCAGCGCCGCTTAGACGGAGGTGCGTCGATCGACATCGGGAATTGAGCGCAGGCATGCTGAAAAGCCGCGTCTGTTGCCGCCAAATGTATATCGGCATGGCTCCAATTGAATTTTGTCACTCCCTGATCTCCGAAGCCGCCCGCATTGCGTAACCTTGGAAAACTGCTGGGGTTCCGAAACGACACGTTGGCCTTGAGCGGGCAGCAATAAACGGCATCCTTGCAACGCGACCCTGGCCCGCCGCCCTGAGACAGTGCACAATCGGATTTCGGGCTGTGATTGGGCGTGGAATGTTGACCCCTGTTTCGGGGTAATGGGCGCTCAAAATTGACCCCTCCCCGGGGCGTGTTGGTGGCCAGATCGGCGGCTGTTGGTGGCTGCGGATCGAGAC
>JBBSFH010000042.1:0-6177 GCA_038238915.1 Sphingomonadales bacterium
GTGGGACGCGGCAACGGGGGCGGCGATCGGCCAGCCGATGCGACATGAGGAGGCGGTCCAAAGCGCCGCCTTCTCGCCCGACGGCAAACGGGTGGTGACTGCGTCCTGGGACAAGACCGCGCGGCTGTGGGAGGCGGCGACGGGGGCGCCGATCGTCCAGCCGAGGCGGCCGGAGGGGGTGGTCGTTAGCGCCGCCTTCTCGCCCGACGGCAAACGGGTGGTGACTGCGTCCGGGGACAAGACCGCGCGGCTGTGGGTCGGGGCAACCGGGGCGGCGATCGGCCAGCCGATGCGACATGAGGGCTGGGTCGTTAGCGCCGCCTTCTCGCCCGACGGCAAACGGGTGGTGACTGCGTCCTCGGACAAGACCGCGCGGCTGTGGGACGCGTTCCTGCCCTATGGCAAGGACCTCCTCGCCGAAGCCTGTCGACGGAGGACCCGCGAGATCTCCCCCGATGAGCGCCGCCTCAACGGCCTCCCCGAAAAGCCGGCGAGAGCCTGTGATTGATGCGGGCAAGTCTGTCAGGCATTCGTGAAATCGGCACGATTGCTAGGTCGACCCGGATTATAGAGTGACGTTGACGTGCTTCACCGCCGCGAGCATCGCCACACCGGTTCAGCGACCACGTGGCAACAAACCCGCGATGTGCAGCTTCGCCCATTACTGGGTCCTCGATCTCAAAGGGTCGAGTATCCCATTGAACATGCTGTCTGGTTCTGTGAGGCTAACTTGGCCGAGCCGCAAAGGCCTCATCCCAGCCTTGGCTTTCACGCAGCGGCAGTCGCTGCCGCCCGCGCCTCATGCGCCGCCGCTCGGATTAATCGGAGCGGCGGTCAGGAGATCAGGTACGGCCGGAGACTGACAATATTGTCGACGGCGGCGCGGATAGAGAGGAACCGTCGAGCTAATCATGGGCTTTTGGAATTCTGCTATTTCGTTCACGTCGTCGGATTGGAAGGTGTGGAATTTTGGCTTGGCGACGTTATCCTGACAGGACGGATTGTTGTCCCTGTTATCGGTCGCGTCGTTCGCTGTTAAGCGCTGGTCCGATCCCTGTTCCGCGCAAACGATTTCCCTGTTCCGCGTGCAGGGAATTTCTCGGATAACTCATTGAAATCGCTGCACAATATGACGGTAGAATCCTCGCAGAGATGCATGAAAACATCGGAATTCCCTGTTATTTGCCATATAACAGGGAAAATCGACCTGAGACCCGTTCGCCCGCGCCTGCGTCGCGCACCAGGTTTTCGGCCGTTCTTCTCGTCGGATCCCGCTTCCCCGGTCAGCTGCGTGATGGACGGGGAAGCAGCGGGGAAGCAAACGGGATCGTGTTCGGCGGGACGATGTGGCACGTGAGCCAGTCGGCTTCGAGCGTGTTCGGCTGAGCCATCCCACGACGGGGCGAGTTCAACGCATTCGTTAGAGTACACGCGTGGCATCGCGCTTCGGGACAGTATCTGTAGATCAGTTTCTCGGCGAATACGTGTCGCGATGTCAGGTCGAGGAACTCTGCGAAGGCGCGCGCGGGAGAACGCCGCTCAATATGATCGCAGCAAGCGACTGCCGGACCGACCGAAACTCGGCTTCGCCCAGACGTTTGATGTCCAGCAGCGCCTTCACCTGCGGCGCGAAATCGGCGTAGTGCTGCGTCGCTGCCCAGATCAGGAATAACAAATGGAGCGGATCGACGTCGATCAACTGCCCCGACCTGATCCACTGGGCTATCACCTTGGTCTTTAACTCAACTACGGCTTTTAAATCGGTGCGCAGGTATGCCGCGAGCTCTGGAGCGCCGTGGAGGATTTCATTTGCGAACACGCGCGAGGACATTGGGTATCGACGCGTCAACTCAAGCTTATCCGCGATGTAGCGCGCCAGTTCGGCCGCTGGATCGCCCTCGGGGTCGAGCGTTGCTAGCGGGGCGAGCCAGCGGCTCAGCACGCGGCCCAGCACCGCCAGGTAAAGAATGCGTTTGGTTCGGAAATAGTAATGGAGGTTAGGCTTGGAAATGCGCGCGCGGCCGGAGATCGCGTCGATGGTCGCGCCCTCGAAGCCGGATTTTGCGAATACGATCTCGGCGGCATTCAGGATCTTGCGCTCATTATGCTGCTGAATGCGCGTTTTCTTTTTGACCGTGCCTGTATCGATAGTGGTCAATGTCTCATCTTACCCCAAAGTTTCCACGTCGGTTGGCGCGCGCGCGGTTGCGGATCGCTTAGTCGCCGTAAGGCAACCAGATCGTCTTCAACTGCGACGCGTGCCGCAGAAAGGCGCGTCCCTCGCCGTGTGTGGGCGAAGCCCAGTCGCGTGCCCGGCCGTGCGCGACCCAGCTGCGCTTGATCGTCGCTGCTGCTGCACGCTCCACCGCAGCGCCGCCGTCCGCGCCGCCGAAATGCCACATCGCGCCGACCTGATCGTGCTGCGCCAGCACGAGCGCAAGGCGGTCGCGGTCGCCCGTCACGATATTGATCGTGCCCGCGGGCACGTCCGAAGTCTCGATCACCTGGATGAAATCGGTCGCGGGCAGCGGCATCGCGTCTGAAGGCACCACGACGCAGCGGTTGCCGAGCGCGATCGCGGGCGCGAGCAGCGATACGAGCGCGAGCAGCGGGGCCTCGTCCGGGCAGGCGATGCCGATCACGCCAACGGGTTCGTTGATGGACAGCGCCACCGCGCGCATCGGCGGGGAATGGACGCGTCCGTCGAACTTGTCCGCCCACGCGGCATAGGCGAACAGGCGCGCGATGCTCGCCTCGACCTCGGCCTGCGCGGCGCGGGGGGCGGTTCCGGCGGACGCGAGGCGGCCCGCGAACTCGTCGGCGCGGGCGGACAGGTTCTCGGCGAGGTAGAACAGGATCTGCGCGCGCGCGTGCGCGGTGAGCTTGGTCCAGCCTTCGGCCAGATGCGCCGCCTCGACCGCGTCACGGATGTCCTTGCGGTTGCTGTCAGCAACCAGCCCCAGCGTCGCGCCGCCGGGGGCCAGCACCGCGCGGCTGGTGCCGCCATCGGGCCGATTCTGCTTGCCGCCGATGTAATTCTTCGGCGTGCGGTCGATCGGTGCGGGCGGGAGCGCGAGCGGTGGCACCCCCGCAGCAGGTCCGGCCCCGGCACCGTCCCATTCCCCCATCGGCCGCAGATATTCGAGCATGCCTTCGAGCCCGCCCTCGCGCCCGAAGCCGCTCTCGCGCACACCGCCGAAGCCGCATGCGGCATCGAGCTGGTTGGTGCAGTTGATCCACACCACGCCTGCCTTGACGCGGCGCGCGAGGTCCAATGCGCGCGCGCCGGACTGGGAGTAGATGGTCGCGGCCAACCCGTAGCGCGTGTTGTTGGCAAGATCGGCGGCCTCGCCAAGCGTGCGGAAGCTGGTCACCGTCAGCACGGGTCCGAAAATCTCTTCAGCGGCTACGATATTCGCGGGCGAGACGTCCTCGAGCAGCACGGGCCGCATGAAGCACTCGCCCGTCGGGCAATCGATCGCGGGTTCCCACGCGGTTGCGCCCTCGGCCACACCGCGCGCGACCAGCTCGGCCACGCGCGCGCGCTGTGCGGGGGAAATGAGCGCGCCCATGTCCACCCCCTTGTCGAGCGGATCGCCGATGCGGAAGCGGCCGAGCCGTGTCTTGATGCGCGCGAGCAGTGTGTCCGCCACGGCCTCGTGCACGAGCAGCCGCGATCCGGCGCAGCACACCTGCCCCTGATTGAACCAGATCGCATCGACCAGCCCGTCGACCGCCGCGTCGAGATCGGCGTCGTCCATCACGATGAACGGCGATTTGCCGCCGAGTTCGAGCGTCAGCGCCTTGCCCGTCCCAGCCGTGGTCTCGCGGATGCCCTGGCCCACGCGCGTCGATCCGGTGAACGCGATCTTGGCAACGCGCGGATGCCGGACCAGCGCCCCGCCCGTCTCCGCGCCGCCCGTCACGATGTTGATCACACCCGGCGGCACGCCCGCCTCGGCGCACAGTTCGGCGAAGAACAGCGCGCTCAGGCTGGTCAGGTCGGCGGGTTTCAGGACCACCGTGTTCCCCGCCGCGATCGCAGGCGCGATCTTCCACGCGAGCATCAGCAGCGGGAAATTCCACGGCGTAATCGCGCCCACTACGCCGAGCGGCTCGTGATCCGGCGCTTCGGCCGCGATCAGCTGCGCCCAGCCCGCGTGGTGGTAAAAGTGCCGCGCTGCCAACGGCACGTCGAGGTCGCGCGTCTCGCGGATGGGCTTGCCGTTATCGAGCGTCTCGATCACCGCGAGCAGGCGGCTGTGCTTCTGGATCGACCGCGCGAGCGCGTACAGTACGCGCGCCCGGGCGTGACCCGGCGTGGCCGCCCAGCCGGGGAAGGCGGCGGCGGCGGCTTGCACGGCGGCGTCGACCTCGTCAGCGTTGGCGTCCGCGATCTCGGCCAGTTGTTCGCCCGTCGCCGGGTTTGTGACGGGCAGGCGCGCGGCGGGGATTTGCCACGCGCCGCCGATGAACAGGTCGAACCCGTGTCCGTGCGCGGCCAACCACTCTCGTGCGCGCGCGCTGTCCTCGGGGGCGGGGCCGTAGGCCATGGTGTCGAAAATCTCCGGGATCGAGGGCATGCGCGTCAACCCAGTGGATGGCGGTTGGCGGCCGAGTAACGGCCGGTGACATGGTGCTCGAGCTGCCGCTCGATGTCGCCGAGCAGCCGCGATGCGCCAAAGCGGAACAGATGCGGCTGGAGCCACTCGTCGCCCAGTTCCTCCTTGACCAGCATCAGGTAGGTCAGCGCCAGCTTGGCCACACCGATGCCGCCTGCGGGCTTGAAGCCCACGCGCTGCCCCGTGCGCTCGGCGTGGTCGCGGATCATGCGCATCATCACCAGGCTGACGGGCAGCGTCGCGTTGAGGGGTTCCATGCCGGTCGACGTCTTGATGAAATCCGCCCCCGCCTGCATCGCCACCACCGACGCGCGCGCGATGGTGACGAGCGCCCCCAGTTCGCCCGTCGCGAGGATCGCCTTCAGATGTGCGTCGCCGCAGGCGTCTCGGAATGCCCGCACCTCGTCGTAAAGCGCGCGCCAGTCGCCGCGCAGCGCATGGCGGCGGCTGATGACGATATCGATCTCGCGCGCGCCGTCGGTAACGCTGCGGCGCACCTCCTCGATCCGCAGATCGAGCGGTGTCTGCCCGGCGGGGAAGCCGGTGGAGACCGCCGCCACCGGCAGCACCCCGCCGAGCGCCGCCACCGCAGCGGGGACGAGCATGTGATACACGCACACCGCACCCGTGGTCAGCGGCCGATCCCAGCCGAGCGCATCGAGCAGATCGCGCCGCACCGGCCGCAGCGCCTTGGCGCAAAGTCTTCGGACACGGTCCTCGGTATCGTCGCCCGCGAGCGTGGTCAGATCGATCAGCGTCACCGCCTTCAGCAGCCACGCCGCCTGCCACGCCTTCTTGACCGTGCGCCGCCCGGGCAGGTCCGCCACGCGCCGCTCGACCGCCGACATGTCGATGCGCACTGCCGCAACTGCGCCCGCGTCGAACGGCATTGCCTCGACGCGCGCGGTCACAGGAAGGACCGGCCGTGCACGAGCGGGGGCAGGCGCAGGTGCGCTGCCACGCTGGCGCCCACATCGGCGAAGGTATCGCGGCGGCCGAGGTCGCGCGCGGGGACGCCCGGTCCGAACGCGAACACGGGCACGCATTCGCGCGTGTGATCGGTGCCGGGCCAGGTGGGATCGTTGCCGTGATCGGCGGTGAGCACGCCCAGATCGCCCGGCCGCAGCGCGCCCACCAGTTCGGGCAGCCGCCGGTCGAACGCCTCGATCGCGTCCGCATAGCCCGCCGGATCGCGGCGGTGGCCGTGGAGCGTATCGAAATCGACGAAGTTGGCCATGATCAGCGCTCCATCGGGCGCGCGGTCGAGCGCGTCCAGTACCGCGTCCATCACCGCATCGTTGCCGTGCGCCGGGATGGTCTCAGTCACGCCGCGTCCGGCGAAGATGTCCGCGATCTTGCCGACGCCGATCACCGCGCGGCCGCTTCCCGCCGCCACGTCGAGCAGCGTCGGCGCGGGCGGCGGCACGGCGTAATCGCGCCGCCCGCCGGTGCGCTCGAACCGGCCGTGGGCGTTGGTCACGAACGGGCGCGCGATCACGCGGCCGATGTTCCAGTTGTCCACCAGCACGCGCGCGATCCGGCAGAGCGCGTATAA
>JBBSFH010000043.1:0-4185 GCA_038238915.1 Sphingomonadales bacterium
CAGTCAATCCGGGCCTGGGTGCCGGCCTGCTCGACCGGCGAAGAAGCCTATACCATTGCCATGATCCTTGCCGAACGCAGCGAGGCCGCCAAAAAAGACCTTGCGGTAAAAGTCTTCGCGACCGATGCGGCCGAACATCATCTGAGCGCAGGGCGCAGGGCGACCTTTCCGGGGAGCATGGTCGAAAGCCTGACGGCCCCGCGCATTGCGCGCTTTTTCGACAAGATCGACGACAATTATTACCGGATCAAACCGGACATCCGCGAGACAGTCCTGTTCGCGCCGCAGAATGTGCTCAAGGATCCGCCCTATTCGCGCATGGATCTCGTCAGCTGCCGCAACCTGCTGATCTATCTGGAGCCGGCGGCGCAGGACAAGATTCTCTCGCTGGCGCACTTCGCGCTGCGCGAAAACGGCGTCTTGTTTCTCGGCAACGCCGAGACCGTCGGCCAGCGCGACCATCTGTTTACCAGCATATCGAAGCGCTGGCGGATCTACCGACGCGTCGGCCCGGCCAGACCGCCGGCGATCGACTTTGCCCATTGGCCGATCCGCGATGGTCTGTCGAAAGGCGTTGCCGCGCCGCCCAAGCTTGCCGACATCGCGCTCAAGTCGCTCGCCGATCGCTTCGCGCCAGCTTCGGTGCTGATCGATCGGAACTATCGGGTGCTCCATTTTCACGGATCGACCGAAGATTATCTGACGCAGCCGGCGGGCGCACCGACGATGGACCTGTTGGCGCTGGCGCGCGAGGGATTGCGCGTTACGGTCCGCAGCGCGGTGCGCAAGGCGATCGAGAATGATGAGACCATCTCGCTGCGCGCCGCATTCAGGCGCGGATCGAGCGACGCTGTGGTGGTGACCGCCGGCCCGGTCCGCAACGGACCTAATCCCAGCATGATACTGGTAAGCTTCGGCACGGATCAGGGTGACATCGCCAGTCCGCCTGCACGGGAAACGTCCGCCCCTGTTGGGTCGGACCAGGGCATGGAAGAGGAGCTGCGGATCGCGCGCGAGGAGATGCGCGTGACAATCGAGCGGTATGAAACCACCAACGAGGAACTGACCGCCGCCAACGAGGAAGTGACCAGCGTCAACGAGGAGCTGCAAGCCACCAACGAGGAACTCGAATCGTCCAAGGAAGAGCTGCAGTCACTCAATGAAGAGCTGAGCACCATCAACTCGCAGCTCGACCGCAAGATCGTCGAGCTGGCCGAAGCGAGCGATGATCTTCGTAACCTCCTCACCGGCAACGAAGTCGCAACGATCTTCCTCGACACCGAGCTGAGGATCAAATGGTTCAGTCCGGCGATCCAGACGCTGTTCGACCTGATCGAAAAGGACGTCGGTCGACCTATCGCCAATTTCACCCAGAAATTTGCGCGCGGCGATTTGATAGAAAAAGCGAAAGCCGCGATCGAACGGCTGGCGATATCCGAGCAGGAAGTGAACGCCGGCGACGGTCGCTCCCTGCTCTTGCGCGTGGCGCCATACCGCACTCGCGACAACCGCATCGCCGGAGCGGTCGCCACGTTCATCGACATCACCGACCTTAATTCTAAGCAGGTCGAGATTGCGGCGGCCCGCGACTATGCCGAGGCGATCGTTGAAACCATCCGCGATCCGCTGCTGGCGTTGTCGAAAGATCTCCGTGTGATATCCGCCAACTCGGCGTTCTACGAGACCTTCAGCATCAGCCCCGCCGATACGACCGGCTCTCTCGTTTACGACCTGGTCGACGGTCAGTGGAATATTCCGTCGCTTCGAACCCTCCTGGAAGAATTGATTCCAAACCGGCAACAGATTGCCGATTATGAAATCGAAATTGAAGTTCCACGGCTTGGGAAGCGTTGCATGATGCTTAATGCCCGCCGTATCGATAGCGATGACTCGCGTGGTGAACTCGTCATACTGGCCTTGGAGGATGTTACCGAGCGCAGGGACTCGGCGCGGCATCAGGAACTGCTGGTTGGAGAGTTGAGCCACCGTGTGAAAAACACGCTGGCCGTCGTGCAGTCGATCGTCGTGCAGACGCTGAGGTCCAGTGACACGCTCGAATATTTTGGCGAGGCTTTTAAGGGTCGGCTTCAGGCGCTGGCGGGTGCCAACGATGCGATCGTCGACGGCAGCTGGAAAGGTGTGACGCTCAGGCACATCGTTCATCGGTCGCTCAGGCCGTTCGCGGTCGATCGCCAGGTCGCGCTGGGGGACGGTCCGGACATCGACCTGCGCCCACAGGCCTCGCTCGCGTTGGCAATGATCCTGCATGAACTCGCGACCAATGCGGTAAAATACGGGGCGCTGTCGGTGGCCAAGGGGCGGGTGCTGATCGCATGGCGGATCAATTCAGCCGACCCAGAACCAAGGATCGAAGTCGACTGGACCGAAAGCCAAGGCCCGCCCGTTCAGGAGCCGACGCGGCGTGGACAGGGGACGCGATTCATCGAGCGCAGCATCGCCTATGAGCTTAAGGGCAAATCGAGCGTGACCTTCAAGCAGGAAGGTCTGCGCGCGATGCTGACCTTCCCGATGGAGTCGGCTGTCATGCCGACCGGTGCGGCACGTCCTCCTACTGTAAACACCGTTTGATGGCGTCGGTCGTGATCTCGGCGCTGGATGGCCTGCGCGTCCTCGTCGTAGAAGACGAATACATGGTCGCTGATCATATCAGCATGATGCTGGAGGATTTGGGCTGCGCGGTCATCGGTCCGGTTGGAACGATCGAGGAAGCGCTTGCGGCTGTAAATGACGGCTGCTTGGACTGCGCGCTGCTCGACGCCAATTTGAACGGCAACAGTAGCGCGCCGATTGCCGTCGCGCTGCGCGCCGCATCGGTCCCATTCGTTGTCGCGACCGGATATGGTGCGCTGGAACTCCCAGACGAAGCGCTCAATCGCGCGCCACGGATAAGTAAGCCATTCAGCGAGACCGAGCTGAAAACGGGGTTGGTAGCCGTGATTTCACAGACGCTTGCCAACCTCGCTCCTTGAACGTTGCTGAGCGATCGAGGCTATCGCTACGATCAGCGCACCCGCGCAACGGTCGGTCCGAGCCGCGACATCCTAGTGCCGATGGAAGCGATTATCGCTTCGGAATGCTACAACGCCAACACCCAGAACTATAGCGCCTGGGGCGGTGAAGGACGGTCGTTCCGATACCCTGTCACCTACATCCGCGACGGCAAGGAGGAGAAGCGCAAGGCCCGCGTCGATGATCTCGAACCCGAAGCGCCGATCACCGGTCACTATAAATTCGGCGCCAACGAACTGAGCATCCACCGCGCCCTGGTTCGTATCGTCGATATGCTGAAGGCCGATTATGGCCTGACGATTCCCCCACCCGAGGATCCCGCATGATTGCAGCGCGCCGTGTACTGAGCCCAACAGCGTTCGCTCTCTGCGCCTTTGCTTTCTCGGCGATGGCGACGCCCGCCTGGGCGGACCCTTGCGAAGGTCGCCTGCCCTCTCAGCCGGGGCAGCAGTTTTCGGGAACGGTCCGCTATGTCGGTGACGGCGACGGGCTGTGCGTCGGCAATTCCGACGATCCAAACACCTGGATCGAAGTGCGCTTGGCGGACTTTGACGCGCCGGAACTCCACGCCCCTGATGGCCGCCTGTCCAAATCGCTCCTTGAGCAGGTTGCTTTCGGTCAGAACATAGCTTGCGAGGCGCGTCGCGGTCGGCGTGGCCGCGTTATCGTTTTCGACCGGGTGATCGCCGTCTGCCGCGTCCATGGACGCTCGATCGGCGATCTACTCCGCGCGCGGCACGCGCCAGAAGGCGGCAAAAGGGCCTTTTGACCGTCTCGCCAAAGCGGTGTGCGGCGAGACCGCCCGCCGCGTCGAAGGCGAAGAAGTGTTCCGCAGCCTCCATGGGTTCAAGCGACTCATTCTGCGCAATCTCGGGCTTACCCATCACCAGGGCCGCGGGGTTCGCTATTCCATGTACATGGGCGTTGACGTCGCCGACGGTCTCGACAGCGCAAAGTCCCAATCGAGGATCAAGAACAACATCTTCGCCACGGGCTTTCTTGACGGGATGCCCGCCTCGCGCGGCTGCTCCGCCAAAGGCAAGTTCTGGTCGAGCGCGAAGGTTCGCGACCTCACCGATTGGGTTGATTGGTGTCAGGATGTCGGCCGCACGGTCAACGACCCGAGCATCACGACCGATGGGGTCTTCAAAAGCG
>JBBSFH010000044.1:0-4063 GCA_038238915.1 Sphingomonadales bacterium
AGGCCCCGCCGCCGAAATAGACGCGGTTCAGATAGAGTTCGAGGATCTCCGCCTTGGAGAAGCGCTGTTCAAGCGCGAAAGCGAAGGCGATCTCGCGCAGTTTGCGGATCGCGATCTGCTGCTGGGTGAGGAAGATGTTGCGCGCGAGCTGCTGCGTGATGGTGGACGCGCCCTGGCGGTAGGCGCGCGCGCGGGCATCGACGTAGACCGCGCGCGCGACGCCGAGCGGATCGATGCCGGGGTGGGTGTAGAAGCGCCGGTCCTCGACCGCGACCATCGCGGACTTCATCATCGCGGGGATGCGCGCGCTCGGCAGCCACTCGCCGTAGCTCGGGCCGATGGTGGCGATGGCGGTGCCGTCGGCGCCCAGCACCTGGACGGTCTGGCCCTGGGGGGAGCGCTTCAATTCCTCGAGGCTCGGGATCTGGGTGAGCGCAATGGCAACCCCGGCGGCGAGGCCGAGGAGGAGGACGACCACGGCGATCAGACCGAGCTTGAGCAGACCCGAGAGGAAGGCGATGGCGTCAGGCTCCGCGCACGGGGATGTCCGGCGTTGGGGCGCGTGTTAGTGGGGGAACACGGCGGGTTCAAGGCGGGCGTGCGTCAGCGCGCGAGGGCGGCCCGCAGGCGCGCGGCGGTATCGGCGTCGATGGGGCCGAGGATGCCGCGCGCGGGCGGGGGAATGTGCGCGGCGGCGGCCTCTGGGCCATTGAAGACATAGTGATCGAACAGCGCGCGCCATGCCTCGCGCTCGGGCGCGGCGAGATCGCGGATGGTGAGGAGCGCGTGGAGCATCGTGGTCATCGGCGTCGTCCGGTGCGCGGGGGCATCGCACCACCAGACGTTGATCTGCGCGCCGAAACGGCCGGGGGTTTCGACATGGTGCCGTCACATCGGCGGCAGGTAGAGCGCATCGCCGGGCGCGAGCTCGGCGACCTCGGCGTGGGCGAGCGCGTCGGCATAGCGGGGGAAGCGCGCGAGATCGGGGGCGTGCGGATCGACGAGGCTGCTCGGCTGGCCCGCGAGCGTCGCATCGATGGGGCCGACATACAGGTTGCCGACCTGATCGGGCGGGAACAGGAGGAAGCGGCGCGTGCCCGCGATGGTGCAGGCGAGATTGTGCGGCAGATCCCAGTGCGCGGGCGTGCGCGAGCCGTTGCCGATCCACAGCGAGACGAGGCGATCGGGCCGATCGCCGAGCATGGCGAGCGGCAGGTGCTGGGCGAGGCCGGGGAAGTGGCGCGGCAGGTTGAGCGCGCCCGCGTAGATCGGCGGGACGGCGGGATCGTCCTGCGACTGGACGAGGGCTGCGAACAGATGCGCGATCGGCCACTGTGCGCGGGTGAAATCGTGCGCGGCGGCGTCCTCGGTGAAATCGAAGCGACCGTGGCGCGCGGGCGGGCCGGTCCACACCTCCACCTCGGTCCCTTGCGTGAAGGCGAAGAGGTATTTGGCGAGCGCGAGCGGATCGCCTGCGTGCGCAAGGACTGTGATTGGGCGTGGAATGTTGACCCCTGTTCTGGGGTGATGTGCGTTTAAATTTGACCCCTCCCCGGGGCGTGTTGGTGGCCAGATCGGCGGCTTGGATGAGCTGCGGATCGAGACGGGGATGTTGGTTTTGGAGACGATTGCGAAGGTTCGGCGGGCCCACCTGGTCGGCGGCAAGGGGGTCAAGACGATTGCGCGCGAGCTCGGGCTTGGCGCGCAACACGGTCCGCAAGGTGCTACGCTCGGGCGAGACCCGCTTCGCCTATGTGCGTGTGGAGCAGCCCCATCCCAGGTTGGGCGCGCATCTGGTCCGGCTCGACGCGATGCTGGTGGAAAACGTGGCGCGGGCGAAGCGCGAGCGGCTGACGCTGACGCGGATCCACGACCTGCTGGCACGCGAGGGGTGCGAGGCGTCGTATAGTGCGGTGAGGCGCTACGCGCAGCGCTGGGCGCGGGAGCAGAAGGGATTGCCCACAGCGGGCGAGGCCTTCGTGCCGCTAAGCTTCGCGCCCGGCGACGCCTACCAGTTCGACTGGAGCCACGAGCGCGTCGAAATCGCGGGCACGCCACAGACGGTGAAGGTCGCGCATCTGCGGCTCTGCCACAGCCGGCGCTTCTACATCCGGGCGTATCCGCGCGAGACGCAGGATATGGTCTTTGACGCGCACGCTCGCGCCTTCGCGGTGTTGGGCGGGGTGCCGCGGCGCGGGATCTACGACAATATGAAAACGGCGGTCGACGCGATTTATGCGGGCAAGACGCGCCGCTTCAATCGCCGTTTCGAGGAGATGTGCTCGCATTACCTGGTGGAGCCCGTTGCTTGCACACCGGCATCGGGCTGGGAGAAGGGCCAGGTCGAAAATCAGGTCGGCTACGTGCGTGACAACATCTTTCGCCCGCGTGCGTGCTTTGCCAGCCTCGAGGAATTAAATGGCTGGCTCGAGGCGGAATGCGTGCGCCGCGCCCGGGAAGATCGGCATCCCGAGCAGCGCGACCGCACGGTCTGGCAGGTGTGGGAGGATGAGCGCGCGGCGCTGACCAGTTTTGCTGGGCCCTTCGACGGTTTCCACGCGATCGAGGCGACCGCGTCCGCCACCTGCCTCGTCAGCTTCGATCGCAATCGTTATTCGGTGATGGCGCGTGCCGCGCGGCGCGCGGTCCAAATCCGCGCCTACGCCGATCGGATCGTCATCCGCTGTGCGGGCGAGATCGTCGGCGAGCACCAGCGCGGCTTCGGCCGTGACCACACCGTCTACGATCCCTGGCATTATCTGCCGGTGCTGGCTCGCAAACCCGGCGCGCTGCGCAATGGCGCGCCCTTTCAGGACTGGGCGCTGCCACCTGATCTCGACCGGCTCCGGCGCAAGCTCGGGCGCGGCGACCCAACCCCACGCGCAAAGCGCGCGGGGACCCCGGGCGACGAAGCCGACCGGCGCTTCGTGCGCGTGCTCGCGATGGTGCTCACCGACGGGATGGAGGTGGTCGAGGCGGCGGTCGGCGAGGCGCTGGATGCAGGCACCGCGAGCGACGACGTCGTGCTCAACATCCTGGCGCGGCGTCGTGAGCCGCCACAACTACCAACACTGAGCGTGTCCGACGTGCTCGCATTGCGGCACGCGCCGATCGCCGATTGCGCTCGCTACGACCAGTTGCGGGGCACGTATGCAGCGGCATGAGATGATCGCCGCGATGGGCGGCCTCGGCCTGAAAGGCATGGCGGGAGCCTTCGACGAAGCGGTCACCACCGGCCTGCAGCGCGGCCGCACCGTCATGGAAGTGCTGGCCGACCTGCTCAAGGCCGAAGCCGCGCACTCCCGGGGTCCCCATGCGCTTTGCGCATGGGGTGGGTGCCACGCGGCCTCGATCCGCTACCGGATGAGCGCCGCCAAGCTGCCGGTGATCAAGGACCTCAACGCCTTCGCCTTCGAGGGAACGCCGATCAACGAGGGGCTGGTCCGCTCGCTGCACGCGGGCAGCTTCCTCGATGCCAAGCGCAATATCGTGCTCGTCGGCGGCACCGGCACGGGCAAGACCCACTTGGCGATCGCGATTACGGCCGCCGTCGTGCGCGCCGGCGCGCGCGGCCGCTATTTCAATACCGTCGATCTCGTGAACCGCCTCGAAGAAGAGACCCGCGTCGGCAAAGCCGGCCACCTCGCCGCCCAGCTCTCGCGCCTCGAGTTGGTCGTGCTCGACGAGCTCGGCTATCTGCCCTTTGCCCGATCCGGCGGCCAGCTGCTCTTCCACCTCGTGAGCAAGCTCTACGAACAGACCTCGGTCATCGTCACCACCAATCTCGCCTTTGGCGAATGGCCCACCGTCTTTGGCGACGCCAAGATGACCACCGCGCTCCTCGATCGCCTCACCCACCACTGCGACATCGTCGAGACCGGCAACGACAGCTGGCGGCTCAAAACCCGATCCTGATCACGCGCTAGCGGTTGCGGAACGGCGCCGCGCTGCGTGAATGCGAAAACTTCGCGCAGCGCCGCTCCGCAACCGCCGTCCGCCACAATCACCAAGGGGGGTCAATTTTCGACGCACATAGGGGGTCAACTTTGAACGCCGTTTGACA
>JBBSFH010000045.1:0-3974 GCA_038238915.1 Sphingomonadales bacterium
GTATCGCTCCGGCGAGGGCCGCCTTGCGCGGTGCGATGGACGGTGAAGACATAGGCGTATGACTGACCATACGCCTAATTCGAAGGTATCCCGACTGGAAGTTGTCTCGACGGGCGCTCGACGCCGTTGGACATTGGAAGAAAAGCAGCGGATCGTTGTCGAGAGCTATGGCGGGCGACGATTGGTGTCAGTGACGGCTCGGCGCAACGGGTTGTCTGCGAGCCAATTGTTCACGTGGCGCCGGTTGGCGCGCGAGGACCGGCTGAGCGGGGATGCCGTGCCGGCGCTTGTTCCTGTGGAGATCGCCTTTACGCCGGCTCCGAGCTCGACGTGCACACCGCAGCCGCCGTCGTCGCCTCCTGCGCAGCGCGCAAGCGTCGGAATAATCGAGATTGAGCTCAGCGGCGGCTGTCGCGTTCGCGTTGACCGGGATGTGGATGCCGAGGCACTGCAGCGGGTGCTTGAGCTTCTGAGGCGGCGATGATCCCGATCCCGAGCGGCGTCCGGGTCTGGATCGCCACCGGCCACACCGACATGCGCCGCGGCATGCAAAGTCTGGCCCTGACGGTTCAGGAGAGCTTGAAGCGCGATCCTCATGCCGGCGATCTCTATATCTTCCGCGGGCGTCGGGGCGATCTGATCAAGATTTTATGGCATGACGGGTTAGGCATGTCGCTCTATGCCAAACGCCTCGACCGCGGCAAGTTCATCTGGCCCTCGGCGTCGGATGGCGCGGTGTCGATCTCAGCGGCCCAGATGGCTTATATGCTGGAAGGGATCGACTGGAGAAATCCGCAATTGACATGGCGACCGCAGAGCGCCGGCTGAGCGAAATAAAATATGGGACCATGCGCATTTTAAGACGACACAAATCACTGAATTTGTGATTCTCTGGTTTGCATGGACACGCCTCGCGACGCTCTTCCGGACGACGTAACCGCTCTGAAAGTGGCGTTGGCGAGCGAACGCGCTAAGGCTCTGGATATCGCAGCAGAGCTTGCGGTCGCCCTTGCGAAGGCGTCGGAGGACAGTGCGCTGATTGCCCAGCAGAAGCTGCAGATCGCCAAGCTGCAACGCCAGATCTACGGGCAACGATCGGAACGCTCGTCTCGCCTGATCGACCAGTTGACGCTTACGTTTGAAGAGCTGGAATCCAGCGCCACCGAAGACGAGCTTGCGGCCGAAAAAGCCGTCGCCAGGACGACGACTGTTCGCAGATTTACGCGCACGCGCTCCGAACGCAATACCTTCCCCGATCATCTTCCCCGCGAGCGGGTGGTGATCGATCCGCCGACGGTTTGTGGCTGCTGCGGCGGCAATCGCTTGCGCAAGCTCGGCGAAGACGTGACCCGGACACTGGAATCGGTGCCGCGTCAGTGGAAGGTGATCGAGACGGTGCGCGAAAAGTTCACCTGTCGGGATTGCGAGAAAATCAGCCAGGCGCCGGCGCCGTTCCATGTGATTGCGCGGGGCTGGGCGGGACCGAGCCTGCTCGCGATGATTCTGTACGAGAAGTTCGGCCAGCATCAGCCATTGAACCGTCAGACCGAGCGCTATGCCCTTGAAGGCGTGCCGATCAGCCTCTCGACCATTGCCGACGCCGTAGGGGCGTGCTGCACGGTGTTGGAGCCGCTGTCGCGGCTGTTGGAAGCCCACGTCATGGCAGCCGAACGCCTCCATGGCGACGACACCACCGTGCCCGTGCTGGCCTTGGGCAAGTGCGATGTCGCTCGATGCTGGGTCTATGTGAAGGACGACCGCCCCTTCGGCGGCTCAGATCCGCCGGCGGCGATGTTTTATTACTCGCGCGATCGAAGTGGTGAGCATCCGCAGGCGCATCTGGCCAACTACACCGGGATCCTCCAGGCCGACGCCTTCGGCGGATACATCAAGCTCTACGAGCCCCAGCGAAGTCCTGGGCTTATCAGGGAAGCGGCCTGTTGGGTCCATGCCCGGCGCCCGTTCTTCGCCATGGCGGATCTTGAGGAGAACGCGCGGCGCAAAGCGGCCGGAAAGAAGGAGATCGTCATCTCGCCCGTCGCCATGGAGATCGTGCGCCGCATCGACGCTCTGTTCGAGATCGAGCGCTCTATCAATGGCCAAAGCGCCGACCAACGAAAGGCTGTTCGTCAGGTGCAGAGCGCGCCGCTCGTCGCCGATCTGGAAGCCTATATGCGCGAGCAGTGCGCCAAGCTCTCCCGCGGTCACGATCTGGCCAAGGCCATGAACTACATGTTCAAGCGCTGGGCCTCCTTCACACGCTTTCTCGACGATGGCCGCGTCTGCCTCTCGAACAATGCCGCCGAAAGAGCGCTGCGCGGCATCGCATTGGGCAGAAAGTCGTGGTTATTCTGTGGGTCCGACCGCGGAGGGCGCCGAGCTGCGGCCATGTATAGCCTCATCGTCTCTGCCAAGATGAACGACGTCGACCCTCAGGCCTGGCTCGCCGATGTACTCGCTCGCATCGCCACCCACCCCGCCCACAGGCTCGATCAGCTGCTGCCCTGGAACTGGAAGACTGCGCAACAGCAAGGCCTTGCGGCGCAGGCGGCTTGATGGGGCACGTCAACAAGGTCAGCCACGTGTTCACTCTCAGCCATGTCGCTGAGATGCTCGGTGAAGACGAGGAATGGCTGTTCGAAGTCGCCGAAGAAATGGACACCGAGGATGGCCAGCTATGGGTCGTCGGCGTCGGTGAAGACGGGGTGATGGCGTTCACCGAGGACGGGATCGAGAACCTCAAAGAGCTGATCGCAATCCACAAGGACACCCCCAGCATCATCGAAAAACGCCGCCAAGCGCTCGCTGCGATGATGAAGCCGAAGACCGAAGAGTCCGACGAGATCTAGCCGCAAACCGGATAGACCGGCGAGCCTGCGGCCTACAGCGCATGGTTACGGTTAAGCATCGGATTGCGTTGCCGATCGCGGTCGGAATTCTATCGTCCTCGCAGTCGCGCTGGATTGGTCGCCGCGACCCCGATGACCATGCGTACCAGCGCGATTAGAGATCGCCGCTTGACCTTTGGGAGCGGTGGCCCCGCCCAGTCTCCGCTGTCAATTCTCGACAAAAGCCGGTTCGCGGAGACAGGGCCTTGGTCGGTCGTTCTGGATTTAACCCTATCCCAAAGACTCCCTTGCTCGGTTCGGGATTTACCTCTTTATTAAGGGAAATGGAAAAAGGGGTAGGTCGTTGAAGAAGCAAATATTTGCAGCTTTGTTGTGTTCATTTTTATTTACGATCCCCGCGTCGGCCGAAATCGCTGACCATCGAGGACCAGTCCGAGATAAAGTTCGCATTCTTGGTGGTATCGGTGGTGGCTCAGGCAGCGGCGGCGGTCAAGAAAGTGCGGACTCAGATGTAGGCACCCCCGGAAGTAAGGACGGCGCGGGCGACCCCGGGGCTGGTGGGGGTGGTGGCGGAGGAGTCCCTGCGGCTGGTGGCGGAGGTCAAGACGGCGTGGCGGGTGGTCTGGCCGATGCTCTCGGGGATATTTTTGGGGGCCCAGATACAGGCCGCGGCAATGTTTACCACGGCGCGCCGGGCCCTGTTGCTGGCGCCGGACTCCCCTTCCTCGGAGTCGCCTATGGCGTCTACTGGCTGATTAGGCGCCGCCGCAAGATGAACTGATATTTTCGCACGTCCTATGTTCGCGCTCCCGATTAAATTCAGAAAAGGAAGATGCTGACGGCGATCGCAGCAAGACCGTAATCCACGACAACTACCGCAAAGAAAGGATCCGATGTCGGAGCCTTTTTTCGGTCGGCGTGAGGCAACAATGAACGGCGGCGTCTCGGTCAGCTGATTGCCGAGCAAAGAGCCGCCGATGGACTCGCGAAGGGAACGCGCGGGACACTTAGAGGCAAGGCCGCTTCGGGCACTGCTGTATTGAAGCTTCCTTCGATGAGCCCCGATGAGGCGATTCGCTTCTTCAATACAAACTGGGCGGTTATCGCGGGTGTGGTCGCGCGCAC
>JBBSFH010000046.1:0-3890 GCA_038238915.1 Sphingomonadales bacterium
CGGCGTACCGGCAATGAAGTCGTTGTAGTTGGTCCCCGGCGGAAGCGCGCGGTCAAGGAAGCCGCCGGTCGTGATCTCACCGCTCCCGCCTGGCGCGATATCGTTCGGCAGGACAACCGTGCGCGGCTTGGTCGAACCGCACCGGGTCAGGCGCGCGGGGCCGCCGCCGTTGAAGCGTTCCTGCCGAATGCCCTTCTGGAGGGCATATGGTGTGACCCGTCCGTTATCCTTAACAAATTTCCCCGGGCCCACGAGGAGCGTCCCGGCGAACGCCGGTGTTGCGGCGATCGTTAAGGTCGCGACGATCAATAAACTACGCATGATGTGTCCCCACTGGCTAATCGACGAGAGTGCCAGCTCCCAACAACGCCAGTGTGACCGATTGGCCCTCCTAAACGCCGCCCGAAGCGCACGTTAACAGAGCGTAGCGATTTGGCCAGAATAATTTAGCCGTCATACGCTGGCTCAGACACCGTAAAATCGCTCGCTGAGGCGGAGATGGGTTGTTTCAACTGGGCGTTGGGGGGAGTTTCCTTCTTGAGGCGTTTCACGCGGCCGGGGCGCAGACGCAGCGCCGAGCGGACGAGTTTGGAGAGCGAGGCGACGCCTTCTTCGGTGCGCGACGCAACCAGACTGGCGTGAGGCACTGCAGCGCGCGCGCCGGTCAGGCCACTGCATAAGCGATCGAACCAGAAGCAGTCATCGGGGTCGAGAATCACCTCGACCACGCTCGCGTCCGCAAGAAGGTCGGCGATCGCTGGCCCGAGCGCGGTGCGCAGCATGCGCGGGTCGCGCTGGAAAGCCTCTGTTCGAAGGATGGTGGCGGTCACGCCGGTCCCAATGGCTGGTGGGGACGAGTAGAGCGACGGCTAGAGCGAGCGGATCAACAGTCTGCCATTGTCAGATTTGAGCGTAACGCACTTCGGGAGGGTGGGGTCTCCAGAGGCCGTATTGCTTCCAGTCCCCAACGTAATCAATCGTGACGGCTCCTTCGTCGCAACAGCAAATAGCCCGCAGGGACGACAAGCATCGAGAGCAGCGGCGCTGTAAGCATCCCGCCGATCATCGGTGCCGCGATGCGGCTCATCACTTCGGAGCCGACGCCGTGACCGATGAGGATCGGGATCAGGCCGGCCAATATGACCGCGACTGTCATCGCCTTGGGGCGGACGCGGAGCAGCGCGCCTTCCCGCACGGCTGACGTCACGTCGGTGGGCGCGGGGTTCGGGCCGCGATCGGCGAGCGCGTGCTTTAAGTAGATGAGCATCACGACGCCGAATTCCGCCGAGAGGCCCGCGAGCGCGATGAAGCCCACCCCCGTGGCGACCGACTGGTTGTAGCCGAGCAGGTAGAGCGCCCACACGCCGCCGGTCAGCGCGAAGGGCAGCGTGAACAGGATCAGCAGCGCCTCGTCGAGGCGGCGGAAGGTGGCGTAGAGCAATGCCACGATGATGAGTAGCGTCGCTGGCACCACCAGCTTCAGGCGCTCGGTCGCGCGCTCAAGGAACTCGAACTGTCCGGTGTAGGCGATGCTGATCCCGGGCGAGAGCTTCACCTCGCGCGCTACCGCCTTCTGCAGGTCGCCGACCACCGAGGCGAGATCGCGTCCGTGCGCGTCGACATAGACCCACGTCGTCGGACGGCCGTTCTCGCTGCGGAGCTGGGGCGGGCCGTCGGCGATGCGAACGTCGGCGACCGTGCCGAGCGTGATCTGCTGGAGCGCGGGGGTGAGCACGGGCAGCGCCTGCAGCTTGGCGAGGCTGTCGCGCAGTTCGCGCGGGTAGCGCACGCTGATCGGGTAGCGCGCGAGGCCCTCGACGGTTTGCCCAACGGTCTCGCCGCCGATCGCGCCCGAGACGACCGACTGCACGTCCGCGACGTTCAGTCCATAGCGCGCGGCCGCAGCGCGATCGATGCGGACATCGATGTAACGGCCACCGGTTAAGCGCTCTGCGAGCGCCGAGGTGACGCCGGGCACGCCTTTCGCGGCGTGTTCGACCGCGCGGGCGACCCGGTCGATCTCGGCGAGGTCGCTGCCCGACACCTTGACCCCGATCGGCGTCTTGATGCCGGTCGAAAGCATATCAAGGCGGTTGCGGATCGGCGGCACCCAGATGTTTGCGAGGCCGGGTAGGCGCACGCGTGCGTCGAGCTCGGTGACGAGCTTTTCGGGCGTCATCCCCGCGCGCCACTGATCGCGCGGTTTGAAGCGGATCGTCGTCTCGAACATCTCGGTTCCGGCGGGATCGGTCGCGGTCTCGGCGCGACCCGCCTTGCCGAAGACGCTGTCCACCTCTGGCACGGTCTTGATCAGACGATCGGTCTGCTGGAGCAGGCGGCCCGCTTCGGCCATCGAGATGCCGGGCAGTGCCGACGGCATATAGAGCAGATCGCCCTCGTTCAGTTGCGGCATGAACTCGGCGCCGAGCTGGCTGATCGGCCAGGCGCTCGTGGCGAAGATCAGTGCGGCGATGGCGAGCGTCGCGCGCGGCCGCTTCAGCACCCAATCGATCGCCGGGCGGTAGATCGCGGTCAGCGCGCGGTTGATCGGGTTGGCGGTTTCCACAGGAATGCGGCCCCGGATCAGCCATCCCATCAGCACCGGCACCAGCGTCACCGAGAGCAGCGCCGCGCCAGCCATCGCGTAGGTTTTAGTGAAGGCGAGCGGCGCGAACAGGCGGCCTTCCTGACCTTGCAGGCTGAAAACGGGAATGAACGAAAAGGCGATGATGAGCAGGCTGAGGAACAGCGCCGGGCCGACCTCGACCGCGGCATCGGTGACGACCGTCCAGCGCGGCGCCCCGGTCAGGCGCTCGCCGGGATGCTCGTGCGTCCAGCGTTCGAGATGCTTGTGCGCGTTCTCGATCATGACGACCGCGGCGTCGACCATCGCGCCGACCGCGATCGCGATGCCGCCCAGCGAAAGGATGTTCGCGTTCAGGCCCTGGATGCGCATGATCGTGAACGCGATCAGCACGCCGATCGGCAGCGTGACGATGGCAACCAGCGCCGAGCGCAGGTGCCAGAGGAACAGGCCGCAGACGAGCGCGACCACGAGGAATTCTTCGAGCAGTTTGGTCTTAAGGTTAGCGACCGACGCATCGATCAGCGTCGAACGGTCGTAGGTAGGGACGATCTCGACGCCGGGCGGCAGACCGCGCTTCAACTCGTCGAGCTTGGTTTTCACCGCCGCGATCACCGCGCGCGCGTTGCCGCCCGAGCGCAGGATGACGACGCCGCCCGCGACCTCGCCCTCGCCGTTCAGCTCGGCGACCCCGCGCCGCATCTCGGGGCCGATCTGGACGGTGGCGACATCGCCCAAACGCACCGGCACGCCGCCCGCGAGCTTGACGGGAATGTTGCGGAAATCGTCGAGCGAGGCGAGATAGCCCGTTGCGCGCACGGTGTATTCCGCGCCCGCCATCTCGACGACCGCGCCGCCCGCCTCCTGGTTGCCGCGTTTGAGCGCATCGGTCACCTGCGCCTGGGTGACGCCATAGGCGACGAGCTTACGCGGATCGAGGACGACCTGATACTCTTTGACCATCCCGCCGATCGGGGCGACCTCGGACACGCCGGGCACGCTTTTGAGCTCGTAGCGCAGGAACCAGTCCTGAATGCTGCGAAGCTGCGACAGGTCGTGGTGGCCGGTTCGGTCGACCAGCGCATATTCGTAGATCCAGCCCACGCCGGTCGCGTCCGGGCCGAGCGTCGCGGTCGCGCCGGGAGGTAGGCGGCCCTGCACCTGGGACAGATATTCGAGCACGCGGCTGCGCGCCCAGTAGAGATCGGTGCCGTCCTCGAAGAGCACGTAGACGAAGCTGTCGCCGGTGAAGCTGTAGCCGCGCACGACGCGCGCGCCCGGCACGGAGAGCATCGTCGTCGCGAGC
>JBBSFH010000047.1:0-3787 GCA_038238915.1 Sphingomonadales bacterium
GGTGCCACGCGTCAACACTGGACGCGCGCGATCTGCCTGATGTTCGCCTTTGGGACCAGGCTCGATGAGCACTTTGCCGTCGTTGGCGGTGGTGCAGATACGCGACGCAAGGTTCACCACGCTACCGATCGGGCTCGGCGTTCCTTCTTTTGGCTAATCCCTCGATCAGAAAGCGGGCGGCTCGGGATGGGCTTTGTGCTAAATCTGGATGGCGTGAGGGGGCGCGCCATGGCGGGGACCCGGAAAATCGCCGCGATCCTGGTGGCCGATATCGTCGGCTACAGCCGTCTTGCGGGAGCGGACGAAGATCGCACGCTTTCGCGGCTACGCGGGCTGCGCAGCGATCTGATCGATCCCGCGATCGATGCGCATCATGGGCGCGTCGTCAAGCGGACTGGCGACGGCGCGATCGTCGAGTTTCGCAGTGTGGTCGACGCGGTGCGCTGCGCGATCGAAGTCCAGAACGGGATGGTCGAGCGCAACTCCGGCCTGCCGCCCGAGCGCCGCATCGCATTCCGGGTCGGCATCCATCTGGGCGACGTCGTCGAGGAGAGCGACGGCGATCTGATGGGCGACGGCGTCAATATCGCCGCACGGCTTGAGGGGATCGCCACGCCCGGCGCGATCTGTCTCTCGGAGGACGCCTATCGCCAGGTGAGCGGAAGGCTCGATATGGAGGTCGCCGATCTCGGCCCGACTCAGCTCAAGAACATCGAAAGGCCCATCCGGGTATACTCGCTGCAAGTCGGCGTCCCGGCCCAGGCGAAGCCCAGGAATCCGCCTGCGCCGACGCGGAAACACGCGATGTTGCTCGCCGCTGGGATCGCCACGTTGCTCATCCTGATCGCGGGCGGCGCATCGTGGTTCTTCGACGCCGGCCGCTTCCGTCCGACCCAGGCCGCACATCTCTCGCTCGTCGTGCTGCCATTTTCCAACCTCTCCGGCGATCCTGCCCAGGACTATTTCGCCGACGGCGTCACTGAGAACCTAACCACCGAGCTTTCGCGCATCCGCGACAGCTTCGTCATCGCGCGCAACACCGCGTTCACCTACAAGGGCAAGAGCGTTGACGCCAAGCAGATCGGCAAGGAGCTCGGCGTTCGCTATGTCCTTGAAGGCTCGGTGCAGCGCGACCAGAACGGTGTGCGCGTCAACGCGCAGCTCATCGACTCCGAATCCGGCGCGCATCTTTGGGCCGACCGGTTCGAGGATGACGTCGCCGACCTCTTTAAGCTGCAGGATCAGGTGGTGGCCAGACTGGCGAACGCTTTAGGATACGAACTTGTTGTGGCGGAAGCAAAAATGGGCTCTCGCTCCCCCATTCCGGACGCCGTCGACCTGGGCATGCGCGGTTGGGCGCTGATATGGCGCAATATTCAACAACCCCCGAAGGAACGGCGCGAGAGCGTCAATGATGCACGGGCGTCGTTCGACCGCGCTCTTCAAATCGACCCCAACGACGCCGATGCTTTGGCCGGAAGCGCCTATGCCTACTATATTGGCCGTATGTTTGCGTGGGGCGACCCTGGGACCGACTACGAGGCCAAAGTGCTGGGGCAAGCCGATAGAGCGATCGTTCTCGAGCCTGACAACGTCCGAGCATATCACGTAAAATCGGATTATTTGACCAATTCACAGCGGCCCCGCGAAGGACTCGCTGTCGCCGAGGCCGGCCTCGCAATCAACCCGAATTTCGCGATGCTGTTGACGTCACGCATCGTAGCCGAAAATTCTCTGGGCCAATTCGAGCAGGCCAAGGCCGACGCTCAGCGCGCGATGCGGCTGAGTCCGCGCGACCCCCACCTTAGCACAATCCACGTCGAAATTGGCGATGCGGAACTAAGCCTGGGCCGCTTGAACGAGGCCATCGACCAATATCGCCAAGCGATCGACTCTTGTTATCGCTCGTTCTTCGCCTATACGAACTTGGCCGCCGCCTATGCGCAGGCGGGCAAAATGGACGAAGCGAGGACCGCTTTGACCGAGGCTCGCCGACTGAATCCCAAACTTACGGTCAAATGGATGACGGAGCACACGCCGAATCTGCCGGTCGTGTTCGATGGCGTCCGGAAAGCCGGGTTGCCGGACGAGTAATCGAGGCTCGGGCAGAGAACGATGTGGCGTGGGCCTTGCGATAGGGCCGGAAGCCTGAAGGATACGCCGCCGTCCACATCGACGGGTCCTTACCGCCGAGATGGGCCGCCGCGCTCCAGACCCCGCGACGCCTATGCTAAATAGTCGTCCGTGAAGAACGCGGATCAAGCAGCGGTGGGCTGATTTTGTAATGTCGGCGCTCGCGCTATGGCGATCAGGTATGCGGACAAAAAGATTGCCAGCCATGCCAGCAGCCTTCGGAAGTTGTATCCGGCGGCGGCGAGGACGACGTTGATCGCGTCGCCTTGTTGGCCGGCGAGGTAATTGCGGCCCATGCGATGCTCGCCTTTGGCGTGGCCGATGACGGGTTCGACTGCGGAACGTCGGCGCAGCTCGCGCTTGATGTGTTCGGTGACGCGCCGTTTCTGGCCTGAGATATAGACCTTGAAGCGATGATCGGGCGGCGCGTTGTGACCGCGATAGCCCCGATCGGCGACGATGCGCGCGAGGCTCGCGCCGATCTGCGCCTCGATCTCGGGGATGACGGTCTCCAGCGTATGGCCGTCGTAGGGATTGCCGGGCAGCGCCTTGGCGTGGGCGATGAACTGGCCACCTCTGGAATGACGGAGCGTGGTGGCGATGGAGACCTTGACGCCGAACTCATAGGGGCGATGCGCCTTGCCCTTGCCGATGCATTCGACCTCCGGCGCGTGCAGCGAATAGACCTTCGGCCCGCGTTGGTTCTGGCGCTGCTCGCGCACCCGGCGCGCCAGCATCAGCGGCAGACCGAAGATCTCCTCAAGCGCCGCCTCGCCCTTGATTTTGCGCACGATGTCGCGCGTCACCCGGCCAAGGTATGTGCGCAAGGTCCGCAGCGCCCGGTTGGCCCGCCTGAACTGCTTGGCGTGGGCGTAGCGCTGATGGGCGATCAACGCGTGCTTGCCGACCCGTCCGTAGGATTGGCGCAGGCCGACGCCATGTTTCTTAGCCAGCCTGACCAGCCGCTCGCGCGCCCGATGCATCAGCTTGCCGTCGGTCGGGAACGCCACCGCCTTGGGCTGCACCGTGGTGTCGACGATCACCTTGGAAAAGTCGGCAGGCCTGGCTGCACCCGTGCGCGTGGCCACGTTCAGGCTCTCCTGGATGAGAGCGATCAGTTTGTCTTCGCCCATCCGCTGGCGCCAGCGCGTCATCGACGAGCGGTCGAACGCCAGCTTGTGCTGAAAGAACTCCTCGCCGCAAAACAGCTGATAATAGGGGTTCTCGATCCAGTGCTCGCACAGCACTTCGTCAGACAGGTCGTGCATATGCTTGAGGATCGCCAGACCGGCCATGAGCCGGGTCGGCAGCGGCGGTTGACCCGAGCTGTCCGAATATGCCGCGCTGAACCGCTCTTCCAGAAAACGCCAATCGACCGTCCGCGCCAGCTTCGCCAGCGGATGGTTCAAATCGACGATCTGATCGAGCCGCGCCTTGAACAGATCATTCTGCCCGCTGTCGCGCCGCTCCCTGGGTCGCATCGAATCACCCTCCATCCCGCCGATGGAGGGAGAGAATCACGGCCAAAGCCATCGTTCAATTTGCAAGAAACCAAGCTGATCAAGCGGCCATTCCTGCAAAAGCAAATACTTGCCGAACCCCGCAGATGCACACAAAACAAGGGTGTCTAAGATACTTCACGGACGACTATTTA
>JBBSFH010000048.1:0-3336 GCA_038238915.1 Sphingomonadales bacterium
CTGCTTAAAAAAAGCATGATTGCGGCTGGGGGCAACGAGGCATGAGATACCCCGCCGCCGAGAAGGCCGAAATCATCCGCCTCGTCGAGCAATCGAGCCTGCCGGCAAAAGCGACGCTGGCGCAGATCGGCATCCCCCGCGCTACTTTCTACCGCTGGTATAATCGGTATCAGACCGGTGGCCCCGAGGCGCTGGAAGACCGGCCAGTGCAGCCGGGCCGCGTGTGGAACCGCATCCCCGATGATGTCCGCGCCGCGATCATCACCCTCGCGCTCGAACAGTCCGAGCTGTCTCCACGCGAGCTGGCGGTGCGCTTCACCCACGAGCACAGTTACTTCGTGTCGGAAGCCTCGGTTTACCGGCTGCTCAAGGCGCATGATCTGATCACCAGTCCGGCATTCATCGTCATCAAGGCAGCCAGCGAATTTACCGACAAGACCAGCGCGCCCAACGAAATGTGGCAGACCGACTTCACCTACCTCAAGATCATCGGCTGGGGCTGGATGTACCTGTCGACCATCCTCGACGACTTCTCAAGATACATCATCGCCTGGAAGCTGTGCACGACGATGAAGACCGAGGACGTAACCGACACGCTGACACTCGCGCTGGCAGCCTCGGGCTGCGACCAGGCCCACGTCCGCCACAAGCCCCGGCTGCTTAGCGACAACGGCTCGAGCTATGTCTCAGGCGAACTGGCCGACTGGCTCGGCGATCGCCGGATGAAGCACGTGCGCGGAGCGCCATATCATCCCCAGACGCAGGGCAAGATCGAACGCTGGCACCAGACGCTGAAGAACCGCATCCTGCTCGAACACTATTACCTGCCCGGCGATCTCGAGGCCCAGATCGAAGCCTTCGTCGAGCACTACAACCATCGCCGCTACCACGAGAGCATCGACAACCTGACACCCGCCGACGTCTACCTCGGTCGCGGCCCAGCCATCCTCGCCGAACGCGCCCGCATCAAACGACAGACCATCCAACATCGACGCTTGCTACACCGCAAACTCGCCGCCTAAACTCACCCCCCCAGATGAGCCCAACACGCCGCTAACTTAACCCGTCAGCTGTCCCAAATTATCTTACGACGCACAACCCGGGCGATTGCGCGTGCCAGGGTGGCCAACGGATCGTGCCCCAAGCCGTGGTGTAGCAACGGCGTGCTGAGCAGGGTTGGCTGCTTGGTCAGG
Source organism: Sphingomonadales bacterium (assembly GCA_038238915.1). Lineage (GTDB taxonomy): Bacteria > Pseudomonadota > Alphaproteobacteria > Sphingomonadales > Sphingomonadaceae > JAVVHE01. Next base: position 1,194 of record JBBSFH010000048.1, read on the forward strand.
CTGCCAAGGCTGGCAAGCTGACGGATGGGTTATCGCCGAGCGGGGCGATCGTTTCCAGTGTCATGTAGCGGGCGCGCTGGACGGCCCATTCGTCGTTCTGCTCGAGCAGCAGTGCGCCAATCAGCCGGGTGACGGCCGCCTCGTTGGGGAAGATGCCGACGACGTCGCTGCGCCGCTTGATCTCGCCGTTCAGGCGTTCAATCGGGTTGGTGGAGTGGATTTTGGCCCGGTTCTGGGCGGGAAAGCCCATGTAGGCCAGCACATCGGCTTCGGCATCGTCCATGAGTGAGGCGAGCTTGGGCACGCGGGGGCGGGCCTGATCGGCGACCTCGCGCCACTGCTTGCGCGCGGCGGTTGCGTCGTCCTGGGCGAAGGCGGTGCCGATCCAGGCGGACACGATGCGGCGCTGCGTCTTGCCCGCGTAGGCCCGCGCGTTGCGCATGAAGTGGACGCGGCAGCGCTGCCATGTGGCGCCTAGGATCTTGGTGATCGCGGCTTTCAGCCCCTCATGCGCGTCGGAGATGACCAGCCTGGTCCCGCGCAGGCCTCGGCGCGCCAGCGAGCGCAGAAAACTCGGTCCAGAAGGGTTCGGCCTCGCTGTGGCCCGTGGTCATGCCCAGCACCTCTCGGCGGCCGTCGGTGTTGACGCCCACGGCCACGATCACTGCGACGGAAACGATCTGGTGATCGCGGCGCACCTTCACGTAGGTGGCGTCCAGCCAGACATTGGGGCCAGTCGCCCTCGATCGGCCGGGCGAGGAAGCCGGGGAAGTAGCTGCCGTGGCGCAGCTTGGGGATACGCAGCTCGACCGTGCCGGCCCGCGTCTGCCAGTCGCGGTCACGGTACCCTTTGCGTTGGTTGGTCCGATCGGCGCTGCGCTCGCCGGGCGCAGCACCGCAGAGCGTCACGGTTTCCAGCGCGATCAGCCGCTCGGCAGCGAAGCCGATCATCTCGCGCAGGAATGTCGTGTCGGATCCCTTCTCCAGCATCGCGCGAAGGGCAATCTTGTCATCGGTCATCGTGGTGGTCCTCGGGTCAGAGTTGCGTCCAGCAACCCAACCCTACCCAGCGCCGACACGGTGACCACCGCAGTGGCCTATCCACAGCTGCTACACCACCTCCCGGGACACCACCTGGCCAAACCTGGCCAACGTGCCGCCCTTCTCGTGCAACTTGGCCGGATCAGGGATTTGTTTCCCCTGTACGAACGCGCAACTGCGCTCGAACCGCTTGTGGCCCGTTATCGGGCGAGCGTTGCGTACACGCGCGGCTATCTCGGCGATTTTGCTGAAGCCGAGCGCGGCCTCAAGATGGCGGGCGGGCAAGACCCGACGTTTGAAGTCAATGGTGAACGGTTCGAAGTTGCGATGTGGGCAAAAAACTATTCGCTCGCGAAGACGCTTACTGGCGTCCCCGACGATCCACTTCGGCCGACGCGCGATGCGCTCGCACAGGCGGGCGAGCGCGGCGATGTGGCCGCGATGCGCCGCGCCGCCGACGCGCTCGACGGTCGTTTCAGTTCGCTCGCCGATGACGAGAGGCAACCGGCGATGGATCTCCTTGCGATCGGCGGGCGCGGTACCCGCGCGCTTGTCCGGATCGAAGCGACCGCGCTCGAAGGTGACCGCCATTCGCTCGTCCTTCTCTACTCTCCCCCGATGGACGCCGAGCGCTACACCCCCCAGTTTGCCGCGCTCGCAGCCCGCCTCAACATCATCGACTACTGGCGTCGCACGGGAACCCGGCCTGATTTCTGTGGGATGGCCAATGCGCCTGCGCTCTGCCGGATACTCGTCCAAAGGCGCTGACCGGCGCGGAGCGCTTCGCGGGTAACGAACAGTGGCTTTCGGGATCGATCGCCAGCCCATCGAACGACCGCTTATAGAGCGCATTTTCCTGATAACGGTTGAAAGTGGGCCGTGTGTGGACGGCTCTCCGTTGGCAAGGGCTTTCTTGAGCATCTGCACGTTCGTTGGTCGGTGCGGCCATGTGTTCGACCTTTAGTGCGGCCGTTTCATTTGCCGCGGGCCATAATGCCATTCGCGCGTCTCAGGTCCCGATCGATTGCCCGCACTCGAACGTGCCACGGCCCCACTGGGTTTTCCTGATCCGGCGGTATCGACCGGCTTGGTGCATTATCTC
>JBBSFH010000049.1:0-3284 GCA_038238915.1 Sphingomonadales bacterium
CCCGCCGACATGAATGTGAGTTGGATTGGCCCCGTGGCAATCGCCGCGATAACCGTCATGCTGATCGTCGCGCTGTCGTGGCCGGTCGTGGCGCTCGTCCGGCGCGGCTACGGCTATCGGCCCGATCTTGGGATGCGCGACTGGCGTCTTTATCGCGGCGCGCGCGTGACAGCCTGGCTGTTTCTGGCGATCGGGATCGGCTGGGTGCTGCTCGTCTCGGTCATCAGCAAGGATGTCGGCGCGCTCAATGGATCGCTCGATTGGGCGATGCGTGTTCTGCAACTGCTGCTGGTGCTGACGATGGTGGGGACGGCGGTGACGCTGTGGAACGCACTTGCAACCTTGCGGCGACCGGGGCGGCATTTGGTGAGTTCGGTCTGGAGCGTAATAGTCGCGCTGGCGGCTATGTTCCTCGTGTGGCTCGCGCTCGATATGCGCTTGCTCACCGCCACGCTCGACTTCTAGGCTGCGCGCGGACGAGGGAGCGAGACGATGGTTGGGCGAAATCTGGTGCTGGTGGCGGCGCTGTTTGCGGCTGGCGCGGCCGCTCAGCCGCCGCGCTATGACGTGGTGATCCGCGGCGGCACGATCTACGATGGCTCGGGGACCAGGCCCTACATCGGCGACGTGGCGGTGGCGGGGGATCGGATCGCTGCAATCACCCTACACATCGCGGCGCGCGGCGCGACCGAGATCGATGCGCGCGGCAAGGCGGTGTCGCCCGGCTTCGTCAACATGCTCGCGCATCCCGAGGAGAGCCTGCTGATCGACGGTCGCGCGCTTTCGGACGTTACGCAGGGTGTCACGCTCGAAGTGATGGGCGAGGATTCGATGGGTCCGCTGACGCCTGCGATGAAGGCGGTAATGGTCGCGCAGCAGGGCGACATCAAATACCCCATCACTTGGACGACCTACGGCGAATATATGACCGGACTCGAAAAGCGCGGCATCGCGCCCAACGTCGCGGGGTTCGTCGGCGAGGGCACGGTGCGCGTCAACATCCTCGGCGAGACGAGCGCGCAGCCCGATGCGGCGCAGCTTGCCGCGATGCGCGCGCTGGTGCGCCAATCGATGGAGGAGGGTGCGCTGGGGCTGACAACCGCGCTCATCTATGCGCCAAATACGTTCGCCAAGACGCCCGAGCTGATCGCGCTCGCGCAAGAGTCGGCGACGTGCGGCGGCATGTACATCGCGCACATGCGCAGCGAAGGCGATCGTCTGCTGGAGGCCATCCAGGAGACGATCGACATCGCCAAGGCGTCCGGAGCGCCCGCCGAAATTTATCACTTCAAACAGGCGGGCCGCGACAATTGGGCGAAGCTGACGCCCGCCATCGCGATGATCGAGGCGGCGCGCGCGGGCGGGACGCGTATCACCGCAGACATGTATCTCTACACGGCGGGCGCGACGGGGCTCGACGCTTCGATGCCGACGTGGGTGCAGGATGGCGGCCTTCAGAAATGGCGCGAGCGGCTGCGCGATCCCGCGATCCGTGCGCGTGTCGCCGCCGAAATGCGCAATGCACACCCCAAGGATTGGGAAAATCTGTATGCCGGCGCGGGGGCGGACGGCGTGATGCTGCTCGAGTTCAAGAACTCGGCGCTCCGGCAATATGCAGGCAAATCGCTCGCCGAGGTCGCTCGCCTGCGCGGCAAAAGCCCCGAGGAGACCGCGATGGACCTCGTCGTCGAGGACGATAGCCGGGTCGGGACCGCCTACTTCCTGATGAGCGAGGACAATATCCGCCGCCAGGTCGCACTGCCGTGGGTAAGCTACGGCTCGGACGCCGCCGCCCCCGCGCCCGAAGGCGTGTTCCTGCGCTCGCCGACGCACCCGCGCACCTACGGCAATTTCGCGCGCGTACTGGCGAAGTATGTGCGCGATGAAAAGGTGGTCCCGCTCGAGGAAGCGGTGCGCAAGCTCACCAGCTTTCCCGCCGAGACGATCTCGATTGACGATCGCGGACGCCTGAAGCCCGGCTATTACGCCGATGTCGTCGTGTTCGATCCGGCGGCGATCCAGGACCACGCTACGTTCGCCAATTCGCACCAGCTGTCGACCGGCGTGGCCGACGTGCTTGTGAACGGCCGCTTCGCGCTGCGCGACGGCAAGCCGACCGGCGCGGCGACCGGTCGCTACGTCCACGGCCGCGCTTGGACCGGCGCGCCGGGTGGCGGCTGCCGCGTGCGGGCTGCAGACTGGACGTGGGCGCGATAGAGGGATGATTGATCGCAGACCCGGGGGTCGCCCGTACGCTCTTCTCCGATTGGAAACTGAATGGACGACCGCTTTCGGGCACTCTCGATATCGCGGTGAATGTCGTGAACGGGGTCGAGAGCTGATGGCAGTGACGCCCCAGCGAAAGGCAGTTATCCTGCACCCGACACCCTAAAGCTGCTGGTCCGCAATTGATGCGGTGGACGGCTCTCCTACCCTGACCTGCGGTATAGTCTGCAGGTTGAGCCGGGAGGAGAGCGATGATGACGAAGGCAGTGATAGCGACGATCGGGTTGGATATCGCGAAGTCGGTTTTCCAGGTGCATGGGGTCGATGCGGCAGGGCAGGTGGTTGTTCGCCAGCGCCTGACGCGAGGTCGATGCTGGGGTTCTTCGAGAAGCTCGCACCGTGCCTGATCGGGATCGAGGCGTGCAGCAGCTCGCACTATTGGGCGCGCGAGCTGATCGCGCGGGGACACGATGTGAAGCTGATGCCAGCGCAGTATGTGAAGCCGTACGTCAAGCGGGGCAAGAACGATGCTGCCGATGCCGAAGCGATCTGCGAGGCGGTGACCAGGCCGACGATGCGCTTCGTCGCGGTGAAGACACCCGAGCAGCAGAGTGTGATGATGCTCTACAGGGTGCGGCTGATGCTGAGCCGCCAACGGACTCAGGTGTCGACAAGCGATGCGGGCGCATCTGTCGGAGTTCGGCATTGTCGCGGCGATCGGGCGCGGCGGGATCGACCAGCTCCTCGCGGTGCTCGCCGATCCGAGCGATGCGCGCGTGCCGTCCGACGCCCGGCTGTGCATCGAGATGCTCGCGGCGCAGCTGGCGGTGGTGAAGTCGCAGATCCTGGGTAACGACCGCCGCATCCGGGAGAGCGCACGGCAGACCGAGGTCGGGCGTCGGCTGATGGAGATCCCCGGCGTCGGCCCGGTGATCGCCAGCGCCTTCGTTGCCGCGGTCGCCGACCCGGCGGTGTTCAAGAGCGGACGCAACCTTGCGGCGTGGATCGGGCTGGTGCCCAGGCAGAACTCGAGCGGCGGCAAGGAGCGGCTCGGCGGG
>JBBSFH010000050.1:0-2672 GCA_038238915.1 Sphingomonadales bacterium
GTGCGGACGCACCAATCGGACCAAAAAACCGCGCTCTCACGAATAGGACAGGCTAGCTACGGGGCCGGGCGCAAAGTACTTGATGCGGAAGACGTGCGCGTTAGCCCCATCCGAAATGCCGCCTGCTTGGCTCGAAAAGTTTCCGACTGGTGAGGCGATCATAAAGAAGACCCTTGAACTTCGGCCGCCCACAGGAATGAATCCGGACGCTCGGTTGTTGCGGCGGCGACTTTGTGAATACGAAATGTTCTTGAGTATCGAACAGGCATTCTTCTTGCCAAAAATGCTGATTCCTGTCCAAGCCGCCCATCATAACGGGATGATGTCGCCCGCCGTAACGGAATGATGCCGCCCACCATAACGAGATGATGCCGCCCACCGGAACGGAATAAAGCCGCCCGGGGTCTGGAATGGCGACGAACGCCTCCGCTGGCCTGTTTAGGGTCCCTCCTTTGGCAATCCAAGGGAGCGATGATGCCAGCGGAAAGAGTTGCGATGCGCCAAGTGCGCGAGATCATTCGTTTGAAGTATTCCGCCGGTATTTCGACGCGCGAAATCGCGCGCCGGCTGGGCATAGCCGCATCGACGGTGCGTGGGACGTTGAGGCGTTTCGAGGGTGCCGGGCTGGGTTGGCCCTTGCCGGACGGCATGAACGATGGCGACCTGGAGGCGGCGCTTTACGCCAATCACGGGACCAAACGGGGCCATCGCCGCCACGCCGAGCCGGATTGGCCGACGGTTCACCGGGAGCTGAAGCGCAAGCACGTCACCCTGATGATCGTCTGGGATGAATATATAGCCGCCAATCCCGGCGGCTACAGCTATTCGCGGTTTTGCGAGCTCTATCGCGGCTTTGAATCAAAGTTGTCGCCGACGATGCGGCAGACGCACGCGGCCGGCGAGCGGCTGTTCGTCGATTACGCCGGCGATGGGGTTCCGGTCGTCATCGACCGGCTGACGGGCGAAATCCGCAAGGCGCAAATCTTCGTCGCGGTGCTCGGCGCGTCGAGCTTCACTTTTGCGCACGCGAGCTGGACGCAGGCGCTGCCCGACTGGATCGACGCCCATGTCCGCGCTCTCGAGGTGCTCGGCGGCGTTCCGCATTTGCTGGTGCCGGACAATACCAAGACCGCTGTTATCAAGGCTTGTCTCTACGACCCCCAGGTCAATCGAACCTACGCCGAGATGGCGGCGCATTACGACACCGCCATTTTGCCAGCGAGGCCGAGGCGTCCGAGGGATAAAGCAAAAGTCGAACAGGCCGTGCTTATCGTCGAGCGATGGCTTCTCGGGCGGCTGCGCCATCGAATCTTCTTCAGTTTAGCGGATGTCAACGCGGCGATTGCCGATCTGATGACGCATCTCAACGAAGAGCGTCCGATCCGGCGGCTTGGGGTGACGCGCCGGCAATTGCTGGATCAGATTGATCGCCCCGCGCTGAAGGTGCTGCCTGCTGAACCTTACGAGTTCTCGGAATGGCGCGCCTGTCGCGTCGGCATCGATTATCACATCGAGGTTGCTGCCCATTATTACAGCGTCCCCCATCGCTTCGCCCGCGCCGAGGTCGACGCGCGGCTGACCGCGAGGACGGTCGAGATCTTCCTCAAGGGCGAGCGGATCGCCGTGCACATGCGCATCAGCGGCAATCACAAGCACACGACCATCCCCGAACATATGCCTTCCAGCCATCGTCGATATGCCGGCTGGACGATCGAACGCATCCGCGCCGACGCCCAGCTGGTCGGCCCGGCGACTGCGGCGCTGTGTGAACTGATCCTCGAACAGCGTCCGCATCCGGAACAGGGCTTTCGCGCCTGTCTGGGGGTCGTCCGGCTGGCCCGTCCGTATGGCGCCGAGCGCCTTGAAGCCGCCGCCGAGCGCGCCATCGACATCGGCGCGCGCACTTACGGCTCGGTCAAATCCATCCTCGACAACCACCTCGACCGGCGAACCGCGCAAAAGCGCGCCACGGACGGAACGCCGATCCTGCACGCAAATATCCGTGGACCGCGCTACTACAATTAGGAGAAACAGTCTTGCTCAAACATCCGACCTACGACCAGCTTTACGCGCTTGGCCTGCATGGCATGGCCAAGGCCCTCCTCGAAATCGCCGCCGCCGGTGAAGCCGACGGCCTCGGCCATCACGAATGGTTGGGGCTCCTGCTTGATCGTGAGGCCTCCTGGCGCCAGGACAAACGCCTCGCGGGAAGGCTGCGCGTCGCCAAATTACGCCAGCAGGCCTGCGTCGAGGATGTCGACTATCGCAGTCCTCGCGGTCTCGACCGCGCCCTGTTCCAGAAGCTCGTCGAAGGCGAATGGATCAACGCCCACGACAATCTGGCCCTGATCGGTCCAACCGGCGTCGGAAAAAGTTGGCTGGCCTCAGCGCTCGGCCACAAGGCATGCCGGGACAACCGGTCAGTCTTCTACCAGCGCGTGCCCCGGCTATTCGAGGAACTGGCCCTGGCGCGCGGCGACGGTCGCCATCCCCGGCTTCTACGCAACCTCGGCCGCGCCGACCTTTTGATTCTTGATGATGTGGACGGCCTCACCTCAGCGGCATCATAGTGCCAAGACGTGGTCGCCGGAGCGCCACAAAAAGGGAGACCGTCCATGCAAAAGTTTATCAGAATAGGTGTTGATCTCGCCAAGAACTATTTTCAGGTCCAC
>JBBSFH010000051.1:0-2589 GCA_038238915.1 Sphingomonadales bacterium
TGCAAAATCGCTTGCAATAACGACCCCCTGAGGGGCTCCTTCGCGCCCAATACCGACCCCCTCTGACGGTGTGTGTCAGCGTCCTTCCCTTTGGCCCGAATCGGCCTGGAAGGACCGATGGGGATGGTTGGCGTGGACAAGATCGGCGAGATACGACGCGCCTATTTCGAGCAGGGCCGTCCGATCAAGGAGATTGTTCGGGCGCTTTTGGTGTCTCGCGCGACGGTTCGTAAGGTCATTCGGGGCCATCAGACGGAGTTCAAATACGCGCGGGACATCCAGCCCACGCCGAAGCTCGGCGTATGGGTCGAGGCGCTGACGGAGATTCTGGAGGCGGAATCGAAGCTGGCGAAGCGGGAGCGCCGCTCGACGCAGAGGTTGTTCGAAGAACTGCGTGGGCGCGGATATAGCGGCGCCCACGACAGCGTCCACCGGTTCGTGAAGTCCTGGCGCGAGGAGCGGGCGCGGGTTCCCGCGCATGCCTATGTGCCGATGAGCTTCGCGCCGGGCGAAGCCTACCAGTTCGACTGGAGCCACGAGACGATCACGCTCCAGGGATTGCCGCTGACGGTGAAGGCGGCGCACATGAAGCTCTCGCATAGCCGCATGCCGTTCGTGCGCGTCTATTTTCGCGAGACCCAGGAGTTGGTGTTCGACGCCCATGACAAGGCGTTCCAGTTTTACGGCGGGGTGTGCCGTCGCGGCATCTACGACAATATGAAGACCGCGGTCGATGCGATCTTCGTGGGCAAGGCGCGCCGATACAATGGCCGCTTTCTACAGATGTGCTCGCACCATTTGATCGAACCGGTGGCCTGCACCCCTGCTTCGGGTTGGGAGAAGGGTCAGGTCGAGAACCAGGTCGGCAATCTGCGTGACCAGATGTTCCGGCCCAAGCCCCGGGTAAAAAGCTTGGCCGAGCTGAACGCGTGGCTGGAAGATCAGTGCGTCGCCTACGCCAAGCGAATCCGACATCCCGAGTTCAAGGATCGAACGATCTGGGAGGTCTTTGAGGACGAGCGCGCGAGCCTGATGCCGCTTCGCGGCCCCTTCGACGGATTCGTCGAGAAAGCGGTTAGGGCCAGCACCACCTGCCTGATCATGGCCGATCACAATCGCTACAGCGTCGACGCCCGAGCCGCTGGCCAGATGGTTCTGGTGCGCTCTCATGCTGAGCGCGTTGTCGTCTTGCTGGGCGACGAAGTCGTCGCGGATCATCCGCGATGCTTCCAGCGCGACCGGATCATTTACGATCCCTGGCACTACCTACCAGTGTTGATGAAGAAGCCCGGCGCCTTGCGCAACGGCGCGCCCTTCAAAGACTGGGATCTGCCGGCCGCGCTGACCCAAGTGCGCGCCAAGCTCAAGCCGCACGCCGACGGCGACCGCCAGTTCGTCAAGATATTGGGCGCTGTTCTGGATCATGGGCTCACCGCGGTCGAGGCCGCCTGCGCCGAGGCGCTGGAGGCGGGCATCGCCAGCGGCGACGTGATCCTGACCGTGCTGGCGCGTCGGCGCCAGCCCGTAGCGCCATCCAGCATCACCACCCCCGACGCGCTTCGCCTGAAGATCGAACCCGTGGCCGATTGTGGCCGCTACGACCTCATAAGGAAGATCGCCTGATGGAACGTCATGAGATTTTGGAGGCCATGGGCGAACTCAAGCTACACGGCATGCGCGCCAGCTTCGACGAGATCGCCGGCAAGGGCCTCGCCCGGCGCGATGAACTCTATCCGCTGATCGCCAGCCTGATCCGCGCCGAACGCACGCACCGACAGGCGCGATCGATCAGCTATCGCATCGCCGGAGCGAAGTTCCCAGTGCTCAAGGACATTGACAAGTTCGTCTTCGCGGACACGCCGGTCGACGAAGGCTTGGTCCGCGAACTCGCCTCCGGCGCCTTCCTGGACGCCAAGCGCAACGCGATCTTCATCGGCGGCACGGGCACGGGCAAAACCCATCTGTGCATCGCCGTCGCATCGGCGGTCATTCGCGCCCGCGCCAGGGGACGTTTCTTCAACCTGGTCGATCTCGTCAATCAACTCGAACAAGAGAAGGCAGCCGGTCGCAGCGGCCGGTTGTCGGAAAACCTGCTGCGCTATGATCTCATCGTCATCGACGAACTCGGCTATCTCCCGTTCAGCCAGCCCGGCGGTCAGTTGCTCTTCCACCTCATCAGCAAGCTCTATGAAAACACCTCGCTGCTGATCACCACCAATCTCGCCTTCGCCGACTGGCCGCAGGTATTCGGCGACGCGAAAATGACCACCGCCATGCTCGACCGCCTCACGCACCATTGCGATATCGTCGAGACCGGCAACACAAGCTGGCGCTTCAAGAACCGCTCCTGAGCCAAGCCCTCGCCAATCGCGGGAACAAGACACGCCACGCCACGCAGTCTTGAGGAGCCGGAGTTTTTCGCACGCCGCCGCTGTCGCCTCTCCGGTCGGGCTACGCCCTCCCTCCGGCGCGACAGCGGCGGCGCATTCTCATCCTGATTGTGACGCGTTCCTCTCCCTCGGATTCCCCGACACACGAGGGGTCGCTATTGGAAGCGAAACGGGGGTCGCGCTTGGAAGCGATTTGACA
>JBBSFH010000052.1:0-2491 GCA_038238915.1 Sphingomonadales bacterium
AGCGGGTGCGGACGCCGCGTCCGTCACGGCTCCACCCGTTCCGGCCCTTCAATCCCGCCGCGATCTGAGCGCCCCGCCCGCGAGCGTTGAACCGCCCGCTTCCCTTCCCGGTCCCGGTCAGCCGGTTGGGGCTGCCGCCCGCACGGCGGATGGCCTGATGCACCTCGCCGATGAACGTCTTGGGACGCGCACGGACGGCCCTCGGCAACCGGGTTGCTCCCTGGTCGCGGACCTTGCCGGGACGGATGCGGAATCGGTCATCATCGTTAGCCATGACGTGACGATTGAAGGTCGGAATCAGCGACGCAAGACAGTAAATCGAGGCGTAGGGCCGTAGCGTAGAAAGACTTGCAAACGGCGGCAAACGGCGGAACCGGATTTGAGGCACATCGTCGATGGTGCATGTCGAAGCATTGATAACAAACGAGAAACTGGCATAGGTGCCACCCACTCACCTCACTGATGGTGCCGCGCGACGTCAAAAAAAAAATGTGCAGACAAACACTTAGGAACGACGTTCCGGCAGCGAGGAATCTCGCTTTATCTTGCCGTCATCTTCCTACCCCTGAGCCTGAGCTTAAATCCATTCAAGCCGCCGATTGCCCTACTACGCCACATTACGAGGATGCGCCATCGTGAGTTGCCAATTCGCGCGCTGCCGATGACGAAACCTTCGATCATCAGGGTGCAAAGCTGGTGCGAAATCTCTGCTCCCATCACACTTGGCTTTGCCAGAATGGGTCCGTCTCGCTACTGTTAAGAACATACAGGGGGCGCTATTTGTCTGATTCTGCGTTGTTCATTTCCGGTGCGCTGTTCACCACCGATTATCTCGCCGATGCGATCAAGGCCACCGCCGCCTATCGCGCCGTCGATGTGGCTGAACTGCGCACGCGACTTGACCAAATCGCCGCAGCCTTTCCGCAGGATCACCGCACAAACGAAAGCCAAACCGAGGACGATTTCATTTGGCCGGTGCTGGCGTCTCTCGGATGGACGGAATCGCTTCGCCAACAAAACCTGACTGTCACCGGACGCGATGACGTGCCCGATGGCCTGCTGTTTGCGGACGCCGCGGCGAAGGCCTCGGCCAATGCTCAGGGCGACCAATGGCGGCGTTATGCTCACGGTCTCGCGGTCGTCGAAAGCAAGCGCTGGGCGCGTCCGCTGGACCGTGCTTCGGGCCGCGATGAAACCACCGCGCCGTCAACCCAGATGCTGCGCTATATGCGCCGCATCGACGATACGACGGGCGGCGCGCTGCGCTGGGGCATCCTCACCAACGGCTCGCGCTGGCGATTATATTGGTCGGGCGCGCGGTCGATTTCGGAAGAGTTTCTGGAAATCGACCTGGGTCGTGTTCTCGCGCTCGGCGACGAAGGTGCGTCAGCCGATGCTGCCACGCGCGATCACTGGCTGCGCGTGTTCGCCGTCATGTTGGGGCGCGAAGCGTTCCTCCGCGATGGCGCGGATCAGCGCTCATTCCACGATCGCGCGCGAGCCGAAGCCGCATTCTATGAGGAACGGGTCGCCGCCAGCCTGTCAAAACTGGTGTTTGAATCCGTATTCCCGAGCCTCGCCACCTCCATCGCAAGCGCAGCACCGGATGCGCCGTTGTCCGACGTTCGGAACGCCGCGCTGGTGCTGCTCTACCGCCTGCTGTTCCTGCTCTATGCCGAAGACCGCGACCTCCTGCCGGTTAGCGATCCGCGTTATGACGACTATGCGCTGCGCCCGCTTCGGCTCGATGTCGGCAGGCGCGTGACCAGCGGCGACGCGTTCTCCACGTCCGCCGCCCGCATTTGGTCGCACGTTTCCGATCTGTCGCGAATGATCGACAAAGGCGACAGTTCGGTCGGCATACCGCCCTATAATGGCGGCTTGTTCGCTACGGGTGGGACGCCTTTGCTGAACAGCACCCGCGTGCCCGACAGCGTCATGGCTCCTGCCCTCGATGCCCTGTCATACGAGCGGTCATCGGGTGAACGGCGCTACATCAACTACCGCGATCTCTCCGTCCAGCAGCTCGGATCGATCTACGAACGGCTGCTCGAATTCGAGATTGTGCGCGACGACGCGGGCGCGCTCACGGTGCGTCCAAACCTCTTCGCCCGCAAGAACAGCGGCAGCTATTACACGCCCGACGAGTTGGTCGGGCTGATCCTCGACGAGACGCTCGAACCGCTTATCACGGAACGCCTCGATGCCTTCCGCGCCGCACTTGGCAAGCTCAATCCCAAGGATGCCGAAGACTATCGGCGGCGCGAACTGCGCGATGCCGATCCGGCCAACGCGATCATGGCGCTGCGCGTCTGCGACCCGGCGATGGGGTCGGGGCATTTCCTCGTCAGCCTGGTCGATACGCTCGCCGATCATGTGCTGGATGCGATGGCGGAAGCCGCCGTGCTGGGCGTCGATCTGCGCTACACCTCGCCGCTGGCCGACAAAATCGAGGATATCCGCGCCACCATTCTGAAGAACGCCAAGGCGG